>NZ_CP058601.1:622828-1245656 GCF_013402815.2 Natrinema halophilum
CCTGGGTCGTCATGTCCGATCACCCCCGTTGTACCCGACGCCGATAACGTAGTTTGTCGCGAGCCAGGCGTCGTCGCTCTCTCCCGTGACGAGGTAGCGATGTGCGCCGAGCATCGGGCCGCCTTCGAGTAGTTCGGGCATCTCTTCGCGTGCCTCGGCGTCGTCGAACTCCTGGGCTATTTGCAGGTGCTTGACCAGGGTCGCCGATTCGTCGACGTCGTCGTCCTCTCTCGTGTGGGCACGATCGACGTTCTTCATCGGAATCCCTCCACGTCGATCGTTTCCCGAGACCAGAGGTAGGCCTCGTCAGGATTCTCTCGATCCTGGAGCCAGAACCGGCCGTGGACGTCGACTGCGCTTTCAACGCGCGGTGGCTCGCCGGTCAGGCGCTGAATGCAGACCTTGAGGTAGTTCTTCGGTGAGGGTCGTGTGTCGGTACGTTTACTGTCGTGCCGGGCGTTGTCCCGGCTGGCTGGGTCGTCCATAGGCATCCTGTGTTGATCCAGTCCGCGGGCTGCCGGGGCGCGGTTTGATTGGTACTTGGGTCGCGCTCCGGCGTGTGCCGCGAGTGGGTGATTGTGCTGTTGGTTCTGATATACACTAAAAGTATCCTGCCTCATTTCCGAAAAGGCGCAACTCGGTAGGCGGTAGTTACCGCCACTGAGGAACGTCTTAACAGTTAATTCGGGATTTTGGCAGAACGCTGAGTATGACTGACTGTCAGTATAAACTGACTGTTTCGATCGTGTAGGGGGTCTCTTACGAAACCCCGCTGGGTTGTGGGTTTGCATGCGATAGGTGTGTTCCTGGGCCGGGCGCTGATGACGCCCGGCTCACTGCGATTTAGTTCTGAGCTGTTGCTTCACCGGGACTGTCTCCCTCTCCGAGGTCTTCTTCAGAACGATGGCGGTCGACGTATTCTTGGGCGGCCTCTTGGATGATCGCGGAGCGGCTTACCCGGTTTCCCGGAGAACTTCGCTCGTGAGCGATCTCGTCGAGGTCGGCCTTCAAATCCTCGTCGAGGTAAATGCTCGTCTCTGCCATCACTACCTTCTATTGTTCTATTGGACTAATAGTTTATGGTGCCAATTGGGCACACAACAGACCTAGATTTATAATCTACTAGGCTAATCGTCTACTATATGAGCGAGGACATGAAGACGGTCAGCATCTACGCGCCGGAGGACCTTGTCGATGATTTCGACGACAAGGTTTGGCAGATGAAGGCCGATGGTGAGATCGACCGCGACGCCTCAAGAAGTGAGGTCATCCGCCACTTGATGGGGGAATGGGCAGAGGGAAACTCGACGTCATGTTCGACAGCGATAGTGACAGCTAACTAAGCAGTCAGAAACACGAAATCGAGATCAACACTCGCCTCGAGGTCGGGATCGGTCACGGCATACCGCCGGTTTCTCGTCGCACCTTTGCGCTCGATCAAGTCGTATTTTTCGAGTTTCTCAAGATAGTTTCGCACCTGCCGCCAAGTCACCGGATCACGGTGGCGATCGGCGTAGATCTCCTCGGAATGCAAGCTGTAGATTTCCTCCAGAACTGGCTTTCGGACCGTCGGTCCAACCCGACGAATTAACTCATAGATCACGCGGTGACTGTACGATAGGCTCCCGAGATTCGACTCGCGCATTTTCGCCTTCGCCCGCGGGAAGCAGTCGTCGACGTCCCGATCAGTGACGGTATCGTGACCGCGCTCCGTCGCGATCTCGGCGGCAGCCCACACGGCTTTGATCCCGTACCGCGCAACCCCGTTGGTCTCATCCGCAATTCGGTTCCGTTGACCAGCGGTGAACGCATCGTAGTTCAGCCCCTTTCGGATCCGTGGCTCGAGGATCTCGACAAGTTCGTCAGTGCTGTAGGGGGTAAACCGAATCGTCGAGTCGAGTTCGAAGTTGCCGATGACCGTATTATTTAGATTCCCTAACCACTCGGTCCGGCCGTGGGTGATAACGATCACGGAGACACCCTCGATATCCGCAAAATCGGCGAGGATTTCGTGATCGGCGATCGAGTCGGCCTCGTCAAGGACGAGAATATACGGGTCGCCGTCGACGACACGCTCGAGCGCGGCTTTCAACCGACTCGGTCGCCAGTTCAGGTGGACGGTGATATCGTCGGGGTGTTTCGCCGCGGCTTCCTCCAGGAGCATGTTGCGCGTCTTATCGCCACAGCTGATCTCGGCCCACTTTGTATCGGAGTAGTTCGGCAGCTTTCGTGTGAGAAAGTGGCGGGTAGTCGCAGTCTTTCCGACACCACTCGAGCCATAGATTAGGACGTCCTCACCTTCGTCGCCGTGGGTGGTCGGGCCGAGCCGGCGTGAGAGATGTTCAAGTTCGTCGTTCCGGTTTGGGAGCTCCGTAGGCGGCCACGAATCTTTGAAGACGTCCGTTCTCGAAATCATAACCATCCTATTTGTAGACACGTGTAAAAGGCGTATCGTGCCTCGTTTCCGAAAAGGGACTTACGACCAACGACGATTGTGTTGGAAGGCTTGAAGACAGTCTGGGCCTAACGGAGGGAGGTACCAGAGGAAAACTGCATGGCTGAGGAAACCGACGATCAGCAACGTGATATTGTCTATATCTCTGAACGCCGCCACGTCTACCACACGGACCCGGATTGCCATACATTGGACCGGGCTAAATTTGTGAAAGAGCGACCACTCAATCGCATAGATCCCGATCGATCAGAATGCAAGTACTGTTCAGAAGAACATACAATTGCGCCAAAACAAGGGTCGCAGCTGGCACGGAAGCTCAGAGAGATGGACCCGGACGACATTTGATGTGTCTGATTGCTCGTTCGCTGAATGCACTTTCTGTCGAAGTTCTCCCGGTACATTTACCACCACGTGCCGATACCATTCCACCAATAGAATCATGCCTGTAGCCATCGACCCATCCAGTATGGACGATGAATCCCCTTCCTCGAACGATGACGACGATGTCCCATTGGGGACGTTCCTGTCGCAAGCGTTCGAGGACGTCGACGTCGAGGTCGACTCGGTTGAGGCTGTCCGAGAGATCCGCGAAGACGTATGAAGCTTTTCGTCGATACGAATATTTTCGTCGCCGCGACACTCAACGAAACAGAACGCGGCGATATCGCAACGAAATTCCTTAATTTGGATCGTGAGCTGTCGACGACGATGTTCAATCTGATGGAGTTTCGGACCGTCTTGGCGAAGAAAAAACGGCTCGATCAAGACCAGGTTGAGCAACTCCTCGAGAATCTCTGGGATCGGGTGACGGTCTACCGGCCAGATTCCAATGACCTCCTCAAATCCTATTCAGTCCAAGAGCGAACGCTACTGTATCCAATGGACTGTATTATCCTCACGACGGCAGAAGAGACGGACGGGGTTCTCGTCACGTTTGACTCTGAACTGGTCGAGAACGGGGCTGTCTCGCCAGAAGAGTTCTTGGATTGATTATTCGCCGACCGTCACACCGTCGGCCGTCTCGAGGCTGACGTGGGCGACGATCTCCCGACCGACACACCGCCATTCGCCGTTCCGCCGTTCGTATTCCTCCCGGTCGTAGCCACCCACAGCCCGCGGTTCGAACACGACCTTCCGGGCCGGCCCCCGTGATGGTGTCCACCGAACGGCGAACGCGTCGCGACGATCTTTCATTCGGACCACCTCGAGCGCTGGGCTTCTAGCTCCGGGCTCGGATCAGCATCGACGGGCAGCTCGATCCGACCGGTCGCCTGGAGGATTCTACTCGCGTGCTTGCACCGAGCGATCTGTCCACTTCCGGGCACACCACGATATCGCCAATCGTCGCACGTACACCGGCCTTCTTTTAGGTCCACCAAATACTCGGAGTACTCCGTGCCGGCGCCGGTCCCGACACCCCACAGGCCGTCGGCGATCGGCCAGATACCCATCGACTGCTCGGCGCCGCGACGGTCGCGGGTGAGGGTGGCCTCGTCGATTCCGGCTGTAGGATCGTGGGCGGATTCGGCAGCCGCCATTACGCAGTCACCTCATCCCAGACACCAGCGCGCTTTGCAGCTTCATGGTTGTCCTGCAGCCAGTCGCGGGCCTCGTGTATCCCGGCGTCGATATCGTCCTGGTCGTGAACGTCGTTCCAGTCGTCGATGACCTCGAGGAGGTGTGCGAGTGCAGCGGCGATGACTTCGTCGACGACATCGTCGATATGGTCGTTAATCTCCTCGGCGGCGCCGAAGACATCCAGCCGGCGGTCGTCAAGATCCTCACCAGCCGCCAGTTCATAGACATCCTCGGTAACCGAGACATATCGCTCGAGGTTGGGGCCGTGGGCGTGGTGGCCCTGGACTGTCTCGTACACGTGGTTGTGGCAGATCGTGGCGTCGAATCCACTCGCACGCTCGTGTGCAAGTTCGTTGAGCCGTTTCCGAGTCCGCATTACCGTTCACCTCCATCGTCACCGTCGCGATCGCGATCGTGGACTCGGGCGACCACCTCGAGGCGACTGCGCGGGAAGGCGTACCGCTTCTTCCCCTCGAGCGTAAGGTCCGTCCGATCCGGGTAGATCACTTCGACGACGTCGTCCGTCTCTGGGTAGTCGGGGTTGACCTGTGCGACCGTCGGCCCACCGTCTTCGAGCTCGTATGCGTCGGCGCGAAGGGTATCGAGATTCACCACGACCATCGTCGCGTCGGGATCCTCACGGTCCTGGACGTGATCACCGACGTCGATCGGTTCGCAGTCCTCGCCTGGCTCGCCACCGTCGGCGCGGAGGCCGTCGTCTTCAGCAACGATGATCCCCGATCCATCAGTCGCGTCGACGTGCTCCGGGCCGGCGACGGCTTTCGCTTCGGCGAGTCGGCGCATCTCGCGGGCGCCTTCACGCTCGAGTTGTTCCGCGCGCTTCGCGACGTGTTCGTGGTCACGGATCATCATCAGTGGAGCACCTCCTCGAGGACGTCCTGTGCCTGGTCAGCCGCCGAAACTGGGCGATTGGCCCACCCGCCACACTCCTGGTCGATGAACGCGATCCAGCGACGGAGATTGTCACCGCCCTCGCCCATCGATCCCAGTTCGATACGCTCGGTGTGAAGGATCGGGCCGCGCAGCGAGAACACCGGCACGGCACCGGAGTCATCGCGTTTGGCGCGGGACTTCGTGACGACGATGCGCTCGAGTTTGCGGTCGACGTGGTGGTGACGGCCCTCGTTGTCCTCGCCAACGTAGCCGTAGTTCCACGAGCGGCGCTCGAGGACGACGTCGTCGATCTGTGCCAGTGCATCCGAAACTTCTTCCGTGGGTGGTGTCGTAGTTGACATTGTCCTTACCGTGGGACACAGGTCGGGTGTTGAAGGCACCCGGCCGAGAGTTTTCCCGGCCACCCTGCGTCTCTACTTCATAGTCTATTCGCCAACCCCTTATACTTTACGTCGTAAAATGCTACAGTCCTTTTTGACGTATTTTACATAGTAATCTTTTTACACGATAAAGGACAACGGTCAACTGTGAGCATGTAATGGCACTGAATATGAGTCTCAAACTGGATGGTGTCGACGGAGAAATACTCGACGTCCTCCAGAACGGACGGAATGTACCGGCAAACATCGCGGATGAAATCGACAAAAGCAGGCAGTATACGCACCAGCGGCTCGGTCTCCTTGAAGCGGCACAGCACGTCCAAAACGTCGGTCGTGGTGTGTACGAACTCGTGGACGACCCACGCACCGACGCCGAACCGGAACCGGACGTCGACACCCTCCAGGAGCGCATCGACACCCTCGAGTCGGACCTGGTCGACGCGCGTAAAGAGATCGAATCCTACAAGGCCGAACTCAGCAAGCGAAACGAGCAACTCGAGGGTGTGCCCGACCGCCAGGAACTTGCCCGGACGATCGAGGATCTCGAACGCGCCTGCGAAAACGGCGACGGAAACGGCATCCAGGTCGCACTCGGGCGGCTGAAAGAGGCCGCGGGGGTGGATGATGAGTAGCCAGCAGTACGCCGACGGAGGTCTCCGCCTCGACTGGCCCGCCGGCTACGATCGGAGCGACTCGGACGACCGCGAACCGTATCCCGGGAACCTCTCCGTCAGCCACAAGCAGGCTTTCGAGAGCATCGTCGAGGAACTCGAGCGTTGGGGAAAGACCGACGTCCAGATCGAGACGGCCAGCCAGCACTATGCGAACGACCCGAACATTCCGCACAAGTCCGACGATCCCGACGACGTCGGCGTCGTGGCTTACTACCGCGACCTCGAGGCCCGGGCCGACGAGCAGTCGGCGATCGCGTGCGACAGCTGGGAAACGCAGCGGGAGAACGCCCGCGCCATCGCGCTGTGGGTTCGCCGCATTCGCCTCGCCGATCGCTGTGGTGTCGAGACGGCGCGCGATATCGACGAAGTCGCACAGCTACCGCCCGCCGACGAGGAGGCGATCGCGGCGCCGCCGGCCTCGAGCGGAGACGAGCTTGACCAGGAGCCCCACGAAATCCTCGAGGTCTCCCCCGGCGCGTCGGAGGACGTCATTCGGGCAGCGGCTCGAAGAAAGTCGGCGAACGTCCATCCCGACGGGGAGGATGGTGACGTCCAGGAGTACAAGCGAATTCAGAAAGCGAAAGAGGCGATGCAGACTTCCTGATTTTGATTTGACTAGGAAAATTTAAAAACAGAGTTATTGGGGAGTATAAATCAGATTTTTCCGCAAAGCGGTCTACTCCACCAGAAGAATCAATGCACCGGAACTCACTTCATGATCTCTCGATTACTGTTGTGGAATTGGTCGCACAAGAAGAAGGTGTTTCACCTACTGATCTCAAACCACCCCTACAGGAAAAGATAGATACAGAAGCATTGAACCTGGTTATCAAATCAATTTCTGGTGACGGCTATGTACAGTTCCACTATTACGGATATGAGATCAGGGCAGATGGAAATGGTGAAGTAGAAATAGTGTCTGTATCTGGTGATAAAAAGAAAAATGTATAGTTTCCACATTGCATTTTAATCTGCTCTTCCACCAGTAACTTAGGTCTGGACCAAAAAGAGTCGCGTGAGTTGTTGCCATCCCACAAGTTATATCTGAGCGTCAATAGTAGTCCGACATATGTCGGACGATAAATGCATTAGCGATGAGGATAACATCGGGTGTAATATTGCAGACGGAATTGACACTGCGAATGTCATCCAAGATACAAATGACCGACTCGAATTAAATATAATTTTTCAAACACTTGGGAGCGAACGTCGGAGAAACGTCCTCTATTTAACAAAAGTAAATGAAGCAATCAAGCTAGAACCGCTTGCGAAAAAATCAGCGGCTATGAAGAAAGGGACGAAACCGAATAATGTGTCTGAAAAGAAGGTTTTTGCCATGAGATCTAAACTGCACCATTCTGACCTTCCCAAGTTGATTGATGCTGGTTTTATCGAATATGATCAACGAAGTAGGGTTGTGGTCTATAGTGAATATCCGCCACTTCTCAAATACCTTCTGAGTCTCTGTGCACAGATAGACGACTTACCTGAATGGGTTTGAACCAAAGGTAGCCATCGCCCGTGCGTCCGTTAACCTAAAAGCGCATACCGTTATCCCGAATAGATGATTAGTTACAAAGGGTAAGCGCATTCTATTTTCTGAAAGGGTAATCCATAGCCTGCACTATTTAATAGAAAGAGAATGAACCAAAAACCGCTTCCATATGGAAGCGTCGTATGTGAACGGTGATATTGTGGTGGTAGGTGGTTCCCTATCACCGTACACATACACACCTTGCGGTGCATCCTAAGAATAAACTCGAACATACTTAGGAGTGTATGCAGAATCAGTCAGAAATACGTATTACTGAGAAAACCAATATATTGCTAAAATTATTTAAAGCCCTTTCTTAAAAACTACCTAGTCATTTCCAGCTGAGTCTTCTATCTCCCGAATACGACACTCCTGGGCCAACATCACTGAGATAAGAAATGGCTCCATCACCGCCATCTCGTTCTGGATCCCAGCCGCATCCGCGAACTGCCGCGCATCGTCGAATAGCTGATCAAACTCGTCGTGATACTGCACCCGAAGCGCCCGACGAAATGGCTGCCAATCCTCCTCGAGCCGACGCAACTGGTCGCGATAGGTGGGGTTCGTCTTCCCCATCTATGCCACCTCCCGGATCGAACCCGCAGTGATCGACGTCGGATACGCCGGTTCGCGTGCCTCGAGGACCTGCTTCCAGAACGCGAGCGTCGTCTGGAACATCCCATTTCCGACCGGGTAAACCAGCGACTCGAACTCTTTTCCGATAAACCGCGCGCCCTCGTCGGTCTCGAGACACTCGATCCGTTCGTCGACGAGGTTGTCGATCGGCTTCGCGAACTCATCGTCTCGAGCCTTCGACATCAGCACCGGACACTCGTATCGTCGAGCTGCAGCTGCCAGCCGAGCCAGCGCCGACACCACCATCCGCTCGGACTCGTCTTGATTGAGGTCGTCGTCACGATAGAGGCCGTCGATGGCTGGCGCCACGATCAAGCCGACGTCGTCCTGGTCGACGCTTGCGAGTTTCCCGTAGTCGGGATCCTCGAGTAGTCGGTCGCAGAGCGTGTAATGCTGGTACGCGGTAAAGGCGCGGGCTATCTGAATCTTCTTCAGGACGCGTCGACTCGGTGCAACATCTGCAAGCGGTTCGGTCTGTGCATGCCCGTACGTGTCGATCCACCACGCTGTTCCCGGTCGCTCGAGGAGCAAGTGGTCCACGGCGAGAGCGTGGAACGCCCCGCGAGACGATGACTCCAGGAGCGTGGCGCCGGCCTCGAGCGACGGAAGGTCGGGAATCTTGTCAAGCGACGGGACAGCGTTTGTGTTCCTACCCATACCCCCAGTGGACTGTCTCGGATGTTAACTGTTCGAGGGCGGGTTCCGATTTTCCGAAATCTATTTTGATGTATTGTTCCGTTTGTAGTAACAACATTCAGTATAGGTAAACAAGTCGCCCCGAATAAATCCGTTTGCTTTGGATATGTGTTCTAATAATCACTCATACTTTTAACCTGGCCAACAGATTGATGGAGACACTTTCCTTACGTTCAGATGGCGAGGGAACAGATTCGGTCGTTGCCCCGACAGAATCTATCCGACCCGAGACATACTGACCTCGCCATTCGAGATCGTTCCACCGTGAAGTCATTAGCCAAACTGTCACCCGATCTCGGACCCCAACCCGATTGACCCACCACCTTCGGGGGCTTCGACGTCGACGGATCACACCCCTGTCGGCGTTTCTGCTGTAGACAGGATATTTATCTGTGCAAACTAACAGTATTAGATATGGCATTTGATCGACTTCGGGATGACCTACTGATCGCAGTCGCCCTCGCTGAATTCTCCTATCGTCATGAAGACTCAGATCCCGAACTTGCAAGGAGAGCGTGGCGACTTTCGAGGGGAAATCTCGCCAAATATGACGTCGATCCGTACGAGAGTCTCGGGGCACTCAGAGCTGTAGCCGAACTCGAGGCCGCCGCTACCGGTACACGGTCCTCAAGAATACCTCAAACCCGCTCAGATGGGTGCAGGGGTGACGGCCGTCGAAAGGAGCAGGAATGGGCAGATCGGTCAAGTGAGGGCTAGTTGGTTCATGCCGCGTGAGGGAACGCGACAGTGAAGATGTTTGCTACCAAGAATATCACTCTCTTTCCGATTCCGACTGGGTTAGAATCGTCCCTGTAAATCACTGCTGTAACTCAGATCTGGGGGTAGAACTTCGACACCGTTGGTACCCCCCACCCGAGTTTCGATGAAGGATTGCCATTGTCCCGAATTATTATAAGCTCACAAGTAGCATAAAGAACGCCCGTGGCAGGTGAGGTAAATGCCCGGGCAAAGGAGAGTGAAAGGAAACTCTGTTTCCTTTCTATTTGGATGTGAGTATCCTTCCCGGACATTCTCAACTGCTCATGGATATCTTATGAAGTTTTTCCCGATATCACATGTTGAGTCCGTGGGAATAGTTCTGATAAAATACAATTCGGCTTGATCCTCCGCCAATCACACCCGCTCGCTATTCCGCTGCGTTCGCTGCCTGATGTCCTGAACGGCCTCGCCGACCGACTGCCTCGAGGCCAGGCGCAGCGTCGTCTGACTGGCGTTGCTCTCAATCTCGCGGACCTGCATCGGCCCGTCGGTCGGCAACTGCGCGGGGTCGATTGCCTCGATCACCGACCACTCGACGCTGTCGTGGGGGACCGTCACGTCGGCCTCGATCAAGGCATCGCCGGTCTCCTCAACGAGATAGAGCGCTACCTGGTCACACATCTGCTTCGAGGCCAGGCCGGGGATGTCCTTGATGATCGTCTTTGGACTTGCCCCTGCGCCGCCGGCCGTGTACTGACCACGGGGTTTGACGTCGGCGTCGACCGAGACCGTCGCTCCATCGGAGATTGAACCACCCGATAGCGCCTTGAGCTCCGGATTACCGTCGCTGGTCGCATACCGAATCTCGTAGTCGGTACCGCGCTCGTACTCCGTGCTGCCGTCGTAGATGGTCTCGCGGCCCTCGACGAGTCGCGAATCGGGGAACGGCAGGTCGACCCACGAGCCGACCGTGACGGTCACCGACTGGCGCGTGATCCGCTGGGCGCCGCCGTAGATGACTGCTTTCTCGACGACGTCCTCGGTTTGACGGTCGATATCGTAGTCTGCGAGGTCGGGATCGACGTTGGTCGAGCGCTGGTCGATCTGCGTCCACTCGAATGTCGTCCCGCTGCTCGTCTCGCGGACCTCGAAAACGAAGTTGCCGATGTCGGCGACCTCGCGGAGGACGTCGATTAACCGGCCGTCGAACGACCGATCAGTGAGCACTGGCGTATCGTCGAGTTGCGCCGTCATCGTCAGCGAGTCAACCCTCTCGCGGTCGAAGCCCGTCGCCGGAGCGGCATCACTTCGCGATCCCTGGCGGCCGACGCCGATCCGGCCGCGGGCCGTCGTCGCGAGGCTCGAGTAGGAGTAAGTGTGACTGCTCACATCGGTGGCAGTGTTCCAGGTCGTCGTGCCCTCCTCGCCGATTGCGAGCTCGGAGACGGTCCCATCGTCGGCAGTCACGACCTCGAGGGTGACCTCGGAGATCCCGAGCGGCGTCTCGATCGGCTCCATCTCGAGGCGGGCGATATCCGGGTAGAGTTCGGGGCCATCGAGATAGCCGTCTGCGTTGACGCTGCTGGGCTCGGAGTGCCCGAAGCGGTTGTCGTACGCTGCCACCGCGTCGATCTCGAAGTCCTCGCCACCGCCGGTCGCTGCGACCGTGAACGTGTGGGTGCCGGGCGAGATCTCGGTGTTGACGGCGATCGAGTACCAGGCCAGTTGCTCGGCCAAAACGCCAGCACTCAACGACTCGATCGTTGTCCCATCGAGGATGAGATCGAGGCCGTGGTGGTTTGATACGTTCCGGGTATCCCGTCGAAAGAGAATCTGGAGGTTGCCCGCCGGGATGGTATGGTCGTTCTCGATAGTCAGCTGGAACTCGTCAGCGTCCCCGAAGACACCGGCCGCTGTGCCACCGCTGTAGTCCGAACTCGAGACCGTCCCCTGGACGTTCCCAGCCGCGTTCTCGGCCTCGACGAACCAGCCGGTCTGCGTCGGTGCGTAGTAGCCGTCGCTCGTAAACTCGAGCGGCTGGTCGCTGGGGATTGAGACAAACGCTTGCTGATGCTCGACGTCCGTATCGGCCTCCTGAATCGACCGCTGCTCAGTCTCGCTCTGGGGAGTATCGACGTTGACAGAATAGTCGGTGTGCGTCGTAAGCAAATCCTCGACGAATAGGTGCGTCTTCTGGGTGTCGACGTCTTCGATCACTCGCTGGTCGAGCTGCGTGCCACCGCGGCCCTCGAGGACGGTCCGATCGGGCCGGAGGCGCCGGTGCTCCAGCGTGTCGACCGGTTCGCGATCGCCGTCATGCCAAACCGAGAGTGGCGCATCGTCGAACGCGGTTGCGTGCCATGTCTCGTCCTGCGGGACCGGGAGTTCGATGCGCGGGAAGCCGTTGACCGTTGGCCGCCGAACAGGATCGTCGAGGATCCGTGGCGTCAGCGTTGGGTCGTCTGGATGGGCAATCTCCGCGTACCATTCCGTCGGTGGGACGGCACGATCCTCGAGACCGAGCGAATCAGTCGTCGAGACCGTCGTCGCCGGGCTATCGGCATGGACCCACTGTGTGAGCGCACGGACTTCGTACTCGTACTCGCGGTCGGGTTGGGGGGTCGAATCAATATAGGAGGCCGCAGTCGTCGAGAGGGTCGCGATGAGTCGGCCATTATCGTTGTAGTTGTAGTCCGTACGCCGCCGGTAGATCTGCTGTGATCCCTCGAAGTTGGAGTTGATTGTCCAACTCAAACCGACAGAGGTGTCCGTCGAACTCGAGACCGATGGCTGGTCGGCAGCAGTTAGCTTCGTGATGTCGGCAGCTTCGAGCCACGATCCGGTCTTGTAACTGGTCTGGCAACGGAGACGAACGGAGTATTTTTCTCCGTCCAGGAGGCCGGTGATAGTGTACGACAGGATATCGTGGCCGACAGTCGCGCTGTTCGCGTCCGAATAGGTAGTCGTCGTGTCCGGGTCCTCTTCTTTCCACTCGAGCCGAAACTCTCCGTTGTTGAGGTTATCATCCCATGTTGCAGTCAGCTCACTCTGGACAGTCGCATCCAGGAGGAGGCCGGCAGCATCGGGGATGTCAGTGGTGAATGTGAGTGTCATTGCTATCGTTTGTTTCAAACAGCCGCTTGAGAACTAACCGCTACCAAGACCTCAGGAACTACCCTGGGGGTTAGTCACCCTCAACTGTTGCTGTCACTTTGGCCGAGTCGTACCCGTGCCTTTCGGCATAATCATCTGCGTCTATATCTGCCGCTTCAATTCCGATTACTACTATTTCCCCAATTTCGACGCCATCTTGCTCGATTTTTATAGTAGCCATGTTAGATCACCCCCTTGAAACTCCGAACAACCACGTCTGACTGGTCGCCCGGGTCAGACATTGCCAATTCAAGTTCGCTCGGGGCTCCTTTTGAATAACTGCGACTGGGGATAGCTGACGATGTGTCATTCAACCCGGTGATCTCTAAAACGGACGTCCACCTAATGGATATGACAATATCAGCAAATCCAGCACTGGAGCCTTGAACCTTACCGAAAACAAAATTCACCGCGATATCGTCCGCGTTATCCATAATTACTGTAGCTGAATCGGACACGTCTTCGGTTTTCTGCTCTCTTACTCGATAGTTGTTTGAACCGTTAAAAGCGGAAGTTCGCGTATGTTCAGATTGACCTATGGATGATACCTCGGTATCTACACGCTCTGTACTTAACGATGGAGTCGTTAGGCCAGAGCCGTCGAGGACGACTTCGTCACCGGACCCGGCATGATGAATAGCGATACCGTCGCTGCCGTTTGCGTAAATCGTTCCGAGGAGCGATCCATCCGAGGGGTCACGCAGTTCGTACTGTGGTTCTTGTGGTGCCATGAGTTTGATTTATGAGTTTTCGACCGTTCCGCTGTTCGATACCGTCCCTTTCACCGCGAACGGAGAGAGCACGTCTTTCGTCTCGCCGCTGTTGACCGTCAACGTCGTCCCTGCCTCGACGTCGATCTCGGCATACCGGTTCGACGCATCACTGGTAAACGTCTCGACGGTGACGGCGTATTTTTGACCGTCAAGTAGGTCGCCCGTCGTCGCCGACGCGGTCTCGCCTTCTGAGACCGGTGCGACATCGCTGCCGGTCTGCGAAAAGTTCCGCTCGGTCGGGGTCCGGACCAGTATCCGGTACCCGCTCGCGTTGTCGCTTGGATCCGTCCATGACAGCGTTGCCGTCCGACCACTGACGCTGTCAACAGTGAGGTTGGTCGGCCGTGGCAGATCCGTGAGACCATCCAATTCAGCCGAGTCGTCACCTCGCTCTCCGTTGCGGACAGCGACGACCCGGTAGTAGTACCGCTCACCATCGAGCAGCGCAGTGTCCGAAAACGACTCTACGTTCGCGCTCGTTGTCGTGACCGGCGTCCCGGACGTGTCAACGGGCGATGACTGCGACCGGTGTACTTCGTAGCCGTCTTCATCGCCGTTTGTGTCCGTCCACGTAACTGTAATATCGTCATCCACGACGGAGACGGACACGTCGGTCGGCGCCGACCCGCCGGTCGTTGCACTCGCTGGGTCGGATGGGCTGCTCTCGACGCCGTCGGTCACCGACGTCACCTCCCACGTGTAACCTGTCGTGGGAGCGAGTCCCGTATCAGTGAACGACGTCGACGTTGTGGTCCCCACCTGACTTCCGTCACGGTAGACGCGGTATTCGTCAGCTCCGCTGACAGAGTCCCACGTGAGGTCCACAGAGCGGTATCGTACCGTGGATGCAGACAGACCGCTGGGCGGAGTGGAGTAGGCGATCGTCACTTCTCCGCTGCCAAATGACTTCGCACTCCCCCCGCGGTCGTTCGCCGTGACGGTCGCGAGGGCGTCGACATAGTTACTCCCACCGGCGCCGCCACCGCCGTAGTTGCTGCCACCTTCGCCACCACCACCGCCGTAGTATCCGCCACCACCACCGCCGCCACCTGCATTGCCACTGCTCCCGCCGTCGCCCCCAGACACCAGACTGCCGTCTGAGCCACCTCCGGCTCCCGTGCCGCCACTCGACTGTGTCCCACCAGTCGCCTGGCCAACCTGGGACTTCGTCCCCCCGTCGGCGCCTTGCAGGGCCCCGCCGGCGCCGCCATCGGGGGCAGCTTCACTATCGGATGCACCGCCGCCCCCACCGCCAGCTGGGACGGCAACCCGATCTGATGCTGTTGACCCACCTTGCCTCACATCGACGCTTCCGCCGCCATCTCCCCCGCTGTAGTTGGAGGCAGCGCCGCCGACCGAACGGCCCTCTCCGATGTTCACGTCGAGCGTTTCGCCCGGCGTGACGGCCAGTTCGCCCTCGACGTATCCTCCGCTGCCGCCAGCGCCGGGATCAAACCCACCAACACCACCTTTGCCCGCCTCTCCAGAAAGGTAGAGCGTGACAATTTCAACATCTGAGGGGACAGTCCATGTCCCGTCCGACGTGAACGTCTGTGATGGCATCTATCGTCGCACCTCGGTTCTCGAGATCAGTGTCTTGCTGGCATTTGGATCGACCACGCTCGCCGAAGCGATCGGATCGAGCCAATTTTCGAGATCCGTCGGAATCGGCCCGCTCTCATTCGGCGGGATCGTAAACTGCACATCGTTGAACCCACGGTTGAGGATCGCGTTCAGCGCGAACAGCGAGCCGTCAACGTCGAACGTGAACTGGGCTCGATCGCGGACCATCGCGACGTCCATCAGGTCGACGTCCATCAGGTCAACTGTCGACGGCTTCGAGAGGCTGACTGCCGACCAGGTCGTATTCGAATCGTCCCACTCCTCGGCTGTGAGGGTGCTATTCGGTTCGTCGAGACGCAACCGTAGGAGGCCGTTGTCCAGGACGAGTTCGTCGTCGAAATCCGCCTGTGTGCTAAACGTTTTCTTCCACTGAAGGTCGCTATTCGCGTCGAGTTTCGCGGTGTTACCGAGCGTGTCGTACACCCGGCAGTCGACGTCCTCTTCGCTCGTATAGGAGATCTCGTAGAGGAGCGTCGGATTCTCAGTGCCGACCGCGGTCTCGCCAGCGTCCAGGTCGAAGATCTCGACGTCACCGAGCTCGGCGTTGCGGGTGGTGGTCGGTGAGGCCAGTTTTCGCGTCTGGTCCTCGGGGTTGAACCACTGGGCCTTCGCCGCGACCGCGGGGACGCCGACCTCGACCGGTGTCGTCGAGTTGCCAAAGGGGTGATCGAGTTGTCGTCGCGAGGGTTCGAGGGCTCGCCAGTAGTCGTTTCGAGTGCCCTTGTGCCGCAGCGTTAGGTCGAAGCGCTGGACCAGCGGCGTCTGTGGCGCGACCTGCTCGACGTCGGCACTCTCGAGGCTGTAGTATCCATCCTTCGACGTCGAGGAGGACATCCCTGCGAGCGAGAGTTCGTCGACGCCCGAGGCCTGGGCGAGTTCCTCGAGTTCGGTCGCCATCTTGTCAGCGTATTTCGCACGGTAGTACCCCGAGATCGTCTGATCACCAGGCTCGCTCGACAGTTGCTCGACGACCCCACCGTCCTGCTCGAGGATGCCGGACGTCGCGAGTTGTTGCTGGAGGCGAGCCATCAGCCCCGACTGTGGGTTGCTGGGGACGACAAGCGTATAGAGTTGCAGGTCTGTCATCGGTTATCCCTCGGTCTGTTTGCCGCCGTCGATCGATTGGTTGAGCGTCACGGTCTCGACCCACGTGATCGAGCCGTCGAAGACGCTACTCTGCTCGGTGCTGTCGAACATCATGTTAGGATTCTCTGGAACAACCTGCAGCGGTCCATAGCGCCCGGGACTCGAGTATTCGCCGACCTCGAGGATCGCCGGGTTCGTGCTGTCGATCGTCGCAGTATTGAGATAGCGATCGAGGACGGCCATCTGGGCGTGGAGGTCCTCCCCGGTCGCATCAGTCGGCGTGCCCCCGTTGCCGGTATCACCCCAGCGATGCGACGAGCCTGTGTAGCCTTTGAAATCGAGCGTCACAGCGTGGATGCCGCCGCCGATGTCCCAGGATAGCTCTTGGCGGAGGCCATCGCCGACATCGGCGTCCGTTTCGTTTTGGATTAGATCAAGGACGGTGCTCGCGACCACCGAGACTGTCCCGTCACTCTGGAAAAACTCCTCAGTCCGGGTCTCGAACTCGACGACGATATCGCTCGGAAACACGAACGTCCCGTCGACGGATGACCCGCCGATCTGGGCGTTCTTGATCGTGACCTGCGGGTTGGCCCACGTCATCGGCCACTAATCTCTCGCTCGAGTTTGTTCACTTTCTGTTCAAGTTTCCGAATATCTTTGCTAATCATCCGCTCGAGCCGGCTTAGGTCAGCATTGATTGTCGGCGAGTAGTTGATCTCGGCCGACCTGCTCGTGCGTTCTCGAGCCCGGTTCGAGGTCGACCGAGATGATTGCGATCCGTTCTTGGATCCGCCGGATTGGTCCTGGCCGAAGTCATCCGGGACCGTTATCGTCTCCCCCGGATCATGTTGGCTTGCCTCATAAATCGGGTGGCTGGGATCGAGTTCCATGGCCCCAGGCGGGTTCTCGGCATCGGTGGTCGATGGAGATGTCTTCGCCGTGTCCTGGTCGTAGCTGTCCCCCTCGCCGTGCATTTTGATGAGTTTGTCCATGCTGACCGCACCGATGATCGCAGTCGCTGCCACCGGCGTCACAAACGAAGTCAGCGCGGCGCCGCTGACCAGCGATGTTAGGCCAGCGCTGCTGACCAGCGACGTAATCCCAACCCCGCTAACAAGAGATCCCAGACCAACGCCGCTTACCATCGCGGTGATCGACGACCCAGTCACGAAGGAGGCGATCGAGACACCACCGGCGATGAACGCCCCGATACCGACGCCTGTTTCGATGAGGTTCGGTAACGGGACTGGTCCTGTAATGAGATCGCCGAGACTGTTGAGCGGATTGATGATGTCTGAAACAGTCGCTTTGCCCTCGATGAGGTTCTTCGCCATCACACCACTTGTGATGAGCGTCGACGCTGCGAGGCCGCTTGCGATCAGCGTTGATGCACTGACCGACGTAACCAGCGACGAAAGACTGACCGTCGAGATCATCGAGGTCAGACTGACGCCGCTGAGCATGGTCGCGATCCCGCCCATGCTGATCAGTGTGCTGATACCGCCACCACCGCCACCGCTGGCGTTTCGCTCGGTCGCCTCGAGAAGTTCCGAGAGCAGTGTGTTCCGCTCCTGGTCGAGCTCAAGGGTATCCTCAAGCGATCCCGAGACGCCAGACAACTTTGTCCCGGCCGCCGTCGACGCAGTCGCCGCGACGCCTCCTTGCTGATTACCTACCCGACCAGCTACAGTCCCGCCTGTTTCGAGACCGACGGAGACGTTACTAAACTCCTTCTCAAATCGTCGTCTCGACTTTTGAAGCGACGAATCGCTGAATAGCAAGTCTGCTTCTGTGCTAAATTCTGTCATGTGTTGTGAACTCTTTTAATCTCTGACCTCTCAGTTCGCTGTATGAACCGGAGGCAACTACTGTCGGTTATGGGAACCGCTACCGTCGCGGGATGTGTCGGTGACGATATGGCCGACACGAGTGGGCCCGAGGATTCGTCTGACGATGGTGGAACCTCCTCTACGAACGGGACAGACACTAACCCCAGCGAGCCCGAGCCCGCCATTGATGTCTCGGTCTCTGATGTGAGTCTCGGAACAATGACCACACCCAACGGCCGGACGGAAACCGCCGTGACCGGTCTCGTCAAGAATACTGGTGAGGCTCGCCTCGGTGCCGTTACCGCTGCTGGAAAATTCTATAACGCAGATGGGCAACTGCTCTCGAGTGCTATCTGGGACATCCGAGATCTCGTGCCTGGAGAGATCTGGGAACCATGGATTCCGTACTCTGGAGATGGAACCGTTGACAGTGCCGATCTCACCATCACAGATTCCTTTGCACATGGCCGGACGGTTTCTCCTAACGGAATGGTTCTCGAGTCCCACGATCTACAAATCCCCGTCGACGATTACGCTATGCCGCGGGTCCTCGGGGAAGTCTCGAACCAAACCGAGACGTCCGTACCGGCGCTCCTTGCCCGCCCCAAACTGATCGCCGAGAACGGCCACCTACTCGAGACTGCGATAGCGACTGTACAAAACTTCGGTGCCGGTGAGACATGGAGTTTTGATACGCAAGTCCATTTTCAGAATAGTGATTGGATAGACCGGATCGACAGTTATCAAATCGTGCTGACGGTGTAGGCTTATTCTTGCTGATGGCCTCCGAACAGCTCGCTCGCTACAATCTCGAGGAGTTCGAGGTCGCGGGTGGAGCACTGTCTCGCTTCCCGAGGCGAAATGCCACATGCAGCGGCGAGTCCGATCAGCATGTCCACTCTTACGTCTGGTTTGAGTTGTCCTGCTGACTTTCCTCGTAGAGCTCTCTGTAGCTCTTTTTCCCGTTTCCCGAGACACTACTCAATTCGTCAGTCCGAGCTTGTGCCCAGCGGACATAGCTGTCCGGAAGTTGAGAGACTGCACCGATCCGCTCGTCCTCGCTCATATCGTCGTCGACATATGGCGCGTCGACAGTGCCCTTCGCGACCTGGTAAATCCGGGCGGCCCCTGCTCCGCCGCCATTGAGATCATCCTCAATCGCCGCCGACTCACCGGCAGTGAGGCCTGCCAGTGTGATCTCGCCGACGCTCTCGTCCCACATAGGGGCGTAGTCAGCATCGAACGCATCGTCACGAGCCCATCGAACACCCTCAAGTGCGGCCTCGAGGCCAGACCGTTCGCCCTGGAACGCCTGTGACTGTGGGTTCCCGTTGTCGTCGATTTCCTTGAGGATGGCATCGACCTCGTCGATCTGTTCCTCGAGGCGCTGTATCTCCTCGGTAAGGTCGTACGTCTTCGTTTTGAGAGGCATGATTAGCTGATAGTGACGCCGCCGTCGACGTTGAACGTCGTCGAGTCGGTCATGTCGGTGTCTCCGTCGCTGATGAGATCGTTCCAGCTGTAGGTGTCGGGCTTGAGCTTCGCGAGGTTGTACGTCGAGAGCGCCGTGCCGTCGATCGTGATCGTGATCGTCCCCGCGACGCTCGACATCCGGTCCTGCGTCGACGTCGACCCACTCGATCCGTAGGCCAACTCGAGGCGCGACGGACCACTGAAGATCGCGTCTGCCGTGAGTTCGGTCTCCGGCCGTGCCAGGACGGCGTCGACCGCGATCGGGCTGGGCCCGCGCTGGAAGCGACTGATGTTCGTGATCGAGAGCTCGGCCTCCTGGAGCTTCGTGACCGTCGTGCCGTCGACGTCGAGCTGGAAGCTGTGCGCCGCCGCGCTCGTGCCGTCCGAGACCTGGTTGACCGACGAGGGCGTGAGCGAGGTCGCCGTCTTCTCGTCGGCGTAGCCCATCGACAGCGAGTACGTGAGTGTGCCGTCTTGGGTGTACGAGATCGAGTACTCGAGCGGAATGCAGCCGATCAGTTCTCGCTCGCAGGTGCCGTCGAGGTAGTCGATCCCTGCAAAGACCCGCGAGGAGACCGCCCGACCGGCCTTGAACCCAGTGCCGGCGTCGTTGAAGACGATGTCCTCGACGTCGCCGTGGACGTCACTCGAGATGACCGTCTCGACTGCGAACGCGCCCTCGAGGTTGGTCGCCAGACTCTCGACCGACTCGGCCTGGTCACCTTCAGTCAGCCGTTCGAGCGCTCGATCAAGATCGAGTTCGGTGACCGTCGGATTGCGCCCGAAGGCCCAGTACTCGGGCGTCCCGTCGCTATCGCTGTCGACCAGTGAGCCTTTGAAGCTCTGCTCTTTCCCGAACGCAAGGCTCGCGGCCCCGCCGCCGGTCATGCTATACCACCGCCGTCAGTGCTGTTGTATCGTTTCATGATCCTATTACGGTAGTGAAGAAAAGCCGACGAACCGGACATCCCAGTCGCGTCGGAAGTAGTCGCGCTCCTCGTGGCTCAGGTCAGTCTCGTTTTCAACAAACAACGAGTGGTACGCCACCGAGCCGATGTCGTCCTGGCCGACATCGTCAACCGTCGGGTATGAGCGCTCGGCGTTGATCGCGTGCTGGATGTACCGAACCAGTTGCTCGAAGCCCGCGGCCGAGTCGATGCGTCCGAACTCGCCGGAGCGACCGGTTACGCCCTCGAGCCGGCACGAGATGGTCGTCTCGACACGGTGGTCGTACTCTGTCCCAACTGGCTGCGTGTCTCGGTTGGCGAGTGACGCACCGATCGCCGATGCTTTTGTCAACTCGATCGTCTTCGACCGTTCACCGGTCTCGAGGGTCTCCGGTTCGTCGCGGTTGATCCGGTAGAGTTCCGGGTCGCCCTCGTCATCGGTCGGCCAGGCGACCGGGTAGTTCGACTTGATCGTCTCGAGGACCCAGCCGACTTCGTCCTGGACCATTTACGTTACCTCCTGGCGCAGCCACTCGAGGCCGGCCTGGACGAACCTCGATTCCGGGAGACCGGAGACGTCCACTTCGGGGAGGAACGCAGTCCCGCCAGGGAACATCTCAGCCAGTCCAGGATACTCCGACTCGTCAAACACGAAGGCAAGGACTGGATCCCCCTCGATCGTATGGTCGCTCGTACCGGCGTTGAAGTACACCGCTGCCGGGTGATCCCATTCCCACGTGACCGTGATGCCAGTGTCGGTCCGATCGACGTCGACGCCAGCGAATGAGTCGATGATCGGTTCGGCGTCGTAGTCGGTCCGACTCGCGTACGAGCGGAGTGTCCCGTGAGAGACGCGTACTGCCGCGAAGATGAGCGACCCCTGCTGACCGACGAGACGGTGTTCGGCATCGTCTATCAGCGGCTTGGGGCCACCCATGGAGAACGAGGCGCTGGCCGTCGTATCGGATGCGCTCACCTTATGGCACCTCCTGGTCGGGCTCGAGAAGCTTCCGGGCCCGGTCGCGCATCTCGTCGGCCTTCGTCTCGGCGTTGTAGAGCTTCGCGTTCTCTGGGACCTGTGCACTCAGTTCCTCGGTGAACTCGGCGCCGGCGAACAGCGCGACCGCCCGCCGAACCGTCCGCGAGATTCCTTCGGTACCGTAATCCCAGTCCACGTACACAGCCTTCGACAGCGAGGCGATATCGTCGTCCATCGCATGGACGTTCAGATAGAGCTCGCTGATCCCGTCGTTGTTCACACGGCCCCAGTAATCCTCGCCGCGATGGCTTAGTCCGGCGCCGCCGTCGTAGTCACTCTCCGCGACCCAGTCGTCGTAACCTCCATCGGCGTTGATGACGTGCAACTCGTTGATCGATTCGACGTCCTTCCGATCGAGGCGGATCCGCGTGTACGCCGGGACGTCTTCGTCGACTGGCGACTCGAGGGCTTCTGGCTCGCCGATCGCGATGCGGATCTCCTGCTTGGGCTCGCGCCGATCGCGACGGCACCGATCGTATCGGGGCCCGGCCTCGAGGAGCGCGTCACTGTTCTTCCGAAAGCGATGCCGATCGCGCTCGCTCGCACCGTGGACCATCGCGCCGTGGGTTGAGATATCGTGTTCGTCATCCCGGGTCCGTGGCTCGGTCGGGATATCGATCTCCGTCGCCTCGTCGAGGATCGGATCGCCGGTGGCCGCATACCAGTGGCGTTTGTACGTGCGCTCGAGCCACCGACTCTGGGACGTGATCGCGTCGACGGCGATCTGCTTGTCCTGGGAGAGGTCCCCCGGCAATTGTGACTTCTGCAGGGCTCTCCGGACGTCTTCGAGCGTGCAGTATCCGGTCGGCATTTAGATCACCGTGGGTTGTTCCGCACTTCGATGCTGTACGTGCAGCCGTTACTCGACGTGACGGAGACGCCCTCGCACTGTGGGAGAGCCACCGTGTAGGACGTCGTCTCCGAGAGCGTGCGCTCGTCGGCCTCGTAGGTCGCCGCGGCGCCGTCGAACTCGATCGTCACCGTATCGTCGGCGTTACCCTCGAGATCCTCGAGCTTGACACAGACGACCGGCGTGTGGTACTCGACGCCGACGAGTTCGACGGCCTGGCCGGCGGTCAGGCTCTCCGAGTCGGCGAGGACAGCGCTATCGTGCCAGGCTGGCATGGGTTAGTCCTCCTCGTTGTACTCGTCCCACTCGTCGGGGTGGGACCGTGAGGCGTGCATGCCGACGTTCTCGCCCTCGTACTCGGAGCACCAGGGACACAGCCCCATCTCGATGGCGTCCTCAGGGCGGGGCTTTTCTGCCTCCTCGAGCGTGTCGACGACGTCATCCGCGTCGACTTTCGGTTCGTCGTTGGTATCGCCGTCGGGTTCTTCCCAAGGCGGTGAGTCGCCAGCCCATTCGTCGCCCTCCTGGAGCGCGTCGACCCGCTCGAAGTCGCCGCGCTCCTCGCAGAGGTACGCGGCCATCTCTTCGTCGACGTCTGCCTGGTCGCCGATCTCGAAGCGCTGCTCGAGTGGGCGGATGTAAACCCGACTGCCGTGGGTTTTCTCAACCGTCGGCATGATCAGGCGCTCCCGGTGGCGACGACGACCCAGCCCGAAGCCGTGCCATCGATGTTGCGGACGGTCGCCGTTGCGCCCGCGCTGGTCATGTTACTCGGTCCGGTGCCGACGAAGTCCGCGTCAGTGAACGACACGGTCGGCGTGTTGGCCCCGCCGTTGTGGACGACGGTGACCTCGCGACCTTCCGTCTCTGCGCTCGAGAGGTCGACGTTGTTCGTCCCGTCGGCGGTGACGACGTGGACGTCCGTATCCGCGCCGACGACCGTGTCCGCTCCATTTGCCGGCGCGTCGGTCGCGACGTTGCCTGGTGCGCCGTCGTTGAGCGGGTCGCCGCTTTCGTAGCGATTGCGGATCTCCGCGTTGGTTGTAGGTCCAGCCATTCAGACCACCATTTAGGCGATGTTCTTGACCAGGACGCCGGCCTGGAGTTCCTTGATCTGGAAGTCGAACTGCCCTTCCATCCAGTTCCGGGAGTGCAGCCGGTTCTCGTGGACCTTGTCGGTGTCCGTGGACTGGTCGAGTTCCATGTTTTCGAACAGGCCGAAGGCGAGGTTGCTAGGGTCGGTGAGCATCGCGTAGCTGTCCGGCCAGCCGTTGATGCCGACGACGTCGTAGCTGAACGGCGTGATGTCCGAGTCGCCGAAGACGACTGCGCTTCCCAGGGGATCCTCGCGCTCGGTGAGCGAGAAGACGTACTCCTGGACCTTGTCCGGCGACATCAGGAACACGACATCGTCCGGATCACGGTAGCGTGAATCCAGCGTCTGGATCGTGTCGTTGAACATCTTCGTGTCCGGTGCCGTGCTCGCCATGTCGACCGACGGCATGGACTCAGCTTCCGCCGTCGTCGTGTCTTCGAGACCGATCCGGGTGGAGTCGTTGCTGTCGTCCTGGCTCTGCGTGTCCTCTTCGGCACGCGCGATCCAGCCGTCCCACGTCGAGTCGAGATCGGCGGCGCCGCCGATCGACTGCAGGTTGCCACTCGAGGCGCCCGCCCGGATTCCGATGAGGCCAACGTCGTTGGCCCACCGCTGGATGAACTGGTCGACGATGTAGTCGCCGAACTGCTCGGGCCCGTAGTGGGTGTTCTTGAGCGCGTCGCGCTTGGGCTCGACGAGGATGTAGTAGGACTTGTCCGTCGCGTTGAACTTGACGTAGCCCGACTCGACCGCAGAGTTGCTCGTCCGGGTCGCCTCCTCGTCGCGAGCGGAGCCAGAGAGCAGCGGGACCCCGAACTGCGGGACCTCCTGCTCGAGACGTCCGAGAGTCATGGTGTCGGCCATCCCGAGGATCGGGATCTCCTTCTGCATCCGCTCGAGGAATTCCTCAGTGACGTCACTCGGCAGCTGGAAGCCGTCCAGGGTTGCGAGATCGACGTCTTTCTGCGAGAGGGTGGCCTGCTGGTTCTGCTGTCGCACCGCGTCGATGGTGTTGGTACTCATGTAGAAGTCACCTCGTTAGGAGAGGGCCTTCCCCAGGCCCCCCAGTCCGCTGTCGTCTTCATCCGATTCGCCGTCAGCCGAGCGTTCGAGTTGCGTCGAGACGCCGCTCTGCTCGGAGATTCTGTCGATACGAGCCTCGAGATCCTTCGCCCATTCGGGCTTCTCCTCTTCGCCGTCGCCATCGAGGGCCTTCTCCTCGATCTCGTCGACGCGCTGGGTGAGGTTTTTCGCCCATTCGGGTGCGTCCTTGAGCGGGTCGTCAGCCTCTCCGTCAGCGTCCTTGTCGGTCTCGAGATCGTCGATGCGGTCGTCGAGGGCCTTCGCCCACTCGGGGGCGTCGCCCATCGGGTCGTCAGGGTTGTCGTCAGTCATGTCTGTGGTGTTGTCTGTGTCGTCCGGCGTGTCGCCGCCGGCAGCGTTGTTGACGGGCGATACGTCCGTCTCCTCGTCCTCGTCGTCGTCCGGGTTCGACCACTCGCGAGCGCTGTGCTCGGTGAGGTCGAAGGCTGTGTCCTCGCGGTCGGTGAACCGTGTCATGCCGTGATCGACGCCCGCGTCCTGGAGGACGTCCAGCGAGGAGTCGATCGTCGCGAACAGTGAGTCGCGGTTCGACGTCGAGAGCGTCCGGCCCTCTTTCGTGGACACGGATAGCTCGGTGGCGCGGTCGCCTTGCGGGTCAGCGTGCTCGTCACAAAGCAACTCGTTCGGCGGATCCTCGTTCTGGAACGTCGCTTCGTCGCCACATACCCAACACTCCGCCTCGCCGCTGTCCGCCTTCCGCGAGTCCGTGCCGCTGTCATCGGCGCCGAGGAACGTGTCCACGGCGGCCTTGCCGATCCGGTGGAAGATGCTCTTCTCACCTGGCTCGGCCGAGCCGTCGACGGTGACCGCCTCGTTCAAGACGTCCCACAGTCGCTCGGCTTCGACTTCGGAGTGGCCGCGCTGCTGGGCCTCCTCGACGAACCCGTCGGGATCGCCGAGGTAGTCGCCAAGACGCTTCTCGGCGGCGTCCTTCGTCTCGAGGATCTGGGCGTCGGGGACTGCTGGGATGTCGACGGCCGAAACCTCGCGGATGATCCCGTCGGTGAGCTCCCAGATGAGTGGGTCCTCGCCGAGATCGTCCGGGACGGCGACGTCGTCGACCTCGTCCTGGTCGAACGGGCCGTTCCAGTCGACCTGGATCGCCCCGATCGAGTAGCCCTCGAGGATGCCGTCGGCGATGAGCTCCCAGAGGTCGGCGTTCTCGATGCGCCACTCCTGGACCCATGCGCCGGCATCGACGGTCTGCCCGCCGATCTCCTCGTTCTCCTCGAGCACCTCGTTTCGCTCGAGTTCCATCCAGCCGTCGGGGAAGACGGCGTGCATGATGCCGCCGCCTGCCTCGCCGGCCTCGACGAACGCCTCGAACTGGTCGGCGAAGCCGCGGATGGTCTCCTCGCGAGCGAAATCGTTCTGAAGGTCCGCCTTGTCGGGGACCATCACGATACCGGCGGCGATCTGCTCGTCGTCGTCCTTCGTGACGAACGCGACGTCCTTACGGAACTGCTCGCCGCCTGCTTTCGTTACCGGAGGCATGTGTCAGCCCTCCTGTTCATCTTCGTCGTCGGCGTCCGTGTCGGCGTCCTCGAGGTCTTTGGCTCGACCGGTCGAAAGGACGCCACGCTTCTCGCCGCGCTGTTTGTTGCTGTTTTTGGTCGTCATGGCAAAACGTGCGCCCGGTCGAGCCTCGCTCAGGGTAGTCGGGTGTCTCCCTGGGTCATCGGCGTTGGCCGCGTCAAATCGACGGGACGTCGTCCGGCGGGTCGTCGGGCGTCTCGCCTTCCGGCAGCCGCGAGTGGAAGTTCGTGATCTCGACGTAGGGGTAGGACAGCCGGATCGAATCGTAGTGATAGCCGCCGTGGCTCGAGGCCGACGTCAGCCCCGACCACTCGGACGTCGGAACCTCCGTGTAGGCGTACAGCGAGTTCGAGCCGCCGTCGCGCTTGAACGAGAGATATAGCTCCTGGTCCTCGTAGTCGTACAGACCCTCGTCCAGGTTGCTCGAATCGAACTGCTGGGTCTCGATCTGATCCTTCGCGAGGAGTTTAGGCTCGACGTCGGCCCAGTCGCGCTCGCCGATCTTGTTCTCCACCGGTGGGAGTTGCTCCTCGACATCCGCCGGTGGATCGCCCGGTTGGTCCTCGCCAGGTTGTCCAGGAGGGCGCCCGTTCCCAATGTCCGCAATGAGCGTGTCGCCGTCGATTGGGTGATCGTCGGGGAGCGGCTCCTCGCCGATCATCTCGAGCGCACGGTTGACCGGGATCGCCCCGTTTACTGCACTGATCTTTCGCCGAGCGACCTCCGCGTCCTCCTTGGGCTGGTCTGCTCCCCGCAATTCGAACTCGAGGGTCCAGTCACGGACATCGAACGCCTGCTGGTGGAGGATCCGATACAGACGCTCGGAGAACTTGTGTTGCTCCGGCTGGATGACCTCGAGGGCGAACTCGCGGTCCTGGACGTCGGAGTTCGACCGGTTCGACGTCTCCGTGTTCCCTATCTTGATCGGTGGGATCTCCAGGACCTTCGCGATCTCTGCCTCGTTCTTCTCGCGGAAGGCCTCGAAGGACATCTCCTCGCTGATGCCCTGGCCCAGCGGTTCGAGGTCGATCTCGACGTCCTCATCGAGGTCCGTTTCGAACTTGTCGACTTCGAGAATGACCGTCCGGTGGGGCTCCTCGCGAAGCCCGTTGAGCATCTGCCGCAGGTCTTTCTTGGATTCTTCCTTGAGCGCGCCCCCTTTGACCTTGATCGCGAACCGTGGGATCGTGTCGTTGTCAAAGAAGTCCGCGTTGTAGTCCTTCGCTGCCTCGTCAGCCGCGATCGTCCGGGTGGCGCTGACCCAGTCGGGGACACCGTAGTCGTCCGAGAGCGGGCTGGGGTTCGTGACGAAGATAAGCTCATTCGCCGGCGCGTTCTCGAGTTCCTCCGCACTCCCCTGGACGACGTCGCCCGTCTCGCGGTCGACGAAGATCGGCTCATCGCGATCGTCCTCACCCTGTCCACGATACCGGTCACCCGCTTCGCCGAAGTACCGGCGCCGACCGTCGCGCTTCTGGACGTACCCCCGACTCGCCAGTTCGGCGTCGTCGGCCCCGATGAACTGCCCGCCCTCTGGGTGACGCGGCTGATCGAAGCGGCTCTGGGGCTTGCGCACACGGACGGTGTTCGCGGGGACGTGTGCGAGGCCGACCGGTTCGCCCTCGAGGTTCGTGAGGATCTCGAGACAGCCCCAGCCAATCAGGTGGTAGTCCTGGCGTGCGAGCTCGAGGACTTCTTCGGGAGTTGTCGGCTCGGCGGTCTGCCGGGCTTTTGTCTGCCAGCGTGAGTCGATACCCCGCCAAAAGTCACGGATGGTCTCGCGTTCATCGTCGCTCGCCTCGTCCGGGTCGACGTCCGTGTGCGGGACGATCGAGAAGCCGTAACCGACCTCGTACCGGGACTTCTTGCGGATCCCGACGGCGAGCGTCTCGTTCAACTCGAGAAACGAGGCGAGACGGTCCGGGTTGTACGGCGGCTTGACGCCGAGGTTTAGCGACCGGACCCGGCGGTCGGGGAGTTGCGTCGAGTTCTCGGCCTTCGAGAGTCTGTTCTCGCCGCCGATTCCCTCGACGTTGACCGAGACCTTCGCGTCTTCGTCTGCGCTACTCATCGTCACTCATCACCTCGTAGCGATTTGCATTTGAGATACGAGAGATGTGATTGCCGACCCCTGCAGCCTCGAGGAGGTCTCCGTACTTCTCACCGATCGCCTCATTCTGATCATCATCGGCCCAGTGACCAGGGTAAAACAGGTCGAACGTGACCGTGCGCTTGTACCGACGCTGGTCGCCGAGGCAGTTCGAACACACTACTTCGCCGGTGTCGATCTCGTGGGCATCGACGTCGTCGTCCCACTCATCTCGAGGCCACTTGCACCAGACGCAGCGGTCGTCGTCGACGGACTCCGCTCGAGCCTCGTCAGTCTCCCAGCCTACGATGCCTTCGAAGTCGTGGTGTGGTCCGTTTGTGTCAGTCATGGATTATACGTAACTCACCCCGCTCGAGTCGTCCGACGACGTCGATGCCGGCGTGTGTGTGAACAGCGCGTACCGGCTGGCGTCGAGTGCGTGGTCCGGGACGTCGCCGGACTTCCCGACGTGCTCCTCCTTGTAGCTCTGGAACTCCTGGATCAACTCGGCGCATCGGTCCGAGACGAGTAGGCCCGGGCGCTCGGGATCACCCTTCCGTTCGAGGAGGCCACGAACGTATGGGATCCCTTCATCGAGGCTCTTCTCCGCTTTAACGGCCCGAAAGCCAGCCTGTCGTAGCTTCAAAATGTGCTCCGGTTCGTGCTCGCAGTAGACCGTTCCGCGTTCTTTTTCGCGGTCATATACCCATCCAGAGGTTGTATCGGGGTCGCAGAGGTCGTCAAACGGTTTTTCGGATTGGTAGTACAGGTCGACGGCGATCCACTGGTCGAGATGGGTGGGCCGCCACTCGACGAAGACGCGCGGATGGTCCCAGCCAGCGTCGTAACCGTAGATCGGTGTCGCATCCCAGTTGACGAGATCGCCAACGTCGGTCTCGTTGACGACGTGGTGTTCACGAGTGAACTGTGAGTAAACGAGGCCTTCTGCGGCCGCGAACTCACCCTCTAACGCTTGCTCCTCCCGTGCTGTTCCCTCGAACTGCGCCCGCATCTTCTCGAGTTCGTTGTGGAACGGGTTGTCTCGCGTGTCGCCGACGATCACCTTCATCCGATCGGCCCACGGTAGCTTCTCCTCACCACCCTCTCCGTCGGGCTGGATCTGGCGCTCGGTGATGTCGTAGAACTGGTTGAAGCCGTTGCCCGTCGACGTCCAGAGCGTGACGTTCGGGCCCTGTTCAGTCCGCTGGCGTGTGACCAGCATCTCGTGGAGGTCGTAGAGATCGGTCGTGCCGTAGTGGGCGACCTCGTCACACCAGATCACGTTGAACTCGGTGCCGGCGAAGCGGCTCCAGATATCGGCGCCGCCCAGCTGGATGATGTGGCCGTTGATCAGTGTGACTCGGTGCTTGGTTCCGTGGTGGCCGGCGACGATCGGCGAGTTCTCCGGATCGCCGTCGGCATCGTTCGGGACGGTGTTCTCGCCCGGGAGACGCTCGTAAAATCCCTTGTACGTCGCGGGACCGCCTTTCGTCTTGTCCGGTGCAAGCACGAGCGAGTGCCCATTAGGGATCTGCATCGCCTCGCCGATGACGAAGTCGCTGCCCAGGAGGGTCTTCCCGCCACCGTAGCCCGCACGGAAGACGACGACGTCGTACTCGCCGGACTCGAGGGCGTCGAACGTCTCGAGTTGGGCATCCCAGTACTGACCACCGATCTCGACTGGCTCACTCGTCTGATTCGTAGCGCTCACGATTGACAGTCACCTCGATTGGATTCCCGTCAGGCCCGGAGTGTTCGTGTTCTCGCTTCTCGGATTTCTTATGACCGTACGAGCTGGCGAGGAGGAACTTCGCCATCGACGTGTCCATGTCCTCGTTGTAGAGACCTCCCCGGATGAGGTCACGTTCACCCTCTCCACGCGCGCGCTCGAGGGCTTGGGAAAAGGGCCGCTCGTTTCCGTCGGCGTCGGTGAAGGTTAGATCCTGGTCAAGCCACCCACCGTCGCTGTTGATCGTCCCTTCACCGACACCGATCGCGCGTTCGATACCTGCATAGCTGTAGACCTCTCGAGCAGCGTCGACGGCTTCTTGGGCGAGTTCGTCGGTGAAAAGCGATGGTCTCCCGGGATTCTCGGCTCCGTCGTCCGAGTGGGAGGGAACGGGACAGCTTCCGGCCGGGTGGCGGCACGGCTCGCCAGTCGTGGTTCCCTCGTAGCCACAGATCTCCTCGTCGGTCATGTTCTACTCCTCTCGATTCTCGTCTCGAGTGAGAATCATCTCCATATACTCAGGGCCGAAGATCACGCCTCCGATAACGACGATCGTCGTCAGTGGATCTGCGCCCTGTTGAAGGGCGATGATACCAGCGACGACGCCCAGCAGCTGGGTAGTCGCCTTGATCGTCTTGTATACGGCAAGCGTCACGTGAAATCGCCTCGAGATGGAATCGTTACACTTCTTGATCGATTCGCGCGTCGTAGAGTGGTGTTGTCTCGTCGCCATGGCATCGATGTGGTCGCTCACACGAACGTTCCTATCAAAAGGCCGAGTGCCAGCCCACCGAGGGCGTAGTGTGGTTCTTGTTTGATGTCCTCGCCGATGCGGGCGCTCGAGAGCGACGGTCCTCGATTAAGGCCGAACGCCAGCGCGACGATTGCGCCGACGATACGGTAGTCGCCAGTCGCTCCCGCTGCGGCGCCGACACCGATCCCGACGCCGGCGGCGTGTGTCTCGGCGTGATACGAGAACGCGCCGTTTCGGTCTGTACTCTCTTCGGATGGTGCGCCGGCTTCGCGGAAAACGCGAAGGGCTCGGCTCACTACGGTTGGATCGTCAGTCATGGTTGTATCGAGTTTCGTGTATGGAAAAGCGCCGGGTCTCTGGTGACGAGAGGCCTTCCCGGCCGATCTCCCGGCGCGGTCGGGACGGCCCGTGGAGTCTGATAGTCGCGGAATGGTACCCGCCCCGAAGCGTGGTGTGTCAACGAGAGCGTTGATGGATCCCTCATTCCGACGGGGCAGGGGCGACGTCGGACGTCATCGGGGCCGAACGTTCGGCTGACCGGTCGTGATCGTCGTGCCGTCGGCGTCGACGACGATCTCCGGATGCGTGTTTGAGAACGATGGTGACCAGCGGATCTCGTCGACGACGCCCTGGACGTCGCGACCGGCGAAGCGGATCTCGACCGGTTGGCCTTCGGCGATGGACTGGACTGTCATGGATCAGCGGCGAGCTCGTCGGATGCACACCGTGGTTGCGGCCTCGAAGACCTCGGTATCGTAACCACGAAACTTGGGTAGTGACTTGAGGTGGCCCACTGCGTGTTTCAAGCGATCGAGTCGCACTGGTTCGCCAAGTTCGTGAAGCCGACCGTGAAGATTCTCCACCCTCGAGAGTGCCTCTCGTCGGCTTAGCGTCTCTGAATCTGCTCGTCCGGCGATAGTCCCGCAGTCCTCACAGACAGTTCGGACAGGGTACCTCGCGATTGACGTGTTATCGACCTGTCGCGTCCCCAGGAGTGGCCCTTGGGGACCGATCTCGCCAGGGTTGGTCTTGTAGGCCCGGATGGATTCGGCCCGGGTGGCCTTTGGCTCCTGGTCGCGGCCTTGCGTGCCCCAAGCGATGCGTCGGTGATCGCTCTTGAGCGTCTGGAAGCAATTGGAGCACGTCTCAGGGTTGCTGAACACGTAACGCCGGAAGACGCGATCCGGTTCATCCCGGCCCTGTACCTCGCCGAGGGTGTGGGCTGTAGTGGACATGGTAGGAGAAGCCGCTGGCTGTCGGCCGAGCCCCGACGTCGTCGTTGCCTCGATCGGGGATCGATTGGGTACAGCCGTTACTATCAGGTATCGTGAGTGAACCCTTTAACAGACGAGATTGTTGCGATAATCGACGCTTCTCACGTATCTGAGGTGTCTGTGCCAGAAATCGTGTAGACTGACTTTCGAGCATCACCCGTGTAGGGCCGGGACTCAATGATCTCCTCGTCTTCGAGCCGGTTGAGCGCCCATCGGACCGTGCGTGATGGGAGCGTGATTTGCTCGTTCAGTTCCTGCTGGGTGAGCTCCCCCTCGTCCTCGAGGATCCAGAGGACGAACTTCGCGCTCGGTGGCAGGCCCTCGATCTCCTCGTCAGTGAGTAGTTCGGTCATCAGGTGGCCTCGGTCGCGGTCTGTTTGCACCGAACGATTCGTTCGCAGTCTCGGCACCGAACCCAGATATGGCCGGGTTTACGGTTCGCTTCCAGAAGGGGCGTTGCCTGGACAGTGGTGTTACAGGCTGGGCACGTGGACCGGTACCGAGTCTTGATCAGTGTGCGGCCAGCGTAGTTCTCTCGGCTGTAGTGGTGGGTGTCGTCAGTCATCGGACTCACCTCGATTGAAGTCGATCGCGACGACACCACCGGGCTCGAGGATCGTCATGTCCAGGCGGACTGCATCCGACCGGCAGATGAACGCTTCGCGGCCCTCGATGTTTGTGACGACGGTTACCATGTTGTCGATGGGGTCGAACTGTTCGACATCACTGATCTGGTGCTGGTAGATGATCCACCCTCGTGGGATCGCGCGGGCCATCTCGATAGAGATCACGAGCGTACCGTCATTGCGATTGTTGCCCAACTGTTCGAAGCGGTCGGCCGCCTCCTGGAGTGTCACGATCGACGGCGGGCCTTCGATGGTCGGGACATCGTCGTGCTCGAGGGAGTTGTACCAGAGTTCGTAGGTGTCCTCGAAGACACTCATCGTTGATCCTCCTCCGGGTGGTACCAGACCGGGTCGTAGCGTTGTTCGGGATGGTGCTCGAAGTGATGGTCGGCGGTTTCGTTTGCTCGGACGGTCTTGGAGCAGTGGACACACTCGACAGTTCGAGCTGGGGAATCCTCGCGCGGGACGACTCGGAGGTGGTCTCCTTCGTCGAAGACATCGAGTTCGGTTCCGCCGTCGACGCCGAGTGCACGAGTGGCGTCGGCGTTGAGGAAGGCGTGCATCGAGCCCTTGTTCGCATGGACTTTTCCGCCCCCGATCGGTGTATCCTCGTCACTCTGCATCGCCGTCACCCCGTTGTCGGCAGTTGAGACATGGAATGATTCGCAGTGGTTCGCCACACTTCTGACAGTGGCCGTCGGGGTGACGCATCACTGCTCACCCCCTCCGGTTCGCGTTGAACGTTCACTGTCCGTCTGTAGTGATCGGACGCTTACGACGCAACAGCACGGATGTAACATCACCCTCCCATCCCAATCCACGTCTCGAATACCGGGTGCGCGGACTCTTTCGAAACGGAGGTCGCACTTCGGGCAACGGTTACTGCCGTCTGAGTCCGTCACGCGGACCACCTCCCAAACGTCGCCTGGATCTCGTCGGGTGGATGTCCCTCGGGATTCGGCGTCTCGATATCAACCGGTTCCGCGTCGCCGTCCGTCAGCTCGCGGCAGGACTCGCAGAGCCACGCGCCGTCTGCGGTCCACCACTCGGGGGCCATCCCGCTCCCTGGCGATGTGACCCGTCCGGGCGGGTAGACTTTAGCGTTCCGCGCCGCCCGTTCGCAGGAGTCGCAGAACAGCGCGTTCAACTCCAAGTCGTCGGGATCGGCACCACGCTCTGCGGCGACTTGCTCTCGCGCCCAGTGCATCTGCTGGCCGTTCCCGCCCGTATCGTCGAATGGGTAGCGGATCGTCACGTCGACGGCGTCGTAGTTTGCGGCCACGTCGGCGAGGCGGTCGCGGAGTAGATTCACGTAGGACTGTGCGTGTAGCACGACGATCTCGATCGCGTCCTCGTCGGTGTGGTAGTGGATCGTCTCATCGACGTGGTCGGCGACGTAATCGGCCCAGTCGACGACGCTATCGTGGTTCGGTTCGTCCTCGCCCTTGAACCCGGAGTCGGTGATCCGAAGGTCGTAGGGTTCGAAGTAAGCGATCCACGGGATAACGCCCTTCGCCGAGAGGATCGATTGAAAGTCCCCGCACCAGAGCGCATAGGCGCGGTTCCACCGAAACCACCCTGACGTGTAGAGGTTGTAGGCGAGCGTGTTGCGACAATCTCGTTTCTGTCCGCCACAGCCAACGAGTGTGTAGCGGAATCGCTCAGTGCCGTCGCTACTCATTGCGACCAGCCTCCCTTTTCACGTACTCGACAGCTCCGTACGCTTCATTTAGCGTCTCAAGCTGCTCTTCTGTCGTTGCCAATTCTCTTGCCTGGAGGATTTCTTCGAGGCAAACGTCACATTGGACTTCGAGAGATCGCTCAGTATCGAACGAGGAGTTACCGCTCATCCTGATCACCCCGCAACTGTTGGCGGCGTCGATTTGCCAACCCGATCACGTCCCGCCGTGGCTCATCAACGCGTGAGCGATTTGTTTCGATCTTTTCGAGCAATCTCTCGGCGTTGTTGATCCCCAGCCGCGTGTCGCCCTCGTCGTCCGTCGCTCGGAACAAATCGCCGTTCCGACGAGCAGCTGTGATCGCTTTATGGAGTTCATCGAGGCCGAAGCGGCCGTAGCCCGCGCCGTGGAGCGTGCCGATGACCGACGTCTGCTTTGCGAGTGGGGGCTGCATGTGGCCAGAGTTGTAGTCGACGGCCCGGATGAGCGCCTCGTAAACCTCTTTGGTCCGTTTGCGGCGTTCTGCTTCGGTCTGTTCCTGGCGTTGTTGTTGCATCGACATGGTCACGCCCTCCCCAGATAGCGGATGTGATCGGTCTGTGGCTCAGTCGCTGCCCCCTGCTGGAGCCATTTGTCCATATCAGAGTGGAGTTTACTGGCGTCGTAATCTCGCTCGAGTTCGTCCTGGACGTGCTCGATAATGTCCTCGCGTGGGATGCCGTTGTCGTACTCTTCCTCGAGTTCCTTGATGACGCCAGCGAGGAATTTCCGGCGACTGCGCTGGTCCTTCGATTCGCCCACCTCCTGGATGTCCGCGTCGAGTTCGCCGTCTTCGTTCTTCCCGATGTCGTCCATCGACCGTCCGACGATTTTCGACACTTGGTGGACGTGGCGCTGGTGGATCTTGTCGCAGAACTCGAACTTCGCGAGCGCCTCGCAGACTCGAGTCAGCCCCTCGAGGCTTCGGAAGGTGACCGGGATCGGTTCGTTCTCGTCGTAATCGTACATCCCGCGGAGTTCGAGCCAGTTATCCCGCAGCTGATTGCGGACCTCGCGAGAGACGAACGGCGGATTATCCTGCTGCCGAGCGAGGGCGATCCACTTCCGGAGAACCTCGCCATCGACCGGCGTCTGGATCGACTCGAGATCATCCTCGTCATGATTCTCGAGGTTCGCTCGTTTCGCAGCGTCACGCGAGGCGAGGATGTGATTGGCGATCTCCCGATCCTCTTGCTTGTCGGGCTTGTCTCGCATCGTGAACACGAGATCGAAACGGGAGATGAGCGCTGAGTCGAATGCGAACTGTTCCGGGATGGGTTCGTACGGATTGAACCGTCCGTCTCGCGGGTTCCCCGCGGCGACCACCGAAGTCTCGGTCTGGAAGGTGACGTTCTCGCCGGCGAGCGTCGCACTGAATCGCTGCTTACTCATCGGTTCGAGCATCCCCGCCCGTGTGTCGGGGCTCATGTCGTCGAGCTCGTCGATGCAGACGGTGCCGCCGTTGGCTTTCACGAACGCACCGGCTTTCATCACCCACTCACCGTCGCCGAAATCATCCTGTTCAGCGGCCGCCGTGAGTCCAGGAACGGTCGCTCGCTTCGAAGAGACGCCGACCGTTCTCCAGCCGATCTGTTGAGCACGATCGATCAGCTTCGACTTCGCAGTTCCAGGATCGCCGAGAAGGAGGACGTGGAGATCTGAGCGGTCGGAGTCTCCAGTTGGGTACTGGATCCGACCCCCAGAGACCAACGCGAGGATAAGCGCTTTCTTCTCGATGTCGTAGCCGTAGATCTTCGGGGCGAGGGATTCGGACGCGACGTCCAGCGGTTCGCCTTCTGCGCCGTCGGCCAGCTCTCGAATCCGTTTTCGTTCCTGTGAGTCGACGTCGAGATCTTGTTGGTCAGTCTCCTCGATCTCGATGTGGTGGCCCTCGAGGTACGGGTCGAACTTCGGTTTCTTCTGGGTGCCCGCGGAGTCCTGCTCGAATCGGATCGTCCCCGAGACGATGACGCGATCGCCGATCGTCGCAGTCCCTGCGATATCGTCCTCGACGAACGCGTCAATCTTCTGTCCGGCGCCATCGGCGAGCTCTGGTGGGACCTTGATTCGAAGCTTCTGGGCGTCGATGAACTCCGACTGATCGAAGTTTACGCGGAATGGGCCCTGGCGTTCGCAGCCCTGGCACTCGTGAGGCTCCTGGAAGTCGCCGTCAGACTGAGGGACACGAGTGAGTGTGCCACAGAGCTGGCACTCGAACGCGGCTTCCTCGATCTTCGGGTAGACGTCGGTCGCCTTCGTGATCTCGCCACGTATCGACCGGTAGTCCCCGAGGTGCTCCGATGGGGAAAACTCGCCGGGGTAGAACGTGTATTCCGCCGGGAGGTTTCCCACGCGTACGTGTGCGCTGAGTTCGACGTCAATCGAGAGGTCGAACATCCGGAGGGCTTCCTCGAAATACCGCTGCATCTGTTCCGGTGCCGCGAGGTAGTCGTCGGCGACGTCTGGATCGAACTTGTGGACGTCTCGCCAGTCGACCTCGAGGGATCGCTGTTCGTTCGGATAGCGTTGCGCCAGTCTCCCGATCGCCTCTTTGTAGTAGCGACGATAGAACGTCGTCGCCAGGCGATCCGTGGTTGGCTCGTCTTCGGTTTGGGTTTGTGACATCGATCGGTTGCGGTCTCTTTTATCGCCGGAATAAAACCGAATCGAGACGTTCCAAACGCGAACGACGGCGTCGAACGGCGTCGAATTCGGCGGACCCGGCAGTAGCGGATGGTTTTTTACAGGAGTTGTACAACGCAACTTTCTCAGTGTGAAAGTGGAGGGGGAATACCTCGGTGGAAGAAACCCATCCTTAGCGCACCTCCTCCCGAACTGGATTATTCCGGGAAGAAAACGCAACTCCAGCTTTTGCTTCGCTGGCGTTAACGGTCAATTTCATCGGCCGGCTACTTTCGTCCAGGTTGAATCCTGGAATGTCGTGGATTTGCTCACCGTCGTTGTTGTATCCGGCTGCTCGCCTGAGCAACCGATAGCAGTGGTTGTTTCCAGGCTCGCCGTCGAACACCTCCCACATGACGTCGTCGTAGGTCAGGGCCGCCCGACCGTGACCATTGACGGCCTTTTGGTAGGCATGTTCTCGGACCATCCCAACCTTGGTGTCGAGCGACAGATCACGATAATCGGTGTCGTCGTCGATCTCTGAGAGGCGAAGCTGCATTGCGGTGAGCTCCTCGAGCATGTCGGCGTGATCAGCACGAAGATCCTTGAGATTCTCCTCGAGTTCGTTACACTTCTGCAATGCGCGTTGAGCGACCTGGAGGGCATCTTTCGGTCGAACATTCGGGCCTTCAGTCATCGGTCTCACCCCGGTCGGTATCCGTGCTTAGTGACCGCTCGGCGTTTTCGATGATGAGCCAGAATCCGGGTTCCCACTCGTCGGTTCGGGGTCGAATCGTGATGGGAGCGTCTAACTCGCCGGAGAGGAGCGACGCTATCGTCTTCACGTCAACACGGCCCTCCTCGTACGGGAGCGTAACGTGCCACTCGTCGGGCGATATGCCCGCGTTGATTCCGTTCGGATTCGGAGCACTCGGATGGAGCGACAGACTGCCGATCAGTCCGTTGTCATCGTACGAGGAAACAACCTCTCGAGTGGCTTCGTCGAGACGTCCCCACGTCGCCGTACGTTCGTCAGACCACCAAGAGCGTTCAATAGCGTCCTCATACATGGCGAACCACCACGTAGCCGCTTGTGCAGTCGTTACAGACGACGATCTCTCCACGTTCGGGGTGATCGATCACGACGTCGGCTGCCTCGGTACAACCGAGGGCTCCGCAGAACGGGCCCGACCCGTCGCTCGCAAAACTCACGCTTCGACACCTCCGTTAGAAGTCCCTATCGCGGGATGTGGTTCATCGCTTACAGCAGCGGCACTGTGGGAATTGATACACCCACGCCCTTGAGAGGGGGTTCTTACGTGGGCATGTAAAGAATTTGATAAGTGCCCGGGGAGGGCTCCGAACCCTCGATCTCCGCATGTCCCAGGTTCGAGGCTCGGCAGTCCTCGAGGGACACGGAGGCTTCCAAGGCGAAACCGCACCGAATCTCTGAACCCTATGAGTGCGGCGCTATGTCCAGCTAAGCCACCCGGGCTCGATTACGGATAGTGCAGTCCGTTTCTTTAAGCTTCCCATTCGCCATCGCCGTGTAACGTGGACCCACGGATTTATCATATGGTGTTACAAACGACAGTGCATGAGCGTTCCCGGTATCGTCCACTCTACTCTCGACGGCGAAGAGATTGCGGCGCGGATCTCTCTCGGTAGTGACGACGAGATTTTCATTACGCCGACCCGAACCATCGTTTACCGTTCTGACGGCCTCTTGAGCGACGAATCGGCAGACGAATTCCCGCACGACGCTGACCGATTGACCCTTTCGGAAGGCCGGCGTAAAACGAAGTTCACCCTCGAGTACGCACTTGACGGCGAGCAGACGTTTGCGATTCCTGCGGGGAAAACCGACGACATACTCCATCCCGTTCTTGCAGGCGTGTTAAACGGCAACGGCATTACCGATACCGGGGAGACGGTCGTCAAGACCTATCGATTCAGCGAACTGACCCTGATACTCACGAGCGATCGGCTCGTCAAGCATATCGGGAGTGCAGTCTGGGACGACGATTACGAGGAATACCACTTCGACGACGTAACCAAACTCGCCTTCGAGGACGGCAGCGTGGCGACCCAGATCGTCCTCACGGTCGACGGTCGCCCTCAGCGGATCAAGGCACCAAACGAAGCGGCTAACGACCTCCGCGAGCGGTTACAGCGGGTCTTGTTCGATTATCACGACGTTAGTTCACTCGAGGAACTCAACGACGTCGTGGGTGACGCAGAGGACGTCGATGGCAGTTCCAGCGGATCGGTCGACTTCGGCGGCGGTGTCGACCCGCTCGATGCCGACCCGCCAGAACCGGACGACCACGAGGCAACCGGCGGGTCGCCGAGCAACGCGGCGGACTCCCGATCGGCCGATCCCCTGGCCGATGGTGCAACGGACGACGCCACGCCCACCGACCCGGGGTCGTCATCGCCTCCCGACAACGGCGGTTCGGTCCCGCCGTCGGGGGCTGCTTCGGCGACGACAAATCAGCCCGACGAAGGTGATGAACTCACCGAGACCGCATCGATCCTCGGGGAATCCGAGTTCGACCCGTCGGCGGCCGATGCGGGCATCGGTTCTGAATCCGGCGCCGATCGTGGCAGATCGCCACCCGAAACCGACCCAGAACTTCTCGAGCGCCTCGAGGCGCTCGAGACCGCGGTCGAGCGCCAGAGCGAGATTATCGACCGCCAACAGCAAACGATCGATCGGCTTATCTCGGAGCTCAGACAGGGACGTTAGTCCTCACGTCCAGTTACTTTTCGAATGCACGATGAGCCGAACGGACCGAGCTCGCCCGTCTCGAGATCGATGAAATAGCCGGTTGACAGTCCCGACCCGCATCGCTGACAGGAGAACTCACCGTCTTTCGTGATGACGTCCTGCTCGAATCGAACGTACTGACGACTCTTTGGGCGGACGATTCCGTCCTCGCGGTCGATGAGCCCGCGGAGTTCGGCTTCATCGAGAATCGTTCGCGTCACCGTCGGATCGGACGTTATCGTTTCGATCCGGTCGACCGTCTCCGCGAGCGACAGCGTTTCGTGTTCGAGTTTGGCGAGCAGCGCGAGGCCGAGTTCGACGCGGTCATCGTCTGCCTCGAAGACAGACTCGAAAGATGGGGTATCGTCAGTGTCGGAGTTCTCGGGTCGGGCGCCGTCCCTGTCCGATCCGTCTTCGGGCTGATTTACGTTGCGATCCATCTTACCCGTGATGGCTACCCGACGTGGATAAACGTTGTCTCTGCCAGATTCGACGGATATCCACCGGTCAGGCAAGAACGAAGCAGCCGGTTCCCAGCCTATGGGAATCCGCCTGTCGTTGATACTGTCGGTGTGGTGTAGATTGAACGAGAACAGGATGCGACCGGAGCACGAGACTCCGGCGACCACCAACCAATGACTCGGACCATCGTCGACACGGCTGAGGAGGGACCGACCCGGAACCAGACACGCGAGACTGCACCCTCACTCGAGCGCCAGCGGTCTACGTGTCCGGAGTGTACGGGCCGGATCCGGCACGACGAAGAACACGGAGAGCGATCGTGTACCGATTGCGGGCTCGTCCTCGAGGCGAACGAAATCGATTACGGTCCCGAGTGGCGGAATTTCGACGATTCTGCGGACGACAGGCGACGGGTCGGTGCACCGACGACGTCACTAAAACACGATAAGGGCCTCAGCACAACGATCGGCTGGCAGGATCGAGACGCATACGGAAACGCGATATCGGCACGAAAACGGACACGACTCCAGCGGCTGCGGACCTGGAACGAACGATTTACGTCGAAGAATGCCAAGGAACGGAACCTGAAACAGGCTCTCGGCGAGATCGAACGCATGGCCTCGGCGATGGGATTGCCGGAACCGTGTCGCGAAACCGCCGGAATGCTGTATCGCCGCGCCGTCGACGATGGATTGCTCCCGGGACGATCGATCGAGGCGATGACGACCGCGTGTCTGTATGCAGCCGCTCGTCAACACAGCACGCCGCGAACGCTGGTTGCATTTGCGACGGTGAGTCGAGTCGAGAAACTCCCGATCCAACGCGCGTACCGGTATCTGTCGAGCGAACTCGGTTTAGAAATCGAACCAGCCGATCCCATCCACTATTTGCCACAATACGCGTCGGAACTCGAGGTTAGCGACGACACCGAACATCTCGCTCGCGAGGTCCTCGACGCAGCAAAAGCAGACGATCTCCATAGCGGCCGGAGCCCCGCTGGGCTCGCGGCTGCGGCGATATACGGAGCGGCTCAGCTGACGAGCGATCGGCTCACACAGGAGATGGTCGGGGAGAGAACTGGTGTCAGTTCGGTGACGGTGCGAAACCGATACCGGGAGCTTCTGGCGGCCTACGAAGCGGATCGTGACAGATAGATGGTGGGAAGCCAACTCCAGCGGTCTATACTCGTTACCCTCGCCGATTCGGGGCCGCTCTACGTCGTAGATATCGCAGCAGCTGTCAACGAACACCCATTGACGATCGAACAGGCGTGTAACCGACTTCACGAAGCGGATGTCATTCATCCGATCGGCTGTCGACGATACGACGTTACCTCGGCCGGGTATCAACAGCTCACTGACGTGAAACAGATGTCCAGCCGATCGGACGTTCGGTCGAAATCCGAGGGTCGGAGTTAGAAACGGTCAGGACACGACTGTCGGGCTTCGAAAACGGACGAAGATTCGAGCAACATACCGATTTCGGCAACGGACGGTCGGGATCACCGCGTGCAGTTTCGACCTCGAGCGGTCAGTTATTGTAACCTGCGTATGTCATGAGGTCAGCGAAGACGTCGGTGTCCATCGCGTCGCGGTAGACGATTCCGTTGACCATGCCGCCGGGATAGGCGTTACCGTTCATCGCGTGGTCGACCTTGTGGCAGTGCATGAGGTAGATGCCGGGATCGGCGTCAGCGTCGAACTCGACGGTGTGGCGTTCCGCGGGTGCGATGTTGGTGACGTCCTGTTCGTACTGGGCTGCGTCGGGGATCTGGCCGCCGTCTTTCTCGACGAGACGGAATCTGTGATTGTGAGTGTGCATGGGGTGGGACATGTAGCCCGCGTTGACCATGTGTAATCGAACCGTATCGCCGCGATCGACGACGATCGGAGAGCCGTCCTCCGGGTGAAGCGTTCGTGGAAGGCTTTTTCCGTTAATCGTAAACACGTCCGGGTTACGGTGGCGGGGATCGTAGTCGACGTCCTCGCCTGCAAACTGGCGATTCAGCCTGGAATCCCAGTCTTTGAGGGTGAAGAAGTATTCCTTGTCGGCCGGCTCGTATCCGTTCGGATCGACGCGGAAGATGCCGTACATTCCCATATCGATGTGACGATGGGTCTGGTAGTGACAGTGATAGAGGTGTGTCCCCGGAACGTTTGCCGGGATAGTGTAGGTGTGTTTCTCACCGGGGTTGACTGTGATACCGGTCGTGGTCGGCACGCCATCGTTCTCCCAGGTTTTTCGCGCGCCGTGGAAGTGCAGCGTATGGGGCATGTCGGCGTCCGTGTTGTCGAGCGTTACCTCGATGTCGTTTCCTTCGGTCGTTCGGAGAATCGGACCGGGAACGCTCGGTTTGCCGTCGTCGGCTTTGAACGCCCAGACCCGTGAGAGTTCCACTGGTCCGCCCATCGAATCGAGCGGATGAACGGCATGGCGGGACGTCACCGATTGCAACGTTACGGCTCCGCCCTGCTCGTCGACCTGAACGACCGCTGGAGAACTCGTCCACGGGAGATCCGATCCCGATGCCCCCACTTTCGGGTCACTAGACGACTCAACTGACTGGGTGTTCGGTTGGGTTTCCTGGCTCAAACAGCCGGCCAGTGCCGCAACGCCGCCGGTAGCCGCAATAAATTCACGTCGCGATAGCCCCAATCCGGGCGCACCGATACGATCGCTCATAACGAGTTATCCTATGAAAAGCCGGCGTATAACGGGCTGAGTAGATTCTTGAGGCTCGGGAATTGAAGAGAACATGTTCTCCGATAGTATTTAACTGAAGCCGAAACTCGAGCAGTTCGTCAGTCGATTCCTTCGTTCGACCGACGCCACGAGTAGCGTCTCGAGCAAGGCGTCAGTGGACCGGGTCCAGCGGTCGCTACTCGACCCAAACCGTTTTTCGGTTCACGAATTCGAGCATGCCCTCCCGCGCGAGTTCGCGACCGTAGCCGGAGTTTTTGATACCACCGAACGGGACTCTTGGATCTGACTTTACGAGCTGATTGACGTAGACGCAACCGGCGTCGATCTCGCGGGCGAGGCGCCGGCCGCGCTCGCGGTCGTTCGTCCAGATACTCGCCCCGAGCCCGAATTCGGTATCGTTGGCTTTTTCGACCATCGCCGCTTCGTCGTCGATCTCGTAGACTGCAGCGACGGGGCCGAACGTTTCCTCGCTATCAGCCGGACAGTCCTCGGGCACATCGACGAGGATGGTCGGCGGATAGTACGCACCGTCACGGTCCATCGGTTCGCCGCCGATGAGGGCTCGCGCACCTGCTTCGATACTCGCGTCGACCTGTTCGTGGAGGTCCTCCATGAGATCTGTGCGTGCCTGCGGGCCGATGTCGGTTTGTTCGTCCATCGGATCGCCGACTGTGAGCGACTCGATTTCGTCGACGAACTGATCGAGGAAGTCGTCGTACACGCCCGTCTGGACGAGAAATCGCTTCGCGGCGATGCATGATTGACCACCATTCTGATTGCGCGCCCATGCGGCCGTCTCGGCCGCGTCCGTAAGGTCGGCATCGTCGAGGACGACGAACGGATCGCTGCCGCCGAGTTCGAGAACAGTCTTCTTGAGCTGGTCTCCCGCGGTCGAAGCCACGGCGCGTCCCGCCGGGCCGCTGCCGGTGACGGTCGCGGCTTTGACGCGTTCGTCTTCGATGACGTCGTCGACCAGGTCGGAGGGGATCAACAACGACTGGAAAACGTTCGCGGGGTAGCCGGCCTCTTCGAAGACCGCCTCGATCGCCTGTGCACAGCCGGGGACGTTCGAGGCGTGTTTTAGCAGTCCGACGTTACCCGCGGTTAGATTCGGCGCTGCGAATCTGAACACTTGCCAGAACGGAAAGTTCCACGGCATCACCGCCAGAATCGGTCCGAGCGATTCGTAGGCTGTCTCGACGGTCGATCCCGCAGGACTCGGATGGGAATCGTTCTCGAGGTAGGTGCTTCCGTGCTGCGCGTAGTGATCGCACGCCCAGGCGCATTTCTCTACTTCGGCGATACCCTGGGAGATGGGCTTTCCCATCTCTCGGGTCATCGTTGCTGCGTAGTCGCGTTTGTTCTCCCGAAGGACGTCTCCCGCATCCGCGAGCAATTTCTCGCGCTCACGAATTGGCCGGTCGCACCACTTCTCGTAGGCTGCGGTGGCTCGCTCGAGTGCCGCCTCGACGTCCGATTCGGTGTCCTCTTCGACGGTCTCCTCTCGTTCGCCGGTGGCTGGATTGATGACTTCCATAGCGGGTTTGAATACCGTGACGACGCTTCCTGCTCGGTCGAATCGAGCAGCCGGTCGAGAATCGGCACGAACTCGACGCGTTTCACTCATTGCCGTTGCCGTTCTCGAGCCTCGATACTGGTCTAGTGCTGATCGATTTTTGCCCGGCAACCGCAGGGCCAAGCGGATCGGTCGACGGAGGACTGGTCGATGAGTATTGGGTGCCACCCGCCCGGTCACGGGAGATCGGGTCGCGACGCTGTGGCGGTCGCCTCCCACTCTTTCCAGCGAACCCTGTCGAGTGTCCCCGTCCGTGATTCTCTTGACCGCACTCGCCCACGAGAAGGTGAGTAGATCGAGGCTGAAACGTGATCGATCGAGGCTGAAACGTGATCGATCGAGGCTGAAACGTGTCATCCGATTCGACGACGATCGATGGAGCCTCTGCGTACAATCTGGACGGCGCGTTTCGTCGTCGCGACGACCGACGGTTCGTTTCGAACGATCCGGTTTCAGCCGACGGTCGTCGCCACACCTTTCGTCTGCCGGTAATCGCTCGCGAGCAGGCCCAGGAGGCGAGAAAGGATTGCCTCGCGGTCACCATTGTCCCACGTCGTAGGCTCTTTAATCGGGACGACCAGAAATCCCCGCCCGCGGATATCGGTCGCATGAAGCCGCGTCATATCGAGACTGAATCGGTGACGCTGCGTCGTGTACTCGCGAAGAACGTGATCAGTTGCGTGTTCACCGACCGGCAGGAGGATGTGGGCGTTGATCGCCCGGAGTTCGGCGTCGAAAAAGCGCTCGAGGTCAGCGTAGTCGTTCGCCGTCGGGGTCTCTCCATCCGGAAGGCTGCACATGTGGACGTAACTCGCAAAGCAGTTCTCAAGGGAGGGGTGATCTCTCGGGCCACTCGCGAAGCCGACATCGCGAAGAACGCTCTGAATGGCGGTCCCACTATCGGTTTCAGTGAAGGGAACGCCGGTGGACTCGCCGCCGTGGATGCCGGGATAGTCGCCGATGACGTGAAAATCGGCGTTAGCATCACCGTACCCGAAGACGGCAGTCCGGTCGTTCGGGTCGGCGCGGTCGAACGGTGGTCGGATTCCGAACGGATTACTGGTCCTGTCGGTCACGTTTCGCACACTGGGGTGAGTGGAAGCGGATGGTCAAAACACCCGCGGTCGCGGCAGATTGTCACGGGGCTTGAGTTCATGACCGATACACCTGTTAGTTGAACGGGTAGATAGCTGTCCGTCTGACGTCGGTAGATCGTTGGCCACGGTAACTGCAAGATGGCTTTGATGGCCAGTCTCGTTCGGTAAGATAGCGATATCGAATGACGGTGGGTTTATACTATAGACGCGCATTTCATTTTGTAAATGTATCAGATGGGCCACTACGGCGGCGCGTTACTGGCGTACTCGCCGATTGGCACCATCGTCGCATTGGGGGGATATGGAGGCGTTGCGATCGTCGGTGGGCTCGTCTGCGTTATGTTATCGACCCTCCCGGACTACGATCACCGGTTGCCATTCATCTCACACCGCGGTCCAACCCATACGATCGCGTTCGCGCTACTCGTCGGCGCCGGTCTCGCCGCCCTGGCTGCCCTTCTCGTTGACGCCGCTTCCGCGTTCGCCGACGCCGGTGTCGTCGGTTTTGCGTTCCTCGTCGGTGTCGTCTCGATCAGTTCACACCTCCTCGCAGATGCGTTGACGCCGATGGGTATACGCCCGTTCTGGCCGCTCTCACGCCGTCGGTATTCGTTCAACGTGACCACCGCCGGGAGTCCGATCGCTAACTACGGGCTATTCGGTCTCGGCGTCGGTGCCGTCCTCGCTGGAATTTCGCTCGTTTTCTTCCTCGGTTGACCCCCATCGAATACTGGATTGTCGGCTGAACGCTATCGAATACCTGGTTCGGTAGGTCAGTTCATCGAGAGAGCGAGTTGGATTCTTTTTTCGAGACTCCTTCGCGCCGGGTCAACACCATTCCGGCGGCGAGCGTCACGAGGAGCGCCGCGACGGCGACGAGGTACGGTGCTTCCAGGGTCGGATTGACCGCTTGCCGGCCGAAGAAGAGTACGACGACGACGATCGGCGGTGCTGCGAGAAGCGGGACAACAGCACGGCCCGTAAACCGTCGACGGCCGACCATAGCGGCGACGATGGCGGCTCCGAGGAGCGTGATGGTGACCGCGTATTGAGTTAGTTGCATCGTCGGCGAGTAGGTCGCGATTCCTGCATCGACTGCGGGACTGAGGACGACGTGGGCCGGTATGGTGACGATGCCGAGCACGAGTGCAGCGGTGACGTGCGTCCCCGTTAGCCGCGGCGTCCAGACGATCACGGTGGCGACCAGAAACAGCGTAAAGATCGTGACGGCGGTCCAGAAGTGTAACGAGAGGATGTCCATCGTGTACTGCTTGACCGTTTCGCGCCCGAGTGCGACCTGAACCGGGGTCAAGACCATTCCGAGAACGACCAGCGCAGTCACGCGACGGTCGACGTCCGGACGCCGCCAGGCCGCAAGCGCGGAGCCGACGATGGCAAAGCCCGCAAACATCGACACGAAGCGGTGGAACCACTCGTAGAAACTCGGCAGGTTCGCCGGGAATAGGTTGTACGGCCCGCCGTCACACCGGGGCCAGTTTGCCTCGCACGCCAGTCCGGATCCCGTCGCCTTCGCTGCGACGCCGAGCAGAATCGTCGCCGCAACCAGTACGAGCGTGGCGGTCAGCAGGTGTGGATAGCCAAACCGGTCGATCAATGACCGAAGTCTCGAGTCGGGCGTGTGATTTTCGTACGACACGGGCGTTCTGTCGACGGTTAGAACGGGCCGTACTTAGGTTGCCCGAGTCGTCCAGTAATCCGGGAATCGCCGATTTCCGAGCTAGCATGTAAAACCTGAGATGGACACCTCGATAATCTGATGAGGGTTCGATCGAAGCTTCCATTGGTAAGGAGCTACTATCAAATAACGAACTAATTCAATTTGATGTAAGAGATATGAATATATAAGATCGGCCATAATCATTACTTTGTGATACTAGTACATCTCTAGAAGATGTCCGTAAATCCCGAGCGCCATCGAATTGTCGCTTTGTCGTGTTCAGCATTCCTCATCATGTCCATTCTTTGGGTGAGTGCGCCTGTGGGGGCGCAAACGCTGAGTGGGGGAACCGTCGGGAACGTTCCTCCCGCGACTGGTGGGGAAATGACGAACGCAAATATCACGAACGAATCAATGTCGACCATCGAGGTCGGGTACAACGCCTCGAACCAAAATTTAGCTGATTTGCAACTACAGGTCAAAGATAGCAACGGTGCTTTTGCCACCATTGATAGCTCATTGTCCTCAAACTTTCAGGAAAAAAGTCTCACCAAGACGAACGGCACTGTGAACCTCACGATACCTGCCGGACGCTACAATCAGGGGGTATCCGAGACCCTCACTCTCGAGGTTATAAACAAATCGAAAGGATCCTTGACGTCAGATACCGGTTCGCTCAACGTAACGAAACACCCGGTCCAAGTCACCAACGTCGCTCGAGAAGGATCGGGGACCGTCTTCACGGAGCAGAACATGACGGTGAACGCGACGGTGGAGAATACGGGCAGCTCGAGTGCGTCGAAAACGATCGCTTTCAAAATCACGGATCCGTACGGACAGCAGCGAACGAAAGTCTCGAAATCCGTGACCCTCAAGTCGGGCGAGACCGGGTACGTGGAAGCAAACGTCACGTTCTCGTCGGACGGAACCAACACGTACTCTGCCGGATCTTCGGGGCCGAACCAGATCTCCGTCGCCAAAAACCCGATCGAGACGCAGTCACTGTCGCTGTCGACCGAGGTCATCTCGACACCCGGTGATTCGTCGACGGCCTCAGTGTCCCTGAAAAACAACGGCAATACGGCGACCGACCGAATTGTCGAGTTGTCCAAGGACGGATCGACGACGAATTCGACGGAGGTTTCGCTTGCCCCCGGTGCAACGACGACCGTTCAGTTCGTAGAGGAATTTAAAATGCTCGGCGGACACCAGGTATCCGCAGGCATGGAGACTGGACGCGTCGACGTCACGGACCCGGATATTTCGGTTACGAACCTCCAGACGAACACCACGTCGCCCTATACGAATGAGGCTGTCAATCTGACTGCGACGATCAATAACACCGGTAGCAGCAAGAAGACGGTGTCGGTCGTCGGCTGGTCGACGAGCGTCGACTCCGGTTTTGAGTCGCAGTTCGGGCCCTCGAAACAACCGGTGACGATCCCGGGCGGCGGTCAAAAGAACGTGTCGTTCGTCTCCAAATTCCGAAACTCTGGTACGTACAATCTTACCGTCAACGACGGCGCGAACACTACGGTAACGGTACAGAAGGCGCTCGAGCTAAAGAGCACCTCGTTCGGGAAGACGGTTCTCTCGAAAGGTGAGTCGACGACGCTCAATATAACGTACGATAACCCGACCAGCACGAGTCGATCGAAGAACGTCTTTTTGTGGAACGGCACCGGCAGCCAGACCAAGCAGATTTCGGTTGGAGCCAACAGTCAGAAACGTATCTCGTTCTCCCTCTCTTACGATACTGCGGGCGAAAAGTACCTGTTCGTGGACGGGAAGATGTTGTCCGTCCAGGTTCTAGACGACACCTCCGGGACGCCGAACGTGAACGTTCGGAATACGGTGGTACCGGCGAAACCGGTCAACGGCACGTCGACGCAGTACTTCGTCGAGTTGAACAACACCGGTGATGCGGACGCTGTTCGAACGGTGAATCTTACCGTGGGCGGATCGGTCGTCGATCAACGGGATGTGCTCGTCGAAGCCAGCAGCACCGGGTTCGCGATGGTCGAACACACGTACACCACCAAGAAAAACCACAGCGGCTATCTCAACGTCTCCACTGGCTATTCAGAGCCGTTCACTGCCGACGTTCGTGGCCCGGTAGTGAAAGACGGGTCGGTCACCATCAAACACGTCAATGGAACACAGCCGTCCCAGCTGCCACAGGTGTCCGCACAGTACGACAGCGGGTTTATCGGCTTCCAGATCACCAACGGACAGCAACGCGCGGACAAGTACAACCTCAGCACGATTGGCGCCGACACAACGACCGAATTCCGAGTCAACCTCACGGTTGACAATTACTCGCCGCGCGTGATGGCCAGCAACGGTCGAAACCTGACGTGGACGAAGTCGCCCGGCCCGAACGCGAACGAGACGAATATCTCGATCACGCTTCGACCCGCACAACTCGATTACAAGACCCAGTTCGAAGGTGGATATCCGAGTAGTCCCTCTGAGTGGGACGCCGCAGTCAAAAACGACACAGCGGACTACGGCTGGTCTACCGCCCTCCGACTCGGAATCGGCAATGCAAAGGGCGACTTCTTCCAGGCGTCGCCGTCGGATCTCGACGGGATGACCGTCTCCACCGACGCACAAATGTTTAGCATGCCGACGTACATCCCGGCGAAGAACGGACAGCAACCGGGTCTTCGAGTCCCCCTCGCCGGGCCCCACAAAACCGTCAACGGCAACATCAACCAGGGTTACTACAAGGCATTCCTGCCGCAATCTCTGTTGGATAGCTGGGGCGTGACGAATCCATCGACCCAACTCGCCGCGCAGTACCAGAACTCCAACGTGAACATGAACGTCAACGACGTGAACGGTGGCGCCTACGTCAATATCAGTCTCCACTACTCGAGCGGGCAAGTGACGATCTCGAAGACAGACAACACCGCCCCAACCGCCGACGCCGGTTCGTCCGTCTCGGGTACCATCGGTTCGTCCGTCTCGTTCGACGCCGCTTCCTCGAGCGACAACGTCGGGATCACGACCTACGAATGGGATTTCGACAACGATGGAAGCTACGATACCTCCTCAGGGTCCGCAACGACCTCCCACACGTTCCAGTCGAGCGGGACGTACACGGTTACCGTCCGGGTAAGCGACGGCGCGGGCAACACGGACACCGACACGGTCACCGCTTCGATCTCCAGCAGCAGTATTACCTGGGGCGGGTCATCGTACTCGAGCAATTCATCGGATACGTCACCGTCGGACAATTCGTCCAGTACTGATGGGTCCACGAACGAAACGTCTACTGTGGACGATCCATCCGATACGGATGATTCGACAGCCGACCCATCCGACATGGACGATTCGACAGCCGATCCATCCGACACGGACGATTCGACGGATGACTCGTCCACTACGGACGATTCATCGAACGAAACAGCCACCACGGACGAATCGTCACCAAACGACGATTCAACCACCGAGGGTTCGTCTTCGGAACCCTCAGGGACTGGTAGTGATGGTACCCCCGGATTCGGTCCGCTCGTGACGCTCCTGTCTCTCGGAGCGCTCATCTCCCTCGCTCGGCGACTCGAGTAACCAACTCTTTTCTGTCTCTTCTCGAAGTTGCTCTAAACCCATCTTATCGTGTCGGAATTCGGTAGAACCAGTGTTGCAACCTAGAACTTTTCGCCTCCCACTGATCGAATCTGCCCCTCCCCTTGTCGATTGGATCTCTTAGCCCGTCTCGAAACCCGTACATCGTGCGGGGTTCGGGGATCTATTGTTCGACCTCTACCAGTTCCATCACCTCAACGTAATCGAGTGGTGTGCTATGATTAGCACGGATGAGATTTTCGTCATTTATCTCGAGGTCGAGATCGTCGAGTTGTTCGGCAACGTGGGTAATATCCTCATCATGGGCGCCGACTGCCTTGATGTGGAGATTTTCCTGGCCGGTCATCAGTTCGGTTACGTCGGTGACTTGTGGAAGCGCCAACGCCTTCTCGGCCACGGTCGAGCGGTCGCTGATACGGGCCGTACAGCTGAAATGAAAGTGGAGACGAAGACCCGTCTGCTCGTGGTCGATAATTGGTGTATATCCGGTGATGATTCCGGCATCTGCTAACCGTTCCATTCGATTGTGAATGGTGTTGTCTGAAACACCGATTTCCTCAGCAAGCTCGATTGCCTTGGCCCGAGCATTCTCCTGAAGCAAGGTAAGCAACTGCTCGTCTACGTCATCGAGTTGGTACTCAGTCACAGGAGTACTTGTCGAGCTACCTCCATGGGTATTTCGATACTCAACTAGATCTGGGATATAATTTCGAATTTTTTAGAATATGGGTGAGGATATTGATTTGCCGAACTCTCCTTTCCAAAATTGAAATATATGAACCGAAGTAGGATGGGAATATACCATATGATGGGGATTGATTTCGAAATTCCACCCCTATGTGTGCTATTAGGGAATTACCGAATCCTTACCCAGATGTTTATATACGTGGCTGCCCAGTTCCTTCTGTGAACCCCGCACAGAATACGACGTCGACGACGATAAATCGCCGCGGACCAGATGCAGTCACTGAAGCAGTCGTCAACGCTGTTGCTGATATAGATGGTACGTCGCCGTTGGAGTTGCGACCGTTGAGTACCGTGATCGACCCGGATGCCCTCGGAAAACTCGTTCGAAATGGTGAGGACGTCTCTGTCGAGTTCGCCTACTGCGGATACAACGTTTGCGTTTCCAGCATAGGGAAGGTCACTGTGAGGGACTAGAGTGGCCGACGACGAACCTGAATTCTGGAACGTTTGCTCCTCCTGTGGAGGAGAATACAGCACCGCTGATCCTCCGCCGATCGTCGAAGTGGAAACAGACGGCGACGATGTCTCACCTCTCTCGTTCTGCAGCGAGGAGTGCAAAGTAGCGTGGACAGGTGACTCATAAGCCGTTTCTTTGGGAGAAACTTTCGAGTGAAACAGTTCTGTCTTGGTTGTCCACGCTCTAGGACTAGCTCTTCTTCCCCGTCCTCGAGGTGGTAAATAACTTAACTGCCACTGGAAAATCCTCTCGTGTTATTCCGTCAGGAGTGAGGACCTGGCGACCATCGACCGCTGACGATCCGAACTGACATCCTCCCTGTCCCGAAAGTCCGAGGGATATCTCTGACTTGCGGTGCCTCCCCAGGTCCATGCTATTTGTGGGTCAAAAGTAGTAGACTACTGCATGCCCCCAGACGGGCCTCCTTCTACCGGCAGCTCTCGTCTCCCGATGCGCTTACAGACGGGAATACAACACTGGGCCCCAGCAATCGCCGTGAGTCTGACGACGTTCATCGTGGTCATCAATGCATCCCTGATGAACGTGGCGATTCCCACGATGGTAGCTGATTTTGACACCACGGTAACCGTAATTCAAGGGGCGGTTTCACTCTACTCGTTGGTGATCGCTGCGCTGGTTCTTCCAGCCGGTACGTTGCCGTCTCGGCATAGTAGTAGGCGTGTAATGGCAATCGCTCTGATCGTTTATGCCGGCGGGACGGTGGTAGCAGCGATCAGCTGGAATACTACGGTCCTCTATATCGGCTGGTCATTCATCGAGGGCTCCGCGGCCGCCGTGATATTTCCCCTGACGTACACCGAATTGAGAGTAAGTTACGAAGGCGATGACCGGGCGAAGGCGTTCGGACTGTTGGCCGGCGTAAGCGGAGTTGGCGGAACTCTCGGACCGATTATCGGTGGAGCACTAACCACGTACGCGAGTTGGCGGTGGGGGTTTACGCTCCAACTCATCGGTGTGGTCGTTATTCTCTTTTTCGTTCAGTATATGAGTTCGGAGCCGCTGTCTGAAACACGCAGTTCGCTGGACAAAGGTGGGACAGCTCTGTCCGTCGTCGGTTCGACGTCGCTCGTCACCGGATTCCTTCTCAGCGGGAAGTATGGGTGGTTAGTCGAACGGCGACCGTTCGTCGTCGGCGAGTTGCAGTTTAATCCATTCGGGACGTCGCCGGCGATCTGGTTTCTCGGGTCCGGATTGCTCGCGTTTGCCGCGTTCGTTCAGTACGAACGCAGGCTGCAACGTACTGGCAAATCGCCGCTCGTTCCGCTGAATGTACTGACGAACCGCCCGTTTTTATCAGGTGTTATCACGTACAATATCCGCTCGATAATCTCGGCTGGCTTCTTTTTTATCTTCCCGGTCTATCTCCAGGCTGTACTCGGATACACTGCCTTCGAATCTGGGCTAGCGTTGTTACCGTATTCGCTCGCGTCGATCCTTTTGTCGACGGTGACGACCAGTTGGCGGAAGTTTATCTCACCAAAGACCCTCATCCAGGTCGGCATCGTGTGTATGGGCTTGGGACTGGTGCTGTTGTACGAGCAGACGGGCCCCGATCAGACGATCAGCGGGATGGCTATCCCAGTGGCGCTTGTCGGAGCCGGTGTCGGACTCATTCTGGCACAGATATCCAATATGACGATGTCTGCCGTCCCCACCGCGGACTCCGCCGAGGCATCCGGAGTCCTGAACGTAAGCAGTTCGATAGGGTACTCCCTGGGGACAGCAGTCGTTGGTTCGTATTTCCTCGGACAGTTCTACGGGAGTGTCGTCGATGGAGTATTACGGGCCGAACGCGTGACCGTTTCAGCAGCGCAACGAAACGATCTGGTGATCGCTCTCGAAGATGCAGCAGAGACGGCGACCGAAGCCTCCCAGCAACAGTTCCTGAACCGACTCACTCCTGTCCAACGAGAACTGCTCGAGGGTATCTTTGAAGCTGCGATGTTCGACGCTCAACGGGCGGCGCTGCTCCTCCTCGTCCTAATCGTGTTGCTCCTGCTTATCGCATCGTCGTTCTTGCCACGGCAGATACCGGGAGACGACGACCGAACCGACGACCCCGAATCACCCGGAGGCACGACGCGTGAGGCTTCTGAAACAGCCGTGGAGGACTAACCGAAACCACCAACCGGACACCTCGGATGCGAGCCATCTCCTTTCGGTCGCGCAGGGACCGCTGTTTCAGCTGGCTTGCTATAACCTCGAGAGGTCTCACTGGCTTGCTCTCGATGTACTCGAGACCATGTCGGTGCGACCGTATCAGAGCCCGCTTCTCTACTTCAGAAAATAAACGAGTGGATTGGAGCAGATTTAATTGACCCCGAGACGTGCTCGCTTCGCTACGCGCGCTCCGTTTGTTTCACCCATCATTTTACTGACACGGGATCGTCGCCCCGCACCTCGAGAATTTCGTGCTGATGTCTCCGACATGAATAATGGATGATAGCTCTGTTGAAACCATCAACGATTGATAGGAATCGTGTGCAGAATACAGAGAATGGATGCAGCAAACTGACCTCGTTTGTTCCGGATAATTTCGGCAAATCTACCGGTCAGTAGACCTGTGTGCTGTTCGTTGTTCTCCAGTACATGACACTCAGGTTATGCTGTCACCATAACTGCTTATGGAGCGGGGAGATGTCCCTCCTCTATGACCGATTCGAGTAACGACGAGTTCGACCCATCAGCACCAGACCACCGAGAGATCGGCCGCGAAATGGTTGACGACAGTACGGGACTCGGTTCGGTGATGGCCCACACCTATCGCGGAGAGATAGACCGAGTGGGGATGTGGCGCCAGCGCCTCGACGAGACGACGACGTGGGCGGTGACGCTGATAGCAGCAATCTTGACGTGGGCGTTTTCGAGTACCGATAACCCACACTATCTGTTGCTGATCGGGATCGTTGTCGTCACCATCTTTCTGGGCATCGAAGCAAGTCGGTACCGGGACTACGATGTCTTTCGCTCTCGTGCTCGAGTCATCCAAGAGAACCTGTTCGCAAACGCCCTCGATCCGTCCCAAGGCACTGAAAGTCACGACTGGCGAGCGGAACTGAGCAAGGATTATCGCAGGCCGACGTTGAAAGTCTCGTTATACGAAGCACTCGCAAACCGGCTCCGGAGTGTGTACCTTCCTCTGCTCAGTGTCCTGTTGGGCGCATGGATATTCAGGATTACAGCGTTCGCGCCGCGCCAAGACTGGCTGACAACCGCTGAAGTCGCCCGTGTCCCCGGGATTGCTGTGGTTGCCGTTGTGGGTGTGTTCTACGTCGCACTGCTGGGCGTCACCTTCTGGCCCCACGAGCGCCATGCCAAGGGTGAATTCCGTGAAGGGGACCCGGACGAATGGAAAGAGACAGACCGATAAACTCGGTCTATGGGTGCCTGAGGAGGTAATAGAGGATAAATACGGATAAATGTGGATTCTGTACCCTCGATACGGCGGCAACCGCTAACACACTCTGTGATTATCCGATTGAAACGAGGAACGGTTCTAACACCTCGAGCGTATCCTTCGAACGAACCGTATCCCGTCATCGGGTTCGGACGAAAAGAGGTGGTGATTGCATGAAACCAATCCCCTCTTAGAGGGAAAACGAAAGACAGCTCCGCTATACCATCATTTAAAACCAATAAGGAAATTGATGGGTTGGGGCAGATTTGAACTGCCGACTTCCTCCGTGTGAAGGAGGTATCATAACCGGACTAGATCACCAACCCGCACGAGGCGCTACCCGTCCGTTCAACTTAAGGCTTCCTTTCACTGATCAGTGCCGGGTTCGCTCGAGGGCTCTCCACCGATCAGCGGTCGCTCGACGCGGCGGGTGTTTCGGTTCCGTCTCGAGGGCACCGTCGAGACCGTTAGTAGTTCGGTGAGTCTTCCGGCTCACCATCACGTGCGTTCACGACGCGGGCGAAGGTGAACAGCCCGTCTGAAAGGCGGTTGAGATACTGGACGGCGTCTTCGTTGATTTGCTCGTTCGACGCGAGCGCCACGGCGCGTCTCTCGGCGCGACGACAGACGGTCCGAGCGTGGTGCAGCGCTGCTCCGGGTTCGCTTCCCGTCGGCAGAATAAACGAGGTCAGCGGCTCGAGTTCATCGTCGTACTCGTCGATCCAGTTTTCGACGGTCTCGACGTGATCGGCGCGGATCGCAGGGTCGTCCTCGTCCGGATCGGGATTCGCGAAATCGGCTTGCACGACGTGAAGGTGGTTCTGGACTTCGGCCAGGCGGTCGTCGATATCGTCGTAGTCGGTCGGTCGAACGGTACCGAGGAGCGCGTTGAGTTCGTCGACGGTTCCGTACGCTTCGATACGGGCGCTGGCCTTCGAGATGCGAGTCATGTCTCGAAGGTCCGTCTCCCCGTCGTCGCCGCGGCCGGTATAGATGGACATGGCAAAACCGACGAACGGATTCTACTTAACTTCCGTGTCACTCGGCCCCTGATCCAGTTCTGGGAGGCGACGCAGCTCGGAGCGCTATCCGAATCAATACGTTAAACTCGTTTCGGTCGTTACCCGCACCTATGGCTCTAGAACTCGATCACCACTGTCCTAACTGCGGAGGGGAAAAGACGTTTTATCGCGCTGCCAGTACCTCCCTTCACCTCGGCGAGAAAATCAAGTGGCACTGTCCCGACTGTGACTACGGATTCGTACAGATTCGCGACAACGGGACCGTGATCGATTCGAGCACCGCGTAACCGACTCGGGTGTCGGATTCATTCGTCTGAGGAACGGGCGTTTCCCCGTTCGAAATTTCGGATCGGCGTTACTCTTCTTTCTCAGTATCGACAGGAGTCTGATTGGAGTTTTGCGACCGGTTCGTCGTTCTCGATTTCGATCCAGCCGCGGGCTTCTCTCCAGTGGCTCGCCGATCAATCGGCAGCCAAAAAACGCAAATCAGACGAATGTGGTCGCTCGTTTCCGACTACCGGCTGGGAAACCGATCCTACTCGAGTGACATGTTGATCGTCTTGGTCTGCTGGTAGTGGTCTAACGTGTCCGTACTGAGTTCGCGACCGATTCCGGACTGCTTGTAACCACCGAACGGGAGACCTGGAGGGAGGTCGTGATAATTATTTATCCAGATATATCCGGCCTCGATATCACGTGCCGTTCGATTCGCCTGGGTGATATCGTCAGTGATGACGCCACCCGCAAGTCCGTAATCGACGTCGTTTGCGACCTCGATCATCGCGTCGTAATCGCTCCATCTGAATACCTCGAGGACCGGGCCGAAAATCTCCTCCTGGACGGCCGAGTGATCGTGATCGAGTCCTTCGATGAGGGTCGGTTCGACGTAACAGCCTTCGGAAAGGATCGTATCGTCGGGACGGTCGCCACCGGTGAGGAACTGGCCGCCGGCCTCTCGGGCCGCGTCGATGTACTCGAGCGTTCGATCGACTTGCTCGGTAGAGACTTTTGGGCCGAGGTCTGTCTCTTCGCGTAACGGGTCTCCGATTTTCATTCCATCGACAGCTTCCACGAGTCCTGCGAGAACCTCGTCGGCACAATCTTCGTGGATGAACAGCCGCGATCCGGCTTCGCAGCACTCGCCGGTGTTGTAGAAGATCGCAGCGGTGACCAGTTGGATGGCCTTCGAAACGCCGACGTCAGGGTATACAACGATGGGACTCTTGCCTCCAAGCTCGAGTGTAATGTCAGTGATATTTTCGGCGGCGTTCTTCATTACCCGTTTTCCGACGGCTGTCGAGCCAGTAAACGCGACTTTCCGAACGTCTGGATGGCGAGTCAACGGTTCTCCGGCCTCTTCTCCGTAGCCGGTAACGACGTTGACGACGCCGTCCGGAACGATATCGTCGATCAGTTCGGCGAGTCGCAGCGCCGAGAGCGGCGTTTGTTCGGCCGGTTTCAACACCGAACAGTTGCCTGCAGCGAGTGCGGGTGCGAGTTTCCAGGAGGCCATCATCAGGGGGAAATTCCACGGAATGATCTGACCGACGACTCCGTACGGTTCCGTGATGACCTGCCCGTACCGCGACTCGTCGGTCATCGTCTTACCGCTGTCCTCGCAGACGATTCCCGCGAAATATCGGAACTGTTCTGCGGCCGAGCGAACGTCGACTCTCGATTCCGTAATCGGTTTACCGTTGTCGAGCGTCTCCAACTGGGCGAGTTCTTCGGTATGGGCGTCGATCGTATCAGCGATGTCGATCAGTATGCGCTGGCGGTCTCCCGCAGTAAACCCGGACCATTCCCGTTCGAACGCACTCCATGCAGCATCGACCGCACGATTCACGTCCGCGTTGCGCCCCCGTGCGACTGACGCGAGTTCGTAATTCGTCGTCGGATCAGTCGTTCGGAACGTACCACCGTCGTCCGCGTTCGTGAATGCACCGTCGATATACAGCGATGTTCGGTCCGGGACGACGACATCAGCTGTCTCTCGATGACGTTCAGTTATCGCCGACCAGCGATCGTCAGTCGGGTTAGTTTGACTAGACACAGCTCGTAGAAGTGAGTTCCATTGAGGAATAGTTTTTCATTATTAATCTATAATCGTAATCGAGACTGGCGTTGTATTTGCATCGGCATCCTATCCGGAAGCAGCAGTTGGAACACGACGTCTCTGACGGCAGGTATCGAACAGACCGTATTGCAGCCACGGAGAACGGATCCACAGGGCGGTATCGAGGGTGAAAGAAGTGCTCTCTCGGACAGCGGGACTTCGATACCGACACGACCGCTAACGGTACGTCGGATCGTCGGCCAGCGGTGGATCGAGACATCGCTGAACTGCCGGAGAATCCCGAACCACAGTCCGCTCACCGATTTTCCTCGACGCGATGCTGGCAGGTCGATTCATCCTCGACGCGATGCTGGCAGGTCGATTCATCCTCGACGCGATGCCGGCAATCGTTGACCAGAATAGGTTCTCCGGGACGAGAAACGGCCGAAGAATTGGGTGCGATTTCGGGTTAGGAGTCTTCCGAGAGCGCTTGCCACGACAACCGCGGGGTCCGCGCGGCGCTAGTCTGATCGATCCGGCGAGCGGTGGTCCGCTCCGGCGCGCTCTTGAGCGTCTCGTCGGCTTCGTCTTTCACAGCGTTGAACGCGGCTGCGAGACGGTCGAGCGTCGCTTTGCTTTCGACTTCCGTCGGTTCGGTCATCAGGGCCTCGGGGACGATCTCGGGCCATTTCGTCGTCGGCGGGTGGACGCCATAATCGAGCATTCGTTTCGCGACGTCGGCGGCGTCCTGCTCGCCGGCGCTAGCGACGAACTCGTGGTGGAACGGGCCGTACGGGATGTCGTAATCGATCTGTTCCGCGAGGTAGTTCGCGTTCAGGACGGCGGAGGCACTTGCGTCCGCGAGTCCGCCGTCACCGAGACGGGCGATGTACGCGAACGTTTTGAGCAGTACCAGCCAGTTGCCGTGGAAGCCGTGGACGTTACCGATAGTTCGGTCGGGATCGACTCGCTCGTAGACCTGCTCATCCGATCGGGAGCTTCCGTTGCGCTCGCGGACGGTCGGTGCGGGAAGAAACGGCGCCAGTTCTTCGACGACGCCGACCGGACCCGCGCCCGGTCCGCCGCCGCCGTGGGGGGTCGCAAACGTTTTGTGAACGTTGTAGTGCATCACGTCGAAACCCATATCTCCGGGGCGTGCGCGACCGAGTAGGGCGTTCAGGTTTGCCCCGTCGTAATACAGCAATCCGCCGGCGTCGTGGACCATCGCCGCGATCGTTTCGATGTCGCGCTCGAACAGGCCGAGCGTGTTCGGGTTGGTCAGCATGAGCGCCGCGGTATTGTCCGATAACGCGGCCTCGAGCGCCTCGAGGTCGACCCGCCCCTCGTCGTCGCTGGGCAGGGAGACGACGTCGTAGCCGCCGAGTGCGGCGCTCGCAAAGTTCGTACCGTGGGCGCTTTCGGGGACGATGACCTCGTCTCGATGGCCCTCTCCGTTGTGCTGGTGATAGGCTGTGGCAACGCGAATTCCGACGAACTCGCCCGCCGCGCCGGCGGGCGGCTGAAGCGTCACTGCGTCCATCCCGCCGATACGGGCGAGGTAGTCCTGTAGGCGATAGAGGACTTCGAGGGTGCCCTGGATCGATTCGTCGGGCCGATCGGGATGAACGGCCGCGGACGGGAGTGCTGCCACGTCCTCCGTAAACTTCGGGTTGTACTTCATCGTACAGGAACCAAGCGGATACGGACCGCTGTCGATCCCGTAGGTCATCTGGGAGAGCCGCGTGTAGTGACGAGCGAGTTCGGGTTCGGAAAGCTCCGGAAGCTCGAGGGAATCACGCGTCAGGTCGTCCGGCAACGGCGAGCCGCCGCTGGTGGCGTTCACGTTGGCGGTACCGTTTTCGGCGGTCTCTTCGACGTCAGCGTGACCGGTTTTCTGCCCGGCCCCGCCACCGTCGTCCGCAACCCGTTCGATCTCGATCCGCGTCAGGTCTTTCTCCGAGAGCAGGGGTTCGTACTCGCCGTTTTCGATGTACCGGGCCTGATCGTATCGCGATTGCGACGCAACGCGTTCAGGCGACCGGTCGTCGGTCATCGGACCACCTCCTCGAAGATAGCGACGAATCGGTCGAGTCGCTCATCGGAAACGCCGGCTACACAGACCTGGATCTCGTGGTCGCCGACGACGTGTACTGCGAAGCCGTGGCGTTCGATGTCGCCGGCGACGGCTCGCGCGGGCTGGTCGACGTGAACCACGAACTCGCGAAAGTGGCGCCGATCGTGAACTGGGGCGTGGACGCCGATCAGATCGTCGAGTCGCTCAGCCAAGCCTTCCGCTCGTTCGACGCCGCGTTTTGCGAGATCGACCATTCCACTCGGTCCGAGAACTGCGGCGTGCATCGCTGTTCGGAGCGCAACCCAGGCCTGATTCGTACAGATATTGCTCGTGGCGCGTTCGCGTCGGATGTGCTGTTCACGCGTTTGTAGCGTCAGCGTGAACGCGCGCCTGTCCGTCGCGTCTTCGCTTGCACCGACCAATCGACCTGGGGTTTGCCGGAGGTACCGTTCTCGAGTCGCAAACAGGCCAAGCCCCATTCCATAACTCGTCGGGAGACCGAGGACGCTTGCGTCGCCGACGACGACGTCGACACCAACGTCAGCGGGCCGCTGGAGCAGCGAGAGTGCGATGGGGTCCGTTCCGAGCGCGAAGAGGGCATCGTTGGCATCAGTGAGGGAACCGATCGTCGCCAGGTTCTCTTCGATCGTTCCTCGAACGGTCGGATTTTCGGCGTAGACCATCACTGCTTCGCGGTCGAGGGCCGCCTCGAGTCCCGACAGATCGACGTTTCCGTCGTCGACTGGATACGTCTCGACCGTAAGATCGGTGCCCGCGATGTAGTTCTCGAGGGTACTCCGCCGTTCCTCGCGGAGGAATTGGGGGACGAGCACGCGATGTCCCGTCGTTTCTCGGACCCGATCGGACAGCGTGGCGGCCTCACCGAGCGCCGTCGCCGCATCGTAGATCGAACAGTTCGCGATTTCGAGGCCGGTTAGCTCGACCAGGAGCGACTGGTACTCGAACAGCGCCTGGAGGAAGCCCTGAGAGGCTTCGGGCTGATACTGCGTGTAGGACGTGAGAAACTCCGACCGATCCGCGAGGTGATCGACCAGCGACGGCACGTAGTAGCTGTAGTGGCCTCGGCCGAGCAGTTCGACGATGTCGTCGTTACGGTCGAGAGTCGATCGTACTAGCTGGCGCGCTTCCCGTTCAGTTCGTGCGTCGATGCCGAAGTGGTCGTCGAACCGGACCTCGGCCGGAATGTCGAACAGGTCCTCGACGGTGTCCGCATCGACAGCTTCGAGCATCGCTTTGCGGTCCGCTTCCGTATGGGGTGCGTACGGACTCCCCGTTGCGTGTAATCCGTTCATGGCTAGACGTAGTCTCGATCGAGCGATCCGGTTGTTCCGCTCTGGTGGTGACAGTCGCGTTCGATCCAGGACACGATACTCATATCTAACGGACTAGGGGTTATGAACGCACTCGTTTGTTACAGGTTGAACAGGCGCAACGCCACGGCCTTTCGGCCGTGGATACGCGCCGTCACTTCGTGACCCAACCTCCCGACGATAGCACAACCAGATATTCCAACGGAAACTTACGAAACTGGGGCGAGTTACATCTGTAATGGTCACGGTGACTGTCACCGCGAAGTTCCACAATCCATCCCTCTCACGGCGCAAAGAGTGGCAACACGCCTCTCGATTCTACCGTGACACCAACCAATTCTGCATTGACGGATGGAAGAATGGAGACTTCGGCAAGTCCGTGACCACAGCCAGCATCGACAACGCACTCTACTCGGCCATTCAGAACCAAGCTATTCGTGAGGCCAAATCCGACCACGACACGGATGGAGAGGTTCGATACCGAGAGAGTTAGCCGTTCGCCGGTAATACTCAGAACTGGGAACTCGTCACGAACGACATCGGCACGGTCATCGTCGGCTTCCCCTGTATCTCACAATGGTGGTACACGCCTATCGAAATCTACGACGACATTGCCGACCCTGTAGACCGACTGGTTGAAGGGGACGCCAAGAAGACACGGCTTCAGGTGTACAGGCGTGGTGAGGACTGGTTCTGTAGCTTCAACGTAGAATACGACACCGATACGTCGGGCGAAATACCCATCGGTGTCGATATTGGGAATGCCACATCCTTGCTGCGACGCCCTCTGGCGAATGCGAGTCGATGTTGGTATCTGGTGGAGAGGCAAAGTACGTTCGATGCAAATATCGTTCCCTCCGCGATTCGCTTTCGGAAGCGGGTGCGCTTCGCGCACGCAACCGTGTAGGTGACAAAGAAAATCGTCGGATTACGGACTTGAACCACAAACTCTCCCATCGCCTCATCACGTTCGCGGAACAGTTCGAGACCCCCGTCATTCGGATGGAAGACCTCGACGGAATCCCTGAGAATAGTTCGTGGTCGGGTGTTCACTCGTGGCACTTCCACCAACTCCAACAGTTCATCATGTACAAAGCCGAACGCGCTGGAAAGCACACCGCTGGTCACAATTCGGTGGCGACCGTTGACGGGTCACGCGAAAGCGTACTTGAACCCCGAGGAAACGCGCAACCTGAATATCCACTTCGTGGATTCCCGCGTCTTTCGGCGCGGGAGGATGTCAATTTCCACTACCCTTTACCGTCACCTCGAGACCGAGTCCCCCGATGGAAATCCGAGTGCGGTTAGCTCGGCCGGTACTCTGCTGGTCGTGAGAAAGGAGCGGGATCAGCTCACTGCTCGAAACCAGCCTCGTCGTTTGCACACTCCGTCGGCTCCGTTTTGGTGTCCTCGCTCGTCGTCGACGCAGATTCGACGGCCGTTTCCTTCGATTCGGGTTCCTCGATAGCCGTTTCCAACGCCGACTCATCGGCCCGTTCTCCGGTATGTTCTCGAGCGAAACTGTCCAGCGTGATCTTTGCGCCGCCGAGGACGACGGGACCGATGAACAGCCCGACGGCACCGAAGACCACGAGGCCGCCAAAAATTCCGACGACGATAATCGCTGAGTTGAACGTACTGGATCGCCCGATCAAGGCAGGCCGGAGATACGAGTCAGAGAACGTAACGAACAGTCCGTAGACTCCCAGGGTAGCGCTGGCAGTTGGCCGGCCGACCGCGAGGAGGTAAACCGCCGCTGGAATCCATACTCCGAACGCGCCAACGAGGGGAAGCAGCGTCAGAAGGAACGTTGCCACGGTGAGAAAAATGACTGCGGGAACGCCGGCAACCGCAAGCCCGATACCGAGCATTACCGCCTGTATGGCCGCAACAGCGACGTTTCCGACGACTGAGGCCCACATGAGGCGGTCGAGTCCCATACGAAGTTCCTCGAGCACGTCGTCGTCGATTGGAAGCACCCACTGGAACCACATAACGAGCTTCTCTCCATCCCGCAACAGTGCGAAGAGAACGAACAGGGTGATAGTCAGCCCGATGAAAACACCCGGCAATCCGCCGACGATATCGATCGCTCCCGTCGAGATTCCCTGGAGACCAGTTGCGATACGGTTCTGGTTCGACTGGTACAGATCCGCCAGATCGACGGCATACCCGTTAGTGGCAAGGGCCTGTTCGATCGTCTCGACGTCGATTTGACCCTGTCTGATGGAACTGACGAGCCGTATCGACTGGCGTATAGCGACAGAGACGACGTACACGAGAGGGAGCAAAACCACGAGCAACGTCGCAACGACCACCGTGATCGCTGCGACCGTCGATCTGACATAATTCTCGAGTCGTCGTTGGACTGGGTGCATAATGTACGCGAGAACGACACCGAAGAGGACGTATTGAAGATACGGCAGAACGACGAACAGCGCGAGGGTACCGCTAATCAGTGCGAGCGCGGTCAATCCGGGCTGGTCTACGAGCCAGTCCGGTGGACCGGGACGGTCTGCCATGTGGAGTCCTAGAGCGACACGTTACATTAGTCCATTGATACAAATCGAGAATTCCGAGTCGGACGGATCAGTTCGGCCTCGACAGGTTCAGCGGTTTCGTTTGCGTACCGCGACCTGCTACTCCACGATGGTTACGACTGCTATTCGACGTATCGATACTTTCGTTCGCCCATCCTGCCCCACCCGTCGAACACGAACTCCGAATCTGGCGTCGTAAACTCCTCGACATCGACGTCCATCTCGTGGTTGTGAACGTCGTGAATTTCTTCATAGTCCTCCCACTCGAGTTCGTAGCGATCTGCAAGCTGTTCGTCGACGTTGAGAGCTTCGATTTCGTTTTGCCAGCCCTCCTGAATCGTCTCAGCGTGGATTTCTGCCTGCGCGCCGCTTCCGTAAGAGGCGACGAGCAGTTTCTCACCAGCGACCTCGCGTTCGTTCTCGAGGGCGTGTTTGAGAGCACTCACACGGGCGACGTGGACCGATCCGGTGTACCAGTTTCCGACTTCACGGGAAATCGTCAGCGTCGGGTCGATGGTTGCGTCGTACCACTGGGTGTAGCGATCGGTGTCTTTGAGCGCATCCATGTAGTCCCGCAGGGCATCGCGGTACTCGTCGTCGGAGTCGAACGCTTCGGGCCGGGGCTGTCGACCGATTTCCTCGGCGAGTTCGTCCTCGATGCTCGTATCGCGGATGACGTGGCGGTAGGCTAACAGTGCAGCCTTTCGGACCATGCCGGGGAACGGGGTATGGAACGGCGCATAGATGATGTCGTCTTCGTGGACGTCGCCGGCGACGCTCTCGAAGTCCTCGAGGGCTTCGCGCATCCGTGCGAGGTAGACTTGCACGGACCGTTTGCCGTCGACTGAGGGGAACTGCTGGTTGGGTTTGAGGAAATCCGTCTCGTCGGCAGAGCCGTAGCCCTGCTCGGTGGAGAGTTCGACCAGACTCGGGTCCTCGCTGATGAGCATCGCGACGGCCCCGGCACCCTGGGTCGCCTCGCCGTCGTCGCCGCGTGCGTACAGCGCCGTATCGGTCGCGATAACCAGTGCCGAGCGACCACGGTTGCGACCGGCCTGAATCCAGTTGTACGCGTCGTCCAGGCTTTGCGTTCCCGAGATGCAGGCAAACTTCCGTTCGCCCTTGTTCGCGTGGTGGAAATCCCCGTCGTAGACCTGTTCGAGGCATCCAGCGACGTACGTCGAAACCGGCTTGGAGTTGTCGAAGGCGCTCTCGGTCGCGACGTCGATTCGTCCGATATCGTCGGGTTGGAGGCCTTTGCGCTCCATCAGCCGGTGGGCGGCGTTCGCGCCCATCGTGACGATGTCCTCGTAGCTGTCCGGGAAGGAACTGACGTTGAGGCCGAGCCCCTTCGTGTATTTAGCGGGGTCTTCGCCTTTCTCCGGGGCGAACGTCCCAGGAAGATCGAGTTTGAGGTTCCCGGTCCAGATTTCGACGGCGTCAATGCCGACTGCTGTCATACGTTTCCAATACAGGTGATAGTACAAGATATTGTCGTTCGTCGATTCGACGATTGTCTAAACCTCTCGGATCACATCTAGTCGACGCACCGAGAAAAGAGGTGTCAAAGTGTGTAATGGAGCAGCGTACGGCTTCGGGGATCTGGGCGCCTGTCGATGGCGCCCATAACTGAACTTGTGGCGAATCGGTCTACCCGTCTTTCAATTGCAAAGATCGACCGTTCCATCGGCTTTGCTCAGTTGGGCCCCACAGACTTCTCCAGTATCGCGGACTTCGACCTCGAGCCATACTGGGTAGGGCTCTGCGCCACCCTGATTGGAACCGCTCTTAACTTGAACGATCGTGCTACCGCTCGTTGCTGCGTTGGTAATTGTCTCGTTGCCGACGACCGTTCCACCTTTCTGATCACGGATTCGAGCGTCGATGTCCCCACGGTTGGAGAGGTTCCAGGTAAACTCGGCTGATCGGAGTCCATGTTTCGTATGCTCGGTATTCATTCGACCGGTAGCCGACTCGAGCGAGGGGCCGCTGCGCGATATCTCGAGGGAGATTTTGTCGCCGTCGCTTCCGCTCGAAGTGTAGACGGCAACCGTGTCCCCGTCCGTAGCGCTCGAGTTGACTGTGAACATCGTGGTGTTCATTCCGCTACTATTTGTCGTCCCTTCCGTCGGTGATACATTCCCGACGTTTTGATCACTGACTGCGTACCTGACGGTCGCACCGTCCGCAGTTGCGTTGGTACCCATCGTCAGGTCGACGGAGGTACCGGTAACGACACAGGAGTCGTCGGTACAGTTGCTGTCGACGACGCTCGACTGCCCCGACGGATCTTGCCAGTCGACGGAGTACGCTGGACTCGATCCGGACTCGCTTCCCCGGCGTTCGACATCGAAGTCAGAGTTGGAAGCCCCGTGGTCACCGACTCCAACGCGCGCCATCTGGAGGTCGTAGGGTTCCCCCTTCTTCGCAAGTTCGATCCGAAGCGTGCCGTCCGCGTAGGCCACGACTCGAGCATCCGACTCGCCGTCGTCAAACGTGGTTCCGATCGTTTCGTTCCAGGCACTCGGGGATCGTGTCGGGATCGAAAGCGTAATATTGCCACTTCCGTCCGAGGTAACGGGGACCGGATCGTTCGGTCCGCTGAGTATCTCCGGATCGAGTGAGACGCCACCGCGACCGGCCTCCGAAACGCTCCCGTTCAACAGAACGAGCCTGATCGTTCCGTCGCTGATCACTCCGTTCCCCGACAGGGGGATGGTCGCCTCCTCGAAGTCGTTGTACGCGAAACCATGTTCGATCCTGGTCGCCGGCGCGTCTCGGTACTCGTTGTAATCCGGTCGATACACGAGCGTGGTCGATTCGTACGGCATCCCGACCAGACGATCCGGATTCTCGTCGTACTCCGACGAATTTTGCACGTCTGCGTTCGAAACGGTCACGTTCCCCGTCCCGGTCGTCTTCAGCGTTCCCGACGGGTCCGGCGGATTCGCGGTAAACGTACGGGACGGATACTGAGCGCCAAGAGTTACGGAAACCGACTTCGAGCCGCCGTCGCTCCCAACGTTTCTGATCGCGTTTCGCAACTCCAACATCTCGTTGTGAACCCGTTGATTGTGATCGCTCTCTATCGCGTGGTTCTGCGCAGGAACGGCGTTTACCTGATACATCGCGAGCGCGGCGAAGACGATAGCGAGCATCAACACCGCCCCGATCTGGACGGTCACCGCCCGCTCATCTTCCCACGGTGGCATAGGCGAGGATAGTCGTCGCTGCTTAAACGTCTGGTGGCTACCGATCGTGACTCAAAACTGGTCGCGACGGCCGCTATTCGTCTTCCTCGACGACTTCGGGATCGCTCATCGCACTCTGGAGACTGTCCAGTCCGTTGATCCATTCGGTAACGAGCCCGTACTCGAGATCGTCGGCGACGGTCATATCGAGTTCCTCGTCGTCGATAATGAGCGTCCCGGCCTGGGCTGCGTAACCGAGTGCGGCGTCGAGATCTTCCTCGGCTTCGGCGTCCGCCGCAGCCCCGAGATAATCCCCGACGCTTCCGTCTTCGACTGGGCCGTTGGCGATGTACTCTTCGGCGGCAAAGAAGACGCAAACCAGACTCGTCTGGACGCCGTCGACGAGGATCAGTTTCTCCTCGTTTTCGATGTCGACCTCGCTGAGAACGATCTCGCGGACGTCGTTGATTTCCGCTAACGCGTCTTCCTGACCGAGCTCCCCGTCGTCGTAGGCTGCGACGATTTTCGCGATTGCGATAGCCGTATCGTCCTGCAGATTAAGCAGGAGCCGAGCCGAAGATTCGTCTTCCGGATCGATCTCTTCGTCTTTGATGCGATCGATCCAGTTCTGCCAGCGCTCCTCCGAGTAGAACTCGGTCGGGGAATTGCTCATACAGACACCTACACCGGCCGCTTGAAATGCCTTTCTCTACATCAGCCGGATCAGCTGAATGTTCACGATCCGTCGAAGGACCTCGCTGGCCATGAAAACGTCGGTACACGCGACAATCCGCCGTTCGTTCCTCGCGGCGTCTGACGCTGCACTCGTTTGCAATCACCTGTCACTCGGTCGTCCACCATCGATACACGTCCGTCGAACGAGTGTGTTTCGGGTGGCCGTACTCCCGCGCGGTCGACGGGGATGCTGGTAGCTCACTTTCCCGAACCTGCTCACTGGTTTTGCTCGAGTGTCGCTACCGTGTCGATGTCGTAGACCTGTTCCGGCGTATCGACGTGTGCGGTCTCGACTGCCTCGTCGTGACCGGACTCGAGTAGCCATCGGACGCGACGAGGTACCGTTTTCGGTCCGAGAACCGCTCCTGGTCGATCAGGATCGTCGATGTAGTCGGTTTCCATCAGGAACGGATCACCGCGCGCAACAGCGGTTTCGAGACGGTCTTTCTCGCTCATCACGCTCGGTGTCGGACCCTCGAGGCGGCCGCCCGCATAGTGTTTGACGACTCGATGAGCCGGGAGGCCGACGTCTTCGGCCCAGTCGGTGACCGCCGACAGATCCTCGCTGGCTTCCGTGTGCAACTGAACGGCACAGTCGAGGGCCGCACCGTGCTCGAATGCCCGTCGCATGACTTCGTTCGACGCCTTCCAGACGTCGTCAGCTACCTCGTAGTGGGGGCGGCCGGATTTCAGCGCCAGCGCATCGCCCGCTTCGACGTACTCTGCGGCGACGTCGATTCCGGCCATCATTAGGTCGCGGGCTTCCTCGGGTGCGAAGTTGCGGTCGTCGACGAGTCTGGAAATCAGCCCCGGGTGGACGCCGAGGACGGGCCAGGCTCGTCCCTCGAGTTCGCTCGATGCTTCTTCGACGATTTCGATGGTGCGCTCGAAGACGGACCGGAAATCGTCGCCTGTTTCGGCCTCGACGCCGAGATGCCAGGAGGGCTTGTTAACCACGAGCAGGTGAGTACCGCCGACGCGGGCGAAATCTTTGACGGCAGCGATGCCTCGATGGTTGTCCGGATCGAGGTGGAGGTGGTCGTCCAGTACCGGCGTCTCGTCGATCATAGGAGACAGTGGGGGACCCGCGCTCGAAAAGTCACCGACTCGGGCTTAGGTTCTGTGACCCCCGACGACCGGAGAGATTGTGATGTGAATTTCTGGGACATTAAACATCTGGTTACTGCCCCCTGAACCACGGCTTCCTTCGGATAAAGTATTGTCAGTAATGGTTATAAAAACGGGTGTGGTAAGGAATTGCGTGTATCAGTATGGGTGACCCAACGTGAGCGGTACCGAAGATAATTCGGCCGGCGACGGACCAACCGAGCAGTTCACACAGCCGGATCGTGAGAGCGAGTCTCGAGTCGAGTTCTACGGCGGTCGCGGGGTAAGCGCGTTCCCGATCGCGTTCTTCATCGTCTGGGCGATCGTCCAGACCGCTCTCTGGCGGATCGGGGATACGGGCGGACTCATCGTTGGAATACTGATCGGGCTCATCCTCGGCATGTTCTTCGTCCGGGGAAACTGGCAGACCTACGCCAACACCATCTTCGAAGGGATGACGCAGCCGGTCGCCGTGACAGCGATCGTGGCATGGATCTGGGCCGGGATGTTCGCCCAGTTGCTACAGGACGGTGGTTTCGTCGGCGGCCTCGTCTGGCTAGCCGATACCGGGGGCGTCGGTGCGGCGCTGTTTCCGGCGATCACGTTCGTTCTCGCCGCCATCTTCACGACAGGAATCGGCACCGGATATGGTGCGACCGTCGCCTTCGTCGGACTGTTCTTCCCGGCCGGCGTGGTCCTCGGAGCGAATCCAGTATTGCTGTTCGGGGCGATTCTCTCCGGAGCGATCTTCGGCGACAATCTCGCACCCGTCAGCGACACGACGATTGTCAGCGCTGTCACTCAAGACGCCGACATCGGCGGCGTCGTGGCCTCGCGGTTCAAGTACGTCATTATTGCCGCAACCATCGCCTTCCTCGGCTACGTCGCTGTTGGCCAGGGGATGAGCGGACTCGAGGTCAGTGCCGAAGCCCAGGAAATATTTCTCTCGGGAAGCGAAGCGATCGGCCTCGTTCACGTCATTTCGATGCTCGCCGTGATCGGTGCGGCGGTCGCCGGGCGCCACATTGTCGAGGCGATTTCGTGGGGAATCGTACTCGCCGTCTTCTTCAACCTCGTTTTCGGCCTCGCGAGTATCGGTGACATCGTCATGTTCAACGCGCCGCCGGACGCACCGTTGGCCGAACCGCTCGCCGAACTGCCGTTTCTGACGGTCGTCCAGGACCCCGACGCGGTCGGCGTCACGGGAAGCCTGATGAGCGGCGTGTCGGGCTTTCTCGAACTGTCGATTCTCGTCTTGCTGATCATCGGAGCGGCTCAGATCATGATCCGTGGCGGCGCGTTCGAGGCGCTGCTCGATTGGTCCATCGAGAACCTCGCGACGAGCGTCCGCAACGCCGAATTGACGATGGTCGGCACGGCAGCGCTGATCAACGCGATCATCACGATCAACACCGCCGCCGAGGTTGCGATCGGACCCTACATCTCGAAGATCGGCGAGCGATTCAATCTCAATGGCTATCGCCGAGCGAACATTCTGGACGGACAGACCGCCGCGTTGGGTTACATCTTCCCGTGGTCTGGCGGCGTACTCGCCGGCTACAGCGCGATGCAGGAACTCCCCGGCGAGTACGGTTGGTTCGACCAGTCGATGGTCGTCACGCCGATCGATGTCGTCCCGTTCGTCTTTCAGGGGTGGCTCCTCGTGGCCGTCTTCGTCGTCGCCGCACTGACCGGCTTCGGTCGCGAGTACGTAATCGACAGAGAGAGCGAGGAGGTAGCCCGCGTATGAATTTCCTGCAGAAGTATCTCACTGGCTGGCGGTTCCGAGCGAACCGGCCGACTCTCGAGGAAGGGACCGAACTCGAGGTTTTCGTCGCGGAGACCAACGGGACCTCTGGTCGGGCGTTCATTGGTGATACGGAACTGATCATTGACGGTGCTGGACCGGAAACCGTCGAGAAACAGGTTCGTGTTCGCGTGACCAAGTTCGACGAGGCAAGTGCCACCGGACACGGCGATCTCCTCGATGTCGTCGGTCAGAGTTCGTTTACAGGTTAGGTTTTGCTCGCGTGCTGATCGTCCGCCGTCTCGAGCGTGACGGCCTCGTCGGCCGCGTTTCGCAACGCATCCGAGCGACCGTACGTTCCAGGAGCGATCGCGATCGTTGCGACGCCGACGGTCCCGGCGTACTCGATGACGGGTTTGAAATCCGTATCTCGCGAGGCTATCGCGAGCCGGTCGATGGTCCCGTTTGCGGCGAGCGCGGTCGCATCGACGGCGAGTTTAACGTCCACGTCGCCGCTGGTGACGATCACCTCGAAACCATGGGCCTCAGCGGCCTGGATAAGACCTGGTGTAGCGTGCTCGTCGAGATACAGACGGATCACCCCGACCCGACCGAAGTCGCTCGCAGCGTCTCGAAGATCGTCGAGGTCGACGTCGAATTCTTCGCGGAAGACGTTCGGCCCGTCGACGAACAGCCCTACTACCGGCTCTGTCGCCGTGTCGGGAGCGAGACGAGCGCGAAGGCTATCGAACATTGGCAGTCGTCCGTCCTTTCTCGAACATTGGCAGTCGTCCGTCCTTTCCCGTGCCCAAGAATAGATGTAACGAAAACCCGGTGTCCGCGTGGTTTCGACGACTGGATCTCTATTCGACGGATTGATCGACGACTGTGACTTCCGTTTCGGCTGATCGAGTCCGAAATGCAACGCACCCCCTGGATCGGCTAATATCCTGTGCGTGCGTCGGTACACAGATCCATTTTCCCTTCAGTAGCGTGGCCCGACGTTCGCGGATGTATATTATAACCTTCCCAGTCATCTGAGCCAAATTAAATTCTGAAAAATATAGTAAGTTATTAATGCCGCCACACTGCCTTTCTTTCTGGAAATGGCCAATAGTAATAACCGCAATGTCGGCCGTCGCTCCGTCCTCGAATCACTCGGCACGCTCGGCGCACTGGCCGGGTTCGCTGGCGTTACGGCCGCGACGCCGGGTCGCGAACCGGGACCGAAGGAATCGGAACTGATCGTCGGGGTCGATTCGACTGACGGAACCGTCGAGGAGACGATTTCACCGCGGCTTCCGAGCAACGCAGAAATTGTCCATACGAACGAGACGTTGGGCTACGCCGCAGTTATCGTTCCCGACGACGGCGGACAGAAAAGAGAAACCATCAAACATGACCTCCGCACCGTAGATTGGGTCCGGTATACGGAGGACAACGCGACCTATCGGGCTCTCGATGCGGGTTCCGCTGGCTCAGAGAGCGATGCCACGGCCCAAGATCCCCTTTATCGGCCGAACGATCCCAGTTATGCTAACCAGTACGCACCGCAACAGGTCAATTGCGAAGAGGCCTGGGAGACGACCCTCGGCGACCCAAACGTGACGATATCTATCGTCGACCAGGGCATTCAGTACGATCACCCTGATCTTACGGAGACCGTATCCGACAGCGTCTCGAACGGCGGGTACGATTTCGTGGATAACGACGGTGATCCATATCCGGCGAGTGCAAGCGAGAGTCACGGAACGCACGTGGGGGGGATCGCCGCCGGCGGCACAGACAACGGGACGGGTCACGCCGGTATCTCGAACTGTACGCTGCTGTCAGCACGAGTGCTAAGCGACACTGGCGGCGGTTCGCTTTCAGATATCGCAGACGCCATCCAGTGGTCGACCGACCAGGGTGCCGACATCATCAACCTGTCTCTCGGCGGTGGTAACCCCACCGAACTCATGGCCGAGGCCTGCCAGTATGCGTACTCGAATGGCTCCTTGCTCGTGGCGGCTGCTGGCAACGACTATGGTGCTCCCGTCGCGTATCCAGCCGCATATGATAGTGTCGTTGCCGTCTCCGCGCTCAACGAGCGCGAAACGCTGTCGGATTTCTCCAACGTCGGCCCGGAGATAGAACTGGCTGCACCCGGGAGCAACGTCCTCTCGAGTATCCCCTGGGACGATTACGATTCTTACTCCGGAACGTCGATGGCGTCGCCGGTTGTCGCCGGCGTGGCCGGGCTCACGTTATCCGCGTGGCCGTCCCTTTCTAACGACGAATTGCGAGACCATCTCACACAGACCGCCGTCGACGTCGGTCTGGCGGAAACCGAGCAAGGAAGCGGCCGCGTCGACGCCGGCAATGCCGTCACCACTGAACCCGGTAGCTCTCCAGATCCAGATCCAGATCCCGATCCTGACCCTGACCCTGATCCTGACCCTGACCCTGATCCTGACCCTGACCCCGATCCCGGTACCTGTGGCGACGAGGTCAATACGACGACTGCCGATGGCGAATTCAGTGGGGGGTGGTGGGGCGATTCGAGCGATACCTACGTATACCAACTAAAGACCGAGATGCCCTGTCACGCGACTGTGTCCATCGATGGACCGTCGAGCGCCGACTTCGACCTCTACTTGACCCTCGATGGGCGAACCCCGACGACGTTAGACTACGACGAACGGTCGGTAAGCCAAAACGCCAGCGAAGAGATTCCGATCAAACTCTCCGGCAAGGAAACGCTCGGTATCCTCGTCAGACGGTATCGAGGGAGTGGCTCCTACACCCTGTCCGTCGAAGAACAGGGCCGATAGAACCGCTCCTTCGAACCACCGGTGTGGTATTTTCACCCTAGTTCCAGACCCAGAATCGCGTAGCGAACTCGGCTCGACGCGCGGAAACTCGAACCCAGTTTTTCGAGATGTACTACCCCCGTAATCGATCGCCTTCGTATATTCACTCACTATTTTTAAGGATGTAACGTGCCCTATATATTCGTCCATCTAGCATCCAAAATAAACTATCGTTGGTTTAGAAAGTTTTTACTAATTTCAAACCTTGATGAATGTCATCTAATGACACAAAAAGATCCCCCCGACCGAGACGGGAACGATCGCACCTACGACCGTCGGTCGATCCTCTCTGGGGCCGGGTCGATCGCCATTGGTGGGCTGCTCGGATTGAGCGATGTTACGACTGCAACACCTGGCCGTGAACCGGGTCCGAAGTCCGACGAGATCATCGTCGGTCTTTCGCCGTCAGTTTCGAACGTCGCCCACGAGGCACACGTCTGCACTCCTGAAGAATGCGAGGTCGCCCATGCAAACGAGGCGATTCGGTACGCAACCGTCTCCGTTCCCTCGGATGGGTCTGATCGTAATCGCGAGCAACTTATCGAATCCATCAGGCAATCGCCCGCCGTCAAGTACGCGGAATCGAACGCCACAGTCCAGTCGCTCCTCGAGCCGAACGATCCCCAGTATGGTTCCCAACACGCACCCCAGCAGGTCAACTGTGAGCAAGCCTGGGAAACGACCCGCGGGAGCCAGGACGTGGTCATCTCCGTCGTCGACCAGGGGGTCCAATATGACCATCCCGCCCTCGAGGGGGTCGTCGACGACCGCATCGGCGAAGATTTCGTGGACAACGACGGTGATCCGTACCCGGGTCGAGACGAATTCCATGGAACGCACGTCGCCGGTATCGCGACCGGCGGAACGGACGACGGAACCGGCCACGCAGGTATCAGCGACTGCTCGATGCTCTCCGTACGTGCGCTCGATCAGACCGGTCAGGGGGCGATCACGGACGTCGCCGATGCGATTCAGTGGTCCGCCGATGCCGACGCGGACATTATCAACCTCTCGCTGGGTGTCCAGGGTTCTTTCCAAACGCTCAGATCGGCCTGTCAGTACGCCGCCGATCGCGGCGTCTTGCTCGTCGGCGCAGCGGGCAACCAGGGTGTCAACCGCGTTTTTTCGCCTGCCTCCGAAGAAACCGTCCTCGCAGTCTCGGCACTGAATTCTGACGACTCACTCGCTTCGTTTTCCAACACGGGACCGGAGATTGACCTCGCCGCACCGGGTAATCAGATCGTCTCGAGCGTCACCGGCGGCGACTACGCACGGTTGTCGGGAACGTCGATGGCGGCGCCGGTGGTCTCTGGTGTCGCCGGACTCGCACTCTCGGCACACTCCGGTTTGTCACGGTCCGAACTCCGGCAACACCTTTTAGAAACCGCAGCCGATGTCGGCCTTTCCGACGCACAACAGGGAGCCGGCCGAGTCGATGCCGCCGCAGCAGTCCAAACGGACCCGTCCGGGGACGGGGACCCGGGTGATGGGACGAACCCGGATGAGGATACAAACCAGGAAGACGGTGGCCCAGACGAAAACGAAAACGGAGAGAATCCGTCCGGTCAATGCGGGAACGAGATTCTCACAGCACGCACGGGCGGAACGCTCGACGGCCGCAGTTGGTGGGGCGAGAGCCACCGATACGGCTACTCGCTACGCACAGCCGACCCCTGTTCGGCCACGATTACTCTCGAGGGACCGGCCGACGGCGATTTCGAACTCTATGTGACCACCGATGGTCGTTCCCCTAGCAGGTGGGACCACGACGAGTCCGCGACCAATTCGGGGTCGAGCGGGTCGGTCGATCTCTCACTCGACGGCGTCGACATCCTCGGCCTACAGATTCACGCAGAACGGGGAGCCGGACAGTACACGCTGCAACTCGAGGAACGCGGCCGATAATCGAGGCAGGCGCGAATCCCGAAACCGGAACCGGCCCCCGCCTGACTCGAATGTGGCGTTTACGCGCCGAGTTGACGCACGCGGAATGCTCGACGGTAGCATCGACTCGCCAGCGCTCTCACGCCGACTGTAGTCAGTGCGGGCTGTGACTTCGGAGCCATTCGGGAGAGCAAAGTGCCGATCGCACGGGCCCGATGGACGCTCGAACGCGGCGTCGTTCGCCGAAAACGTAGTCGCCGTTTTTTCCGCCGAATTCCGCCCCTTCACTGCCCAACTGAACATATTGTCAACTTAAGTCGTAAAGGCATTTCGTTCGGAACACTATTGATCGGAATATTTTGGAATAAACGAAGTTCAGTTCGATAAGAGTTTACTAATTTCAGGATAGTATGACTATAGTCTCATGACACAGAACGGTCCCCCCGACCGGACCGCCTTCGACCGAACGTACGACCGTAGAACGATCCTGACTGGTGCCGGCTCGATCACCCTCGGCGGGCTGATCGGCTCGAGCGGCGTCGCACGTGCGACGCCCGGTCGCGAGCCTGGCCCGAAGAAAGAGGAGATCATCGTCGGCATCGAATCGGACGCCGCCGACGTGGCCAGCGAAGCGCGCGCCGCCGTCCCCGGCGACGCCGAAGTCGTCCACACCAACGAGACGATCCGCTACGCCGTCGTCTCCTTCCCTTCGGAGGCTCCCGCTCACGCACGCAAGCAGTTCATCGAGGCGATCACCCGTTCGCCCGCAGTCGAGTACGCGGAACCGAACGTCACCGTGCAGTCGGTGCTCGAACCCGACGACCCCTACTACGACTACCAGCACGCGCCACAGCAGATCGGCTGCGAGCGTGCCTGGGAGACCACACGCGGGAGCGAAGACGTCATCATCTCCGTCGTCGACCAGGGGGTCCAGTACGACCACCCCGCCCTCGAGTCGGTTATCGACGACCGAGTCGGCGAGGATTTCACCGACGATGACGGTGATCCGTACCCCGCGGGCGACGAGGACCACGGCACCCATGTCGGCGGTATCGCTGCGGGTGGGACCGACGACGGGACCGGTCACGCGGGGATCAGCGACTGCTCGCTGCTCTCAGCCCGCGCCTTAGACGAGACCGGGCGAGGATCACTGTCGGACGTCGTCGACGCGATCCAGTGGTCTGCCGACGCCGGCGCGGATATCGTCAACCTCTCACTGGGTGTCGACGGCTCCTACGAGAGCATGCGATCGGCTTGCCAGTACGCGGCCGACCGTGGCGTCCTCCTCGTCGCTGCGGCCGGGAATGCGGGGACAGACCGGGTCTTCTCACCCGCCTCTGAGGATACCGTCGTCGCCGTCTCGGCGCTCGAATCCGACGATTCGATCGCCTCCTTCTCGAACACCGGTCCAGAGGTCGAACTCGCCGCGCCGGGCAGCCGCCTCGTTTCGTGCGTCACCGGCGACGGCTACGCGCGGATGTCGGGGACGTCGATGGCGTCGCCGGTGGTGGCCGGCGTCGCCGGTCTCGCGCTCTCGGCACATCCCGACCTGGCGCGATCGGACCTCCGTCAGCACCTCCGCGAAACCGCCGTCGATGTCGGCCTCGGCGAGACCGAACAGGGGTACGGACGCGTGGATGCGGCTGCGGCCGTCGAAACAGATCCGTACGGCGACGGCGGGACTGACAGTGAAGAGTCCGAGGAGGATGCCACGAACCAGTGTGGTGACGAGACCACCACCGCGAGCACCGGCGGCACACTCGACGGTAGCGGCTGGTGGGGCGAGAGCGATCGGTACGGCTACGCGCTGCAGACGACCGAGCCCTGTTCGATTACGATATCGCTCGAGGGTCCCTCGGCCGGCGACTTCGACCTCTACGTGACCACCGACGGTCGCTCGCCCACCCGATGGGACCACGACGAATCGTCGACGGAATCCGGGACAACCGAGTCGGTTACGTTCTCGCTCGAGGGCGACGAAGACCTCGGGCTACAGGTGCACGCGAAAAGCGGGCGTGGTGAGTACGCGCTTCGGCTCGAGGAACGCGGGCGGTAGTCAGTGCAGGCCGGAATCGGGCCGCGACTGGGCTGACCTCGTCTGTTACTCGAACACGAAGTAGTCGCGCTCCTCATTCTGGACGGAAATCCACTTGGGCTCGGTCAATTCTTGGACGATCCACTCGCCGTGGTAGCGGCCGAGGCCGGATTGCTTTACGCCGCCGAAGGGCGCGTTGTGGTCCTCGTTGATCGGCTGGTCGTTGATGTGAACCATGCCCGCTTCGATCCGATCGGCGAGATCGCGAGCGCGCTCGACGTCCTCGCAGAACACCGACGCGGAGAGGCCGTACTCGGTGTCGTTAGCCAGTTCGATGGCCTCCTCGTCGTTAGAAAACGGAATGACTGGGGCGACAGGGCCGAAGTGTTCGTTACACGCCGTCGGCATATCGTTCGTACAATCCGAGAGGACGGTCGGATCGACGAACAGGCCATCGGCCTCCCCGCCCGTCTCGAGGGTTGCGCCGGCATCGACGGACGCTTCGATGAACTCGACCAGATCGTCGCGTTGCGTCTCGTTTTGAACCGGACCGAACGTGACATCCTCGTTCTCTGAGGGGTCGCCGACGACCAGCGACTCCGCGTGTTCGACGAGCGAGTCGACGTAGTCGTCGTACAGCGATTCGTGGACCAGATGGCGGTTGATCGAGATGCAGACCTGACCCTGGTGGAAGAAGGAGCCGAACGCGCCGGCTCGAGCCGCCCTCCTCGAGGTCGGCCCCCGTCGGTGACGACGAAAGGCGCGTTTCCGCCGAGTTCCAGCGCAGGGAGGGCAAGGCTCCCGGCGGCATTTTCGGCGACGGACGTGCCGACGGCAGTGGATCCGGTAAAGGAGAGGACGCGCGGGATCGGGTGGCTGGCGAACCGGTCGCCGATGTCGGAGCCGCGACCGGTGACGACGTTGACGACGCCGTCGGGAACGCCTGCCGCTTCACAGATCGCCGCGATCAGTAGCCCGCCGGTGATCGGGGTATCCGTCGCGGGCTTCAAGACGACTGTATTTCCGAGCGCGACTGCCGGTGCGACGGCTCGCAACGAGAGGTGTAGCGGAAAATTCCACGGTGAAATGACTCCGACGACGCCGACCGGTTCGTAGACGATGTGGTTGTCCTTATCGTCGATCGACGTGGACGGTCGAACCTCCTCCTCGGGCGCCTCGAGTTCCAGTGCCATCTCCACGTCACCGGTCGCAGTCGCAAACTCGCCCAGTGCGCGGTACGATGGCGTACCGGCTTCGGTCGCGAGCAGGCCCGCAACTTCCTCGAACCGCGCATTGAGTTCGTCGAGCAGGGATTTGACTATCTCGTTGCGTTCTTCGCGTGGCGTCTCTTCCCATGCCGGTTGTGCCGACTCTGCCGCCTCGTACGCAGCGTCAACGTCGTCTTCGGTCGCCGCCGGTACTTCCGTAAACACTTCCTGTTTCGACGGGTTTTCGACCGGGATGGTGTCACCGCTGGCAGCCTCACGCCATTCGCCATCGATGAACAACTGATTCCAGTCGGCCTGTGGCTCGAGCTTCGGGACGCTCATACCTCCGTTTTTACGCGGTTTATAATCATATATTTTCGCCAACCGGAGACGATAGCCCGTCCCGTTGTAACCGATTTCGATTACGGTGCTAGCCGAGACACACTGTGGGTCGCAGAACCCTTCTTCGTCGGGGAAATCCATCGGTCAGACGCGAAGTGACCGCCGTGTGTTCCGCCGACGAAAAGACATTACTACTCCGCGGATTACATTCAGGATATGCCGCTTCAGACGTCGCCGTTACGTGGGATTCACGACGAGCGCGGAGCGAAGTTCACGGAGTTTGGCGGCTGGGACATGCCGGTCGAATTCGATTCGATCCAGATCGAACACGGGGCCGTTCGGGAGGACGTCGGCATCTTCGACGTCTCACACATGGGCCAGATTCACGTCACCGGACCGGACGCAACGGAACTGATGCAGCGACTGACGTCGAACGACGTCTCCCGACTCGAGGTTGGCGACTCGCAGTACGCGGCTATCACCGACGAAGACGGGATCATCCTCGACGATACCGTCGTTTACCGGTTACCCGACGAAGACGACCAGTCGACCTTTCTGTTCGTCCCCAACGCCGGCACCGACGAGGCGACCCACGAACGATGGATCAGCTACCGAAACGAGTGGGACCTCGACGCGACCGTCGACAACCGAACTGACGAATACGCGATGTTCGCCGTTCAGGGGCCACACGCGGTCGATCTGGTCGAGAGCATCGCCGACGAGTCGGTCGACGACCTCGAGCGCTTCGAGGCCCGGTACGCGACGATCGACGGCGTCGAATGCTGGACGGCTCGAACGGGCTACACTGGTGAAGACGGCTTCGAACTGATCCTCCCCTGGGAGACAGCCGAGGAAACCTGGGCGGCGTTCGATTGCCAACCCTGCGGACTCGGCGCTCGCGACACGCTGCGGATCGAGGCTGGACTGTTGCTTGCCGGCCAGGACTTCGATCCCGAAACCGACCCGCGAACGCCTTACGAGGCCGGTATCGGCTTCGTCGTCGCACTCGATACCGAATTCGTGGGACGGGATGCGCTGGCAGCGGTCGAGGAAACCGGCGTCGAAGAGCAACTCGTCGGCTTCCAGTTGATCGACCGCGGCGTTCCCCGACACGGCTACGATATTACGACGACCGAGAACCGGGTTATCGGCACCGTTACGAGCGGGACGATGAGTCCGACGCTCGAGAAACCGATCGGTCTCGGCTATGTACCGGTCGAATCCGCTGAACCGGGGACGACGCTGCAGGTGATCGTCCGCGGCCAGTTCAAAAAAGCAAGGGTTGAAACGACACCGTTCATTGACATAGTACAATGAGATTCGAAATTCCAGATGATAGACGGTACCTAGAATCGCACGAGTGGGCACACGAGACCGACGGCGTCGTCCGGGTCGGGATTTCCGATTTCGCTCAGGACGAACTCGGCGACGTGGTCTTCGTCGAGCTTCCCGACGAGGGCGACTCCCTCGAGCAGAACGATGAGTTCGGCGTCGTCGAATCGATCAAGGCGGTCTCAGACCTCTACGCGCCGGTATCTGGCGACGTCGCCGCGGTCAACGCCGACCTGTTCGACGCACCCGAACTCGTCAACGACGATCCGTTCGGCGAGGGCTGGATGCTCGAGATCGACCCGGCCGACGGAGACCAGCTGGCGGAGTTGCTTTCCGCCGACGAGTACGAAGAGCAGATCGCATAAGGCGGCTCCTGTGCTCGAATCCGCACAGTGGATTCGTCGGTGGCTCCCGGCTTCGTATTTCCGACTTCGGGTCGACTGCTACTCCTCGTCGCCGCAGCCTCCTACCGGGCCGAGACGGGTAGCTGGTAATCGTTTCAGTTGGTGTAGTCGAACCCGCCCCACAACAGTGCCTGGGTCGACGTGCTCACTGCGCTGCCGTCGTTGTGGCAGGTGATGCACCCCCTGTCTCTGATGGAGTGGTTGATCGACCGGTTCCGACTTCTTTTCTCCGGTCAACCCCTGCTCTGCAGTTTCGGTACCTGGCTCCGCCCCATATTTATCGGCAGATGGATTACAAAATATTTTTCAATAACTGACTAAATTGAACCTTCTATGGTTGAACCCAACACGAACGGCGGGCAGCCTCGAGCGACCTCGCGTCGAACAGTATTGAAAATTGCAGGGGCCAGTGCAGGGGCACTCACTATCCCCAGCGCGGGTGCCACAGCGGCGTCCGGGACCGACACGCGATGGCGAGTTGCCCTCTCGTTCCCGACACTCGCGAAAGTCGAAGGTGGTGACGAGGTGCTCTTCAACGTCGATGCTGCCGATGGCGTCGTCGAGGGCTGGGAAGGGTACGGATACGATGGCATGTTCATCCTGCCAAACGACACCCAGGGTGCAGACTGTGGCGGCTGGTTCGATCCCTGCGAAACCTACCGTGCATCCCTTCCGTACATCCTCGAGTGGCAGTGCGAGGAGTACGATTACGGCGAGGTAGAAGTGATCGTCCAGACCGAGCAGAACAGTGGGACTGGCTACGGTGCCGTCCATCGGTTCGAAACCGGAAACGAATCGGTCTCCGTCGAGAGCGGATCGCCGGGCTCGGACCTCCTCCAACCGAAATTCACGCAGACGAACGTCGTCGCCGATAACTACTTCCGCCCGCTCGACGTCGAACTCGAGGTCGATTTCAGCAACTCTTCGCTGCGAGATGGCACGGAATCGACGACGATCAACGCCGCGATCCCGAACAAGGGAGGCGTCCTCGACCGAGTCAAGAACCTGGTGAATACGACGGACGAAATCTACAGTAGGGGCGTCGACCTGGCCGACAAAACGACCCCGATCGATCTGAATCGGATGCGGAAAATCGGGCGATACTACGGCTACGCAGCGACGGTGGGCATCGGTCTCGACAGCGACCTCCCGCGGCAAGCGGCGATCAGCGGGATCGGCGCCTTCACCGACCCGATCAAGGACTACCAGGAGCGGGAACTCTACGGTGAGAATACTGTCTCGACGATGGGCGGTCCGACGATCATGAACACGGAGTAACCTGATCACCCACGACGGTCAGGTGGGGTGGAAGTCACTCGAGACTCACGAGATGCTCGAGCATGTCGTCCATGGGCGGATTCGCCACGGCTAACGAGTACCCGTCGATTCGCGCCAGATCGGCCGCGTGATCCCAGAGATCCTCCTCGTCGATTCCGTGGAGGATGACGGCGTTCGGCGTGGGGTTGACGACGCGTAATGCTACGAGCGGCGATTCTCCTCGCGTCACGCCCGTAAACACGAGCACACGGTTCGTACTCTGGCCGTAGAGTCTGAAGAACTCCTCGCTGGAGAGGCGCGTGATCGCCTCGATGCTGTCGATGACCGTGTGGCCGCTGACGCGGTCGGTGCCGCTCGAGGCGACTTCGGTCGCCTCGAGGTCGGCGTAGAGCTCGGAGAGGGGAATCGACGTGGCGTACTCCCGAAGGTCGTAGACGACGTCGCTCTCGAAGCCCGCCGAGAGGACTCGGCCGTACTGTCGAATGCGCTCGCCGCCCCGCCGTTCGTCGATCGTAAGGAGCCCTCGGACGAGTCGACCGACGACGCCAATGCCCGGACTTTCTCGGCGACCGCTCTCGTAATCGGAGATGACCGACGAGGAAACCTCGAGTTCGGCCGCCAGGTCAGTCTGTGAGATATCGAAGTCGGTTCGCCACTTGCGCAGCGTCGCGCCGGGGTCGTCGCTCAGTGTGATTTCACCGGCAATTTTCTCCGCGAGTTCCCGTTTGGGTCCGCGCCCGCTCATACTCGTCGGTCATCCGGTCGGCTGAAGTAGCTACCGGAGACTCCCTCGGCGTGGCACTTTCCCGTTTGTCGTCCCCGTTACGGGTCGTGGGTTTCGCCCGACCACTTGCTCGTTTCCCCGGGACTGGCGGCGTATCGTCGAGACGGCCACCCGATCCGTACTCGGTGCATACCGTCTCCGACACCCCGATCGGCAGGTATCCCCGAGGTGCCAGAGCTCACCAAGACTCGAGCCGCGTCCCGCGACGACGGACGCGCGTTGCCGTCTCGCAGCGGTCGGCGGCAGGTCCCCACGCGACCCGAATAGCGGGTGCCGAACCGATCCGTGAATGACGAAAGATATAGGGTAGAATTCACATACAGGTTACATATGTCAGGGTACCCTCCCACGAGCGTGATACTGCCGACCGTCGAGTGGGCGGACGCCTGTGCGGAGGTTCTCGACCAGCTCGAGCCGGGCGACGAGCTGTTGATCATCTGTGATAACCGGTCAGATCCGGTGTACGACCGTCGAGACGATCTACCGGTAACGGCTCGCGTCATCGCCGCCGGGGAGCCGGAGGGCTGTTCGGGGAAGGCAAACGCCATTGCGACCGGAATGGAGGCCGCCGGAAACGACCGGATCATCTGGACGGACGACGACTTTCACCACCCGCCGGATTGGCTGACCACGCTCAACGCCGACTACGAGCGACATGGGCCGACCTCGGAACTCCCCGTCTTCATCGGAAACGACCCCCTCTCGTATCTGGTCGAACCGCTCTATGCGTATACGGGAACGGGCATGGTCTACGCCGCCGACGTGGCGTGGGGCGGTGCGCTCGTGTTCGAACGGGATGACGTAAACGGGAAAGCGCTTCTCCGGGACCTCCGGCGGACGGTGAGCGATGACGGGACACTCGCCGAATACGTGGATTTCACCGCGGTAAAACGCACGCGCCGGGTCGAAATCGGCGGGACGATCCGAGAATCGCTCGAGCGACACGTCCGGTTTACGAAACTCGTCCGGCATCACGATCGAGACGCGATGATCGCCGCCGCCGTCGTCGGCACGCTCGTCTCCGTCGCGTATCTCCTCTATCCGCTCGCCGGACTCGTCCTGTCGACGCTGTGTTACGGTGCCGTCTACGCCGCGTTCGGCATCCGCCGATGGACCGTCCTGCTTTCGTATCCTGCCACGATCGCGCAGGTGCCGCTGCTGGCGTACGCCCTCGCCCGGCGGACGTTCGTCTGGGGCGGCCGACGCTATCGCTGGCGGTCGATGTTCGACGTGGAGGTGTTGGAATAGTCGACCCGTTTACGGTCGCTGACCGCCGCCGTACGGTGTTCCGTCGGGTCGGTAGCTAGCGAGACTACCGTCGGCTTTCAGTTCGCTCTGCCGACAGCGACAGGATATGGTCGAGACGCGTCTCGAGCGACGGGTGTGTCGAACGAAGGCCAGACGCGGTGGAAGCCGTGTCGAACGAGGGCAGGATGTTGATCGCGTTTGTAGACCGAGCGTACTTGCGGAGGTCCGTCGTCGGTTTGTCGGGACCAGTCCCGTCGAGTTTTTCGAGTGCAGTCGCGAGCGCTACTGGGTCGCCGGTCATGGTCACAGCGCCGCGGTCGGCGGCCAATTCTCGGCCGCGAGAAAATACACCGACTCCGATCGATGCGATAAACACCAAGAGGGACGCACAGACGTCGGTGACGCTCGATGGATACCCTTCGTCCTCGATGATCGTCTCAGCAGCGACAAGCGGGAGCAGGACGCCCGTGAATAGTCGGTGGTCGTCGTTAGCGATGTGTGCCAGTTCGTGGGCGAGGACCGCCGTCATTTCCGATCGTGACAAATTTATTAGAATTCCTCGCGAAAGCACGACGACCGGCGTCCCGCAGTGGCCAGTTCTGATGATTGGGTCATCCGATCGATACGTCGTGTATGCCAGTGGCACCGACGTCGAGTGAATCCGGACAGCCGGTTTCGGAATGTCGACCTGTCTCGCAAGTCGGATGACTGCGGAGTCGATCACAGTCGCCTCCTCGAGCGATGCCCGAGAGACGGGCGTCGTTCGCTCGAGCAACGCGGCCCGTTCGGCACGAATTGCATTGCCGGTCGCTCGACCGAACCAGGCAAGCCCACCGACAGAAACCGTCGTCCACACGACCGGCCACACGGAGGGTGGAACCGTGATCCCGATAGCGTTCAGCAACTCGGCTGCGTACGCCGAAAGGGCTACACCACCGGTCAAAGACAAAACGAGCACGATACCGAGGCTCCCGAGCAACGCTGAGCCGCTGATGAGCGTTGCGAGTGCAGCACGGATCGCCAGATCGAGTGACCGAACGAAACCCATACGATTAAATCGAAATATGAAGGATGAAAAATACGCGTCGAATATCGGCCACTATGGTCAATTGGAATAGTGTTATCCGTTTGATGGGGGCCGGAACAACGACAGACGAGCGCCCCAACAGTCAAGCCCACGCAGTTCGAGTCGCCGGGATATGCCATCGACCGTCGTCCACGTCGCATTCGCCGGACTGCTCGGTGTCGCGTTGCTCGGCGCGAAGTTCGACACGCGGGCGATCCTGATCGTAATGGGGTGTAGCGCCTTGCTCGACCTCGATACGCTTATCGGGATCGTCGTTCCTGGAACACACCGCGCGGCGTTGCACAACGTCTGGATCGTCATCATTCCCGCTGTGGGGCTGTTGTGGGACGGGAGGATCCGCTCGGAGTCCATCGTCCGAGAACGGTGGGGGACGTATGGCCGACGCATCGCGTGGACGACGCTTGCGGCACTGTTTTTTACACACGTATCGTTCGACGCCTTCTTCAACGGCGTTAATCTGTTCTGGCCGGTCCACGATCGTTTCTACGACCTGTCCGGGACACTACTCGTGACCGACCAGCGCGGCCTCGTCCAGACGTTCGTGGAACTCGACACCGGCGTGATCGCCGAGTCGACCGCCCGCGGGACGACCGAAAACACGCACTACAGAACCGGGTTCGATCCCACTCGAGACGAACCCACCACCGGCGTCGAACGGATCTTCCCCATCGCCGCGACCGGCGAACGGTTCGTCCTTACAGCGACCGGATTTACGGCAGTTATCGTTCGAGTACTCGAGGACCGCCGATAGGCCTGACGGGCGTTGATCCGACGTAGTCGAGGGACCTTCATCGCCAGCCGGTAGAAGACGTTCCTTACGCGGATTCGGTTTCGCTCTCGGACGGCGGCGTTGTCGTCTCGACGTTCGCTCGGAGCCACGCGATCGCCGCATCGACCGCCTCGGGATCGGTACTCGAGACGCGGATTCGTCCCGGTCGGTCTTCGCTTCGGGGATAGCTGCCGACGGAAACGTCGAAACGATCGGCGACGTTCTCGAGCGCCACGTGGAGCGCTCCTTCGGGAGCCGGCGTGTACAGCGTTTCCGCGGTCGAATCCCCTCGGATCTCGTCGGCAACCTGTTCAAACATGGCCTGCATTTCGTCGGGGATGCCGGCGAACACGTAGACGTTATCGACGACGCAGCCCGGTGCCCAGCCGTCGTCAACGACGATTGGCGTCGCGCCCTGGGGAACCGACGCCGCGGCCTCGAGATCGATTTGCAGTTCGTATTCGGCGACCATTTCTGGGTTCTCGTCCCGGAACGCTGCCGCCTTCTCGACCAGTCGCTCGCGGATCTCCCCGTGGACGCCGACCTCGCGCTCGAGGCCGTCGGCGACCGCTTCGACGGTCACGTCGTCGGGCGTGCCGCCGATACCGCCGGTGACGATCAGGGCGTCGAATTCGTCGCTCCAGCGGGCGACGTAGTCGGCGATCAGTCCGCGGTCGTCGGGGATCGTCAGGATTCGACCGACCGTACTCCCGCGCTCGGTGATCCGCTCGGCCAGCCACGACGCGTTAGTGTTGGTCGTCGATCCTGCGAGAATTTCGTCGCCCACGGTGACGATCGCGACGTTCATAGACGGCCTTGGAGTTACAGGCAGTTATCCGCTCCGGGTGTCGACGGTCGAGTTCCGTCGATTTGCCGGTTTCCGGTGCTTCCGCGGTATTTAACGGCCTGCCACGCTCGATATCGGTGTGGCGGGTGTTGTCGGACGGATGCAACTTCACGTCGCAATCTTTCGAGAGTCGAATCGAGTTGGAATCGTCGTCGAGTTGGAACCGTCGTTCGTCGAACGGTAGCGCTACGGTTTTGTAAGTCGTATGCCAAGTGATCGTATGGGTATATATACTAGTGGCGGGACTCTCATCGCGTCCCCCTTGCTACCCGACGGGTGCCAACGTCGTCGGCAGAGTGGATGGCTCGACCGGATCGATGCGCCAGTTTCACATAGAACTACCGTGGCAGGGTTGCTAACGAGCAGCTCGCGACGTTTGGGGTGGATTTTGTGGTAGAACTCGCGTTCTCACTCGCGCGGCTCGGCTTTGCGTTCTTTCTGGTCTTCCTGAACGGGTTCTTCGTCGCAGCGGAGTTCGCGTACGTCCGAATTCGGTCGACACAGATCGAAGCACTCGTCGAAGACGGACGTTCGTCGGCCAAGCTCGTTCAGGAAGCAGAAGAAAATCTGGACGACTATCTCGCAACCACTCAACTGGGAATTACGATCGCTTCGCTGGGGTTGGGATGGGTCGGCGAACCAGCTATCGCTGCGCTTCTCGACCCCGTCCTGGGACCGGTGCTTCCTGCAGGTTCGATTCACCTGGTATCGATCGGTATCGGGTTCAGCGTCATCACCTTCCTGCACGTCGTCTTCGGTGAACTCGCGCCGAAAACGCTCGCGATTGCTGACGCCGAGCGGATCGCGCTCCTCGTCGCAGCGCCGATGAAAGTCTTCTACTACGTCTTCATCCCCGGAATCATCGTGTTCAACGGCACGGCGAATTTCTTTACCCGGCTCATCGGCGTCGAGCCGGCGTCCGAGCGCGACGAAAGCCACAGCGAGGAAGAAATCATTCGGATCGTTTCCCGGTCCGGCGAACAGGGATCCGTCGACATGGCGGAAGTCGAGATGATCGAGGCGATTTTCGACCTCAGCGACACGGTCGCCCGCGAAGTGATGGTCCCCCGACCGGACGTCGTGACCGTCTCTGCAGACATGCCCCTGTCGGAACTGCGGACCGTCGCCTCGAGCGGGAGCTATACCCGATTCCCCGTCGTCGACGAGGAGGCCGACGAACCGGTCGTCGGCTTCGTTCACGCGAAAGACGTGCTTCACGCCATCGAAACGTCGGGCCGTGGCGACGAGCCGACGGGGACCGAACCGACTGCCCGCGACCTCGCAAGAGACGTCCTTTTCGTCCCGGAGACGCGCCGAATTGACGGCGTCCTCGCGGAATTTCGTCGACAGAACGTCCAGTTAGCCATCGTTATCGACGAATGGGGTGCGTTCGAGGGAATTTTGACCATCGAGGATATCATCGAGCAAGTCGTCGGGGAGATTCAAGACGAGTTCGACATCGCCGAAATGGAACCCTCTATCGACGAACTCGCGGACGGGCGGTACGTCGTGGACGGCGGTGTCTCGCTCGTTTCCGTAAACGAGACGCTCGAGACGAATTTCGAGAGCGAGGCGTTCGACACTGTCGGTGGCCTCGTGTTGAGCCGCCTCGGCAGGGCCCCCGACGTTGGTGATGCGGTCGAGGCTGACGGCTACGAGTTGACGGTCAAAGAGGTGGATGGAACGCGTATCTCGAGGGTAACCGTCAGCGATGCGTCCCCAGAGGCGGAGGAACCTACCGACTGAACTATCGGCGTATCGTAGTAACCCGCTCGGAAGCGGTCGACGAAAACGATTCGGTCAACCTCTTTCGTCCATCGCGAATTGGAACGTCTCGTTCCCTGCGCGTCGGACATGATTCGTCGTCCGTTTCGTCAGGGGGCGATTGCATGCTTCGCGCAATCGATCGTTCTCGGCCTTGGCCCCGTCGCAATCCAGCAGACAGCCGAGACGTGAACTACCACACCCTACCGCGCCCGGGCTTACTCAACCTTCGCTTGTTGAGAGTGGGGCTTCCTGTTTCTGTGTCAGAACTTGCAGGAACAGATCCCACAGCGTCCACAAGACGTGGGGCATCTTGTGCGGCCTCTCGGAGAGCTTTGCTCTCCAATGGTCGGCGAATCGTCGATTCGTCTCGACGGCAGAACGCCAACGTCGTTCTGCTGACGATTCCAGATACCACAGGCGATTTCTCTTTCCGGGCGGTTCGGAGTGTCCCGCTCCTGCCTAATGGACACTCGGCCACAACCGACGATGCACGCTTGTTGTCGTCGTTCGAAAGAGCTTCACTCTTTCGTGATCTGGCGAAACCGTTGGTTTCGTTGACCTCGCGGAGCGAAGGTCCGTTGGTTTCGTTGACCCCGCGGAGCGAAGATCCGCGTGGTGACGAAACGCCGAAGGCGATTCGAACCACGTTTGAACATCGTCGGAAACGCAGTGAGCATCGCACTACCATCAACCGCGAGGGCAGCAAAAGTGGCGATATGGGTGAAAGAAAGCCGTATGGATGGTGTATACCCTCCATGCTTGCGTCTTCGACGCTCCCTGAGAGTACCGCTGGACCGACGGTCCCGCTACCCATACGAACGGCGGAGCCGTAAGCAGAAGGGGCTTTACGGCCCTCACTTACCGGTAATTCGTTCTTGCCTGGACTCCTGTGACCTTATATCAGGATTCTAATATGTACTAGGTCTTAAATTATCGAAACAAGGAAAGGATTGGATTCTGATCTGCGAATCAACGAAGTCTCAGAGGGTGAAATCGTCGTCTGTATCGTCCATTAGCCTACTTTCGGAGACTTCAGTCTAGACCGATGACTGTAATCGGTAATGATAAAAATCCTACATATTTATGGAGCATGGCGTTATTTCCTCCGGACATGGACCGCCGGAAATTCCTCGTTTCGACGGGAGTCGGAGTCGGACTCACTGGATGTCTCAACGCGAATTCGAATGCCGGGTCAGGAACGGAAAACGGGACAACCGACGACACGAATCCGTCAACGTCCGGTACATCTTCAAGCACTGACGATGGGAATGAAACTGGCCCGACAGAAAACGAGTCGAAGCCCGAAAAAAAGACGAGCGAGAAAGGCCCGAGCGAGAAGCACGCCGACGAGGGAGAGAATAAGACCGCCACGGGCGAAGAGAAAACCGACGAGGAAGAGGACATGACAGAGAAAGCAGAGGATGCGCGTCGAACCGCTACGTTTCCATCCTGTTCTCGAGCGGAGGTCACCGGGACGTTCGACGCAGGTGACGTCGCGTTCGCGAACACAGGGTTCTTTACCGACGGTCTCTTCGGGAATACGCTTCTCGAGGACGGCGTGGAATTCGGCGACGACGTTGCCGCACCGTTTTCTGGGACCGTCGTATTCGAGGTCGGCAACGAGCGAAACGTGACCCAACGACCGAACGAGATACGGATCGAAATACCGAATTACGGCGACGACGGCACCGTAATCACGTCGCTGACGACCGATCGTTCGGACTTTATGGCCGTCAGCGGTACGCATCCGAATCCGCGCGCGAGGGAGTGTCTGGAGGAAATTCGATCAGCAGAGAACGACGAGTCACCGACCAGCTAAGGGGAATGTGACGGCCCAGCGATGACGCATGATTTACAGAAGAGCACTGGAAAATCGCATCGTCGGCGGCGGCGGTGGTTTCGCCTCGAGTGGTGAGGAGGACCACAGATTTGGCATCCGACTTGCGCTTCGGTTGGCGGAACAGAACGGGATAAGCGGCGTAGTGCTCCGGAACCACTAAACACGCCTCGTTCCTATCAGCCAGTAATGACCGACTGGACAGAGAAGTACCGCCCGACGACGCTGTCGGAGGTACGCGGCAACAACAAGGCTCGCGACAAGCTCGAGGAGTGGGCCGAAACCTGGGACGATCACCGAAAGGCGGTGATCATTCACGGCAGTCCCGGCGTCGGGAAGACATCCGCCGCCCACGCGCTGGCCGCCGACATGGGGTGGCCCGTGATGGAACTCAACGCCAGCGACAACCGTCAGGCGGATGTCATCGAACGGATCGCTGGTGAGGCGGCCAAGAGCGGCACGCTAACCGGGGGCGGGTCGGGCCGTCGACTCGTCATCTTAGACGAGGCGGACAACTTCCACGGAAATGCGGATTACGGCGGCTCGAAGGAGGTCACCCGCGTCGTCAAGGAGGCGAATCAGCCGGTCGTTCTGGTCGCGAACGAATTCTACGACATGAGCCAGTCGCTTCGAAACTCCTGTGAGACCATCGAATTCCGGGACGTTTCGAAGCGATCGATCGTCCCTGTCCTTCGGGACATCTGCCGGCGCGAAGACGTCGAGTTCGACGAAGAAGCCCTGGAGAAAATCGCCGAGTCGACCAGTGGCGATCTCCGTTCGGCGGTCAACGACCTGCAGGCGGTCGCCGAGGAGGCGGAACGGCTGACCGTCGACGACGTCGTGACGGGCGAACGCGATACGACCGAGGGGATATTCGATTTCCTCGACTCGCTCATCAAGGAAGAAGACGCCGAAGGGGCGCTGCGGGCATCCTACGACGTCGACGAGACGCCGGATGAATTGCTAAACTGGATCGAGGACAACCTCCCGAAAGACTACGAGGGCGCTGAACTGGCCGACGCATACGAGTTCCTTTCGAACGCTGATCGATGGCTCGGCCGCGTCCGGGCCACGCAGGAGTACTCGTACTGGCGCTACGCGACGGACAATATGACCGCCGGCGTCGCTGCCTCGAGACGCGGCGACAAGGGTGGCTGGACACGGTACGGACCGCCGAGTTACTGGTCGAAGCTCGGCCGGACCAAAGGGACCCGCAATACCCGGGATGCGATCGCCGAACGTATCGCCGAACGTGAGGGTGCAAGCGTCGCAACGGTTCGACGAGGAGTACTCCCGTTTCTGTCGAAGATGACCCACCACTGCAAGAACCGCGACCTTACCGTTCGCATGGCTGCAGCTTACGACCTCGACGAATCAGAGGTGTCGTTCGTCACCGGTAGCGGAAAGGACACCAACAAGGTACAGTCGATCGTCGAGGACGCCAAGGAGCGGATGGCCCAGGAAGCGGTCGATCACTCCGGCGGCGCCTTCTTCGAAGCCGAGCGCTCGAGTTCTGACGCTGAGGAAGTGACCGTAGATTCGACCGGAAGTGCCAGCGATAGTAGCGAGGGCGACGACGCCCCGAGCGAACAGGGCACGCTCGCGGCCGTCGATGAAGACAACGGGAACACTGCGGACGAAGCGGCCGACAGAGGCGCCGACGATCCGGATGATGATCAGTCGGGGCTAAGCGATTTTATGTAAGCTGGTACCTCGTCACACCGAGACCCGTACCCGGAACACCGCCGTGGGGTGAATCACGGGTTATATTCTCCTCGAATACGTCCATATATTGATTGATCGACACTATTACGACGATGAACGATGAGAGTGTCTATAGGTGACCCCCGAATGACAAACACCCACAGATGCCCGCTCTGCACGGAGACCTACGACGACCGCACAGACCTTCGGGTCCATCTCGAGGTGCAACACCGAAAATCCGAGGTGGTTTCGTATCTTGTCGAACGAGACCCGGGGGTAACTACAGTCTCAACCGACCACAGATCCCGAACCATCGACGAAGAGAAATCGGCACCGTCGCCCTGAGTGTCGCCGCATACGATTAGACGTCTTTTACCGGTAGTCGGTCGCGAAACGCCGCCGACAACGCGTCACCGATACCGATGGCGAGGTCGCGTGGCCCAGCACTGGCTTCGTCGGCCAGCAACGGTACCGTCTCGACTGGGTGGCCCGTCATCCGCTCGAGTTCGGCCGGATTGGTCCGCTCGGCCACGGTTTCGCCGGCGTACTCGTTACAGATAACGCCGAAAACGTCGATACCGCGTGCCTCGAGCGCATCGATAGAGAGCGCAGTGTGATTGAGCGTACCCAATCCTGAACGCGTAACGACGACCGCGGTGGCTGCGAGATCGTCGACGAGGTCGATCACTTCGTGATCGCCGGCCAGCGGGACCCTGAGACCGCCGATACCTTCGACGATCGGCACCGTCGCGGCCGCGATTTCACGCTCGCATGCCGTACGGATCGACTCGTACTCGATGTCTTCCGCAGCGACTTCGGCGGCGACACGCGGGGCCAGCGCCGGTTCGAGGTACTGGGGACAGGTCGCTGCTGACGGATCGGCGCAGGCTGTGGCAACGAACGCTGCGTCGTCGTCCGGCGGGTGACCGGTCTGTGCTGGTTTGATCGCCCGCGCATCGTGGCCGGCTTCGCGCAGAAGACGCGTCAGTCCAGCCGTTATGACTGTTTTTCCGACGCCCGTTCCGGTGCCGACGACCGCGATCGGGTCAGTCACAGCAGCCCTACCTCCTCACCCGCGGCACGGAACGCCTCGAGGCAGGTGACGATATCACCCTGATCGTGAGTTGCCATCGGTACGACGCGAATTCTGCTGGTTCCATCGGGAACGGTCGGTGGGCGGATCGCAGGTGCAACGATGTCCCGTTCACGGATTCCGTCGGCGAAAGCGATTGCGTCGCGCCGATCGCCGATGAGAACGGGGAGGATCTGGGAGTCCCCCCAGATTTCGAATCCCATCGACTCGAGTCCGTCACGGAGGTGTGCAACGTTATCCCAGAGTCGCTCCCGGGCATCACTGTGACGGGCGACGTGCAGCGCCTCGCTCGCTACTGCGGCAGCCGGTGGTGAGAGCCCGGTCGAATAGACGAACGAACGTGCCTCGTTGAGTACGCATTCGATCAGTTCCGCGCTGCCGGCGATGTATCCACCCTGGCTCGCCAGCGCTTTCGAGAGCGTTCCCAGCTGGATCTGAATGCGGTCTTCGAGCCCCTCGGCCTGGACGATGCCACCGCCGTTCGCGTAGAGGCCCGTCGCATGCGCCTCGTCGACCATCACCCACGCCCCGAACTCTTCGGCAGCGTCACAGATCGCGTCGAGTGGCGCCACAGTGCCGTCCATGCTGAAAACGGAGTCGGTGACGATCAACCAGGATTCGTCGGCTGGCTCCCGCCCCTCTCGAGTTGCTCGTTCGGCTCGTTGCTCGAGCTTCGTTCGCAGGCTCGCCACATCGCAGTGGTCGTAAACGACGGTATTGGAGCCTGCCAGCTGACAGCCATCGATGATGCTCGCGTGGTTTAACTCGTCGGAAAAGATCACGTCCGGTTCGAGTGCGGTAATCGTTCCGACGTTTGCTGCGTATCCCGACGAGAAGGTTAGCGCGCGTTCTGTGTCCTTGGTTTCGGCGAGCAGTCGCTCCAGATCCCGATGAACCAGCGTATCGCCGGTGACGAGCCGGCTAGCTCCGGCACCCGTCCCGACGGTCGCGGCGGCTTGCCGGGCCGCGTCCTGAATCCGCTGGTCGTCCGTCAGACCGAGGTAGTTGTTCGAGGCGAAAACTAGCGCCTCTGTAGCCTCGAGGACGGGTAGTTCACTGCCGGAGGGCTGCGCAAAGTAGCCGCGCTCGGCGACCCGATCGACAGGCGACAATGTACGTTTCAAATCGTTCTCCTCGAGCGTTTCGAGTCTGTTCTCGAGGTCGAACCCGCGGTCGGCCATTCGGGTGAACGGACTCAGCGCCATGGTTTCACTCTCACGGTTCCGATTCGACGGGAGATTCGAGTCGCTCGCGATTCGAGCCGGCTGATATGCGGCAGTATCGGGGTCATCGGTAGTCACGTTTTATGAAGGGACGGCTTCGCCAGGAGATCAGAATCCGGGCATCAGTTCGGCGGGCCCGAAGACGCCGTACTCGCCGGCGCAGTTCCGACGCACGCCGGCTTTCAGGTAGCCCAGTGCGGGACCGTTAACGTTTGCCTCCATACTCGTCTCGTCGCCGAGTGAGAACGTATTCGTCGCCGTCTCGCCATCGAAGGTCGTTCCGGTGACACGCACTGTGGTCGTGGTGGGCTTCTCGTCGTTACGGACGTCGAGAATGCCGCCGACCGAAACGTCTTCCGCGTCGCAGACGCCGGCGCGCTCGAGGAGGACGTCGTCGGCGTGTTCCATGTCTTCGAATTCGATGACCCCGTCGTGGTCGTCGATGATGTCCTCGATTTCGGCGTCCGAGAGTTCGCGGGCGGTCTCGATGTCGTACTCGGGGAGGTGAGCGATATCCTCGCGGACGGTGCCGCGGTTATCCTCGTACCCCGACTTGAGGCCGACACCCCACCAGATATCGACGTCCGTAACCTCGACGAACGACTGTGCGGCAAGCGAAGCCGCCCCGGTAAGCAGGCCGGGCGTGGCACCAGCGCCGCAGATGAACGTAATCCCCGCATCATCGAACTCGTCGCTGCGATCGTCGAGCATGTCGATCACGCGGGAGCGCTTGAGGACGTCGATCAGCACCCCCGAATAGCCGCCCTCGACGAAACGGGTGGCCGTCCGCGGGATGAAATCGTGTTCGTAGTTCGGCAGTGCGAGCAAAACTGCGTCGATCCGGTCGCCGTGGTCGATCACCTCCTGGATCGGGTCGTCGCTGGGCCGGGCCTGGTTCGAGGCGACGACGCCTCTGTCTTCGCCGTGTTGTTTGACTCCGCCCTCGGCGGCTGCGGTACCGTTTCCGCCGTCCGTCGCTACTTCGTTGTCGATGTTGCCTTCCGTCGCTGCCAACAGTTCGTCGACGTCGAGGCCGTCGACATCGAACGCAACGCCGTGGCGGTCACACGCCGCGACGGGCGTCAGCGCGTCTTTGTGCTGGCTCACTTCGAGTGCTCGTCGGCCGATGCCTCCGGTTCCGAGTACCGCAAACGTGATATCGTCCATGTGTATCGTTCTGGGTTCGCTGCAGGTCGTTAGTCGTCAGTCGTCGCTCAGTTCCGTGCCTGTATTCGCAGTCGTCTCGGCCGAGGACTCCGCGGCCCCGCTGTGACGGGCCTTGACCGCTTCCGGGTCGAAGTCGTTGGTCTCTCGGTTGGGCTCGAGACCCGCGCGCTCGATGATTTCGATGTCTTCGCCGGGCGATTGTCCCTCGGTCGTGAGGTAGTCGCCGGTGAGGATGCCGTCCGCGCCGGCTTCTAAGGGAAGGTGCTGCTCGTCGGGCGAGAGGTTGACTTCGCGGCCGCCGGTGAGCCGAACGCGCGATTCCGGGTGGAGCAACTTGTAGACTGCGACCGTTTTGACGATCTCTTCGGTCGTGATGTCGACGCTCCGTTCGGCTAACGGCGTCCCTGAGACCGGATTGAGCACGTTCACCGGCAGCGACGAAATGCCGATGTCTTGCAGCGCGATGGCCGCTTCGACCCGGTCGGTCGGCGTCTCGCCCATCCCGAGAATGACGCCGGCACAGAGGTCCATTCCCGCCTCTTTGGCGACCTCGAGCGTCTTCACTCGGTCTTCGAAGCTGTGGGACCCGACGATCTCGGGGAAGTACCGCGGGGATGTCTCGATGTTGTGATTGTAGTGATTGATTCCCTCCTCGGCGAGGATCGCGGCTTCCTCTTCTGTGAGAATCCCCAGCGAGGCGTCGACCTCGAGATCGCACTCGTCTCGGACGAGTCGGATCGACTCGAGTACCTCCTCCCACTCCTCCGAGCGGTGTTCCTTCGAGACGCCTTTCTCGGCGACGACGATTCCGAACCGCTGGGCGCCGTCGCGTTCGGCTCGCTTCGCGGCCTCGAGGATCTTCCCTGGACCGAGAAACCCGTACGTGTCGATACCGGTATCGAAGTGGACCGATTGCGCACAGAAACCACAGTCCTCGGCGCAATTACCCGCCTTCGCGTTGACGATCGAGCAGGCGTCGACCGTACCGTCACCGAAGTGATCGCGCACGAATGCGCCGGCTTCCGAGAGCTCGGCGGTCGGCTGGGCCAGTAACGCCAACCCGTCGGTCCGGTCGAGACGGTCCCCGGCCAGTACCCGCTCGAGTGCGTTGTCGATCGTCTCGTTTCCAGTCTCGTAAACCACATCTCTGGAAGACGTTTACGAGAGTATAAAGTTTTTAGATAGTAGCAACATTTCGAACATCGCTGAGAGACGCCAGGCGCTCTGACGGCCGACCAGTGTAGCGGGTCGACGGGCCGTTCCCTGGCGTTTTCGATTGCGACAACGTGGTAGAAGGTTTTTCCCGGTTTCCAAATCCTTGAATAGTGTTGTATGGTATCAAACGGTATGGTTCTGAGCATCCCGGAGGAACGGTTTGAGGACGTGCCGGATTTCGACTACGAGCCACAGTACGTCGACGTCGGTGAGTTGCGCATGGCGTACGTGGAAGCCGGCGGCGCCGATGGCGACGGTGACGAGGAGACGTTCCTCTGTCTCCACGGCGAACCCACCTGGTCGTTCCTCTACCGGAAGATGATGCCCACCCTGGCCGAGCGCGGTCGCGTGATCGTCCCCGATCTCATCGGGTGTGGCCGCTCCGACAGGTACGAGGATCGCGACGAGTACACGGTGGAAATGCACTACGACGCGCTGCGAACGTTCGTCGAGGAACTCGATCTACAGAATATCACGGTCGTCTGCCAGGATTGGGGCGGGTTGCTCGGACTCGCACTCGCGGCCAACCAACCGGAACGGTTCGCGCGTCTCGTACCGATGAACACCGGTCTCCCCGACGGAACGCAGGAGATGACCGAGACCTGGCACGCGTTCGCGGAGATGGTCGCAACGGCCGAAGAACTGGACATCGGGGAACTGGTCGCGAACGGATGTTATCATGACCTCCCTGCGAACGTGGTCGAGGCCTACCGCGCTCCGTTCCCCGACGAACGGTACATGGCGGGGGCCCGGACGTTCCCGGGGCTCGTCCCGCAGTCGCCGGACGATCCGGGAGCCGACCTGTTCGCCGACGCCCAGGAACGACTCGCCGAGTGGGAGAAACCGGCGTTCGTCCTGTTCGCGATGGAGGACCCGATTACGTCCGACAACCGCGATCCCCTCCGGAACCTCATCCCGACCGCGAGCGAACAACCCGACGTCTGGATCGACGACGCCTCGCACTTCCTGCAGGAAGATGCCGGTGAGGAAATCGCAGCGCGGATCGTAGATTTCGTCGACCGAACGTCGTGAGGCGGACATCGAGCCGTCATTGGTCGGTGAAGAAATCTCTGAGTAAGGGAAACCATGCCCCGAGGACTGCCCCGAAGAGCAAGAGAGCGACGAAGCTTCCCGAGTGATGGTACGGAACGGGATATGCCCGTCCCGCAGCGAGACCGAGCAAGAACGGAGCCCCGTATGCGACGACCGTCACCCAGAGCAGAGCACCGTAGGAAAGGCCCACACAGGCGCAGAGAAATGGATTTCGATAACTCTCTGCAAGCGGCCGAGGGACGTGCTTCCCTCTTTTCAGACGGGTAACAATCGCAACGAAAGGCCCCGCTGCAACGAAACTATGACAGAATACCAGCGTCCACTCGTTTACCACACCGTCCAATCCGTATATTGCAGTCACCGACCGAAGGTTTCCCGTGGCGTGCAAGATGCCACCGAGCGCCGTCCCGGCGATAAGGGCCGCCGTCACCGTGGTAAGAACCATCTCTGCGGACGGAAACCCACCATGACGTGACTGTCTATAAGCCATGAACGATTGTATTAACGATATCCATAAGAACATATCTAAAATCTAGACGAATGTCTAGTTTTATGAGCCTTTCACTATCGTCCGATCGAACCCCTTCGGTGGGAGAACTATCGTCTTTCACCGGGGCGTCTCTGCTCCCCACGTCTCGAGTGCTGTCGCCAGTTCCGGGTGATCGGTAGCGTAGTCCGCAAGCGCTTCGCCGGCCATCGCCGCTTCGACGGATTGACGGAGCGCTTTCGCACCTGCGAGCGTCCCATCGGGATGGCCGTGGACACCGCCGCCGGCCTGAACGATAATATCCGTTCCCAGAGCGTCGATGAGTTGATCGATGACGCCGGGGTGAAGTCCCCCCGAGGCGACGGGAAGGACCGGGTTCAGGCCGTAGCACTCCCCCGTGAGCCACGCGTTGATCCCCGGCGTGTCCTCGTTCTCGAGTTTTCCCAGCCCCGCCGTCCCGGTGTGAATGTGATCGACGCCACAGAGGCGGGCGACCTGGGCAATGACGCGCATCGAAACGCCGTGGTGGTCCAGTCGATCGAAGGCTGCGTGCATCGCGCGGTGAGCGTGGATGGCCAGTCCGTGATCCTCACAACGGTCCCGGACGCTCTGGACGGCGGCCCATCCGCAGGTAATAACGTCGACCATAACGAATCCGCCCCCGTGTTCGGCGACGAGGTCGATACGTTCGAGCATCTCGGTGGTCTCTGCGGTGACGTTGACGAGGTAGTCCTTTCGTTCACCAGTATCCTCCTGGACGCGGTCGCGGGCAGCGAGGCTCTCTGTCAGTCGATCGACGAAGGGATTGAAGGCCTGATCCGTGAGGTTCTCGTCGTCCTTCAGGAGATCGATCCCGCCGCGCCAGGCTGCTTCGCCGATGCTGGCGTGAGCGTCGGTCGACAGCCCTACTTTCGGCTTTGGCACCGTCGCCAGCACCGGTCGATCCTCCGCATCCAGCTTCTCTCCGGCGACGCTGGTTCCGAACTGCGGCCCTGGAAACCCGCCGACGACCGTTTCCGGCCACCGACAGTCCTCGAGTCGAATCGAGTCAACGGCTTTCATCCCCAAGATGTTCCCCGCGATACACGAGAGAATCTGTGGCATGCTGCCTGCCTCGAATAACTCGGGGGGATAGGCGACGAGGACGTCACTCCCGTCGATGTCGCAGGCGACCGCTCCGAGGTCCGTCAACTCGCTCTCGTCGACGTGGAGCGCAGCCCAGGTTCCGTTCGACGACTCCGACGCGACCCGACTCGCTGCCGCTTCCATCGTCATATCAGCGGCCGGTTCGATGGCGAACTCACAGACGAGTTCCGTCTCTGCGGGTTGGTACTCGAGGTCCAGAAAATCGTCGTACTCGATCCCGGTCATGATAACGACCCACGTTCAATGGGCCGACTATTAGAGTTTATGCCGGCACCGACGTACCCGAATATCCATCGGTGAATACTATGGGAACTGCCTGTTTCCCCCTCTTTTTCTTCATTACTGCCAGGAGAGCGTCGGAAGTGACCAGTTGGTAACTTCCGCCCCGTTCAATCCGACTGACGGCCAAAATGTTAATATATCATATATCTCATCTATCGTGACTAAGAAAATTCCAAAAATTAAAGTCGCGTGATAATCCACTTTCATAGAAGCGAGTTCATGACAGATAGCACAACAAACAATAATCCGGGCGACGTCGCGTTCGATGTGGGCTCGAGCGTTGACGAGCTGTTCGGGGAATCCGAGGCCGGCGACGACCCAGGGGCGGAGCGCCGGACACCAACGGAACACCGGGATACAACCACAATGGGGGAGGATACCGACGGCGTCGAAGATAGAACCGCTGCCGAGGTTTTCGATCAGCTTCGTGCTGACGCGACCGAGACGAACGGAGCGGACGATATCCTCGCGGAGGAGAGCCCGGAAGATATCATCGCGAGCGCTAACGAGCCGGAACCGGAGCCGAAGATTGCAGATGAACTACTGGCCGACGACGACGAACTCGCGGATCTCTTGCTCACAGAACGAACGAAAGGCGAGGAGTTCCTCTGGGTCAAAACGGATTCCTCGACCACGTCATCCGCGTCTTCCAACGGGAACCGCAAATCGGCGTCAAACCAGCACCTCTCCGAAGCGAGAGATCGGCGACGGCGACCGAAAGACGTCGAGTTCGATTCGGATAGCCCCGGGAAACGGAATGGTGGCGCGAACGCGGCCAAAAACAGCAACAGCAATACCTCGAACGCAGAGCCCGACGACGCATCTGAATCGGACGACGAGGAATCGTCGGGACTCATCGGAGGGATTCGATCTATTCTCAGCGACTGAGGTTGACTGCTCTCGCCGGTTCCACGATGTCGTCCGGCGCCGTGGAAACGAATCGTCTGATTGACCCGGTTCCCACTCCTTGCTGACCTCGTATTCACGATCACAGCCGTCCACCTCGAGTGGTGTCACTGATCGGGATGCCACCGAAGGCCGTCGTGTCGAACTGTATACGCCTGCTCGCCACAGTCGGGACAGCGCGTCCCGCCCGATTCGAAGTCGTCGGTCCGGGACGGTATCGTATGCTCGTTTCCACACGCGTCACATACGATGCGTACTGGCACAGGTAGCGATACGCCGACGAGCACGACTATGATCCTATAGCAGGCGATTGCCGGGAACTCGTCGATACGACGAAATAGCTATCTAGGGGTCGCAGGCGACTGTACACCGATCTCAAGCGGTGCAGGTCGTTACGACGGACCTGTGAATCCGCTCGAGGGGATTACGCGAGGAAGTCCTCGATGTGAGTTGCGACTTCCTCGGGGGTGTCGCCGACGGGCACGCCGGCATCGTTGAGGGCGTTAATTTTGCTTTCTGCCGTCCCTGTGCCGGACCCGGAGACGATCGCACCCGCGTGGCCCATCCGTTTACCCGGCGGTGCGGTGCGACCGGCGATGAAGCCGGCGACGGGCGTGTCGACGTGTTCGTCGATAAATGCGGCGGCCTCCTCTTCGTCTTCGCCGCCGATTTCGCCGCACATGACGATAGCCTCGGTATCGGAGTCGTTCTCGAATAGTTCGAGGGCGTCGACGAAGTCAGTTCCAATGATCGGGTCACCGCCGATGCCGATGGCAGTCGTCTGCCCGATGCCGCGGTTAGTCAGGTTATCGACGACCTGGTAGGTCAGCGTTCCCGAGCGGGAAACGAGTCCGACGTTTCCTGCGGAGAAGATGTTGCCGGGGAGAATTCCGAGTTTGGCCTCGCCGGGGGTGATGAGGCCGGGACAGTTGGGACCGATGAGACGGGTATCGGTCTCGCTCAGGCGCTTGTTCACTCGCGCCATGTCCTGGGTCGGGATTCCTTCCGTGATCGCAACCGCGAGGTCGAGACCGGAATCGAGCGACTCGAATATTGCGTCGCCTGCGAACGCCGGCGGGACGAAGATGACCGACGTATCGGCGTTTTCCTCCTCGACCGCTTCGTGGACCGTATCGTAGACGGGGACGCCGGCGGCTTCTTGCCCGCCCTTACCCGGGACTGCACCGGCTACGACGTTGGTTCCGTATTCCATCATCTGTTCGGCGTGGAATTTCCCCTCCCCGCCGGTGATGCCCTGTACCACGACGCGCGTCTCGTCGTCGACTAGTACGCTCATTGGTCGTTCACCTCCCCAGCGTACTCGACGGCACGCTGAACTGCGTCCTCGAGGGTCTGTTCGACCGTGACGAGGTCCTCGTTGAGAATTTCCATGCCTTCTTCCCAGTTGGTTCCGGCCAGTCGGACGACGACCGGTTTGGGTATCTCGTCGAACTGCTCTAAGGCTTCGTTGATGCCTCGAGCGACCTCGTCACCGCGGGTGATACCGCCGAAAATATTGAAGACGACGCTGTCGACGTTCCCGTCGGAGAACACCATGTCGAGTGCATTTGCGATGCGTGCGGCCTTCGCGCCGCCGCCAACGTCGAGGAAGTTTGCCGGTTGGCCGCCGTAGTGGTCGACCAGGTCGAGCGTCGTCATCACGAGTCCGGCACCGTTGCCGATGATGCCGACGTTCCCGTCCAGTCGGACGTAATCGAAGTCGTACTCGTCGGCTTTCTGTTCAAGTTCGTCGCCGCCGGTGGCCTCCTCTTCCATTTCGGCGAGTTCGGGCTGTCGGAACAACGCATCCTCGTCGATGTTCATGACAGCGTCCGCTGCGATGACCTCGTCGTCGCTCGTGACCATCAGCGGATTGATTTCGGCGTCGGCACCATCCTTGTCGTCCCAGAGCTGATAGAGTGTAGTGAGAACGCTCGAGACGTCGCGCGCGACAGACTGACCGACGCCAGCATCGTAGACCGCTTTGCGAGCCTGATATGGATGCATTCCGAACGACGGGTCGATATGTTCGCGGGCGATCGCTTCGGGATCTTCCTCGGCGACCTCCTCGATGTTGACTCCGCCCTTCGTCGAGACCATCGCGACGGGTCTGCCCTCGCCACGATCCATCGTAATGCCGACGTAGAGTTCGTTCACGAAGTCGACCGCCTCCTCGACGAGAACCCGATCCACGTGGTATCCCTTCAGGTCCATCCCGAGAATTGACTCGGCGGCTTCGCGAGCCTCGTCTTCATCCTCGACGAGTTCGATCCCGCCGGCTTTCCCGCGACCGCCAACCTGTACCTGCGCCTTTACCGCTACCGGATACCCGATTTCCTCCGCTGCGGAGACGACGCCGTCGACGTCGTCCGCGAGCTGGGAATCCGGCGTAGGTACCCCGGCATCGGCGAAGACCTGCTTCGCCTGGTACTCATGTAATTTCATACCATTCGAACGGCCGTTCCGCCGTTGCTTAAATCCTGCCAGTTTCCAATCGCCACGGTAATTCCATTCCCGTGACTCGAGAACGTCTGTCTAGCCGTCGTCGTACCCACCACGTGTTACGGCTATCGTACATATTCAACTGAAATCCGGTCTGAACGTATCATCTAACCCAACCCGTTTCCTGTTGGATCGCGAGAATACTGTTAGTACGGGATAGGGTGTATCTGAGACGAATCCATCGAATCAGTTCGCTCGAGGATTTCGACGACGATCGACGACGTTCCAGCGGTACGAGGACGGCCAGCACAGCATTCAAAGTCCGTCTCCCCCTACCTCTACCACGAGGCACTCCCTGTGACGAACCCGACAACGATTCACCGAACGCAATGGGTTTCGTCGATAGCGGCCGTCCTCCGGTTTCTAGTTCACAGCAACCTCTTCATTTCGCTGGCAACTGTAAGCGTCGTCGTCACCACCGTTTTCCTCGCAGACCTCCCGCTCGAGCCCCTGCCGTTGTTCATCGTCTTCGCAGTCACGATGTTCGTCTATACCGTCAACCGATTCACCGACCTCGAGGAAGACGAGCAGAACGTGCCGCGGCGTGCAGCATTTACGAAACGCTACGGACGGATCTGGCTGGCACTCGGCGTCGGCCTTTACGGAATTGCGATCGGAATCGCAGTCGCGTTCGGTCTGGCGGGTGCCATTTACATGCTGCTTCCGCTGGCAGTAGTCGTGCTGTATTCCGTCGGCGGTGTCAAGCAAATATTTCTCGTAAAGAACCTCGTCGTCGGCCTCGCCTGGGGTGCGATCCCGTTGGGCGTCGGTTACTACTACGAACGGCTTGGTACCCTCGAGATCCAGTTCCTGTTCGTCTACGTGACCGTTATGATCACCATCGCCGCTGTGATCTTCGACGTAAAGGACATCGAGGGTGATCAAGAGGAAGGAATTCCGACTGTTCCAAATCTATTCGGTCCACGGGTGACCCGAATCGTCTCGCTGGTGGCCACCATCGTCGTTGCAGTTGTAGTCGTCGCGCTCGTCGCAAGCGGTGTCATCCCAACCGAATTTCTCGTCGTCCTTGCGATGAACGCCTACGTCTGTGCGTACATTCCCTTCGCATCTCCCGATCTGGGTCCACTGTACTACGGGTTCGTCGTCGACGGCGAACACGTCTTCCTCGCTGTGGTCGTCGCCGCGCTCGAGGCCCTGGTCTGGTGAAGGTAAACGTTAGTTGATACATCAGCGAACGGGTGAACGTGATCAGTATCGTATATCGGTCACTGGATGAGAGTGAACGGTATCGTGTGACATCCTCCCCGCCGTGAACGGCGGGGCTTCCCACACGGCGGGAATGCCGATTAGTCGTTGCCAGAGGGTTTCGAGACTGCTTCACGCAAGGTCGTCTGCGTCATCCCCGCAGAGCCACTACTGTGGGTGCTAGACTCAGCATTTTCATCAACACCACTCCTCACGGAGGTTTGGCTTCCTACACCGTTCGTGTCTTGTTCTTGCGATTGTCTCGTGGCCGTGTCACTACGGCTCCCGTCCTGTGGCGTCGAAGGAAATCGAAGATTTCCTGACCATTGGAAGACTTGGTCTTCCAAGAAGTCATCGCCTGCCTGTTTCCACGGCAGGCTCTCTCCCCACTGGTCTACGCGACGTGCGATATTCGCACTCGCGTTGATATCCGCCTGAAACGTCGATACATGGCACTCAGGGTTTCTTGCACTTGAACTCGGCTTGCCGAGGTCTATACCCGATGTGCTTGCACGAATGGCACGTCTGTGAGGTGTACTGCGGATGAACGTATTGAACCGGAATCCCGGCGTCCTTCGCTTTGTCTTCGATACGGCCCTGCAACCGAGCGAAGGCCCACGAGTGCAGGCGTCGGTTCATGTACTTCCCGTAGTCCAGAGATTCACGGATATACGCCAAGTCCTCCATCACGATGACAGGATTCTCGAACTGTTTGGCATACTCTACAGACTCACGAGACGCCTTCTCGATGATGTCTGTGAGTCGGTACTGGTAGTATGAGAAGCGTTCTTCAACGCGCCACTCCAAAGCGTCTCGCTCTTGGAGGCGCTTGAGCGTTGTGTACATCTCCTTGCGGAGTTGCTTGGCATTCTTCCCGTTGATTAACAGTGGTTTCGTGGGAGTGTCGTGCTGGAGGGCACAGCCCGTGACCAGCATCGACTCACCAATATCGAACCCAACCCGAGTTGGTTCCTCGGGTAGCTCGGTCGTGTCTTCAACCTCGTATTCGACGGTAACGTGGAGTATCCACGTGTTCCGGTGTTTCTGCAAGCGAAGCTCGCCCACTTTGGTACTCGATTCGTCATCGAGCAGGTCGTCCCACAATCTCTCTTGGTCTGGATTCAGTCGGAGTGGAATCCAGAAGTTGGTTCCGCGCCTGGGCTGGGGGACGTTCCAGCAGATTTCGTATTCACGCGAGGAGTCACGGTCGAACTTCCCGGCTCGATTCACGAATCGAAGTGGGTGTTCGTTGTCTAACTCTTTGGCGTTGTACGTGTTGTGGAGTTTCGGGACGTAGGATTTGAGGGCGTCCTTGGCTTGGTACGGCAGGTTGTACGGTGTCACCACGTCGTTCGTGGCGCTCATCGTCGTACAATTTTGCTCGAAGGCATCGTGGAGTGCGTCTCGGTATTCGGACAGCGTTTGCTGGAGGCGTTGCTCTTTGCACCGTGTTGGGGGTGCGAGCGTGGTTTCCAGTGTTTTATTCGCTGTCTTCGTTGTTGACATCGTAGCCTTCGGATTTGAGTGCTGTCCGGAGGAGTTCGGGGTACGCGCGGGAGTGGCGTATTCCGTGGTCGCGGGCGTATTCTTTGACGGCTTCGTGGAGTGGCCCGCCTCGCTCCATATCGAAGTCGGCTCTCATCCACCTAAGCGTAAGTTATTACGTAAGTTAAAGCTAACGGTTAGCATTCGGGCCGTGTATCAGGACGTGGTTAGTGTGAGAATTGTCGGATTCCCTCCCGCCGTAAACGGCGGGATTCCCTCCTTGTAGGAAGATGGGTATGGACGGGGAACGCTCGGTATCGAAAATCGACACCGCGTTAGTGACACCATTCGAATCGCCATCGGGGGAGCGACCGAGTACGCCACGAAAGATGTGGACAATTCGCCCTGTGACCACCATCCGGAACGAACCGACGGTCCAGTTCGCGGTCGATGCCGGTGAATCGCGACCGTATCCGGAATCCCTCACGCACCCCGTCGCGTCCGCTGCCGAAGTGCAGGTCGACGACCGGGAGCCAAAACGGTGGTCGTTGACTCCACGGACGATTGGCGACGTCACGGAGCGGGGAACAGACAGCTGGGTCGAATCACCCCGCTGACGAGGCCGACTACCTGAGTACGGTACTCGAGCGGGCGGGTACAGTAACCGAATGGTCGCGATAACCCGGCGTCCGGACACCACGACGGATCGAGTCTGCAGTATCGGTATCCACACGGGGACACTCGTTCTGGTGAGCACCGTATTGTTCGCCAATGAGCGACGCAGACGCTATCGCTGCCGACCGTTCGCCGTCCGCCAATACGGACTGCGATCAGTCCCGATCGGTTTCACTCCAGTCGCAGTCCTGGCACTTCCGGCCGGTGACGAGTTCGGTGACTGACGGCATGTACGTCACTGTGAGAACGTTGCCGCCACATTCCGGACACGACTCATCGGCTTCCGCGATAGTATCGACTTCCATCACCGAGTCACCTTCGACCAGCTCGGCGAGTTTTTTGGCCGTAACCATTCGCCCCTGAACGACGCGATTCTCGCTCACACGCGACATAACGGGTACTACATCCTAAGCGTTTCCTGAATCAGTCGTCCGTGTGATTGACCGATTCGGTCCACGTCACATGAACCGCTCCGAACTGTCGTGCTCGAGTCATCCCTCTACGCAATCGGGTACTGGACGAAAACGTGGCCGGTGGTGGGTTCACCACCCCTATCCCTCGGCCGTCAGAGGCACGGTATGCGGTTACCGTTTCACCACCTACCGCATCAAGATTCGTGCCTCGAAAGGACATTAGTGTATCCCGCACAAATTGTGCATACCCTGCACACGGTGTAATACGGATGTGTTCACTGTCGGCTGCGTCTACTACGGCGTCAATTAGTCGTCGGTGACGGGCGCCGATCGGCTTGCTAGCGTTTCGAACCGATCGACCGCCCATTCTCTGACCACCGGATCGCTCGACTCGAGGAGCGCTGTTGGCAGGCCACTATCGTCGTGAACACCGATCTGAACGGAGTCGTCTATAATTCCCAGAAAGAACGGAATCTGCGTATCCACGACGGAGACCGAAACGGTGTCGTAGTCTGCGATCGTCTCGAACTCGTCCGCTACCAGCGACTCCGATTGCAACGTTTCTGCGACCGATTCGGTGACGACCAGTTCGAACGTCGCCCCCGCATCGATGGGCGCTTGCGATACTTCGAGCGGTTTGGCGCCCGTCGCTGGCAACGCTAACCTGGCGTGTTCCATCTCAGCCAGGCTCGCCGCATGGTGGTCGACCGGACCGTACGGGTTCGCAGTCGTGGCTTCGACGACCGTTGCGTCGGCCAGACGCTCGAGATCGAACTCGAGTTCGTTCGACGGGATTCGCTCGATCACCGGCCGGAGGCCGATGGCCGTATCGACCTGTTCTAATGCGTTTTGCACTCCCGCTGCGGTGAGGGCCCCAGCCGTCGTGATCTCGTAATAGCGATCACGCTCACGTATCAGACCGCGATCGACCAGTCCCTGCAGGTTTCGTAGCAGGGTCGTTCGCACGACGTCGACCTCGTCTTTCAATGATTCTCGTGAAACGGGACTCGTCTCGTACAGCGTCTCGAGAACGCGAATCCGACACGGCGACCGCGCGACGAACTCGAGCAACTCGATCGCATCCCCCTTCCGATCGCTCATCACAACTGATAATTCTGACCGAATGTACTTTATCTCACTGGCTATTGACGGTTCGCGATGTTCCACAGTATGGCCAGTCGGAAGCAGGGATCACAGCCAGTAGATTTCAGTGTCTCCAGACGATTCATGGTCAGATAGTCGGGACGGCATGTGTCTGCGCGCACAACCGTATAGACTGTTGCTCCCAAACGACCGGATATGGAGACGCGCTGGGCGACCGTCGACGGCGTCACCCTTGAGCTACCGGCCGACTGTACCGTCTGCGAACTTCGGGATGCACTGTACAAACCCGATGATTCGGTACTGATTGCGGTAACGGGGGATCTCGTCTCCGTCGTCCACGACGAAGATGAACCGCTCTCCGAACTGGTCGCCGGCTGTGCACAGACGTACTATTTCAGGCGGCCGAACGAACCGGAACGAAACGACGTTCTCGCTGCGCCGGAACTAGAGGCGGCACTAAACGGTCCGGACGACGGGCGGTCGACCGCTGAGACTACCTTCCAGCGCCCCGGGATCGACCACTAACTGGACCGGAACGAGAAGGGTCTGATTTCCGTTGCAGTGACACCAACGCGAAAGCCCAGGACTCTATCACAATTTCGGACGGTCTGATCCGACCTCATAGAGACAGGAGAGCCGACTCGGCCGTCTCGAGATCGATACAAAAGCATCTCTTCGTGGTCGACTCGTTTCGAACCGGAACCGAGCAGCGTCGGGACGGTCGGTTTTCGTTCCGTTCAGTCTATGGTCACGACCGGCTGGTCGCTATCGGGAAATTCGATAGCAATTCGATGATCAGCGTACGTAAACTCGACGTGTCCCGTCCGGAGTCCGCCCGACTCGGTGTTCGAAAAGATCGCGGTGAGCGCGTCGGGATCAACTGCTTCGAACAATGGCGGCAATTCCGTCGGATCGGCCCCCTTGAGTGCTGCTACCCCGGTGACGATTCGCTCGTACACGTCGTTGGCGTCGGCTGCGAGGGACTGTTCCATTAGCAGGTAACGCTACACAGTTCCATTAATAGTTTACGGAATATGCGGGGCTGATAAAAATTACCATTGGAACTTTTTTGTGCTTATCTCTGTCCGATACGCGATTGTCGAATTTCACTCCGTATTTGGCTACCAGTATTGATGGTTCGATTATTTCAGCCGATCTGTACGGACTAAAACTGCCGCCCGTGTCTAACCGAGATCGTAAGTAGTGGCCTCCAACGGTCACTACTTCATCAGGGATCAGCACCAACTGATATACTGCATGTCGGAACCACTCGGCGTCTGCGCCCTTGCCGAAGGGTTCGTTTCATCATCGGCAACTACCTCTTACTCGCTGGCCGCCTCGGTATCGTTGCTCTATTCGCGGCCTCTGTCGTCGGTATCGTTGCTCTATTCGCGGCCTCCGTCGTCGGTAGGGAAATACCCGCTCACACCAACGTCGATTCTCGCGAGGCTCGGGGCTGCTTCCGATTCATCCCGAAGAAACGTCCCGTACGCGAAGTTTGCGATGTACAGCGACGTCGACGTCGGTTCAGTAGTCCCGAAGTGTACGTCAGCGGGGAAATCTAGCGGCGCGCCGCTCACGACCGTCTCGATCTGCTGGTCGTCCCTGAGGCGGACGACTTCGTTTCGTGCGTTCACGGCGAGGTACGGCGTCCCCTCCTCGTCGATCGTCATGCCGTCTGCGCCGACCAGCCTTTCATCCTGGACGATCTGTTCGACTCGTCCCGCGCTCCCATCGTCGGCGATCGGGACTCGCATGACTGATCCCGCGTTGAGGTTGTCCACGTATACGTCGCCATCTGGATGGATCGCCAGTCCATCTGCCCCGACTGGCGTCTGCGCCCCCATATTCGGCTCGAGCAGGGGATCCGAGACCCACGGCTCGGCTTCACCGTCGATCGACACCCGCCAGATCGCGCCAGCGAGGTGATCGGAAACGAGGAGCGCATCAGACGTCGACGGATCGGGTATAATTCCGTTGGGCATCGACTCTCCGGCCGGCAGGGAGACGACCCGCTGGGGTTCACCGCTTTCGTCGATCTCGACGCGCCAGATCCCGTGCGTTTCGGGCTGGCCCGATGCGTTTACTGCGTACAGGACACCATCGAGAATCGTTATCCCCAGAAGAAGACCCTGCTCTCCGGTGTCTATCGTTGCAACCGACGACTGACTCCCGTCGGACTTAACCGCCTGGATCTCGCCCGACGGTCCCATGCTCAGATAGACCGTTCCCTCGTCGTCGATAGCGAGGTTTTCGGGCAATGATGGCGGATCGAAGTCGGCCACAACAACGAGGTTCGTCGCCGTTTCCCCGTTCTGTGAACCTAAACCGCCAGTCGGGATTCCCGCCAACGCTCCCGCTGTGGCAACAGCACTCAGAAACGAGCGTCGGTGTGGGCGTTTGCGAGTGGCGGCGGTAGAATCGGGACTGGTAATCGTCTCAGTCGGATCACTAGTTGTCATGGGTCCGGCGACGGACGGCGCTATCCGAAATCGGGTAAATGACCGTCATCGTTTCCCGAAAAACCGAGCAGTTACCGTCAGTTGAGTACGAAACGACGTCTTGTCATTCCTTCACAAAACATTACTTGGCTATCCTTCAGAAGCCATTCTCGACGGGAATAGTAGACGGAGATCGAAGGGGCAACGACTGCCGCTTTATTACGTTGGCCGCAGTACTCACCACAATGGACGTCCGGACGTTTCCAGTTCTGACCGACGAGGACCACCCCCTCGTGGCGCGTCTCTCGGTCGGAGTCGGCGAGAACACGGCCCGAGTTCTGGCGTATCTGCTGTGCCGGCGAGCGGACCCCGACCTCGCTGATCCGGCGACGCGAACTGCCATCCATATCGGCGCTGGCGTGAGCAAGAACGCAGCAGCCGATGCGCTCGACGATCTGGTCGCAGCGGATCTGATCGACGAAACGACGGCGGAAACGGCAGCGCCCGGTCGGCCGCCAAAGGCATGGTATGCAGCCGAGTCCGAATCGAAGACGATTCGGCGGACGTACGTACGCCACGCCAACAGATTGATCGAACAGGGCCGCCACACTGTAACGGCTCTCGAGTCGGTGTCGTCTGAATCAGGAGACCCTTGTGAGGCAGATTCAGGCGCGGCGCCGAACCCCGTCGACGAATGGGGCGACGCCAACGGTTCCGATTCGACCGCTACTGGCGTCCGCTCGGCACCCGAGCGTGCGTCTATCGCCCTCAACTGGCAGTCGAACCCCCTCCACCTCCCACTATTTGCCGCAGGAGATGGCTCCGCGAGCGACGTTTCGTTCACGTTCGACGAATACGACGGCTCCCGAGAAGCGGCGAGCGCCGTCGCATCAGCGTCGTGCGACGTCGGCGTCGCCGGTGCAGCGACGATCTTGCGAGAACGTACTCGGGGCCAGCCTATCGTCCCGATCGCGGTCTATTTCCAGCGCTCGATGGTCGTTCTGTATACGACACAAGCAGCCTTTGGCGGCCCGTTCGAACGAACCGACCAACTCGAGGGACGTCGAATCGGGATCTCTTCAGGGACGGAAACGGGACTGCTCGGGCGTCTCTTCCTCGAGCAGGCTGGCGTTCGGGACGCGGTCGAACTCGTTGACATCGACGGTGAAGAACAGGCAGCGCTCCGGTCCGGATCGGTAGACGCCGTGACGGGAATGGTACCCGATCCGGATCGACTCGAGACCGCGGAACGAACCGTCGATGCCGTCACTGTGTCGGATGCATACCCCGCATACGGGCCGGCGCTGATCGCGACCGAACGCACGTTACGTCACCGGAAACCCCTTCTCGAGTCCGTCCTCGTCGCAGCGATGGCAGGCTGGGCGGACGCGGTTTACGCGACGGAAACGGCGGCGAAAGCCTTCGCGAGCGAAATAGATCAGCCGTCGGAGCATATCGCTCGGACCTTCGACCGCGCGACCGACCGATTCGGATCCAATGACGCGGTTCGGCGCTCCGGATGGGGGTGGCATTCGCCGGATGAGTGGCGCAATCTCAAGGACGCCCTCGCGCAGGGAGGAATCCTCAAAACCGGAGGAACGTAATGGTCGAGAGAACCAAATGCTCGGAACGAACCGATTCAGACCGGCGTCAGCCGTATCACCGGTCCCCGCCATTGATCACCTGACGGTCAGGTCGTCACCGCCGTCCGGTTCCGTAAACTCGAGTTCGATCTCGAGTTCCCGTTCCCGTTGCTCCGAAAACTCGATCTCTACTTCGACGGGGTCGCTATAGTCGAACGGAAGTTCCCACTCCGACGTGGAGACCGTAAACGACGACCCCGCCTCGAGTTGGTCGGCGAGGTCGTGCAAGAACGTCGCCGTCTCCTCGCTGGAGAGGTATACTTCCTGTTCGAAAAATCCACTCGTGATCGTTCGTCGGTCGCTCGTCCGGTCGTCTGGAAGATCGACGCGGTCGTCCATGTGCAACATTGTCACGAGGACGCGCATAAAACTGCGTTCAAGACGTCCGATACGTTCACAGCGATCGTCTGTGACGCACGATTCGTTCCTGACATTCGTGCACCGGATCTGACTCGAGTACCGTGAAAATCGACGAAACGCTTCTTGAGACGGACCACGAACGAATCGCATGACCCTCATCGACGTTCTGGGGAACGGGACGCGACTGGCCATTCTCAGGGAACTTTCGCGGGAGCCGATGTACGTCTCTGAACTCGCGGATACGATCGGAATGGACGGTAAAACTGCCGTTCACCACCTCTCGACGCTCGAGGACGCCGACCTGATATCTTACTACCACCAGGGGAACAGAAAATACTACCAACTCGACCGACGTATCGAGTTGCGAATTGCACCGCCTCCCGAGCGGACGTTCGTTCTTCAGGCAGATACACCTGATCGGGCAGATACTCCCGATACTGAAGACTGAGAAACGCGGTCGAGAGAGAAAACGCAGCTCGCCTTCGGGAGAAGCCGGGTCCATATAGCGTTTTTCACCGGATTCCGCGTAGAATCTCTCTACAGAATCCGCTTGTGATCCGTCACCGGATTCGGTCGGGGGTTTTCGGTGGCGTTCGTGTTGGGTTTCAAAACGATGCGTGTAGAGATTTCCAATGAAAATCCCTCCCCGACCTGATAGCTATATGTCAGTGGTTATCATACGACCGCTACATGTCTGACTCCTTCAGTGAGGGTACCCTCGCGACCCGGCCTTCACGGTTCGGAGCCTGGCCGTCGCTGCTCGTCTCTGAAGCGAAACTGTTTCGAACGATCGGTTCGGCCGGTGTCGAAATCGGCCACGGTCTCGAGTTGGCGGGGCTTTCGCCTCGCCGCACCGCTCGACGTGTCTTGCTCTTCTTTCTGGTACTCACGTCACTCGTCGCAGTCCCGATTGCGCCGGCGCTCGCTCAAAGTATCGACGATACTGACGAGGGTGCAAGCGACGTCGACCAAGAGTCGAACGAGGAAGGTGGTCTCGAGGGTGCGGTCGAACGTATCGTCGAGGGCCACGGCATTCTGGGCGGAGTGATCGTTCTGGTCATCGGCGGGGCCGTCCTGACAGTTTGTGTCGAAAAATTAATTAGTTATCTTACTCGCGCAGCGCTGGGGCTAAAGCTATCGCTGTTTGCACTCGCGATAGTTTTCACGGGATTCGAGTTCGACGATACGATCCTCGCCCTCGTGCTCTCTGCTGGTAATCTGGAGACCGCTGCCCTCGGAACAGCACTCGGAACGGGGCTGGCGATCGTCGGGGCGACGCTCGCACTCGCGGCGATCGTCAGACCATTTCCAGTCGACATTCCCTCCGATTACGTCGTCCTTTTTGCGCTGGCACCGGTGCTGTTGCTACCGTTCGTCCTCGCGGGAACGCTGACGTTCGTCCACGGTCTCTTGCTTCTCGGTGCATTCGTACTGATATTCGGTTACATCATCCGTCGTGAATTCCAGCGGGAGACGCCGGTGTTCAGAAATACCGAACTCGGCGAAGAGATACGGGCCGACGGTGGCGCGACACTTCCGGCGCCAATTTCGCAGATCGCCGAAGATCGGTTCGTCGCCGACCGGCCTGCTGCCGGAGTACTGTGGCTTCTGCTCGCTTTCCTCTCGCTAGTCGGCATCGTCTTCGCCTCGATGTTTCTCGAGGCGGGGTCGGAGGTCGTAATCGACGGATTGGGACTCGAGGAAACGGTGTTCGGTGCGACGGTACTGACGGTGATCCTCACGTTCGAAGACGTCATGCTGACGATCGAACCGGTCCGACGAGGGGTTCCCGAAATCGGCGTCGGGAACGTAATCGGAAGCGTCCTCTTTTCGGTGACCGGAAACGTCGGCGTCATCATGCTTTTCAGCGACCTGGAGATTTCGCAATCCGTGCTCAGGTTTCACCTTCCGTCAGTCATCCTCGTTACGATTCTGGCCGCGTACTTCCTCTACCAAGGCGAAGTAAGGCGGTGGCACGGCTATCTGCTCGGTGCCTGTTACGTCTCTTACTGGCTGATCGCTCTCGTGGTCTTCGGCGGTGTGCCCATCGGTGGGTAACCCGACCCGCCGTGACCTGCGACACCGACCGATAGCTAAGTGCGTTGCAGGGGTACGGTAACGGACATGGTCACCCCGAGTTCGCCGGTGATCCTCGCCGGCGTCTTCCTCTTCGGCGTGGTGCTCGTCGTCTGGTGCGTCGAGGTCTTCATCGAGGCCGTCGCTCAGAGCGCCATCTCGCTCGGGATCTCCGGATTCTTTCTCGCTGTCGTTCTGGCCGGCATCGACCTCGAGAACGCGGTGCTCGGCGTGACTGCTGCCGTTGCCGACCTCCCGGGGCTCGCGGTTGGTACGGTATTCGGTGAATCGCTGTTCGTCCTTACCGTCGCCGTCGGACTCGCAGGAATCGTCGTTCCGTTTCGAATGGATGTACCACGGGCGTACCTGCTTTTGCTCGTCGTCACGCCAGTTCCAGCGTTCGTGCTGTCACTCAGCGGCAGGCTCGATTTCCTCGATGGTGCCGTACTCGTCGGGCTATTCGTCCCCCTACTGGCGTACATTTTCTGGCACGAAAGGCGGTCCGAAACGACGTATTTGCTCCCCGAGGAGGTTCAGGAAGCGATCCAACTGGAGAACCGACCGGGGACTGAGGCTGCGGACGGCGGCGAAACGGGACGGCAACCACTGGAGAGCGACCTGGACATCGATTTCGATTTCGACGAACTAGTGCCGTCGCTGGAGGACCGATCCGGGCGGTTCTCCCTTGGCGTTGCTTTACTCGCCGTAATTGGGATGACTATCGGCTCCGGACTGACGGTCTACAGCGCCGAAGGCATCTTCGTCGCGCTCGGTATCTCCGGGCTCGCATTTGGCGCGACGGTGCTGAGTTTTATCGCGTCGCTCGAGGAACTCGCGCTAACGCTCGAACCAGTCCGTCAAGGCCACCCGGAACTCGCGGTCGGGAACGTCGTCGGCAGCACCGTGTTTTACACGACGGCCAACCTCGGACTCGTCGCCTTGCTCCATCCCGTCGCAACCGGCGGTGACGTCCTGACGGTCCACTGGCCGTTTCTCGCCGGCAGTTTACTTCTCGTGTCGGCGACGCTCGCTCGAGGCCGCGTGACGCGTCTCAGTGGAATCGCCCTGATCGGCTGGTACGTCGGCTACTGGATCATCAATTACCTGTGAGTTCCGATCGGCATCTCGATCCGATCGATTCATGGCGGGCTTATGATAGTATCGTCGCGATACCCGGCCCGAGGAGAACGCCACCGAGTACCGTTCCATATGCAAGAAACGCTAGCAGACTTTCGGGGAAAGCGAAAGCCAATACCACCATCCAGAAAACGTAGGCGAAACCGCCACCGATAGCGAGATCAGAGAGACGAATACGACTTGCTATCGTTATCCCAAAACCGAGTATCCCACTTAGGATCAGGACCAGGAATATAATCTGGCCGCGTAACGATTCGGGAACGAGCGAAACCAGTGCCACACAACGTTGTCCAGCGGCCAGATCACATCCCCAGCGACGGAAAGTACTACTGCGCTTGTACTGATTCGTTTTGCCCTCCCTTCCATAGTTAATACATAGTCTTGTTTTTATACTAATACACGCGTTAAGAGGTTCTCGAGTCGCCATTCTCTTAGAGCCGAAAAACGATCCGGAACTGGCCGAATTCGCGGGGATTCGGGTCGGTTTCTGAAATGATCGAGGAAACGGGGTCGGTCGGAAAACAGACATTAGGGACCGATAAAATAGCATTGTGGTATCGGAATGTGGAAAAGTCGATCTTGAGCGGGGAACGATCGAGCCTGTTTATTGTTCATTCTCGACACTCCGTTACCCGGTACGCAGGGTAACCCGGACTGACGTCCGGCGCGGCGTACTGAGAGACTATGACACGAAACGACGACGACAAATCGGCGTTTTCGAGGCGAACGGTCCTCCGCTCGTCGGCGGCGCTCTCCGTCGCAGGCCTCGCACTGCCGGTGGCGGCACAGGATGAGGCTATAACTGGCGAAATCAGGCTCGGCGGTCGGACGAGCGGCTGGGTTGGTATATCGCCGGATTCGATCGCTGACGAACGAAATCCGACGCTCACGCTAGTTCAGGGCCAACAGTATACGCTCACGTGGGAAAACCTCGATGGGACGGGGCACAACTTCAACATCGAGAGCGAAGCGGACGAACAGTTCGTCTCGACGGAAATCATTTCGACTGCGGGCGAAACGCAGACCGTCGAGTTCACCGCCGAAGAAGGGATGGCGGAATATTACTGCGCTCCTCATCCCAACTCGATGCGCGGCCAGGTCGAACTCGTAGACGAGGCCGGAGACGGCGGCGAGGAGGCCCAGATGCCCGATCAACTGATCGGTGACGGCCCGACTGTCGGTATCGAGACGGTTGCGGAAGGATTGAGCGCGCCGACGAGTCTTACCGTCGCCGACGAGGATGCCGATCGGCGATTCATAACCGATCAGACTGGGCAAATCTACGTCCACGGTCCTGACGGGCTCCAGGAGGAACCGTTCCTCGATATTTCGGATCAGCTCGTCGAGTTCATGGAGTTCGACGAACGCGGTCTACTCGGCCTCGCGTTCCACCCCGACTTCGCCGAGAACGGCCGGTTCTACGTCCGGTACAGCTCGCCGTCGCGGGAGGGAACGCCAGAAGACTACGATCACACGTTCGTCCTCTCGGAGTTCCAGACATCCGGCGACGACAACGAAACAGCCGATCCCGACTCCGAGCGGACGATCCTCGAAATTCCGGAGCCTCAGTTCAACCACAACTCGGGTGCGCTCGCCTTCGGTCCCGACGGGTATCTCTACGTCGCCACCGGTGACGGCGGCGGGGCGAACGACGTCGGCCTCGGGCACGTCGAGGACTGGTACGACGAGAACGACGGCGGCAACGGCCAGGACACCGCTGAGAATCTCCTCGGCGGAATCCTCCGAATCGACGTCGACCAGGAGGGTGAGGAGACGCCGTACGCGATCCCGGACGATAACCCGCTCGTCGACACGGAGGGCCAGCGCAGCGAATACTTCGCCTGGGGCTTTCGAAACCCCTGGGGAATGTCCTTTACCGACGACGGTCAACTTCTCGCCGCAGACGTGGGACAGAACCTCTTCGAGAGCGTCAACTACGTCCAGAACGGCGGCAACTACAGCTGGAACGTCAAAGAAGGTGCACACTGCTTTAGTACGGAGACGCCTCAGGAGCCTCCTCAGGACTGCCCGCGGAGTACACCCGACGACGTTCGAGGTGGTGAACCACTACTCGATCCGGTCATTGAGTACCCACACGAGGTCGGAATCCTCCGGTCCGATACCGGCAACGGCGGTGGCAACGAGACTGAAGGTGGCAACGAAACGGTAGGCGACAACGAGGGGGAAATCAGTAACGAGACTGCAGACGGAAACGGCGCCACTGACGGCGGCCTCGGCGTTAGCGGCGGCCAAATCGGCGTCTCCGTTACCGGCGGCTACCTCTACGAAGGTAGCGAGATCAGCGAACTCGAGGGAACGTACGTCTTCGGCGACTGGAGCATCGACGGCGAGAGTCCGGGGACGGTCTTTCTCGCCCGACCGACCGAGGGATGGCAGGAAGCCGACGGTGGCGAGGACCTGGAGGACATGTTCCTCGACCCGCCGACGGAAGACGAGGGCAACGAAACCGATGGCGGAAACGAAACTGACGGGGAGACCGGTGGAGACGGCGCCGGAGATACGACCCAGGATGGGTTGTGGCCCATCGAACAGATCCAGCTACAGGGCGAGGCCGCCGAAAACGGTCGACCAAACAGATTCGTCTACGCGTTCGGTGAGGGTGCCGACGGCGAAATCTACGTCCTCACCACTAGCACGTCGACGGTAGAAGGTGAGGGAGCCGTTCACCGCCTCGTCCCTGCCGAAGGCGGCGACGGCGAAGAAATGGGAGACGGCGATGAAGTAGCTGCTGACGACGATGCGGGTGACGAGACCGAAACTGCCGCCGATAACGAGACGACAATCGGCAACGAAACGGAAACCGAAAACGAAACGACGACTACCAACGAAACGAACGGGGTGTAATCACCACTCTCGCCCTCGGCCCTCGAGACGCTTCCTTCCGTCGGGACGTACAGGAGGCAGCGCCTTCCGTCGGGACGTACAGGAGGCAGCGCCTTCCGTCGGGACGTACAGGAGGCAGCGCCTTCCGTCGGGACGTACAGGAGGCCGCGAACGTAAGGTGACGGCTGGTGGCGAATTCGAGGGGCTCGACGGCCGATCCGGGTCGAAAAAAGTACCGACGGCGGTTCGACGGCGTTACTCCTCGAGCGAGTAGACGGCGATCGTATTGCCTTCTTCCTCGACCTGGTTACCGCCCCCGCCCTGTATCGCGACGTATTGCTTCCCTTCGTTCGGGTCGTACCAGCTCACCGGCGCGCCGTCGACTCCGTGATTGCCGACAACGTTCGTGGACAGGCGCTCGCCCGTTTCGGTGTCGAAGGCGTGGAGATACCCGCCGGGGCCGCCGGCGAACGTCACGCCCGTCGCGGTCGTCAGCGACCCACCCCACGGCGGACCGACTTTCCAGCTGAACCAGCTCTGCCATTTCACGTCACCGGTGAGCGGATCGATACCGGCGATTACTCCGGCGTTCTCGTTCCACGCGGGAACTTCCTCGTTCTGGAACTGTTGGGTTTCGTCCTCTTCTTCGTCGTTGTCACCTTCGTCCTCGCGTTCTCGCTCTTCGTGGAGGTCGCCTCCGTCATCGCCCTCTGTTTCGTTGTCGACTGCAGTTTCGTTCCCGATGGGTTCCGTTTCGTTGCCGATTGCCGTCTCGTTGCCGGTATCGGTAACGTTGCCGTCTTCCTCACCTGGTGCCGCGCCACCCTCTCGCTGACCGGCTTCTTCCGCTTTTTCCGCGTCGGCCGGCTCCTCTTCGGTCGTCTCGTCACCCTCTCGCTGCTCTCCTTCCTCGGCCATGACCGGCTCCGTCTTTCGGACGGTGTCCATCCCGATGTAGGTCTGTCCGGCCTCGTACTCGACTTCGAACCAGGAGAACTTGATCGGATAGTTGGTTCCCTTGACGACCAGCGTCTGCGTCTCGGGGTCGTACGCGCTCGGCTGGGGATTCGTGCCGCCGATGAGGTCCGGCATGATCCAGGGGGCGCTCTCGAGGTCGTCGTACGGCGGCAGGTTGAACGTGTTCAGATGCTGGACGAACTCGTCGCTGCGCTGGTGGAGCTGTCCGGTCTCCATGTCGACCGTGTATACCCAGCCTGTTTTTCCGGGCCAGGTTGCGAATTTTCGCGTCTCGCCGTCGACGTCCGCCTCGAAGACGATCGGGGGACTCGGGGAATCGTAGTCCCACCAGTCGTGGGGCGAGTCCTGGTGATGCCACTGGTATTCGCCGTCGGACGTGTTGACTGCGACCTTTCCACACGAATATGGATTGTATCCCGGTCTGACGGTGCCGTACCAGGGCCCCGGATTCGCCGACGGAATGACGACCGTCCCCTCGTCGGGTTCGACCGCGCCGGACGCCCAGGCGGTCGCGCCGCCGTGCTGCCAGGATTCGCCCACCCACTCGTGTTCCGGCGTCATGTTGACGCGCCACTGCGGCTGGCCGCCATCGAGCGAGATACCGTCGAAGAATCCGCTGACGCCGAATTCGCCGCCGAAGCTGCCCTTCATCAGCATACCGTCGTAGATCAGTGGAGGAAACGAAGACGTGGTTCCGCGCGAGCGCTCCCACTGGAGTTCTTCGTGCATGAGGTCGTCGGCGACTTCGCCGCGATAGGCCGCCGCGCCGTTGTAGTACCACCGCTCTTCGCCGGTGTACCGGTCTATCGCGATGACTCCCAGGTCCAGCGTACTTTTATAAACAGTATCGCCGAGGATGGCCGGGCCACGTTCGGCTGGCGGTGTCGCGTCGGATGCGCCGACGACCGGTCGGTAGAAGTGTCGCCACAGGATTTCCCCGGACCGTGCGTTGATCGCGTACAGCAGATCCGGCCCAACGGTCGTATACATGATCGGTGGATCGCCGTCCACGATGACTGGCGATCCCTGGAAGTCGTTCGGATGGTCCGCGACCTCGAGTCGATACTCGTTTTCCAGTTGATCGACGTTCTCGGGTGTGATGACGTCGGCCGTCGAGTGGCGCTGTGCCTCGTACGAACCGCCCGCGAGAAGCCAGTTAGTCGGCTCTTCACCCGTCTGTCGAAGGTCCTCTTCGGTAACGTCTACTTCCGGTATCTGATCGGTGTCTCCCTGTTCGACGATTGATTCACCCGGTTTTTCGTTCCACGGTGCGTCTTCCGGTAGTTCGACGAGATGAGATTCGTATGTCATTCGTGTTCACCCTGGTTAGTTGGTTACCTGGTTTCTCGGCGCCCGCTTGTCGTCCGTGATCCGGATGACATCGCCGATCAGGAACTCCTGGGCGATGATCATCAACGCGGTGCTGGCGGTCGTCAATGTCGTGAGGTGATCGTCCGCGATGTCGCCGTCCGCGAGGTCGCGCGCGGCCGACCCCATCAGGTAGTAACCGCCGAGCATCGATTTGACGTCCCAGAGCCCCTGGTCTATCATCTCGCCCGTGATCAGCGGTTCGCGCTGCCACAGGAAGTGGTCGAGGCCATCGATCCACAGTAACGAACCTTCCGCAGCCCGTTGGTGGAGCGGCGCGACGTACTCGTGAACGACACCGTCATCGACGGCGTTCGCCGGCGGATAGTCGCCCGTCTTCATCCACCAGGAAAGTTGTTCACGTGCGTTTACGATGTTCATCACCAGCGCCGTCTGCTCCTGCTCGGAGAACCCGACTTCCGATAGCGTCGCCGGGAGCGCATCGATGTGGAGCAGTTGCCGCGTCGTCTCCTCGATGTGCTCCGGCGTGAACCCCGGCAAGTTCTCCTCTGCACTCGCGAAGAACCCTACCTCAGCGAGGTGGTCGTTGATCGCCCACGCTGCCGTCGTCAGTTCTTGATAGGCCGACGCGTCCTGTTCAGGAACCCCCATCGCCTCGAGTTCGGCCAACAGTCCGAAGCTACCCTCAAGGCCGGCCAGTTGCTCGCTCAGCAGCGTCGCGTCGAGCGTTCCTGTCAGGTCGTTTTGCACCGCCTCTCCCATCTCGGCGAGACCCTCTGCGGTTCCGCTCGAGACCTCCGATCGGAGATCCTGTAACGTCGCACCGGCGACGGCACCGCCGGCGACGACGCCGAGCGCTTTCAGGAATTCGCGACGGTCCTCGTCGCTTACGTCCCCGTAGCTGTATCGTTCTTCTGGATTGGTACCGTATACCATGGCACTCTCTGAGGGACGTGGTCCCACTCATTAAGATGCTTCCACCGTTTTCGATTTGAAATATATTTCTTCAGACGACTCGAACCGCTGGATTTGCGTGGAATGTATGCAGAACAAGGTATGTTACCACAACACGTACTTAGAACGAATTCGGTCGGATAATCGGGAATTTCCCTTGCCGATGGTAATTTTTATCGGCGTCAGGATGCTGCTCGATACGGTATTACTCTGTTAGAAGAAATTTCCGCGCGCTTCATCATGGAAAGTCACCTTCGTGATTCGAATCGTTCCGTTGGTGGGCTCTACCACCGACTGTCATCTCGTTCCGTCAAAACGTACTCTGGCTGTGAGACTCATGTTAAGCACTGATGAAGGATGTGACGTTATATACTCATCTAGTGAGATAATCTACCGAAAGTATCTCACACTCTGTACATCTACCTGCTCATTCCTGATCAGACCGTCATAGCCTGCAACTAGCAGTTCAACCTGCACGTCGGCAGAATCAGGATTCTCTTTGACAATTCTGTCGAGCGCTTCCGGATCAACGTGCTCGTAAAGTGTGAAGCCGAGATCAGCAGGGGCGTCTACGGGATCGACGTTTTCGACCGCGCAGACCGCCTGAATAATGGCGGTACTGACCGGGGTTTCGTCGTCGTACGTATGTTCAAACGTTGGATGGGAACTGCTATCGCTATCTGATGACATGGTGGTCTCACCAGAACGTGCTAGTCGACTTCGATTGTTGAATCTATGTCCCAGGTATGTAAGAGACGTGTTCGAGAAGGTCATCGCAGTTGAGCTATAGCTGATGATCCGACTGCCGAGCACACCAGGCACCGACCGAAACCGTTCTCTGTACGGGTCCACTTTCACTCCGGTAGCACACATCTTTTAGCCTCCCCGTTAGTAAGGGAAGACGATGACGTCGTTCCAGTCGACACTCGGTGACGAGCCGGGGATCGCCGAGGAGCTGGCCGAGAGCCAGCAGGCTATCTCCATCGCCGAGTTCTTCGAGAAGAACAAGCACATGCTCGGCTTCGACAGCGGCGCTCGAGGCCTCGTCACGGCCGTCAAGGAGGCCGTCGACAACGCCTTGGACGCCGCGGAGGAAGCGGGCATTCTTCCGGACATCTACGTCGAGATTCAGGAAGCGGGTGACTACTATCGCCTGATCGTCGAAGACAACGGTCCGGGGCTGACGAAAGAATCGCTTCCGAAAGTCTTCGGGAAACTACTCTACGGATCTCGCTTTCACGCACGCGAACAATCTCGCGGCCAGCAGGGTATCGGCATCTCCGCAGCCGTCCTCTATTCACAGCTGACGAGCGGCAAACCCGCGAAGATCACCAGTCGAACCCAGGGCTCTAGCGAGGCGGAATACTTCGAGCTCATCATCGATACCGACGATAACGAACCCGAAATAAGCGTCGAGGAGACGACCACCTGGGATCGGCCCCACGGCACGCGCATCGAACTCGAGATGGAAGCCAATATGCGTGCCCGCCAGCAGCTTCACGACTATATCAAGCACACGGCGGTCGTCAACCCCCACGCCCGTCTCGAGCTTCGTGAGCCCACGGAACACTTCAAGTTCGAACGAGCGACCGACCAGCTACCCGAAGAGACCGAGGAAATTCGCCCGCATCCTCACGGGGTCGAACTCGGCACCGTGATGAAAATGCTGACCGCGACGGATTCCCAGACAGTCTCGGGGTTCTTGCAGGGAGAGTTCACCCGCGTCGGGAAGAAGACCACTGACTCGATCATCGACGCGTTCCGCGACCGCCACTACGGCCGCGAGATGCGCTGGCGGTCCCCCGAATCCCACGAATCGGCGGACGTGGCTGTCGCGGTTGAGAGTGCGACGGCGAACAAGGGTCCGGAACCGACCAGAGCTTTCGCCGAAGCCGTCGCCGACCGCGTCGGCGACCGAGACCGAATCGCGTACCACGAACTGTTCGAAGTCGTCGAGTCTGCTGCGGACGGCGTCGAAGACGAGTACGAGGCGACGTTTGGCGACACCGTTCGAGAAAATGCCGTCGAGGCGGCCTGGCTCGAACTTATCGACGCAGCTGAAACGGACGACGAGGCGGCGCAATCTCCGGCCGACAATGGGGACGAAGCCGACGACTCACGACTCGTCGCCGACCTGTACGACCTCGCGGACGACGCGACGAGCACCCGCAAGGACGACGGGATCATCCACGCCTTTGCAGACCGGCTGGCGGCCAAGTTCGAGGACGAACGCGAGGCCGAAAACGTTCGCCACCGACTCACACATTCGCAACTCCGAGAATACGTTGACCGCGCGGCGGACCTCACCGAGGAATACGACGACGTCTCGTTCGGGGAGACGGCCCGGGAAAACGTCGTCGAGGCCATCTGGGACGTAATGGGGACCGTCCCGGACGATCCACCCCTCGTACGAGAACTGAACGACGACCGCGACGCCACCAGTAACCTCGTCGACGCGATGCGCGCAACCGATATCATGGCGCCGCCGACGCGGTGTCTCTCGCCGATCACCGAGGAACTCATCACCGCCGGACTCGAAAAGGAGTTCGACGCCGACTTCTTCGCGTCCGCGACTCGCGACGCCGGGGTCTCCGGCGGCGACCCGTTCGTCGTCGAAGCCGGAATCGCCTACGGCGGCGACCTCGAGGCCGAGGGCAAGGGCGAGGTGCTTCGCTTTGCAAACCGGGTCCCGCTGGTCTATCAACGTGGCGCCTGTGCGACGACCGACGTGGTCAAGACCATCGGCTGGCGCAACTACGGGCTCGACCAGCCCGGCGGCTCCGGTCTCCCGAACGGACCGGTGGTGATCATGGTTCACGTCGCCTCGACGAACGTTCCGTTCACGAGCGAATCGAAAGACGCCATCGCGAACGTTCCGGAGATAGAAGACGAGATCGAACTCGCGGTTCGCGAAGCCTCTCGTGAACTCAAGAGCTACCTCAACAAGCGCCGGTCGATGCAACAGCGGCGAAAGAAACAGAACGTCCTCGGGAAAATCCTTCCCGAGATGGCCGAGAAGGTCGCAGAGGTCACGGATCGCGACGAACCCGACATCGACGATGCGATCGCACGCATCATGAACAACGTCCTCGTCGAGCGTCAAATCGAGGAAAACGGCGACGGGTCAGCCGTCTCCCTCGTCATCGAGAACAACTCGAGTACGACCGAGTCCGTTGAAGTGACCGACATCGTCTCGGCCGAACCGACGAACCTCTCGGACGGCGCGACTGTCGTCGAGATGGACGGCGAATGGTTCGTCAAGTGGGAAGCCGACGTGGGAAGCGGCGACGACGCCACGCTCGAGTACGAGGTACCGGACGACGCGACGTTCGATCTGGACATCAAAGGCATCGAAAGCGAGAAACTCACGGTGTCATCATGAGCATCCGATTGTTTCCTCATACCGAGCGAACTGAACGTGCGGTGAGAAACCAATGAGCACAGACGATACTCAGCAGGCCCGAGAGCAGTTGATCGACCTCGCAGCGCAGTTCTACGACCAGTTTGAACTGGGCGAAATACCACACATGTCCGTGCCGACGCGGACGAAAAACAACATCGAGTACGACGAAGACAAACACGTCTGGGTCTACGGCGACCGGGAGTCCACCCGATCGGCCAACTCCGTCCGCGGGGCGCGAAAGCTCCTGAAGGCAGTCTACACGATCGAATTCCTCTCGGACCAACTCGAGGAGGACCGCTCGTCGACCCTCCGTGAACTCTACTACCTGTCGGAGAGCTGGGACAACGACGAAGCGCAGTTCTCGGATCAAGACGAATCGAACGGCCTCATCGAGGACCTGGAGATCGTTTCGGGGGTCACTCGCGAAGACTTCCACATGCGCCCGGAAGAGTCTGGCGCGACGATCATGGGGCCGCTGCACCTCCGCGAGCAAACCCGTCGCGGCGAGCGCGAGATCCACTGCCAGGAGGACGTCGGCGAAGGCGGCTACCAGATTCCGAACAATCCGGATACGATCGACTTTCTCGACTCCGATGCCGACTTTATACTCGCGGTCGAGACCGGCGGGATGCGCGACCGACTGGTCGAAAACGGATTCGATGACGAGTACAACGCGTTAATCGTCCACCTCAAGGGCCAGCCCGCGAGGGCGACCAGACGGATTACCAAGCGCCTGCACGACGAACTCGACCTGCCGGTGACCGTCTTTACCGACGGTGATCCGTGGTCGTACCGCATCTACGGCTCCGTCGCCTACGGCTCGATCAAGTCCGCCCATCTCTCGGAGTACCTCGCCACACCCGAGGCGCAGTTCGTCGGCATCCAGCCCGCCGACATCGTCGAGTACGAACTGCCGACCGACCCGCTCTCCGATTCGGACGTGAACGCTCTGGAGAGTGAACTGGAAGACCCGCGATTCCAGACCGACTACTGGGAGGAACAGATCGAACTCCAGCTCGACCTCGAGAAGAAGTCCGAACAACAGTCGCTGGCGTCTCACGGCCTGGACTTCGTGACGGATACGTATCTCCCCGAACGGCTCAGCGATATGGGCGTTCTGTAGCGATACGACGGGCGAGCAAGGCGGCGTAGCAGTTCGAAGGGGTTGTCATTCCGGCAAGGACGGAGAACACGACACGTCGCTCGGCTACCGGTCATTCTCGGCCGGTTCCCCGGGTCACTGACCGAATCGATCGGCCGCTCTATTTGGTTCGGCGCCCTGTGTCTGCAGGTACAACCTGTTCCTGTCTGCATCGACTTTCTTCGCCGTGATGAGACATGGCTGACGAAACAGATGACAAACGGCCGATGCACAGCGAGCCGGACGAACAAGCCATCGAGGAACCGACGACCTCCGGTGCGCAGGAAGCGAGCGAAACCGCGTGGATGATGAAAGAAGGGGTCACGATCGGCCTCATCTCGATCATGGCCGTCCTCGTACTCGCGCTGGGGCTCATGCAGGGGACCGGACTCGTCGACTTCCTCGCGCCGTTTGCGGACACGGGTCTCGGCCAGTGGGCGGCCTTCGCTGTCCTGGTCCTCATCGTTGTCGCGGCGTTCGTCTGGTCGCGTCGCGGCGTGTGATCGACTGCTTCAAACCGCAAATCGACAGATTAGCACGGTGTGTTCCTCGGGGCAACTCACGTTTCGTCTCTATCAAGGACGACCGGAACCCCGCTGGTCGCCACGTCGACGACGAACGACTCCGCGTCGGTTTCGATCGCTTCGAACGTATCGTAGTGAACCGGGAGAACGAGATCCGGCTCGAGCCGCGCTGCCAGCGCCGCAGCCTCGTGGCGATCCATCGTAAACGTCCCGCCAATCGGCGGGAAGAGGATATCGACGGGTACGTCGGCGTGAACCGGGAGGACGTCGGTATCGCCGGGCCAGAATGCCGTGGTACCGTCGAGGGTGACGCCGAACCCGCACCCCTGTCCCTCGGGATGGTAGGGGATGCCGTTTTCGTCGGTGTGCGGGCCATCGGAGTCGTTGTACGCCGGCGTCGTAAACAGGTCGAGCGGCCCGAGAACGAACGACTCGTCAGTGCTAACTCGCTCCACGTCGAATGGCAGCTCTTCCGGCCTCTCATCGACTCGATCGATTTCATTCGCGTCAGTTGAATCGTGGACGACGAGCAGCGCATCCTCGTTCGCCACCCGTCGAATCGACTCGGGATCGTAGTGATGATCGTGGCTAACGAGAATCAGATCGCCGTCTCGAGCCTCGTAACCGCTCAGCACGTCGTACGCCTCCGGACCGGGGTCGACGTAGACGACCGCGCCCGTCTGTCCCTCGAGCCGAATCGTCGCGAGGCCGAACCAGTCGATCGTCAGGGCGTCGAACGTGACGGTCATACGAGACACTCCTCCGAGCCCACCGAAAAGGATTCGATTCGCGGTCGATCCGGACGGGCTCGCGTGCGAAGCGATGGTCAGGGAATCCGAACTGAGTGTGCCAGCGTGCCGACGCCTTCGACCTCGATTTCGACTTCGTCACCGTCGGCCAGCGGTCCGACGCCTTCTGGCGTGCCAGTTGCGATCACGTCTCCGGGCTCGAGTGTGAGATAGGTCGTAATCTCGGCGATCAGTTCGGGGATCGAAAACACGAGTTGATTGCGGGAGCCGTCCTGTCGCAGGTCGCCGTTTACGCGGGTCCGAACGGCTGCATCGTCGGGAATCTCGTCGGGTGTCGCGAGGACGGGTCCCATCGGGGCCGCGCCGTCGAACGCCTTTCCACGGATCCAATTCTGTTCCTGGCGCTGATCGTCTCGATTCGAGAGATCGTTCACGCACGTAAATCCCGCCACCGCATCCATGGCGTCGGCTTCGGAGACGTAACGACACTGCTCGCCGATGACGACGCCGAGTTCGGCTTCGTGATCGATGCGCTCTTTGCCTGCGGGGAGGGTGACGGTATCGTCGTGGGCTGCGAGCGCGTTCGGTGGCTTCAAAAAGAGCATCGGCCGGTCGGGAACCTCGGAGTCGAGTTCCGCTGCGTGGTCGGCGTAGTTCTTGCCGATGCACACGATCTTCGAGGGTTCCGACGGCGGCAGGACGTCGATCTCGTCGCTCTCGATCGAATAGCTCTCGGTTGCGAAGTGGACTGTTCCGTTCTCGTACTCGCCACGACGAACGGCACCGGCCGGGTCGCGAAAACGCGCGTATTTCATACCCAGTGAAATAGACACCGGCTATCAAAAACGTTGAGAAGTCGGCGAGCGCGGGCATCGTGATGTCTTGGCCGTTCGGTCCGGAGGGCGGAATCCATCGATCGGGCGGCAAGTGCTCCACTATACGTATCTTTCGAGCTCTGCGTACGCCTCGCGAGCCGCCCGGTCGGGTTCGTCGGGATAGGTATAGAGTTCCACCGTCGCGAAGCCGTCGTAACCGATATCATCGAGTGCATTGAAGATGTTCCGGAAGTCAAGGTCGCCTTCGCCGGGGATGCGATGGTAGTGTTTGCCTCTGGGGCCGCCGACGATGTCCTCGAGGTGGACGCCGGTGATGGAACCGGCGCTGGCGCGGATGCTCTCCGCGACGTCCTCCCCGTAGACCGCCGCGTGGCCGACATCGAGGTTGACGCCGAGTGAGTCTTGACCCACGTCCTCGATGAGCGCGAGTACCTCGTCGGTGTTCTCGACCAGCAGTTCGGGCTCGAACTCGATTCCTATCTCGACGTCTCCGGCCACTGCGTAATCGAGGATTTCGTCCAGCGATTTCCGGAGGGATTCGTGCGCTTCCGCGGGCAACGTGCCGGGTAGCGGGCGGCCGGTCGCCAGACAGACCGCGGGCGAGTCGACGGTCTTGGCGAGGTCGATCGCCCGTTTCGTGTAATCCACGCGCCACTCGCGGGCTGCATCGTCTGCGCGTATCACGCTCGGTTCGAAGAACGCCGACGGCGGCGCGTCGGTGTAATACCCCATCGCCGTGTTCGCGTTGACGTTCGAAACCGCGATATCGGAGCCGTCGAGAGCCTCGAGCAACTCGTCTCGTTCGTCGTCGCCGAAGTCCGGGAAGTAGGCGTGGGGGTCGTCACCGAGCAGTTCCACGCCGGCGTAGCCGTGGTCCGCGATCCGGCGGACTGCCTCGGGGAGATCGTATTTGGTGTACGCGTTCGTCGAGAAAGCGAGTTCGACCATCGATCCTGGTGTCGTACATCGACGAGTCACTAATTCGTTGGCCCGACGAACGCGAAGACTGGAAGACTAGGAGAACCCGCTCGTAATCGGTCAGGGGATGAGATCGGCGGACGTCGTGACCGGGACCGATCCGTATTCGGTGCGTTCGCCGTGGCGCGATGAGTTGTATGCGATCCGGCTCAAAGTTGTGAGACGACTCCAGAACGGCAGCGCAGAGCCGATGGCTCCGGGGCTAAACGAATAAATCGACGTATATCGTATACTGAATTACTGATCCAATCCACCTATGGCGAACTACGGCCGCTGGCTCGTCACCCGTTTCTGATGGCTGCCATAGTCACGGAGACGCTGGTCGTTCTGGGCAATCAGAGTACCCAAGCGATTGCTGTTGGAGCCGGATATCTACCGCTGGAACTGGGTACCGACGCCGCCGAAGTAGTGATCGGTGACTACGCTGGTAACGTTCTCCTCGGTGTTGCCACATGGGTCTCGCAGGCTGGTCGGCGTGAGCCGGCGGACTGTTGCCCGCAGCATGCTTCACCGCAGTTGGCGGATGGGTTCTTCTCGATGGCAGACAGCATCTCCGGTACGGCGTCGAGCGAAGTGTTGTGGTTCGGGGCACCACTGGTGGAACCGGACCGCGTCGAGCTATTCCCCGTTTGCTCGTCGGTCGTCTCCTCGAACCGTTCCGCCTCGATCACGACGATTACTAGCGATGCCGCGGAGAGTACGCACGACAGATCCGCAAGACAATCACGTCACATCGATTACTCGCGAGGAGACTACTGCCGGAACGAGGAAAGCCCCCGTAGCAACCCCCCAGCCAACCCCGGCCGCGGCGGCGAAGCCCGCATCGAGCAACACGAGCCCGAGGACGCACGCGCCGACCGCCGGTCCGACGGTACTCGGGACGGGATCGGCGAACGCGGCTCGCAGGGGCCGCCCGACCCACCAGCAAAACGCGGCAGCGAACGCGAGCGCGACGCCGCTCTCGAGGACGGACGGGCCCACGTTCACGAGATGCCAGCCGAGCGTGAGCACCGCCGCTGTCGCACCCGCAGCGGCGACTGCGACGGCACCCCGATTCTCTCCCTCCGTCTCTCGAGCGGCCATGAACGTGACGGCGGCGATGTAGCCGGTGACGGCTGCGGGAACGGCGAGCAGTCGGATCGGCGACTCGAACACCGATCTCCCGACAGCAGTTGTACCGAGAACCACGTTTAGTCCCCGTGTCGTCCCCATCGCGAGGAATCCAGCTGTCGTTCCCTTCAAGAGACCGTCGTAGGTGACGACTGCGACGGCGATGAGTCCGGCGGCGACTGCAGCCGGTCGGCCGGCGACGCCGAACGCGATCCCGACGGCGAGCGCCAACAGCGCGAACCCGAGTCCGAATGCGGTGTGGCGCGACACGCGGCCGGACGGGATCGGCCGGTCGGGACGGTGGCGAACGTCTACTGGGGCGTCGAAGGCGTCGTTGAGTGTCGTGCCGCCGGCGTACAATATGACCGAGCCGATCGCGAGTCCGCCGACCGTGACCGACGTCGGGTCGTGGCCAGTGACGGCCACCAGGGCAGCCCCGAGAATCACGTCCGGCGGCGCCGTAAAGAGGTTCGGGATTCGGACCAGTTCGGCGATCGCCTCGAGCGTCGCCCGGGGACCGCGTTTGGGAGCGGCTCCACCCTCACCGTCGACCGCGTCCGTGTTTCCGTTGCGATCCGACGAGACGCCGCCGGTCACCCTACGCCCACCCGCGTTCCTCGAGGTAGTACATCGCCTCGCGCGCGGTCTCGATCGGCGTCTCCTCGTAGGGGTAGAGTTCGACGGTGACGAAGCCCTCGTAGCCCCGGTTCTCGAGTTCAGTAAGGAAAGCATCGATCTCCATCGCGCCGTCGCCGAGCTGGGTATGTTCGTGACTCCTGTCGGCCGGAATGTCCTCGAGGTGGTAGTGACGAGTGGACTCCCAGAGCGGGTCGATCAGATCGATCGGGTTCTCGCCGACGCAGTAGAAGTGGCCGGCATCGAAGTTGCACTTGACTCGATCGGAGTCGACGCGCTCGATAAGTTCCAGAAACTCGTCTGCGGTCTCGATCAACAGATCGGGTTCGGGTTCGACGAGGAGGTCGACGCCGACGCGTTCGGCCTTCGGGATGACCGACTCGAGGCCGTCGACGAAAGTATCCATCGCCCACTCGCGCGATCTGTCGTCGGGGATCGGTCCGCCGGGTTCGATCGAAATGTAAGGGAGACCGAGGTCGGCCGCGGTATCGAGCGCCGCGAGGGTGTACTCGATTCGCTCCCGTCGATACGCCTGGTCGGGTTCGATGTACGACGGGTGATGGAAGTCCTCGATCGCGGTCAGCATGAACGCGTTGCCGTTGCTGACGGTGATTCCGTTCCAGTCGAGGGCTTTCTCGACACGTTCGCGCTCCTCGTCCGTCGCGGTGGGCGGATAGAGGTGGGGCTCGTCGAACAGCAACTCGACACCGTCGTACCCCGCGTCGGCGATGGCTTCGATGGCGTCCTCGAGATGATACTCGCGAAAGGCGTTGGTGGAGAAACCGAACTGCATCTCAGGCCTCGTAGTCGAAATTCGGGGATTGGTCGAAGAACTCGTAAGGATTCTCGAAGATCACTTTGCGGACCTCCTCGCGGTCCCAGCCGCGGTCGATCATCCGGTCGCGGGCTTTCGGTACCGCAAGCGGATCCGACGGGTCCCAGTCGGCGGCGCTGTTGAAGATCATGTTGTCGGTGCCGTACTCCTCGAGGAGACCGATCGCCGAGTCGGCCTCGATCTTGCCGGGATAGAGCGTAAAGCCAATCCAGCAATCCGTTCGCGTCGAGATGTCGATCGTATTCTCGGTGTTGTGATCGATGATGATTCGCTCCTGGGTGACGCCCATCTCCTCGATGATGTCGACGATGTGCTCGGTTCCCGATGGCTTGTCAGTGTGAGGTGTGTGGACGATTACGGGGAGTTCGCGGTCCTCCGCGATTTCTAACTGGCGGCGAAACGCCCACTCTTCGTCGTCGGTGACCTGGTCGAAGCCGATCTCGCCGACGCCGACGACGGGGTCGCGGTCGAGGTACTCCGGAATCCGGTCGACGACCTTCTCGGCCATGTCGCGGTAGTTGGCTTCCTTCGGCTCGAGACCGATCGTAACGTAATGATCCACGTTGGCGGCTCGCTCGGCGCGGTCGGTTTCGTGCTCGATGATCTGCTCGAAGTAGTCGAAGAATGCACCCGCGTGGTGTTTGTCCTGACCGCTCCAGAACGCGGGCTCGATACAGCACTCGACTCCCGCTCGCCGCGCTCGCCGGTAGTCCTCGGCAGAGCGCGAGACCATGTGCATATGTGGATCGATAATCCGCATACCCGCCGTTCGACGAGTGATCGGTTTGGTGCACCGATCGTTCGAACAGCAAAGCCGACGTTGATGACGGAAAAACGATCGGGCTCGACCGCGGAATACGTTGTTGTGACCGGTCAAACTGGTCTTACTTCTACTACGCGAGTCATAACGAAAGTCGTCGGGTCCCGAGTTTCGCGGGAATGCCAGCTATCGAACGAGCGACGGGAGCGACACGTCGTCGTACTATCGCTTCGGCCCGCGCTGAGCGAGAACCCACGTTACGACGACAGCGCGACCAGCCGTCGAGACTCACCGATCCCAGATGAACCGGAGCGACCACCGCTTGGCCGGCGACAGAACCGGCGTCTGGCTCGTCGGTGCGCGCGGAAACGTGGCAACGATGTCGATCGTCGGCGCTCGCGCGATCGCCGCGGGGAAGACCGACACGACCGGAATGGTCACCAAACGTGAACCGGTCTCAAGTCTCGACCTTCCGCCGATCGAGGGGCTCGTTTTCGGCGGCCACGATATCGATCCGGAGTCGCTCGTCACCCAGGCCGAACTCCAGTGCGACCGAAACGACGTGCCCGACGAAACGACGCTCGCAGCCGTCCGAGACGACCTCGCTGCGATCGACGACCGGATCGAGGTCGGAACGGCGGTCAACTGCGGTGCCGCGGTTACCGAGGAAAGCGAACGGATCGACGACTCACTCGCGATCCGAGACGTCATCGAGCAGATACGGGACGATTACGAAACATTCCGAAACCACCACGGTATCGACCGGCTCGTCGTGGTCAACGTCGCCTCGACGGAGCCCGAACCCACTGAGCCGGAGCGCTACGACGACCGCGACGGACTCGAGCGCGCAATCGACGAGAACGACCGCGAGTTGCCAGCGAGCGTTCTCTACGCCTACGCCGCGATCGATTCCGGGCATCCGTTCGTCAACTTCACGCCGAGTACGGCCAATGCGGTGGGGGGAATCCGCGACCTCGCCGCTACGGAATCCGTCCCGCACATGGGACGTGATGCAAAGACCGGGGAGACGCTCGTCAAGTCCGCGCTCGCGCCGATGTTCGCCGGCCGCAACCTGCAGGTGTTGAGCTGGGAGGGGCACAACATTCTGGGCAACAAAGACGGCTTGGTCCTCGAGGACGACGCGAACGCGGCCGGCAAACTCGCGAGCAAAGGCGACGTGCTCGATTCGATCCTGCCCGAAATCGGCCACAATCGGGTTCGAATCGATTACACGCCGTCGCTGGCCGACTGGAAGACCGCCTGGGACTACATCCACTTCGAAGGCTTCCTCGAGACCGAGATGACGATGCAGTTCACCTGGGAAGGATCAGACTCCGCGCTGGCCGCGCCGCTCGTCCTCGATCTGGTGCGCCTGATCGCCCATGCCGACCGATACGGCGACGGTGGACTTCAGCCCCAACTCGCGTCGTTCTTCAAAGCCCCGATCGGAGTCGACGACCACGATTTTTCCCGCCAACTGGATCTGTTGTACGACTACGCCCGACAGGATCGCTGACACCCACGAACCGCTGTCCGACTCGAAAGCGACCGATCAACCCGAACGAGAACTGACCGACGCGAACGATACCCGATTGACTCGAACGCGAACGGATCGAACCGACGGTCCGACGACCCGAACCACCGCAACCGCCACGCGACTCACCCCGATACGACCTCCGAAATCCCATGACCGACCCACAGATTCCCCAGACGACGGAGACGGCTGGCCGAATAATCGTCCTCGACATCGTCGGCCTCCAGCCCCAGCATATAGACGCCGATAGAATGCCGACGCTCGAGTCGTTCTTCCCGAACGACCGCGTGACCGACCTTCGGCCACCGTTTCCGGCCGTAACCGTTCCCGCCCAGACGACGCTCGCGACGGGACAACGGCCGGAAACCCACGGAGACGTGTCGAGCGGAGAGTACGACCGTGAACGGGAGACCGCCGAATTTTGGGAACGCGACCGCGACGGTCGCGATCGAATCTGGGAAACCGCAAGCGACGAAGCGGGGCTGACTACCGGCGTTTTGAACTTCCAACACTTGATCGGGACCAGCGCCGACGTGGCCGTCACGCCGTCGCCGATCGAAGACGAAAACAACGACATTCTCGAGATGAACTGCTGGTCGAACCCGGATGGATTCTACGACGACCTCCGCGAGGAACTGAATCACTTTCCGCTACACAACTACTGGGGTCCCGGTGCGAACGAAGCGGGAAGCCGATGGATTCTCGCGGCCGCTCGCGAGGCGATCGAGCGTTTCGATCCGGATATGCTCTGGATCTACGTGCCACACCTCGACTACGTCGGACAGAGCGACGGTCCGGGGAGCGACGCCTTCGAGGAGGAACTGGGGGTCGTCGACGAACTCCTCGAGGAATTCCTCACTCCCCTCACCGAGACCGACCGCTGGGACGAGACGGTTCTCGCACTCGTCAGCGAGTACGGATTTCACGACGTGGACCGGCCGGTGTTCCCGAACCGTGCGCTCCGCGAGGCCGGACTGCTCGACGTGGCTGACGACGGTGACGTAGACATCGCCGGTTCGGATGCGTTCGCGATGGTCGACCACCAGATCGCACACGTCTACGCCGACGAGGGGTCGGTCGATGCAGCTCACAACGCACTCGAAGCGCTCGAGGGCGTCGACGACGTTCTCGGCGAATCCGGGACGGAACACCGCGGGATCGACCACCCCAATGCGGGCGAGATCGTCCTCGTCGCGGCTCCGGACGCGTGGTTCCAGTACTACTGGTGGGACGACACCGCGAACGCACCGCCGTACGCGACCGAGATGGACATTCACGCGAAACCCGGCTTCGACCCGTGCGAACTGTTCATCGGCGACGAGGGACTCGTCTCGCTCGACGCGACGAAGGTACGCGGGTCACACGGCCGCGTCGACGGGTCGGCGTTCGGCTGTTTCGGCCTCGGAGGCCCGGCGGGGCCCGCGCTTCAGGGTGACGGTGCAGTCGACGCGACCGACGTCACGCCGACGATCATCGACCTGCTCGGTCTCGACCTCGACTCGTCGATCCCGCTCGAGGGCTCGTCGCTCCGCAGTTCCCCGGAGTGATGCGGAAAGTGCGTGACTCCGTAGCACTCGCGGTTCGGAACGGAACGTTTTTCACTAGCCCGGGGCAACGAGTGAGTACAGGCTCCGTTGGTGTAGTCCGGCCAATCATTTCGGCCTTTCGAGCCGATGACCTGGGTTCAAATCCCAGACGGAGCACTCTTCTGAACGAACGAAGCGAGTGGAGAAGGGAGCGCACGCTCTGGGATTTGAATTAGAGAAACGCAAGCGATAGCGAGCGTTTCGCGTAGTTCAAATCCCAGACGGAGCACTACTGCGAGCGGAGAGCGAAGCGCGCACGGATGGGGTTTGACCGAGACCAGTCGGGTGCAGCGTAGCGAACACGTCTGTGTTGGGTTCAACCCCAGGACGGAGCATACGACGGCTTCGAAGTCATGCGATTTTCACTTCGCTCTCAACTGGGATAGGCGAAGCCGTCAAAGGACACGGTTAACGAAACCGCTATCAAAATCAACAGCGGGTACTCTTGGCTGTACGCTGCAATCGACCTCGATACAAAGCTGATTCTCGACGTGGAATTGTTCGGACGACACGGAACCGATCCGGCGGTTGCGTTTCTGCATGGACCCCGTGAGGACCACGATCTCTCAAAGGCAATGTTTCTCGTCGGTCAGCTTGGCTACAGGGCTGCTCTTGCTCGATTAGGATTGAACGGTCGGGTAGACTGACCGAAACCGCATCGGAAAGTGGTTTCACACGCTCAAAATGCGCATCGACCGTTTCCACAACCCGTGGATGGGCAGTCGGGCGAGTGCACGCGAATGGTTTGAACAGTTCGTGCAGTACTACAACCATCAAAGACCACATCAATCGCTCGACGAACGAACGCCAGTTGACGAGGTGCCAAACGAGACAATGCCAGTCACCACATCCTGTCCGACGCCATATATGTGTTAACAATCATATTATGGGGCCGGATTAGAGTGGTTTCTCATAGACGTACTCCGTGACCTCCGGTTTCAGGTCGCTATCCTGGGTTCCGGTCCGTTCGAAGCCGGCCGATTCGTAGAACGAGACACCCACCTCATTGTCCGCGAGGACGGCAAGGTACAGCCGATCGTACTCACTGTGGAGGGTGTCCTGGACTCGCTTGAGCAGCGCCGTACCGATTCCCTCTCCCCACCAGTCGGGACGGACATAGATCCGGTTCAGCGACGCGACCGCAGGTCGCTCGCGGTGTGGGCCGGTATGCGCGAAGCCGACAGGTTCGTCCGCTTCCTCGGCGATCAGGAAGACGGCATCTTCACGGGCACGTGCCTCAACAATTGACGCCTCGAGGTCCTCAAGTGTGTACCACCGGTCTATCGTCTCAGTGACGGTCTCCTCCCCGATGATCGGGTCGTAGGCGGCGTGCCAGCTCTCGCGAGCGATGTCGCGGATTGCCGTCGCGTCGTCCGGGACTGCACATCGAACGTCCGGAGACACGTTCCGTTGTTTGACACCCTGGGAATAAGCTGTTTCTCTGCTTCACTGATTGGTCATAGGAATCCTCAATAGACACCCCCTCGCTGAACAATGAGTACTGTTAGTTATCTGGCGAAGCGCATTTCTCAGTAGTCATCCCTCTATTCGTGTTATACTCCTACTCTCTATTCAGCAAAGACTGCATGAGTAGTGAGTAGCCTGTTAGTTAGCGATGATGCGCTTATCGGAGTGCATCTGGGGTCGCTGATCCGAAAATCCGGATATATTTTTGGGGTGTTGCGAGATTGTTCCACCCCATAAGACTCGAAGCGGGACTGGCACAACTCCCTGATACGCGTGATAGCTTGCAGCTGTTGCTCGCAAACAGTGTGGCACTTTGGGTGCCGCCGGTCATCTACTGCCTCGTCCTAGCCGTTAGGTTGGTCTGCCGTAATAGCTACGGACCGGAGTGTGGTGTGCGAGGTCACCCGTTACACTTGGGGCGCTTCGCGTTTCTCGACGAGGCCCAGTCCGTACATCGTTAAGACTGCGTCGTCACTCTGGTTCGTTGTCGTGACTGGTAATCGCGTGTGGCCATACGCGGGGTTGTCACCGGCGCGCTTTTCCACCAGTTCGGTCGTTACCGAGAGGATGTCTCTAGCATACACTGGTTGGTGCCACCGGACTCCATCCATCCCCCGACCGCCGAGGGTAGCATTGTCGTTCATGTATCCTGTGACGAGCAACCGGGCTGACAGCGCGCAGGGTAACCACCCGCTGGCGATCAGGTCGCCGAACAGCGACTCCGTCGCAGCGTCCTCGTCAACGTGGATCGGCTGGGGGCGTAGCGCTCTGCGAATTCCAGCATCTATTCCTCAGTCATCTCGATGCTCCCGCACTCATAGGTCGTTCCTTCCTCTAGGTCCTCGAAGTAGCGCTTGTCATCGTCTGTTATTGCTCTATGTGCTGAGAACAGGTGCTACTGGATATAGCTGACCGGATCTAGTGGCGATTGAACCGAGTTCACAGTCAGCGGAGAAGAAGATCACACAGCAACAACATCTGCACCGTACGGTTTCAACACCCCTGCTCTGGAATGTGTATCGTGTGGGATTCGCGCTGTGTATTCCGCGCGGCTCTGCCTATCGGGCGCTGATCCGCTAGTACGTGATAATCTCGTAGCCGTCGTCGACCAGCGATCGGATACTCGGGTGGCCGCCGTTTTCGTCGACCGTCTCGACGCCGGTATCGGCGACAGCCTCGTCGACGCCGAAGGCGTTAGCACAGTAGTCACAGACCGCAACCTCCTCGCTGAGTGACCGATAGAGCTCGTGGTAATCGTGATCTTCATCTTCCAGTTCCGGAACCCACTCCGTCCCGGCACTGTCGAATATCACCTCCAGCTCGTCGTCGGGATTTTCGTCGAACTCTCGCGCCGCCTCGAGGCCGTTTACGAGTCGGCCGAGGTCGCTGTGCGATTCGGTGCCCGCCAGAATGACGATCGCTGTCTCTGCCATTGCGGCCGAAACTGAGATCCGGTATTACAAAAGCCGACGCCGGTTGTGTACGTTGCGCACGGATCCGGCGAATACGCCAGGAAAGCCGAGTCTGCGGTCACTCTTCGGGCGCGTGATCGTGACCGTGGTCGTGGGTGTGACCGGGGTCGTCATTGTGATGATGGTCGTGGTCGTGCCCATCGCCGAGCGTGAACTGCCCCGAGAATGCGCGCTGGACGACCTCCGGGAGCGCCGGGTGAATGTGGACCGATTGGCGGATGTCGTGAACCGTCCCGGTGCCGGCCGTCATCGCGACGACGACCTCCTGGATCAGGCTCGAGGCGCCGGGGCCGATGATGTGACAGCCGAGGATCTTTCCCTCGGTGTCGATGAGCGGTTTGACGAATCCCTCTGCGTGCATCGCGCTCCCGCGAGCCGTCTCCTCGTAGGGGTAGACGCGTTTCGCGTACTCGCGGTCGGTTGCGCGCAACTCTTGTTCGGTCAGCCCGACCCCCGCGACCTCCGGCGAGGCGAAGACGGCGAACGGCATCGCCGAATAGTCGGCCGGCACGAGGTCGTCACCGAAGAGGTTACGTGTGACGGTCCGCGCCTCGTGGTTGGCGTTGTGTTTCAGCAAGTACTCGCCGACGATGTCGCCGAGTGCCCAGACGCCGTCCGCGGTCGTCCGAAGGTACTCATCCGTTTGGATGAAGCCGTCTGCGTCCGTTTCGACGCCGGCAGCCTCGAGATTCAGCGTATCGGTGTTGGGGATTCGTCCGGCAGCGACGAGGAGTTCGTCTCCAGTGACAGTGAGACGCTCGTCTCCCCTCGTCCCACCGCCGTCGGAGTACGTATAGGAGCGTGCCTCGACGGTGATCGAGCCGCCGTCTCTGGAAACGGCCGCGGCCTCGTAGCCGGCGTGGACGTCGAACCGATCGGCGTACCGTTCGGTAAACGCCGCGCTCACTTCCTCGTCGGCGTCCGGGAGCATGTTCGGTCGGCGGCTGACGATCGACACGTCGCTGTCGAACGTTCCGAAGAACTGGGCGAGTTCGGCCGCGATGTAGCCGCCGCCGACGATGACGAGACGGTCCGGCGGCGTTTGCAACTGGAGTGCCTCGGTACTGGTGAGGTAGTCGACATCGTCGATGCCGTCCATGTTGGGAACCGCCGGTCGGGTTCCCGCTGCGACGAGGACGGTGTCCGCGCGGAGACGCGACTCGTCGGCCTCACCGCCGGAAAGTTCGAGCGTTCGCTCGTCGACGAAATGCGCTTTTGCTTCGTACAGGTCGATGCGATCCGACGAGTGGAGACCACGCCTGATCGAGTCCGAACTGCCGTGTACATCTTCGGTGACGTCGCGAACGATGTCCGCGAACGCGACATCGTCGACTGTTGCATCGATTCCGAATTCGTCCGCACGCTCGATCGTTTCGACAACGTCGGCGTGATACAGGAGTTTCTTCGACGGAATACAGCCCCGATTGAGGCAGGTACCGCCGAGTCTCCCTTTTTCGACGACTGCGACCGATTGGCCCTGATTCGCCGCCGCGTTCGCTACGTCGAGACCGGAACCAGAACCGATGACGAGAAAGTCGTACTCCTCCATGGACACAACAGGACCTCCATGATCATGAACGTCGGGCCAGCTCAGTATAATCGGTCTCCCAACTCGCCTCTCGACCGGCCGGGCCAGATCGGCCGGCCCGCCGAGTACCCGCCCAGTCGACGAACGCCGGATCGACTCACTCCTCGAGCGGAGGCCACTCCCACGCGTCGCTTTCGACGACGCCGAGCAAACGCCTGCGTCGTTCGGTCAACCCGGCGAGTGCGGTTGCGAACTCCTCGTCTGCAACCGTCGGGATGCCGTCTTCCCGAAGGCGCTCGAGATTCGGCGACCGCGCGACCGCGGGAGCGGGTTCGATGAACGACTCGTCGAGCGTCTCGAGGTAACTGTGGGTGCCCGCACGGGCCGTTTCGACGACGGCAGGATCGGGGCTGTACTCGTCCGGAATGCCGTGTCGAAAGATGGTGAGCGACTCGTCGAGGATGGGGACAGCCACGGCAGAGGCGCGCTCGCTCTGCTCACTGTGATAGTAGTGGAGGATCGGGTAGGACTCGTGTTGCTCGGCGAGGGTGCTCAGTTCCGACGCGAGGGACTCGAGTGTCAACTCGAGCCCGGAGAAATCCTCCCCGTTCCAGCCCGCACGGACGAATTCCTCGCTCCGACCGCCCAGTCCCGTGACGGTGCTGGCGAACGAGCGTTTATCCGAGACGGCGCCGAGCACGGTGAGGATGTAGGAAACGCCGAGTGTGACGAATGCCATCCCCGAGGCGGTCGTCAAGGCGCTCGCGATTTCCCATACATCCCCCAGCGGGGTGTAGTCGCCGTTGCCGTCCGTAAACATCGTATAGGCGACGTAGTAGAACCGGCCCGCCCAGTCGGCGACCGCGCCGGTTCGGGTGCTGACGATGGACGTCGGGTGGCTCGCGAAGATAAACGTCCACCCGGTCCAGATGAGGGCGATCCACAGCACGAGCGTGGCGGTGAGAGTAAGCGGACCGGCGAGACTGAGCGCTTTGTTGTGGTCACCCGTCGCAATCCGAAGACCGCGCCAGATCCCGGTCGTGAGTCGGCCCGAAATGGGGCCGGAGCCGCCGTCGACCCAGAGGGTCGTCCAGAGAATGTCAACGATCCCACCGACGAGCAACGCAATCCCACCGACGAGGTAGAACGAATTCATTTCGCGGCGGTTTTCACTTCGATGGCGTCGGCTAGGACCGCTGCGATCTCCGCATTCGTCTCGGGACTGTAGTGGCCGCCTTCCCCACGCTCGACGTACAGGGACTCGACGTCGCCGTCGTCAGGCGAGAGGTGCGTCGCCATATCGATCGTCTTCAGCTCATCGTATCGATCGTCGAGACGGGTCATCAGATCGCCGTAGATAGGCCCGTGTTCGGACTCGTACGTCGCGTACCGAAGCTGCTGAACCATGACGAAAACCGGCTCGAAATCCCGTTCGTCCGCGTAGTCTACGAACTCCTCGATGAGCGCGTCGAACAGCGGCTCGTGGGTCTCAAATAGCCGTTCGTGGTACAGAACGCGGGGCCGTTCCAACCGCAGGGCGGAACGGGTCTGGGCCTGGTCGAAGTCGATCCCGAGGATCGATCGCCCCGCTCGGCGCTCGAGTTCCTTGCCGGCCGTGGCGCCGGCGTACCTGAGGTGGTCGCGCTTCTCTAGGAAGTCGGCGGTATAGGGGATCGACGCCAAGTGCGGTTCGAACCAGTGGTCGTAGTGGAAATCGAACTCGTGTAGAAAGTCCGATTTCGACTCGAGATCGAGCAGCTCTTCCTTTTCGTCGATCGGGCTCTCGATGCGTTCGAGGCGGTCGTCCTCGAGGACGTACCGGGGTTTGACTGCGAGGATGTTGCCGAACTCCTGGTAGTGTTTCCAGACGCTCAGGATACGCGCGATCGAGGATGCGGTGACGACCATGAAGACGTAATCAGTCGGATCATCGGGATACGTGCGCTTGAGCCGCATGAGCGCTTGATCGAGGCCGTAGTTGCCGCCGCCGTAGTTTCCGACGTGGGTGTCAAGTTCCTGTGCGAGGTAGTGCTGGAAGGTTTCGTCGTTGTCCACTTCCCGGCAGAAACAGTAGGAGTCGCCGTACGTGGAGACCGTTACGGCGGACTCTTCGTCTCGGTCCTTCGCCGGACAGACTCGACTCGCGTACTCGTCAGTCGAGTAGGTCACGACGCTCCGGACCTCCTCGCCTGGAAGGTGATCGCCCGTATCCTTCTGTTTCTCTCGGTTCGACTGGGGAACCCACCCGAGTTCCGGATCGAAACTGCTGAACTTCCCCAGTAATTCCCGGTCGATTTCCGGGAATTCTTCGGTCGCGACCGAGGGAATCCGCTCGAGCGATCGGTACGAGACGAGTTCCAGTGTCACCACGCCACCGACGACAGCGAGCGCTATCGCGACGAACGGAAGCATCGGATTTCCCTTACAGAAGGGAGACCAAGGGGGTTATGCCGGAATCTGCCATTTTCCAAGTGACCGAATCAGATCCCGCCTCGCACGGGTGTCGTAGTTGCCAACGCGCTCTTTTATTTTGAGTGGCGGTCGAAACGACACTTCCTGGTTCGGTACCGACAACTGCGAATCGATCGTACAAACAGCGGCAGCGACCGAAAATATTTACTTCGTTATGATAAATGGCGAGATCATGACCGTATTCTCGGCAGCACCTCCTGTGCTTACGGAAAGTGTTTCTCGGCGAAACGTGTTTGCGTTGCTAGGAGTGGTCGCTTCGATCCTTGTATCTGGATGTAGTGATTTCCTCATATCCGCTGGTTCGGAGGGTGAAGATGACACAATCGAGATTATGGTTGAAAACCGAACGGAGGAGTTCGCGAGAATGGGTGTCCGGGTAGAGAATGAGGAAGAAGAAATGATGTTTAGTCGCGTGTACGAACTCGACCCCGGTCACCTCGATTCCTCTGCTGGTATCGAAGCGACACCGTCAACTGTGACAGTTTTCACTCCCGACGGTCCCTCCGCGACGTGGAAGTATGCACCTGATCTGGATATAGACTGTGACGGCGAGGACATCGGAATTGCGTTACAACCTGACGGTTCGATCGATTCGTGGTATGCCTGTTAAGGACACTCGCGGGACTCACAGCGACTTTTACGGCCACCTCCGAACGACGACACTCAGCCACTATCGACCGTTCAGACGGCCATCATCGTCCGTTTCGCTGCTGCGCTGACTGCGCCCACCCGGCGAATGACGGCGCCGATCGGGACCGTCGGATCAGGTCGCCGTCTCACGAGGGGTAGCTTCTCTTCGTCGAACGCGGATTCCGTACGCACTGTACCCGCCGAGGCCAACCGCAAGCAGTCCGACGATGACCTCGACCCAGAAGTCGAGACCTACCGCAATCTCGGCGATACTTACCGTGGTCCCGGTACCGAGCAGGAACGGTGATGCGACGAGCCAGAGGCCGAGAAGGACGACGAGGGCAGCGACACCCAAACTTCCGAACTCCTCGTTCGAGCGTTTGACGTAGTTGTACCCCCCCGCAGCGACCAACGTCGCGCCGACGAGCACGACGTTCCAGAACTGGCTCGCCACGAGTTCGAGGAGAGCTGCCTCGACCAGCAACGCACACCCAACCAAACTGACCACCGCCGAGATGACCGTCCCTCGTCGGTTCGGGTTGGGTTCGAACTCGGTCCTGTCGCGGCCGGTCAGCTCGTCATCACCGCGGTTGTCGTTCTCGCTCGTTCCGTCCTCCCGCCACGGCGTCGTCGGATTGTCCGTCCCGTCGTATTCGCTCATCGTTCGTGCGATCGAGGCCACGAGCGGAAGAATCCGTTGCCCGTCAATGCAGGGGCGTATCGGCCGCTATCGCAGGTCATCGGGACAGACCGGCGTGCCACTCGGCTCGAACGAACGGTTAGCGAACCACTGTGACGGGAACTGGCGAATTCCTGACGACGACTTCGGCGACGCTCCCCAGTAGAATCCGTGCGACGCCGGACCGTCCGTGGCTGCCGATCACGACGTGATCGATCGGTTCCGCCTCGGCGTACTCGAGGATTTCTTGCGCCGGCGTTCCCGTTCTCGATTCCGTCTCGACGTCGATCCCGCGCTCGGCAACGAGTGTTTCGGCCGTGTCGAGCCGGTCGGCGGCGTTGGCGAGTAACTCCCCGGCTTCGTCAGTCCCGGTGCCGTCGTCGGCCGTGTTCGGAATGTACGGGATGGAGGTGGGGTCGAGGATCGCCAGAACGACGAACTCACCGCGTGGAAACAGTTCGGTGGCGTACTCGAGGGCGTCGCGAGCTGGTTCCGAGTCATCGAACGGAACGAGGATCCGGGGTGACATGAGGACATGTTTTGCTATACGCGCGTCGACTTCAGTCTAATTCCGGCACAGTGTGACATCCTCCCCGCCGTAAACGGAGAGGAGGATGTCACAATTCGGTCACAGCGCGATAACGGGGCCGACGCCGAGCAGAACGAACCCGAGTGCGGTTTTCAACTTTTCGGGATCGATGATGTACGCGACCTGCCAGCCGACGACGACGCCCAGTAGCAGCGGAGCGCCGATGATGACTGCAAGCGATACGAGAACGTTCCCCTGCAGGAAGTATCCGGATGCTGCGAACGTCGCGATGAAGATCGACTGAACCTGCGCGACGGCGACGGCGAGCAGCATCGGCACGCCGACTAATACGAGCGCTGGCACGGCCAGTACCGGCCCGCCGATTCCCAAGAGACCGCTGCAGACGCCAAGGGTGAAGCCGAGTCCGAGAAGGATCAGTTGTCCGTCTCGAGTCAGGGGCTCGAGGTCGTAGATCGGGCTGAATCCGCGGCGCTCTCGATACAGGATGGTCGCGCCGACGGCCATCGCGACGCCACCGAGCAGGAATCCGAACAGTGATCGGGGAACGAACGTATTGACGTGCGCGCCGACCAGCGCACCGAGGATGCTCGCGACGCTGAGGATGACCGCGATCGCGCGGCTCTGGCCCGTGTTCATTTCCCCCGAGTGAATGTAGGCGACGCTGCCGACGAGCCCGGTGAAAACGAAGGTTGCGTGGGCAGTGCCGGCGACCTGACTCGATGGAATCGATGTCATCGAATACAGCGCGATCGTCACGAAGATTCCGCCGGGACCGATGGTCGTGATTCCGATGCCGGAGAAGAAGGCGATCGAAGCGAGTAACAGGACGAGCGAAAGACCAATGGATAGATCGAACATATCGCTGTAATCATCTGCGTCTCTGTTTCGTTCATTGTTACTCTTCCTTTCTGTGTCGTCACTCATCTGTCGGTGTTGGGTCGGCCGGCGACCGAGATCAGTACGGCAGTCCTCTCAGATCGAAGTCGCTTCTTCGCGTCTCTGCCTGCTCAGGCCGTTAGAGGAGGGCGACGATCGTCTCGTACAGTGACTGAACGGTCAGTAGGCTGCCGACTAGGAGAACGGTCCCAGCGGCGATGAACGCCACGTTCTCGTACCACTCGACGTCGTGAAACTTGTTTACGGCGCCGATGAGCGCGAAGACGGTTACCGGAAGCCCGATCGCGCCGTTGACGGCCGGCATGACGATCGCCATTTCCACAGGCCCGAAGCCTGTATAGGTGAGCATCGGCAGAGCAGTGACTGCTGCGAGCACGATCAACGCGACGACCGTGCGCCGGAAGGCGGTGTCGCCGAAGACCGTGTCCCGACCGAGTGCCTGTGGCACCATAAAGCCGGCACCGAATAACGTCCCGGTTGCCGAGGAAATGGAGGCCAGAAACGCGGCGAAGATGAACACCACGAGCGCGTAATCGCCGAGGATTCCCGCGAGTGGTTCTCCGGGTGTCGTCAACGTCATTGCTCCCGCAGAGAGGGTGACCGCCGAGACGATCATCACGAAACTGCCGATGACGAGCGTCGTCGCGATTCCGGCGGCGTTGTCCCGTCGGTATTCCCAGATGTCGGTCCACTCTTTGGTCGGCCGGATGCTCGACTGGATGAAGAAGTTCGGCCAGTAGACCGTCGTCCCAAGCAAAGCGATGATCGCAGTAAGGTACCCGATTTCGGTCTCGAGAAGCGGCTGCAAACCGGCGGCGACCGATTGCCACGGCACGTCGAGGCCGAGCAACAACAGACCGTAGGAACTGAACACGGCGAACACCATCGCCGCGATCGCTGCTTCGATTCGGTCGTACACCTTCATTTGTACGATGGCGATCCCGATTCCGGCCGCGAGGACGATGCCGACGAGAACGTTATCGATGCCGGGAACGAGCCAGGCCAGCGCCGCGCCGGCGACTGCGTAGTTCGAGACGGCCCACAGACCGGACATCAGCGAGATACCGATCAGTAGCATCGACCCGCCGATCGGGAGAGCGTCGACGATATAGTCGGCGAGCGGTTCATCCGCAACGGCGAGTCGCGCGCTCATATCGTGCAACGCGATGTCGACGAGGAACGCGAGGGGCAACACCCACAGCAGGGAGAACGCGTAGTTCGCACCCGTATCGGCCAGGATGTAGACCGATCCGGCACCAAAAACGTTTGCAGCGAACAGGACGCCGAGGCCGTAGTCGTAGAGAAGACCGTGGATCGCTTCGCCGCCGGGGACAGCGTCGGCGACTGCCGAGGCCGATGCGGACCGTTCGCTCACGAGAGTGCACCCCCGAACCCGTGCTCGAATCCGGCCGCGACTGTGGGATTAAAATATGTCGAGACGGAGACGGACTCGGGCCCATGTTTGGCTGCTGCGGGGAGTAATCCGAGCCCGCGTCGTCGAATTGTCTCGACTGCCGGTACGACGGACGCACATGCCGCGATACGATGATCGTGCATTTATGTGAGGGAAGAAGGGGTTGTCCCCGGTTGAGACCGCAACCGACCGGGGAGAGCGACGCAACCCGTGAACCGATTTACGGAATGCTGTACTACAATCAACGGCGAGGATTTGTTTGAGCACCAAGCTTGAGATGGCAAACGAGCGGCAGCTGCCGACCTGAGAGTGCCGACAGATCGTCGGTTAACGTGGACAGCCACGGACGTCGTTTAACTCCCGACGGCCTCGGTCGTCCTCGAGCGACGGACGAACCTAGACCTACTAATTCTCCGACCCAGAGCGACAACCAGCAGGGGCGCACGACGAAGCAGCCGACGTTGCCTCCAAAAGAAGGCCTTTAAATTATTATCCATTACCCAAGGTGAAGGTCGACGTGACCTGATTCAGCAATGCAAGGACAATCTCAGCAGCAGGCCTACGACCGAGGAAATACGATCTTCTCCCCGGACGGCCGGCTCTACCAGGTCGAATATGCCCGCGAGGCCGTCAAACGAGGGACCGCAAGCGTCGGTCTCCTCACGCCCGATGGCGTCGTCCTCGCAGCGAACCGTCAGGTTAGTTCGTCGCTCATGGAACGTTCGAGCGTCGAGAAAATTCACACCGTCGACGACCACATCGGTATCGCAAGCGCCGGCCACGTCGCCGACGCGCGCCAGTTGGTCGATCTCGCCCGCCGGCGCGCCCAGGGCGAACAACTCCGCTACGGCCAGCGCATCGGTGTCGAGACGTTGACTCGATCGATCACCGACCACATTCAGGAGTATACTCAGACTGGTGGCGCGCGCCCGTTCGGCGTTGCGTTGCTCGTCGGCGGTATCGAAAACGGCGAGCCTCGACTGTTCGAGACCGACCCTTCGGGGACGGACTACGAATGGCAAGCCGCGGCGGTCGGTGGTGACCGCGACGTCATTCAGGACTACCTGGAAGAAAACTATCGCACCGATTTCGACGTCGACGGAGGCATCGAACTTGCCGTAAGCGCGCTCAGCGCACCCACCGACGGAGTCGTCGCCGCAGAGGACGTCGACGTCGCGACGATTACGACCGACGACGAGTCGCTTCAATCGGTTTCGAACGACCGACTCGAGTCGATCCTCGCGGATGTCGACGAGGATGGGGCGGATGAATAACGGGAACGCGCCGTCGACGTCACACCGTCGCAACGAATCGTCGCCGTACGCACCGGAACTGGGGGACGTCCCCGCCGGTACTCGTACAGGTGACGATCACGGGGACACAGTCAATCGTACGGGGACGACTACCGTCGGTATCACGACCGACGACGGCGTCGTCGTCGCGACGGACATGCGCGCGAGTCTTGGTGGTCGGTTCGTCTCGAACAAGGACGTCCAGAAGGTCGAACAGATCCACCCAACGGCAGCAGTGACGCTCGTCGGCTCCGTCGGCGGTGCCCAGTCGTTCATTCGAACGCTGCGATCCGAAGTGAATCTCTACGAGTCCCGTCGTGGCGAGACGATGCCGATCGATGCAGTAGCAACGCTTGCGGGGAATTTCGCCCGTGGTGGTCCGTTCCGGGCGATCCATCCTATTCTCGGCGGCGTCGACGAAGCCGGGAGCCACGTTTACAGCATCGACCCCGCCGGCGGTGTGATGGCAGACGATTACACCGTCACCGGCAGCGGGATGCAACTGGCCTACGGTGTCCTCGAAAACGAGTACGAAGACGACCTCACACTTCCCGACGCGCGGTCGGCAGCAGTCCGCGCTGTCAAAAGCGCCGTCGAACGCGATACTGGCTCGGGCAACGGCGTTTTCCTCGCCGAAATCACCGGCGGCGGCGTCGACATCCAGGGCCACGAGTCGTTCGACGCGCTCCTGTAGTCGACGACCGCCTTTCCGAATGGGTAAGGAGAGTAATACGAGCGGACAGAACGTCAGCGATACAGTAAGTGCACGGCGAAACAGCGACCAGAGTGGAGTAGACGATCCTCACGGAATCCGATACTGGTCATAACCATCGGTTCGAGCAGGCGAAATGGACTGGCCATAACCATCAGTTCGAGCAGGCGAAATAGATGTTGGTTCGCGCTCGCGCGCGTACACGTGACTTTTATTAGTACCCGGGCGCTATCCGAAACCAGGTTTTACATGTCCCAGGAAAGCGAGTACGGCGCCGGTCAGATTCAGGTTCTCGAAGGCCTGGAGGCTGTACGAAAGCGACCGGCGATGTACATCGGCTCTACCGATTCTCGAGGTCTCCACCACCTCGTCTACGAAGTGGTTGATAACTCGATTGACGAGGCATTGGCCGGGCACTGCGACGACATCACCGTCACGATCCACGAGGATGCCTCGGTGAGTGTTGCCGACGACGGACGCGGCATTCCGGTCGATACCCACGAAGAGTACGACCGCCCTGCACTCGAGGTCATCCTCACAGTCCTCCACGCCGGCGGGAAGTTCGACAACAAATCGTATCAGGTTTCAGGCGGTCTTCACGGCGTCGGTGTTTCCGTTGTCAACGCTCTCTCCGAGCGTCTCGAAGCCGAGGTCAAACGCGACGGTGGCGTCTTTCACCACACGTTCGAAGCAGGTGAACCTGTCGGAGATATGGAACGCGTGCGCGACATGGAATCGGACGAGGAAACAGGTACTGAAATCCGATTCTGGTCCGATACTGATATCTTCGAAACGGATGAATTCTCGTTTTCGACCCTCTCCAACCGGCTTCGAGAACTCGCGTTCTTGAACTCCGGCGTCCGCATCACGCTCCGCGACGAGCGCCCGGATACGACCGACGAGGAAGGACCCGTCGCCGAGACCTACGAGTACGAAGGCGGCATCCGGGAGTTCGTCGAGTACCTGAACGAAACGCGCTCGGCGATGCACGACGACATCATCTACTTCGAGGACGAAGATCAGAACATCCAGATCGAAGTAGCGATGCAGGCCACTGAAGAACTGCAGGGATCGATCCATGCCTTCGCGAACAACATAAACACTCGCGAGGGAGGAACCCACTTGACCGGATTCAAGACCGCGCTGACACGGACCGTCAACGATTACGCCAACGAAAACGACCTACTCTCCGACCTCGAGGACAACCTCAAAGGTGAGGACATCCGCGAGGGACTCACGGCGGTCATTTCGGTCAAACACCCCGACCCGCAGTTCGAGGGCCAAACGAAGACGAAACTCGGCAACAGCGAAGTCCGCGGAATCGTCGAAAGCGCCATGCACGAGGGGCTTGGCACCTATTTCGAAGAACATCCCGACACCGCCCAGGCGATCGTGATGAAAGCCGTCGAGGCCGCAAAGGCCCGCATGGCCGCCCAGAAGGCCGAGGAACTGACACGCCGAAAGTCGGCCCTCGAGTCCACGTCGTTGCCCGGTAAACTCGCGGACTGCCAGACGAAAGATCCGGAAGAGGCCGAACTGTTCATCGCCGAGGGTGACTCCGCGGGCGGGAGCGCAAAACAGGCCAGAAACCCCGAGTTCCAGGCCGTCCTCCCGATCAAAGGGAAGATCCTGAACGTCGAGAAACATCGGCTCGATCGGATCCTCGAGAACGACGAGATCCGGAACATGATCACCGCGATCGGCGCGGGGATCGGCGACGAATTCGACGTCGACGACATCCGCTACAAGAAGATCATCATGGCGACCGACGCCGACGTCGACGGCGCTCACATACGAACGTTGCTTTTGACGTTCTTCTACCGGCACATGCGCCCGCTGCTCGAGGGCGGCTACGTGTACGCGACGCAGCCGCCGCTGTACCGCATCCGCTATCGCGGCGAAACCTACGACGCGATGACCGACGCCGAGCGCGACGAGATCGTCGCCGACAAGTGCGATGGAAACCCGTCGCAGGTCCAGCGGTTCAAGGGGCTCGGCGAGATGAACCCTGAACAGCTCTGGGAGACGACGATGAACCCCGACAACCGCATTCTCAAACAGATTACGGTCGAGGATGCCGCTGCAGCGGACAAGATGTTTTCAGTCCTGATGGGCGACGCCGTCGAACCCCGAAAACAGTTCATCAAAGATCACGCGCCGGAAGCGGAGTGGATCGACATATAGCGTATTAGAGGTGACTACATGAGTTCAGATGTACCCGACCCGACGGACGTAGAGGCAAGAGCGGTCGAAAACGTCCGTATCGAAGACGAGATGGAGCAAAGTTACATTGACTACGCGATGAGCGTCATCGCCGGTCGAGCCCTTCCGGACGTCCGCGACGGGCTCAAGCCCGTCCATCGGCGCATCCTGTATGCAATGCACGAGATGGGCGTCTCGAGCGGTTCGTCCCATCGGAAATCTTCCTCGATCGTCGGGGAAACGATGGGTGACTATCACCCACACGGTGACAGTGCGATCTACGACACCCTGGTCCGGATGGCACAGGACTTCTCGATGCGCTATCCCCTCGTAGACGGGCAGGGGAATTTCGGCTCGATGGACGGCGACCCAGCCGCCGCGCCCCGATACACGGAGGCTCGGATGGCTTCCGTCGCCGAGGAGTTGCTCGAGGACATCGAGAAGGATACGGTCGACTTCTCGTCGAACTACGACGACCGGCTACAGGAGCCGGACGTATTGCCGGCGGCCTTTCCGAACCTGCTCGTAAACGGTTCCTCGGGGATCGCGGTGGGGATGTCGACGAACATTCCGCCTCACAACCTCGGCGAGGTAATCGATGCGACGATCGAGTTGATCGACAATCCCGACGCGACCGTCGACGAGCTGATGAACCACGTGAAGGCGCCAGACTTCCCGACGGGTGCGAACATCGTCGGTCGGGACGCAATTTATTCCGCGTACAAGACCGGCCGCGGCCGCATTCGCGTCCGCGCCGAGTTCGAGGTCGAGGAGTGGAAATCCGGACGCGAACGGATCGTCGTCACCGAACTTCCGTACCAGGCAAACAAGGCCCGCCTCGTCGAGCGCATCGCCGAGGACGTCAACGAGGGCGAGATAGACGGCATCTCCGATCTCCGCGACGAGTCCGACCGCGATGGAGTCCGCATCGTCATCGAACTCAAGCGCGGAGCCAACGCCGAGGTCGTCAAGAACAAGTTGCTCGAGAATCACCTCGAGCGAACCTTCGGCGTCATCAACCTGTCTCTGGTCGACGGCCAGCCAAAGGTACTGTCGCTCAAAGAAACCCTAGAGGAATACGTCGCACACCGCCGCGAGGTCGTCCGTCGACGCAGCGAATACGACCTCGAGCAAGCCGAAGATCGAGCGCACATTCTGGAGGGGCGGCTCACGGCCGTCGAGAACGCCGAAGATGTCGTCGAACTCATCCGCAACAGCAAGGATCGGTCTGCCGCCAAAGCGGCGCTTCAGGAGAGCTACGACTTCTCCGAGGACCAGGCAACCCACATCGTCAGGATGCAACTGGGGAGTCTCACCTCGATGGAAGCCGCCGAGATCGAAGACGAGTACGAGGAGGTACAGGCCGAAATCGAGCGACTCACCGAAATATTAGAGAGCGAACAGGAATTGTTCGGAGTGATCAAGGATGAACTCCGTGACATCAAAGACGAGTACGCTGACGAACGCCGAACGTCGATCGTAGAGGACCAGGGGACGGTTACCCACGAGGACCTCATTCCAGAAGAGGAAGTGTTCGTAGTCATGACCGAAGACGACTACGTCAAGCGGATGCCGATCGACGAGTTCGATCCGCAGGGCCGCGGTGGCAAAGGCATCATCGGTGCGGACGTCAAAGAAGACGACCGCGTCGCAGCGGTGTTTCGAGCCAACACCCACGACTATCTGCTCTGCTTTACGAATCATGGTGAGGTCTACCGTCTCAAGACCTACGAGATCCCCGAAATGGGACGGACTGCACGCGGGAAGTCCGCAGTCAACATCCTCGATCTCGATCCCGGCGAGGACATCACAGCCATCGTCGACACCGACGCGTTCGGCGACGACGAGTACGTGACGATGGTCACCCGCAACGGCTACGTAAAGCGCACTGCTGGCGAAGAGTTCGACAACATCCTCTCGACGGGCATCATCGCCGCCGACCTCGAGGAGGGCGACGAACTCGTCGACGTCGAAGTGACCGACGGATCGAAGGATCTCGTCGTCGCGACCGAAGGCGGTATGACGATTCGCTTCGACGAGGACGAGGTTCGAGCGATGGGACGCAACGCCCGCGGTGTCAACGGCATCAAACTGCAAGACGGCGACGCAGTCGCCGGATTGGTTGCAACCGACGAAGCTGACGAACGCGCGCTGCTTACAGTTACGGAAAACGGCTACGGCAAGCGCACGTTACTCTCGGAATACCGGACGCAGTCACGATACGGCAAAGGGTTAATCGACATCAAGACCGGCGAGCGAAATAGCTCCGTAACCGCCGTGAAAGCGGTCGCAGCGAACGACCAGCTCGTGATGATGAGCGAACGCGGCCAGATCGTTCGGACGCGTGTCGACGAGATTTCGACCGTCGGTCGAAACACGATGGGTGTAATAGTCATGGAAGTCGGCGACGGTGACGCGGTCGCGAGTGTCGACGTGATTCCGGCCTCGGCAGCCGATGCGGGAGACGATACGGACGCGGCGACCTGACCGCGTCGACTACAATTTTCCCGCGGGAATGACGAACCACGCGAGTCTCGACGATCGTCCGTGGACGAATCAACGAAAGCAAGGGCGACCGCTGCAAAGAAATCGAGGAGAACGCGGGTAAATAGTGGGTCAGTGTGCCGGCTCTTCGGCGGGCGCAATCATGTCATCTATCCGCAAGATAAGGATGTTGTTCGTATCGTCTTTCCCATCGACGGAGCCTTCGATGACGAGTTTCGAAAGCGGCGTCGGACCGACCGTGACCGCGTCGTTTTCATGGATGTCGCTCAGGGTTCCCTGAATGTGGATCTCTGCGCGACAGAGTTCCGGATGATGGACGCTCGAGAGGTCGATTTCTTCGATGATGGTGTCGCTTACGGGTTCGCCTTCGTGTTGTAACGGGACCGCTGCTGGCTCGTCCATCTGCTGGATTTCGAGGGCCTCGTAGGCCGAGGCCGTTGGTTTGTAGCCGCCCTTTGGCCCGGGTACGCCTTCTACTAACTGCAGGGCTTTGAGGCTCTGCATCTGGTTTCGAATCGTTCCCGGATTGCGGTCGACCTGTTCGGCGATGTCCTCGCCTTTGATAGCATCTTCGGACTCCTTGTGGAGATTCGTCAGCGCGCGGAGTATTTTCTTCTGGCTCGGTGTGAGTTCGATTGATGACATAGTCATATATTGGTAGTTGCATTCCTTAAACCCGGTGGGTCACCAGGCGTTTCGCCGATATTGGGGGGATTGAATCGAGAGTGAGCCACTAGTCCTGTCCGGATCGTCGGAAGAGAGTACAGTTCGTCAAGATCAGGTCCGATCCGCTCGGACGGCTACTGTGACCTACGTTTCGAACGATGGATTCGCTTACGGTTTTGGCTCCGTCGGTTTCGCAACTCGAACGTGGTGAGCGACTGATTCCGGCAACGAAACGGGTTCGTCGGCTTCGCTCGAGCGAGCGGTCACCATTCCAAACGGCGCGATCTCGAGAATTTTGAGTTCGACACCGGGTTCGACGCCGTGCTCGGCGAGATACGAGAGAACCGCCGGATCGTGATCGGCGACTTCCGCCACCGTGACGTCGGCTCCCTCCTCGTATTCGATGATCGACTTGCTGTCGGGTCGTGACGGCGGCTCGAGATCGGCGCTTGGAATCGGTGATCCGTGTGGATCGACGGAGGGTTCGCCGAGCGCGGCGGCGACGCGGGCTTCGAAATCTTCGCTGATGTGGTGTTCGAGTCGATCCGCCTCTGCGTGGACTTCCGACCAGTCGTAATCGAGGTGCTCCGTCAGATAGGCTTCGAGCAGGCGGTGGTGGCGGACGATCTCGAGGGCGACGGTCTCACCCTCGTCGGTTAAGGTGACCCCGCGGTACTTCTCGCGGTCGACTAGTTCTCGTTCCTCGAGTTTGTCGAGCATGCTGGTAACCGTCGGCGACGTGACGTCCAGTTCATCTGCGATCTCGGAGGTCTTGATCCGATCGTCGGTCTCGCGCTGGAGCTGGTAGATGGCTTTGAGATAATCTTCCATCACGTCGCTCAGCATCATACTATCGCGGTTTAAGAGTCGTCTATCCCTAAAACTATCGCCAGCGCTGTACCGGGTTGACCGACGAGGTCGCGCCCGTTCACGGAATCGTCACGACCAAGCCCGTCTATGCCGAAGGACGCGTATGGATCGGACCGTCAGGATAATCGGTGCCCCAATGGACTACGGAGCGAACCGTCGCGGCGTCGATATGGGTCCGTCAGCGATCAGATATGCCGATCTTGCGGATGGGCTCGAGCAAGCAGGCGCTGTGCCCGTTGACGATGGCGACCTGTCGATGCCGCGGGCAGAAGAGCGCGATCCTGACGCTGACCAACCTAGCCGCGGAAACGCAAAATTCCTCAGGGAGATCGAAGACGTCTGTCGACTGCTGAGCGATCGGGTTGCATCGACGCTTGCAGACGGCGAATTTCCGCTCGTATTGGGCGGCGATCACTCGGTCGCGATCGGTTCATTGACCGGATCTGCAAGAGCAGCAGAGCTCGGCGTGCTCTGGTTCGACGCCCACGCGGACTGTAACACACCCGAAACCTCGCCGACCGGCAACGTTCACGGAATGCCGTTAGCTGCGGTCCTCGGTCGCGGTACGTTCGGCGATACGGAATGGGCGCCTGCGACCGGACTGTGCGAGTCGGCGATCGTCTACGTCGGCCTTCGGAGTATCGACGAACGCGAGCGCACGCTGATCCGCGATAGCGAGATGACCGCCTTTACTATGTCCGACATCGACCGACGAGGTATCTCGGCGGTGATCGAGGATGCTCTTACGATTGCGACCGACGGCACCGACGGCGTCCACGTTAGCCTCGACCTCGACTGGCTCGACCCCAGGACTGCTCCAGGAGTCGGCACTCCTGTCCGTGGCGGCGTCACCTATCGGGAAGCTCACGCTGCTCTCGAGGCGATTTCCCGGAGGGACGAAGCAGACGACATCCTCCGATCGATGGACGTCGTCGAAGTGAATCCGATTCTAGACGAGGGGAACGAAACGGCGACGTTGGCGTCAGAACTGACCGCGAGCACGTTTGGGAAACGTATTTTGTGAGCGCACGTTGTCGCTCTGGAATTTGTGAATATCACTGAATAAGGCTCTTGAGAACACAGAACACACGGACTCTCGTTCCAACACCTTTGTATCATAGTGATTCGCAGTGTGGTATATGAGTGAGAACGTTGTTGTACTCGGTGCCGGATATGCAGGCGCCGGTGCGGTCAATACACTTCAGGCGGAACTCGGTAGCAACGCCCGACTAACGTGGATCGCGGACGTCGACTATCATCTTGTTCTACACGAATCCCACCGCGTCATTCGGGACCCGGACGTCCGCTCGGACATCACTTTCTCCGTCGATCGCATCGCAGATCCATCGACACGGTTCATCCAGGACGAAGTCACCGGCCTCGACGTCGACGACCAGGTCGTCGAACTCGAGGAGGGTGAGGACGTCGAATACGATTACGTCCTCGTCGGTCTGGGCAGCCAAACCGCCTACTACGGGATTCCCGGCCTCGAGAAACACTCGCTGACGCTTAAAAGCCTCGACGATGCACTCGAGATCAACGAGGCTGTCACCGAGGCCAGTCAAAACGCGACTCGCGGTGACCCTGCACAGGTCGTCATCGGCGGCGCAGGACTCTCGGGTATCCAGGTAGCCGGGGAAATCGCCGAATTCCGCGACAACCACCGCGCCCCCATCGAAATTCACCTCGTCGAAGCGCTCGATGAAATCTTTCCCGGTAACGATCCGGAGATTCAGCAAGCACTGCGAGACCTGCTCGAGGAAGCCAACGTCACGATCCACACCGACGATCCGATCACTGAAGCGACCGACGACGCCATCGAATTCGATGTGGGTGAACCCCTCGAGTACGATGTCCTCGTCTGGACCGGCGGGATAACGGGCCGAGACGCACTCGACGACGTGGATCTCGAGAACGAACACAACCGAGTGAAGACCGAAGCGAATTTCCAGACATCCGACGACCGCGTGTTTGCGATCGGCGACTCGGCGATTATCGACCAGGGCGACCAGCCCGCCCCGCCGACGGCGCAGGCCGCCTGGCAGGCTGCAGAAGTGGTCGGCGAGAACATCGCCCGCGCTATCGAGAACCGTCCACTCCTGACCTGGGAATTGGAGGACAAGGGCACCGTCATCTCGGTCGGGGAGAAAGCTGTCGCCCACGATGTCAAGCCGGCGTTCGGAATCTCGCTTCCCGTCGATACGTTCGGGGGCTTCCCGGCGCAGAACTTGAAGAAGATGATCGCTGCCCGCTGGATCGCCGACATTACGTCCTGGAACGAAGCCCGGAAATCCTGGTCGTCGCTGTAGGATTTCCCTCATCATCCACGACGTTTTCGATGCACTTCGAATTCGCGTCCGAGGGGACACCGCAGCAGTTCTGTGTGGTTGCCCTGTCAAAGCCGAACCAGTGCTCATAGCGGTCGGCACCAGAGCGCCCGGCCCGCGTCGGCGAGTGCTCAAGCATCGCACCGAATTGTCGGTCAGTATTCGAATCCGAGGGGATCGTCCTGGTCGACGGGCGGAACGGCGCCTGCGTCTGCCGCTTCGTTGTAAATGCGCCCCCACAACGTAAACTGCATTTCCATCGCATATGCACACATCAGGGGGACGAGCACGATTAGGAGGGGCATTCCGATGACTGTTAAAAAGAGAATGGACGCGATGATCCCGAAAGCGATGTACAAAACGCTTCCGAATACGAAAAGTAGCAGTGCCCCCTTGAGATAATGCAACGAAAACGCAAAGGTGAGAACCCGTCGGTCGGAAAACGTTTTCCTGAGGCTTCCCGTCCCAATCATGACTGGTATGGTTGCATGAGCGACGTAGGAGATACCAACGAGAGCGAGCATTCCGGTCCCAAGAATCGGGAGCCAGAGCGGTGAAGACACGCCAACCGCACCGAGCGCGACGGCTATCAGTATGATCACAACGAGGAACGGAAGTGCCATCACGAGGCTACCGACTAGAATTAGAAGCCCATCCATCGTCATTTCTCCCCAGTCGTCGAACGGCGGTGGGTCATCGTCCCCCCGCGCTGCAGCGCGACCGACCCGATACGTATACCCACTACTGGTAAGTAATGGAACTACAAGCCAGAAGAAAAAGATGAAAGCAGAATTGAGTGCAAGCGGTTTCCCGTTTTTCCCGAGGGGAAACGAAAACGGAAAGCTGACTACGTCGTCCGTTCGTGTTCTCGAATTCGATGGATCAGTTGATCCTTGCCCCGACTCTTCTGAAATCGGGTTTTCGCACCGATCGGTTGACTCGCTGTCACACGTCTGGTCGAACGTATCGCCGTCGTCCCCCGGGTCGCCACTCGACCAGTCCGAGGTCACCTCCCCTTCCTCCCGGTTCGCTGCCAGTTCCGAGCCGCATTCTGGACAGAACATCGGCCCCCGTTCGACCTCCATTTCGCAGTCGTGACAGTACTGCATGTCACAGAAATCCGACCGATGGCCTTTATTTATCTATAGGGTTAAAATCATTTAATTATCGCCAACGTAGATACCATCGGATTAAATAACCCAGACGGACGGGTCCCCTGCTGTTACTCGGTGAACGGCGAACTATCTTCCTCACTGCTTTCGTCCCCCATCGGTACCGCCGGTACGCCCGCGACCGTCGCTCCGGACGGAACGTCACGGGTTACGAGCGAATTCGCCGCAACGCGCGCCTCCGCACCGATTTCGACTCCCGGTAGAATAATCGCCCCTGCTCCGATCATCGCTCGTTCGCCGACGACGACCTCGCCGGTTCGGTACTCGTCTTGGAGGAACTCGTGACAGAGGATCGTCGCGTCGTAACCGACAATAGCATTCGCTCGGACGGTGATGAGATCGGGCCAGAAGACGTCCGGCGTTGCCTCGAGTCCCCAGGAGACACCCTCACCGACGGTAACACCGATCCGGCGCAAAAGCCACCGTTTGAGCCGAAGGCTGGGAGAGATCCTCACGAGCCAGATGACGACGTAATTGAGCGCAACCCGGATCGGATTGCGAGCAGTTGTCCAGTGAGCCAGCGAGTTACCCGGCCCGGGTGTCGCGTGGCGCTCGACGCGCGCGTGGCGGGGCGTCGTTTCGTCGGACGATGTCACTGCCAATACTGTTGGAGCCATCGTTATATGAAACCGATCGATTTGGCATCGAGACGCGCAAGCACTGTTACTGCATGGAAGTCATCGTTGGAAGCGTTAGTCGGACCGTCGTCCCTCGCGGATCGTTGTCTTCGATCGCGATCGTCCCTTCGAGTTGGGAGAGGATCGTTTGCGTAATCCACAGGCCGACACCTTCCGAATGAGCCATCGGCGATTCGACCCCATCTTCGAAAACTGTCCGTTCGATGTCGGGTAATCCAGGGCCCGTATCGCTGACGTCGATCGTCACTTGCCCATCGTCGGTCTCCTGCATCATCACCTCCACGACAGGGTCGTCGGTGTCATCGTGTTCGATTGCGTTCTCTAGCAACTCGTCGATAGCCGTCTCTAGCCGTGGATCCGTTTCACGGACGATATCGGCGGCGATATCGGTCCGAATCGTCGCCTTCGGGTACCGATTGCGCGCCTTTCTGACGCGCAATTCGAGGAGTTGAGAGAGATCGATCTGTCGCAGCGTACTCGAGTCTTCGAGGACTGCGTCTCTGAGCAAATGAGTCTTTTCGCTCAGTTCGACGAGTCGGTCCGTTTGGGTCGTGATCGTCTCAACGCGTTCCGCCTGCTCGCCCTCGGCAGGGAAATCGTCGGCGAGAAGTTCTGCATTCCCCCGAATGATGTTACAGGTATTTCTCAAATTGTGACGAATAATTCGCTGGAGGATGCTCGTTTGCTGGAGTGCCCGGTCGAGTTGGTCGTTCGCTCGCTCGAGATCACGCTGGCTGTACGACACGAGCCCGTAGAGGACGATGGACGAACCAACGACGAATATCCACCCTTTGAGTACCTCTACAGAGATTGCAACACCAAGATTCGAGACGACCGCGTAAAGCAAAAAATCAGACGTGAGTATCCAGATCGTACCGACCACTGCATAGCTTACAGCAATGGCTAATGGTGATCGAGCGACCACCAATCTGTCAACCACGTTTGGTCACAGGTCTGACGGTCGAATCCGATACGTATCAAACTTCGGGCCACTTCGTAAGAACGACGCTGGAGACTGGATCGGTATGCGGCCGTTTCTGCGGAGGTTCCTCGAGGGGAAACGGTTCACTGTATGACCGTCAACTGCAGCAGGTCGTAGACGGATGTACCACACTAGTTAGGCAATGTTCACGTTACCCTGGGCGGCCGACGAGCTGATATGTCACACCCCAAATCAGAACGCTTGGAGATCGACACGGTCTATACGCTCCTCTCGAATGCGACGCGCAGGGCAGTCTTGTGTCGTTTACACGCTGTCGAGCGTACGACGACCCGAGAGCTGGTTCGGTATCTCACGGACTCCGAACGGGGCGACGCGAGCAGTGACATCGACGGACCCGGATGGGTCGCGAGTAGGCTTATTCACGATCACCTTCCGCGACTCGATGACCTCGACGTCATCGACTACGGTGGCCCCGATGGTGAGGTAGCAGTCGGCCCAGCCTTCGACGGCGTCGAACCGTTCGTCGCCCGACTTGAGCGGGCCGAACCCTAGCATCGTCACGCAGATGTCAGTCGAAATCGCGTACCCTGCCGCGGGATAGTACACCACTACACAGGGATATTGCTGGTTTCGAGAGGTGCCCCTCGGTTACGCGACGCTTTGGCCGCCCATCGGTCGGTCACCAGGAATGCCGATCAGCTTTCTAAATTCGCTACCCGACAGATCGCAGCGGTAGGCCGGCTTATACATCATATTCTCGCCGCCGGCCTGGACGTTCCACTCCGCCGCAATGTCCTCACGCAGATAGTACTGCGGTCGCTCGTTACCGTCTTTGACGTAGTAGTCGCTGAGTCGAATCGGATCTCGGTTGAAGAGACCACCGGGTTCACGACCGTCGACGATCACAATCGTCTTCTCGAGGAACAAGGTATCATCCCGAGCGCGTTTCGCGTGGGCATTTTCCGAATGTGCAGCGAGGAGTGTTTTGCGATCGGCTGGCGGTGTCTCGGGACCGATGACGACCACGTCGTCGACGGTGAGGTAGCCGATCAGATACCGGTGGGCGCGGTCACCGTTCGGTCGGCGCAGCCCTGCGTAAAAACCGACGACGTCACCCGACTCGAGCGCTCGCAGTCGCGAAACGTACCCGCTGGTCCGATGTTCGCCGTACGTCATCGCCTCGAAATTGGGATCGTGATGGAGAGGCCACGATTCGAGCTCGTCGTCGGTCACAGATTCAGTCCCGTCGTGGACGGGTTGGGGGGTGATACGGGTCGTCAAATCAGCAGCGACGCCATTTCCGACCCGAAGTTTCCACGTTCCGAGGGTTTCTGGTTCCGACGTCGACCTGGTTTTCTCTGGAATCGGGACGTACTCGAATCGTCCGTCGTCATAGAGGGGGCCCAATGCGCCGAAATTCGTGCTATCGGCACCGACACCAGCGAGAACAACCGTCATAGTTACTACCTGTTCGTTGGACGAATCTGAGACGCGAAAAAACCCCCGAAACACCGTGAACGTTCGATCGTATGGAGTTCCACCGATACCAACGGTGTAGGTCTCTCGTGGTTGGTAAGCCGGTACTGAGACCGCGACCGGTAATCCCGTGAAATCCTCAAATCGGGCCCCAAAGTACGTCTAGTACGACATCCGATCCTCGTCGAGTGGTCACGTAGTCACGCGTTGTCGCTCGAGATTGTACTCCGAACGTGTCGGGTGCTGGTCTCCGAGACAACGGTTACCCACGAGCAGTGTACGACTCGGCACCGACGATCGCTGGGATTCGCGATTAACTCGTCGAGTCGTCGTGCGGACGAACCCAGTAAGCGCGACTGTCCCACGCCCACGACGAACCCAGTAAGCGCGACTACCCCACGCCCACGAACGAGTGAGTCTGGGACTAATTACAGTTAGGTTCCGAGCAAGCCTTCGCGATGTCGATTTCACCGTCACTACGAACGTCGACGTCGTACCCGCAATACGTAAACGAGATCCGATTCACCGTTTGTCGTGGCTTCGTAGCCGAAGACTGAACGAGGGTGTCGAGAGCATCCGGATCGATAGCGGCGTACAGCGGTGGTGTTAGCTCTGCCGGGTTCGTTTCCTCGAGATCTGCAATCCGCTCGACGACTGTCAGACTTGGTTTCGTAGCAAACCGAGAATCAGGAGATGATTTAGTCCCATTTTCCATCACGTGATGGTTTTATCGGAACGGCCTCAAATCTACCGTCGTATTCTTCCACGGTTTATTTCGAGGGTGATATTCTCCTGCTTCGTTTCCTGGGGAGGTCCTATCGGACTACGAACCGAAAACGTGGCTGAACAGTTTCGCCGTTATCCGTCGAAGGTGCGTCGACAGCGTCGAGGGCGAAATATCGAGTTCGGCTGCGACCTCTGCCGCACTCGAACCATCCGATTCGTAATAGCCCATTCTGGTTGCAGTACGAGCGACCTCTTGCTGGCGTTCGGTGAGATGTGCTTGGAGATGATTACCGACGTCGGTCTGTGCGCTGGTCCCGGTGCTATACAATTTCTCGAGGGTGAACTGGATGTCTTCGTCGCGACAATACTGCCAATACGCACCGAGGCGTTCCTTGTCCGATGCCTGCAGTTGGAACTGCCACCCCTCGCCGGAGGAACGGATCGAGAGGATTCGAACGCCGAGCGTCGATATCTCCGGTGCCGTTAACTTTGCGTGCTGACTCAATATGATCTTATATATACGACAGTCCTCGAATTCGAGTTCCGATTGCCACTCGTTTACCGTGTGATCGCGGGCAAGGGCGGACTCGAACGTACGAACGCAACGATCGTCTGCGTCTCGGAGGGAGAAAAAGACCGTCGGGCCGGTCCCGTTTCCCGGAGCCGTTAGCGGTTGTGCATCTACTTCGATCGTCCCGGTGGAAATCGATTCGATAGTCGGGGTTAACGGTAGATCTGGATGAGAGAGGTGCAACTCGGCGATGAAACTCAGGGTCATGAGTTTCGACACTGAGAAGGGCGCGACTAGCAAGGAAAGTCTTCCGAAATTCGACGACGATCACCCGAACCGATCACCCCGTCGATGAGCCCTGCTTTGAACGCGAGTCATCAGCGTTCGTTCGACCGAGCGGCGTAATAGAGCGGGATCAACAGGATCAGGAAGATCGAACCCATCGTCGCAATCCCGATCCAGACGGTCGATAACCACCGTCCGGGAAGAAGCCCTGCTATCTCGAGTATCCACAGGAGACTGTAGACGCCGACGACGAGTAAGCTGGCAACGTACAGTCGCAACAGCCAGCCGACCACGCGGTACAGCATCGTTCTGGTGACCGAAGGCGGGAACGAGTTCTCGAGGCGGCCAATCATTTCGCCCCCGTTCGGATAGCAAAGCGGCTCGCATGCACGACGGTGTCGGCGATGGATTGGCGATTGTAGGTCGAAAGGCGGACTCCGCCATGGTCGATCAGAGGCGATACCATCGATACGGTATCCCACGATGGAGAGTCCATCTGCTTGAATCTTTGTGCCGGTCGGGTGCGAGGAGTATCCTTATCGGTACGGCCGTTCCACAACCGCGTATGCGAATTACGTTTCTCGGCACGGGCAGTGCGTTGCCCACCGGCGAACGATTTCAGGCGGGAATTCTCGTTCAGGACGACGGACGAACGCTGTTACTCGACTGCGGAGCCGGATCACTTCAGCGACTGCAGCAGTCAGGAGTCGGTTACGAAACCGTTTCGACGATCCTCCTCTCTCACCACCACCTCGATCATGTTGCCGACCTGTTACCGCTGATGAAGGCTCGCTGGCTCGCCGGCGAGGAGCACCTCGAGATAGTCGGCCCACAGGGAACGAAGGCGCTGGTCGACGACTTGCTTTCAGTCTACGAGTACATGCAGGGAAAACTCGAGTTACAGGTCAGAGAGGTCGTTCCCGGGGAGTTTTCCGTCGCGGGATTCGACGTATCGGCCTACGAAACGCGACATTCGGTACCGTGTCTGGCGTATCGATTCGGCGATCTATTTACGTTCAGCGGAGACAGCGAAGCGTTCGCAGGGCTGGCGAACTTCGCGGACGGGTCGGGGATTCTCGCCCACGATTGTTCGTTTCCTGACGACGTCGACGTTTCAAATCACCCGACGCCCGATGCGCTGGGTCGCGAACTGACCGGCCGAGACATTGGCCGGGTCTACCTCACCCATCTCTATCCCCACACAAACGGTCGTCACGAGGAAATGCTCGAATCGATTGGCACCCACTACGACGGTGAGGTCCGATTCGCCGAGGACCTGCAGACGGTTTCGATCGAGTAATCGGTTCGACCTCGACCTGTTGCGTCTCGTTTTCGGACTTCCACACAACAGACGCGCTGCCGCGTCTGAATCGTCTTCACATCCATGTCTGAAATCGTCTCTTTCCCCGTCTGGCGACTATCGATTGCGCTGACACGAATTCCGAACACGTATATATGGTTGAGTTTGTAGGATCATAACAACAGAATGGTCCCGCCCGACATCCTTTTCATGGACCGAGAGGTGAACGGATGAGCGTGCCTGAACGGCTCGCGAACGGTATTGCTACTCACACGCGGATCGTCCTGGTTGTACTCTTGCTTTCGACGGCAGTCGTCGGAGCGGGGATGCCACGGGTCGAGGACGACTCCTCGCTCTCCCAGTTCGAGGGAGACTCGCCCGAAGCGAAGGCCCTCGAGCGTAGCGTCGGCAACGATAGTAAAGAGGGGTACTTCACGAGCGAGCAAGAGAAAAATACGACCCGCGTTCAACTAATTACCCGCGGCGATAACGTTCTTACCAGGGAGTCGTTGATTTCGTCCCTCGAATTCCAGCAGGAACTCCGAGCGAACGAATCGATCAATTCGACGCTCGCCGAGAATCAATCGATCATCGGCGTCGAGAACCTCGTCGCGGTCACGACGATCAGAAACGAACGAGCCGCAGAATTGAACGAGACGAGCTCGCAGCTCCAGGACGGACTCAATCAGACGGTTGGACTCCAGCGCCAGTACGAGCAACTCAACGAATCGTACGAGAACGGTGCGATCAACCAGTCGCAGTATCAGACACAATCGGCCGAACTCGAAGCGCAGTTCGATTCCGTCTTCGAGACCGCAACAGAAGAGCTCGACGAGAACCAGACGGCTCAGTACGAATCGGCCGTCCAGCAGGCGCGAACGATCGAATCGCAGCGCTACGAGATCCGTTCACAGACGGAGAACCCGAGCGAAAGCACAGAGTACCAGCAGCTTTCCGAAGAACTCGAGGGCGTCTATCGGGCCGGAACGGCCGGTGTTCTCGAGGCGGAGTATGCGGCACTGCAAAGCGAGGAGCAACCACCGCTCGACGAACAGATCGCGGCGCTCGAGGAACTGAGTGACGACGAATACGAGCGAATCCTCAAACAGACGCTCTCGTCGGACGGCTCGGACGACGACTTCGCGATCGCGTTGATGCCGACGTCGTACGATCCGGGGACGGTGCAAGCCGACGCCCGGATGACGCTACTTTCCCAGTCGACTACCAGCGACGCCACCGGTGGAATGGGCGGCGGTGCGGTTAGCGAACGGATCGTCGATAGCCAACTCGACATCCGTCAGCTAGCGGAGACACAGGAGCAAGACTACCTCATTTTCGGCGGCGGCGTCATGACCGACGAGATCGAGCGGTCTATGGGTGACAGTCTCGCCATCGTCGGCCCGCTCGCACTCCTGTTCGTCGTGATCGCGCTGTTGATTGCCTACCGTGACCTGCTCGACATCGTTCTCGGCATCGTCGGCATCGTCGCCGTCCTCGTCTGGACGTTCGGCTTCATGGGCTGGGCGGGAATCGCGTTCAACCAGATGTTCGTCGCGGTCCCAGTCCTGTTGATCGGGCTCTCGATCGACTACGCAATCCACGTCTTCATGCGCCACCGGGAACAGCGCGAGGAGACCGGCACCACCGATAGCGTTCGCGGATCGATGTCGATTGCGCTCGCCGGTGTCGGCGTCGCCCTCGTCTGGGTGACCGCAACGACCGTCATCGGGTTCCTCTCGAACCTCGTCAGCCCGATCGGTCCCATTCGGGAGTTCGGCATCGTCAGTTCCGTCGGGATCGTTGCGGCGTTGATCGTCTTCGGTGCGCTGATCCCCGCGATCAAGATCGAAGGCGACGAATTCCTCGAGAAACACGGCTTCGACCGACAGAAACGCGCGTTCGGGACCGGTGATGGTCGGTTCAGCGACGCGCTCGCCGTCGGCTCGGTCGCCGCTCGAAAAGCGCCCATTATCGTCCTCATCGGCGCACTCGTCCTCTCCGCTGGCGGCGTCTACGGCGCGACACAGGTCGACACCAGCTTCCAGCAGGAGGACTTCATCGCGGACACCCCGCCCGAGTGGACCAACAACCTTCCCGGATCGCTCCAGCCCGGCGAGTACCAGGTCAAAAACGATCTCGACTACGTCAACGATCGCTTCCAGCGAGAGGATAGTCAGGCACAGATCCTCGTGGAAGGTGACGTCGCCAATCCCGACGTACTCGAGGAAATCGATACTGCCCGGTCAGATGCCGCCGACAGCGACGTCGCCTACACGCTCGCGACCGGCGAAGCCGACGTGCAGGACCCGCTGTCGACCATGGAATCGGTCGCCGCACGCAACGAGTCGTTCAACGAATCCTTTACCGCAGCCGACACTGACGACGACGGCGTCCCCGACGAGAACGTCTCCGCGCTGTACGATCAGCTGTTCGAAATCGACGGGGAGGCTGCGAGTCAGGTCCTCCATCAGACCGACGGCGGGGAGTACGAGGCGACGCGACTCGTCATCGCCGTTCAGGGCAGCGCCTCGAGCAGCGAGTTGACCGAGGAGATGCGCGACATCGCGGGCGGCATCGAAGACGGGAGCGACGGTCGATGGAGCACGATCGCAACCGGCGATCCGATCGTGTTCTACATCGTCGAGCAGGACCTGCTCGATACCGTCCTTGAAAGTCTCTTGATCACGCTCGTAGCCGTGTTCGCGTTCCTGACCGTCGCCTACCGATTGACGGGCAGTAGTGCGACGCTTGGAATCGTAACCCTGCTGCCGGTGGCGTTCTCGGTCAGTTGGATTCTCGGGACGATGTACCTCATCGGCATGCCCTTTAACGTGCTTACGGGGATGATCACGAGTCTCACGATCGGTCTCGGCGTCGCCTACAGCATTCACGTCAGCGATCGCTACTCGCTCGAACTCGAGCGACAGGGCAACGTCTGGTCTGCACTCCGGACCACGGTGACCGGAACCGGTGGGGCGCTGCTCGGAAGTGCAGCGACAACCGTCGGCGGGTTCGGAACGCTCGCGTTTGCAATCCTGCCGGCGCTCCAGCAGTTCGGCATCATTACCGCGCTTACCATCACCTACGCGTTCCTCTCGAGCGTCGTCGTCCTCCCAGCGCTGCTCGTGCTATGGACGCGGTACTTCGGGCCGGACGTCTCCTTCGATCCGTCGGGTACCGCCCACCCGGCCACGGCAGCTAGCGACGGCGGCGTACCGCCCGCTGGTGACGACCGAACGACAGACGGTGACGAAGGGTGACCGACGACGAAAACGCGGCCGTCGACGCGTTCGAGGGTCTCGGACTGACCAGCTACGAGGCCAAGGTGTTCATCGCGCTTCACAGACTCGGCGCGGGGACGGCACGAGACGTCGCCGACGTTACCGACGTTCCCCGATCACAGGTATACAGCGTCGCAGAGAGCTTAGAAGAGCACGGGCTGCTCGAGGTCCAGCAATCGAATCCGATCCGTTACCGGCCGGTCAGCGTCGACGAGGCACGCGAGACCCTCCGGGACCGATTCGAACGCGAGCAAGATCGCGCCTTCGAGTACGTCGATACCGTTAAAGACGAACCCGGGGGCGAGGAAACGCAGGAGGACATCTGGACGGTTCGCGGTCGCGATCGCATCGACGATCGAATCGTCGATATCCTCTCGCAAGCGGAGGAACGGATCGTCTTCGGCACGCGGCTCCCGGAGTTGATCACGGACTCGATCGAACGGACGCTCGCCAAGCGGGCGGCGGCCGGCGTTAACGTCGCCGTCGTTAGTCGGGTGGACGGGGTCCGGAATCGGTTTGAGGATGTCGAAGGCGTTTCCGTCGACACCCCACCGGCCCACCGGGCAGACGAGCAACGGTCGGGACGGATCGTCGTCTGTGACGACGATGCCATCCTCCTGAGCGTTCTCGGAACCGAACGCAGCGAGACGGCGATCTGGAGTTCCGGCTCGCTGTTCGCGTCCGTCCTGATTCAGCTGATCGAGGCCAGCGACGAAGTACCGGTCGAAACCGATACGCACGGACGCTGAGCGGCGCGCTCAATCGAGCCGGTACCGCAACAGCGCCGCGATACCGCCGAGATTCGACAGTTGCTGTCCGGGCGGGAACTCGCTCGAGAAGACGGTCACCTCGCCGCCTTTTTGCTCGGTCGTTCGGACGATGTCGTCTACGTCGACCGCCCACTCGCCGTCGGGACCGCGTTCCTGCCGAAGCCGGTCGTCGAGGACGAGCAAGCGCTCGATCGCGCCGAACTCCGCGGCCTGCTGGACCGATTCGGGACCGTAGGATGCTTTCGCTCCATCTGCGATACGGCGGGTGAGTTCGTCGATGTACTCCGCTTCGCTCTCGATTCGAGTTTCCTCCTGTACGTCTGCAACGGCGCCTCGTTTGAGCACCTCGTGAACGCCGCGGTCGCCGACGGCGGACGTATCGACCATCGTAATCAACTCGGCAACCTCGGGCTCGTTCTTCTCGAGATACTTGCGGGCATCCTGTTTCGTGAAGCCGGGGCCTGCGAGAATGATCGCGTCGACTTCGAGCCGTTTCAGGACGGCCGCGAGTTCGGCGAACAGTTCGGAGCGCTCACGGGCATACTCTCCCTTCCCGGTCGGACCCGTAATCGTCGCCCGCTCCTCGGTCCCGTACTGGGCTACGGTGTGAACGTGTGCCTGACCTTCCTCGACGGTGGCGATCGCGACGTCCGGGTTTTCAGTCGCTTCCTCGGCCTCCTCGAGTCGCGCTTCCTGATCGGGTTTGAACCACTTCTCGATCGAGATCTCGTCACGTTCCTCGACGTTCAGCGTGTGGTGAAAACCGAGCTGATCTTCCCGTGAGCAGGCGACGATCTCACCGCCGACCCGTAGCCGATTGGCGAACTTGTGGAACTCGATGTCCTCGACGGCGATTGCGACCCACATGTGTTCGCGCTCGCCGCCGGTATCCCGCATCTGGTCGTCGTTGCGCTGGATGCGACGGGTCGTATCGCCGGCGACGCGATCGCCGGGCTCGAGGACGTACTGGAGGTGCCAGAGGTCGTCGACGCTCTCGGGAACGACGGTAACCCGCTCGCGGCCGCCCTCGATCTCCTCCCGGTCTTTGATCTGCATGGACAGACGTTATCGGGGTGTCGGTAAGTGGACTGCGGTCGGCGGATACCGGTGTGGTCGCTCGGTCGCTACTGACGCGTCGATTTCCGTTGGACGACTCTGTGGCACTGCCAGTAAAACACGGATAGTTTGCTATTCGTTCACGTTTGACACAGTTAGGGCGCACCGTCATTGCCGCTCGTCGCCTCTTTGGCGTATGGACAATAAATACGGCACACGCCTCGAAGACTTCGGCGTCCGTTCGCTCGTGACTCACGCTATCATGGCGGTGGCATTTGGCGGGGCAATCGCGACCGGGCTACTCGTCGATGGGCGAATCGGGCTCGTCTCGTTCGTCGCGTTACTCAACTTCACTGCAGGACTGTGGGTCGCACAGTCGGTTCACTCCCTGGGGAACGCACGGACCGACGATTCGTACAACGGAATCGTGTCGGTGTTACTCGATACGTCCGGCGAGAAGACGTACCACGGATTCGATGCCGGTCGATTGGGCCGTTTGCTCGGGTTGATCGCCGCCGTGACCGCAGTTTCGCTGCTGACCGCCGGTCAGGTTCTCTCGGGACCAGTGGCAGCAATCGGCGTCGTCGCGATCGGAAGCGTCGCACTCGTAACTGCGATGGTCGGTTTCCTGATCGCCCTCGGTTCGTCCTACGATGAGTCCGAACGGTACGTGAATCGGGAAACGGGCGATACCATGACGAAATCACCCACTCAACGGCAGACTGGGGCCGTGACGGGTTCCCAACGGCAAACCGGAACTGAACCGGACGTCGCCGACGAGTAGCGTGCGCCGTCCGATGGACGGTTTTCGAGTGTACCGATAACCGACACGGCTCGTTTTTCTTCGAACGTCGCATCGAACTGGTCCGCTGCTCTGAGAGTCGATGCCGCTCATACGTTGTTAGGTTTAAGTTGGTGAGGGTGGCCGCGACGAGTAGAGGCGCAGGCAGAGACGGCTCACCGTAACACACATAATGACTGACTCAGCCACAGACTCGTCGCGAACGATCCGGATAGAACTCTTTCTCCGGAAGCGCGTCTCAGCCGATACCGTGGAGGTGCTCAGAGAGACAGTCGACCGGTCGCGTCGTCTCAAGGAGCAAGACGGAAACGTCGACGTGCACGTCGAGACGTGGTCGTCGACGCTGCCTGCGATCGAGTCGCTGGGGGACTCCGAGCGTTCGGTTACCCTGACGGTCGATGCGTTCCAGGACTGGGCTGACCGGGAAGGATATACACTTCGACCCGCGTTCGAACGGCGCGAAACTCCCTCTCGACTCGGTCACGACCCGGTGACGGAAATCCGGGTACCGGTCGTGTGCGTCGCCGTTTACGTGAACGACGATCTTACGTACGTTGCGCCTTGTTCAGACGGTGACCGAACGTACAGCGTCGACCAGTGTCTCGCAGCGCTTGAACGTGACGAGACCGCCCCCTTTTTCGCCCGTGGTGACCCGCACGTCTCATCTCGAGACTGGTCCGGCGACTGCGTCGAGAACGCCGTTCAGGAATCGGAGTAGCGACGGGAGGTCGCATCACTGTCGGTTCGTTCGCGTCGAACTCGGTATCTCCTCGATGCTCCGCGCCGGACGATTAGTTACGAATGTCGTCTAATTAGTTACGAATGTCGTCTATTTTCTCCTTGGCTTTCTCGAGACCAGACTCGAACGTCTCCTCGATTTCTTCGACGGATCGTTCGACGTAGTGCACCCGAGCCCTGGGTATTCGACGAACGACGTCGTTTCCGTCGTCGTCGGTCCCGTACTCGAACAACCAGTGATCCTGAAAGTAGGCGATGCGATCGTTGTCGACGGTCACTCGCTCGACGCCATCGTCTGGCGTTTCGTAGACGATGGTCGCGGTCCCGACCTCGAGATCCGATTCGGTGTCGGTGTTGATTTCCACCATGGTCGGTTATCGGTGGTCGATCGTGTAATCGTGAGCCCAGCAGGTGCGTGGAGCGAAACCGTGAACCAAGTCATTGTACGGGATTGAACGCGAGGAACACGAAGAAACCGACCACGAGAGCCAGTGAGACGACGACTGCGGCGATGATACCTGCACTCACGAACTGTCCGCCGCCGAGAAGCGCGGGTGCGAGTTCACGGGATACTGTCATCGGCGATGCTAGTTCGGTCGCGAGCTATCACCGTTGCCCCGACTATATCGTGCTCCCGATTTCCTGGTTGAGCGTCGATCCGATCCGATCCATCAGTTCGTAGCACAGTTTTCTATCCGGCTACCGCCGTTGATTCGAAGAACCCGGTGCGTACAGACGACGGAGACACGACCGTGCGTCTGGCGAGGATGGATCGTCTCGAACTGATGACCAGAGGCAATGTCTGGCGAGGTCTACGCCTCGAGCCGACGGTGGACCAGGCACTATAAATCTCGCACCGCTTTCAGCCACTTCATTGTGGGATGGGAAAGGTATTAATAATGGATATAATTATATAGAATTATTTATGGGAATGGCAAGAAGACAGTAGAATGGTTTTCCGAGTATAGGTCAAACTGCTGATCTGGGGTTTGAAGCACAAACTATCTATTTAAATGTAATACTTGTGATTAAGTTTTTTATTTGATGTATATGCGATACAGTAAAATAGGAGGATTACGTTAGAATGATTGAACACCAATGTCTGCACAAAATGAAGCGATAAGTAGCCCGGAATCTGCCGCATCGACAGCGACGAGCGTGGGTCCGGATGGAAACGTCTTGGGTGCGTTATCGTACATCCTCTCTCCAATAGGGGGGATACTCGTATATCTCCTCGAGGAGGAAAACGAGTTCGCCCGCTTCCACGCCGCCCAGAGCATCGTCTTCGGAGTCGCTGCGTTGGCGATCTCCACCACGGTCTGGGTGTTCTCCACCGTCTTTTCGCTGCTCATGCCCGACCTTCTCGGCTTTCTGGTCTGGCTGATTTCGTTCCTGGCCCAGGGTGGTATTGGCCTCGTCCTGTTCGTCATGTGGGCGTACCTCTTCATCATGGCGTTCCAGGGAAAGCGGACGAGCCTCCCGGTAGTGGGTTCGATCGCCGAATCGTACCTCCTCTAACGCGACCACCGATTCCTCCGCACAGTCAGCCCTCCGTCCGACTTTGACGCGAAGATGGAGTGATACCGAACTGCAGTCGGCTGTGGGCCGTCGTTAGTCGTCCGCCAGTCGACTACCGCCCGGCGGCATGAAGTGTTGTATTTTGTCCGGACTCGCGATTTTCCGGACGAACGACTCGTCAGCAAACCGCTCTCGAAGCCGCCGATAGAGTCGTTTCGCCGCGTCGGCCTGCGCGTACCGACCGGGTTCGATTTCGATCGTCGTCTCCGCCTGACCTTCGATCGCCGACGGCGGCCCACCGATGACCCGAGTATACGGTTCACACTGGATACCGACCGCAACACCGACCGGAGTATCGCGGAAGTAAGTCCGGTCGCCTCGGATCGCGAAACCGCCTTTTTCGAGGTATTCGCCGCTTTCGGGCGTCTTCGAGACCTGTTCTTCGTCCACGGCGTAGACGTCCCCCGCATACCGTCCGTCCTTCCAGACCGACGAGTAAGACACCGCGAACATTGCTGCCTCTTCGATGCTCGAGTCCGGTAGTTCGATATCCGAAGACGACGCCTCGCTGGGATCGGTCGCTTTCAGGACCGTGACGGGACCGCCGTGGGCCTGCGTGTGGAGGACCTTGTCTCCGGGCTCGAGATACTTTTTGACGAGTTCCTCGTTTTGATCGGCGTTTCGGCCGCCGATCACGAGGTAGTCGTCGCTGGTGTGAAACCACCGGAACTGGTCGAACCAGGGTTCGTTTTCCCGGATTGGAACGGACGGCTCGTCGAGCCAGTCGCGCTGATCGTCTTCGTCGTCATCCGTCTCGTCGACTTCACTCTCGTCGGCTTCCCATTCGTCGCGGCGTCGCTTTGCGTCCTCTAGGTCCTCACGGGTATCTTCGATCGCCGCCAGCGCACCGTCTTTCTTCTCTTCGACGCGTTTTGCCTCCGTGTAGAGGCGATCAGCGTTCTGCTCGACGCCCTGTTCGGCCACGAGATCGATTCGCTGATCGTCTATTTCGACGGTGACAGTCCCTTCGCTCTCGTCGATGCCGACGACCGCCTCGGCGGCCTCGATCCCGCGATCGGCCCCCTCGGCGAAGCGCTCTTCGATCTCGTCCCACGAACGATCCTGCTCGCGGGCCGTTTGAACCGTCGAGAGAATCTCGTCGACCAGTCCGTACTCGGCGTACAGCAATTCCGCTTTATCTCGAAGTGAATCGGCCTCCTGTTCGAATCCCTCGATCGCGCCCTGTTGTTGCTCGATTATGCGCTCGTGTTTGGCGATCTCCGATTCGAAGTCCGGCCGCTGGTCGGTCGCATCCGGTTCCCCCTCCTCGTCGAGTTCGAGTCTGAAAAAGTAGTCGTCGAGCGCGGTCAAGAACGATTCGTACGGCTCCGCGGGCAGTGTAACGCGTTCCTCGAGCGGAAACGGGGTCACGTCGATCACGCGGCCCTCGTCGGTATCGTTCCCCTCTTCGTCGGCCGCGTCATCGGTCTCATCTTCGTCGGCGCTTTCGAGATACACCCGTGGATCGAAGTTCCCGTTTCGAATATCGAGTGCGAGTCGTTCGATCGCCTGGTAGACGCGATCGTACACGTCTTGGTCGGCTTCGTCGATGTCGAGGCCTTTCTCGACGCCGGCGCGTGTACACAGTTCCTCGGCGTAGAGCCCACCGAAATTGAGCTGGGTGGCGAGCGTTCGGACGACGTCCGTGTCCGAATCGTCCATCTCGTGATCGAAGACGTCGCGAGAAATTGAAAGCGGGTTCGTCCGCGAATCGGGGAACTCATATCTCGAGCCCGGAACGACGGTTCGGGACTTCAACCGGACAGTTTCGAGACAGTCGATCACCTCGTACTCGCCGTCCGTGACCGCGACGTTACCCTGTCCGAACAGTTCGACGATGATTCTGGTCGTGCCGTCGTCGCGTTCGAACGTGAACTCGAGGATGCGGTCGAACTCGTACTGTTCGACGCCTGCGAAATCGGCTCCCGACAGCCGGTTGCGGAGCATCATCGCGAACTGTGGCGGTCGACCGGGAGCATCGGGCACCCGCTCTGGCGAAACCGTATGCGCTCGTTTGACCTCGCCAACTTCGATGATCAGTTCGAGGCGGCCCCGATCGAAGTCTCGCATCTTGAGTCGGACGAGATCGTCGCCGTAGAGGTAGGCTTTGTCGACCTTCGCTCCCTCGTAGGCCCCGAATTCCCCGACGAGAGCAGCGAGGTCGACGCTGGTGAGTTCCCGCTTTGGATCCATACCGTACACTGGCCGGCCCGGTCAAAAAGGCGTGTCGCTCCACCGCCAGTGCCGGTTTTGCGTCATCTGTCGGTCGGAGCCTCTCTGATAGTGCTAGCCGAGTTGGTCCGTGATTTCCCACCGGGATGCAGTCCCAGAGGATCGCCTCCCACTACCGGAGACGGTGTTCCGCCACTGCCGATCGATTCTGCTCTTCCACGCGACGACCACACCGCTACTGAACGTTGCTCCAGTCCAGAGGGCGGCAGCTACGGCGCCACACCCGAGTTCCTGCTCCGGCCGGTACCGCCGAAGGGGCTCGACGGGTCCGGTAGCCGAGGTCGGAAAGCATAATCCATGCAAGCACCCAGTACGATGTATGCACGACGTTGTCGGCTGCCGTACTCGCGATCAGGAGGGTCCAGAGCCATGAGTGCTGGCGATGAACCGCCCTGGAACGACGTCTCACGATTTCCGGACTTCCTCGAGCATCTCGAGTCCGAAGGTGGCGCTACCGTCCGCGGCATCGTCGATCGGATCGACGCCGATATCGATGCCGACGGGGTCGTCTACCACGACCGCGGAATCCGGGTCCCGGGGTACGATGTCACCTTTGTCCCGGAACCGGAGGGGTCACGGATGGTCCCTTCGTTCAGCGTCGAGGTTCAGACCATCGGCCCGCGGAGCACGTGGGCGGTGTTCGACGCGACGCTGTCCTGGGATTTCTATCTTCTCCAGGCAGAAGGTATCGCGGCGATCGCCTGGGTGAGCGACGAGGAGTACAACGCCGAAGAAGCCGGTTTGTTCCTGTCGAAACAGGACGCGCTCGCCGCAGGCCGGTTCTCGTTCGGTACCTTCATTTACTCCGACGAGGAGTGGGCCGACCAACTCGATCTAATCGACGGAACAGACACACCAGCGTTCCTCCAGCGCGACGACGGTAGCGTTCTGGTACCGAACGATCAGACCGAGTTCTACGACATCGTCAACTCCACACCCGCTGAGTTCCGATCGAACGGCGGGCGCGCTCCCTCTCATCTGGGCTTGCTCGAACTCGAGGTTACTATCGACTGACGAAACAGTGGACGGTTCCTCTCATCCCTGACCTGTCCTAACCTGATCGCTACAGTGCGACAGGTGCCACGCCGACTTGAGTGAAACCGTTCCGATTGCACCTGCCGAATCCCGTTCGACCGGAAAGAGGTTCGACGACTACGCCGTATCGTTCCATTCCACAGAAACGAGCGCGACCGAACGGAACGATGCCATCGGAGACCCGCTGATCGGACGCAGACCGATGATCGCTGTCTCGTTTGTAAAGCAGTGAACGAAACCACTTCCTCGAGATTTCTGCAGTAGGCTCGAAAGGGGGTCGGGCGCCGAGCGCGCCGTAATCGCCCCAGGGGGGAGAGCGATTCGGTGGAATTAGCGCGCTCGAGCAAGCGGCGACGGTGTGTCGCTGTCAGGGTGGGGGGAACTGACAACGGTGCCGACGATCGTCGGCACGTGAATATCCAATGCCAATTACTATAAATTTTGTGCAATAGGTGATGTGTGAAATCAGGCCGTTCGTCTACGTTCTCACCGCCCGATGAGAGGAAACGATAAGAAGGGGTCTCTTTCCCGGTGGTTGCTGCGGAACCGATCCACGTCGGCGGGTCGGCAGCGGTCGTTGTGGCGTTCGACTCAGTGGAAGAATGGGTACGCTCGCCGCGCGGTCGGATCGCTCACAGCCGTTTGCTGACGTACGGACCGTCCTGATGATAGCCGAGTTTGTTTCGATAGTACTCTCGGGCACCGATACCGGAAATTACGCTTACCTTGTCGTAGCCTGCATCGGTGGCGATTGCCTCGGCGCGTTCCATTAGCCGACGGCCGTACCCCTGGTGCTGGTGCTGGGTGCTCGTGTGTTCGTTCGCTCCCTGACTCGTTTCGCCTGCGTTATTCACGCCGCCACTCGGTTTGCTCCCCACCGAAACTTCGGAGCCGTAGACGTGGAGTTCGCGTATCAGTGCCGTGTTCTCGAGTTCCGGCCGAACCGGTTCGTTCGGAAACCGGAGTCGACAAAAGCCGACGAGCAGATCCTTCTCGAAGTCTTCGAACGAGATGAAGTGTTCCGTACCGCCGCAGGCCTCGTAGGTCAGTACGCTGAGTTCGATGTCCTCGGGATCCTCGTCGTTCATCCCGGCTTCGCGACACCGAATGCACTCACACTCCCAGCCGTGTTCGTCCATCCGCTGTCGGGCCAGTTGTCGCAGATTCGACTTCCAGACGCCGGCATCGATGAAGTCCGCCGGAATGTCGCGCTGGACGCGCTGGAGACGGGTGTAGCGGGGAATCATCGACTTGATCTCGGCGATCAGGTCTGCGGCTTCCTCGTTCGAAAGCGGTTCGTACTCGTCTTTGTGCCACCAGTCGTAGGTCGCGGTGCCTCGCACGACGAGCGTCGGATAGATTTTCAGGTAATCCGGCTTCCACTGCTCGGTTTCGAAGAGCCGCCTGAAGTCCTCGAGACACATCTCCGTCGACATCCCGGGTTGGCCAGGCATCATGTGGAAGCCGACTTTGAACGCCGAATCGCGCAATCTGCGGTTCGCGTCGATCGACTCCTGAACTCCGTGGCCCCGATGCATGTCGCGGTTTATACGCTCGTACGTCGTCTGCACGCCGACTTCGACTTTCGTCCCGCCGAGATCGAGCATCCGATCGATCTGCTCCGGATCGCACCAGTCCGGCTTGGTCTCGAACGTCGTCCCGATGTTTCGGACGTCAGCTGTTTCGTTTTCTTCAATGACGTCCTCGAGGTAGCGCCACTCGTATTCCGACGGATCTTCGGCGAAGCTGACGCCCTCGGCCGGTTCGGGTTCTTTCTCGACGTCGTAGTCGTTCATCGCCTCGAGCGCCCGTTTGACGAACCATTCCTGATAGTCGTGGCTTCGGGCAGTCATCGTTCCGCCCATCAGGATCAGTTCGACCTTGTCGACGGGGTGGCCGATCTGGCGCAGTTGCTCGAGTCTGAGCGTTACCTGTCCGTAGGGGTCGTAGTCGTTCTGGACGCCGCGAGCCGCGGCCGGCTCCTCGCCCGTATAGCTTTGTGACGACGAAAACTCCGAGTCGGGGCCGCCGGGACAGTAGAGACACTTCCCATGGGGACATCGTTCTGGCGACGTCATGATCGCCACCGGCGAGACGCCAGAGGCCGTCCGAACGGGCTTTCGCTGGAGTACGACCTCGAGGGTTTCGCGGTGCTCTTCGGACGCATAATCCAATAACTCGGAGTTTTTCGGCACCTTCGGGGCGGAATGTTCCGAGCAGGCCTCGAGCTTGGCTTTTTCGACCTCGTCGCGCTCGATTTCGCCGGCGAGAATCCGGTCGACGAGCGTCTCACAGACCCGCTCGAACGCTTCGGTTTCGGTCGGTTCGGGCGTCTCGGTACTCACTGTGTTTGATTCGTCGCCGTTCGCGAATAAGCGTGTCGGACTCGCCGATGGCAAACTGCACGTCTCGCTCTTCTCTCGGTGAGAGCCGGACCGTCGCCGTCCGGTCCGTCGTCGTCACACTGATCGCGCCCGTCGTCGGTCCGACGAAGCCGAGATCCCTCCGTTCCTGCGATCCGAATGCCAACCGTTTAAGGGTGGTCTCGCCCTATCCCCGGCGTAGCGAATGTCTCCTGACCAGGCGGTGATTGTCGCCGCGGTCGCGCTCCCGTTTGCCGCTGCAGCACTCACGCCGTTCGTCTTCCGTATCCTCGGGGAAGAAACTGGAATCGTGGGTGTCCTCGTTGCACTGTCGTCGTTCGCTCTACTGCTAACCCAGTACGGTGCCGAAGGGACCGTCGCGCTCCAGTGGATTCCGTCCCTCGACATCGCACTCCGGTTTTACGTAGACGGGTGGGCACTACTGTTCGCGTTGCTCGCGAGCGGTATCGGTGCGCTCGTTTTCGCTTACTCGCCCGCGTACATGCACGGTCAGTCGGGTCTCGTCAGGTACTACGCAGCAATGCTCGCGTTCATGGGTTCGATCGTCGGGGTCGCACTCGCATCCGATCTGATCGCAATCTTCCTGTTCTGGGAGCTTACGAGCCTCTGTTCGTTCGTCCTGATCGGTTTCTACACCGCCGACGATTCGTCGCAGTACGCCGCTCGGATGGCCATGCTCATCACCGTGGGCGGCGGCCTCTTCCTGCTCGTGGGGCTCCTCTTGCTGTCAGTCATGGCCGGTGACGTCGTCGGTCCCGCATCCGCGTTCGACCTCGCTGCGATGCTCGAGAATTCCGACGCGATGCAGTCGGCGCTTCGGGATCGAGGACTGTTCGTTCCGGTTATGGGATTGCTCGCGATCGGCGCAGCGACGAAATCCGCACAGGTGCCGTTGCACTTCTGGCTGCCCAACGCTATGGCTGCGCCGACGCCCGTCTCGGCGTTTCTCCACTCCGCGACGATGGTCAAAGTGGGCGTGTACTTCGTCGGACGGGTTCGCCCCATGTTCCTCGGATCGGAGTGGCTGTTGCTGTTCGTGACACTCGGGTTGACGACCATGACCGTCTGTGCGATCATGGCCGTCGCGGCGACGGATATCAAAGAACTGCTCGCGTACTCGACGGCGAGCCACCTCGGTCTGATGATCGCCGGATTCGGTTTTACGTCGGTTTACGGCGCGGAGGCGGGAGTCTTCCATCTATTCAATCACGCCCTCTTCAAGGCTCCGTTGTTCCTCGTAGCCGGAATCATCGCTCACGAGACTGGAACCCGGCAGATCGACTCACTCGGCGGACTCCGACGCGATCTGCCGGTGACGGCGGCGATCACGACGATCGTCGCGCTTAGCATGGCCGGGATTCCGCCGTTCAACGGCTTTTATTCGAAAGAATTACTCTACGAGGCCGCCGTTGAGGCGAGCCACCATCACGATATCGGTGCCCTCGGCCGGCTCTATCCCGCCGTCGCCGTCTTCGGGAGTATCTTCACCGTCCTCTACTCCCTTCGATTTCTGTCTCTCTTCTTCGGGGACCGACCGGACGAACTCGGCCCCGTCCAGAGCCCGCCTCTCACGATGCTCGTCCCGCCAGCCTTGCTGGCGCTGCTCGCCGCGGTCGTCAGCGTCGATCCCCAACTCGCCGTAGACGCCATCGTCCAATCCGGCCTCGAGGCGACGGCGATCGATCCCCACGAGATGCACGTCGGAATTCCGACGTCGTACTCGCTTCCGGTCGGGATGAGCGCCGTCACGATCGGCGTCGGCCTCGCCGCGTTTCCGTTTTACGGGCGGCTCAACGGTAGCATTCGCGCGATTTCGCGAGCCGTTCCGCAGATCAGACCGAACTGGTGGTACGACGCAATCGTCGACGGCCTCACCGACGAAGGGAGATGGCTCGCCGATCGCGTCCACAACGGGCTCCTTCGAACGTACGCGACGTGGACGCTGAGTGGGACCTGCGTTCTCGCCCTCGTCGGCTTCGTCGCGGCAGGTGCGATCGAGCCAGCCGAACTCGGAGTCGAAGCCACGCTCTCCATCGCACTCGTGTTGCTCGTAGCCGCCACCGGTGCGCTCGCCGTGGCTCTCTCCGACTCGCACGTCGCGGGCGTCCTCACGCTCTCGATTCTCGGCTTTATGATCGCCATCTTCTACATCCTCGCGAGCTCACCCGACCTCGCGTTGACACAGCTCGTCGTCGAAACGCTCGTTCTGTTGATCTTCCTGCTCGTGATCGAAGAGATTCCCGAGTCGTACGCAATCGGGCTTCGACGTAGCATCCGCGACGTCGTCCTTTCGCTGGCAGTCGGTACGACTGCGTTCGTTACGGTTCTCGTTACGACCAGCGCACGTCCCGGCGGCTCGACCTATATCGCTCGTCAATTCGCAGAACGAGCGGTGCCCGAAGGCGGCGGGTCCAACATCGTCAACGTCACTCTCGTCGACTTCCGCGGCTTCGATACCCTCGGCGAACTCGTCGTGATCGCCCTCGCTGCGATTTCGATCCTGACGCTGATCGTCATGCGCGGCAGCGGCGACGGTGGGCTGATCGATACGCGAGCCGGAAACGAACTACTCGACAACGAATCGTCCGATGATGAACGCCTCGAGGGCGGACTCTCGGAAGAGAACCCTCTCGAGGGCGGTCCATCCGGAACGCCTCCCGATGGCGGGAATTCGGACGATGCCGATACCGGGATCGAAGGAGGTGACACGCAGTGACGACTGTCATCATGCGCACGACCGCTCGAGTGATCGTTCCGATCGTCCTGGTCGTCGCGATATCGCTGTTCATCGAGGGCCACAACCTTCCCGGGGGCGGGTTCATCGGCGGCGTCCTCACGACGACGGCGTTTGCGATCATCTACATGGCCTTCGGCCTGGACTTCCTCGAGCGGGGAATCCTCGGACGTGACGTCGACCCCGGTAAGGAACCGTCTCGGGACCGCGTCGTCGTGGCCTACCGCCGGCTGTTCGCGTACGGGTTCGCGATCGCAGTCGCGAGCGGCCTCGCTCCGCTGCTTTACGACCAGCCGTTTCTCTCACAGACGTTCGTCATACTCGAGGGGATTCCGATCTACGATCATCTCGAGGTGGCGAGCGCGCTGGCGTTTGATTTCGGCGTCTACTGCGTGGTCGTCGGCGGCCTGCTTACGATTCTGTCGGTGGTGGGAGCCGAATGACGGCGGTCGTGCTCGCGGCGACGATCGGCGCGCTGTTCGCACTCGGAACGTTCCTGCTGCTACGACGAGACCTCATCCGCGTCGTCTGGGGACTGACGATCATCAGTCAGGCTGCGAACCTCTATCTCCTGACGATGGGTGGTATCGCGCCGGCAACTGCCGAGTCGGTACCGGTCCTGGCCGGCCACGGGGATCACGTCCCGGAAACAGCCGATCCGCTGGTCCAGGCGCTCGTGTTGACCGCGATCGTCATCGGCTTCGGCATGACTGCATTCGCGCTCGTACTGTCGTATCGGGTTTACGAAGAACACGACACGCTGGACGTGACGAATCTTGGTGATCACAAATGAGTGGACCAGTGCGGGCTGACCGGATTGTGACGGGTGATCGACGATGACGACACTGCGACGACGACGAACGAAGCCGGCGGGTGATCGACGATGACGACACTGCGACGACGAACGAAGCCGGCGGGTGATCGACGATGACGACACTGCGACGACGACAAACGAAGTCGGCGGGTGATCGACGGGGACAGACGATGACGACTGGTGATCAACGGTGACGACTATGGCGACGACTCCGATCGGCACGAACTCACAGCTCGTGATCGCACCGATGCTGATCGTTCTCGTCACAGCCGTCGCAACGCTGTTGCTCGGACGTCGACCGCAAGCTCGAGCGGCGGTCAGTCTCGGCGGCGGCGCGGCGTATGCAGTCGCGGTGGCGGCGATCGACTGGTACGTCGTCCTCGCTCCGAACGCGCCCGGAATCGCGACCTATCAGGTCGGCGACTGGCCTGCCCCCATCGGAATCACGCTCGTCGCGGACGGCCTGTCGGCGTTTATGCTGACTATGGTCGCCGTTCTGGGCGTCGCATCGCTTGTCTTCTCGACCCGTCACCTTCCCGGCGATGAGGGCCGAAGCTACTACTTCCCGCTCTTTCACTTCCTGGCGCTTGGAGTTACCGGCGCGTTTCTTACTGGCGACCTCTTTAACCTCTTCGTCTGGTTCGAGGTGATGTTGATGGCCAGCTACGTATTCGTCGCGTATTCCGGCGGTCCCGAACACACACGCGCCGCATTCTGGTACGTCTCACTCAACTTGCTGGCCAGCGCCGTTTTCTTGCTCGGCGTCGGTGGCATTTACGCGTCCACGGGAACGCTAAATATGGCGGACCTTGCCCGACGTCTCGCCGAGCCGGCGGCGTACGGACTCGACCCGGTCCCGGTCGTCGGGCTGCTCGGCCTCCTCCTGTCGGTGTTCGCTATCAAAGCCGGACTCGTCCCCTTCCAGTTCTGGATTCCGAGCGCGTACCGGGCCGCACCGCCCCAGATTACCGCGTTGCTGGCTGGCGCAACGAAAAAGGTCGGCATCTACGCTATTATCCGACTGTCGTTTACGGTCTTCGCCGGTGCCGAAATCGCCGTAGATCTCGGGGTTCCGGGAACCGGATTTGCGATCGACTCGCCGCTTTCGTTCGTGGGCGTCGCACTGTTCCTCATGGCCGGTGCCAGCATCCTCGTCGGCGGCATCGGTGCCGTCGGCCGAGACTCCCTCGAAGGGGTGTTCGCGTACTCGAGCATCGGTCAGGTCGGCTTCATCGCGATCCCGGTGGCGATCGCGGCGACGACGACGAGTCCGGAACTCCGCCAGCTGGGCATCGTCGCCGCGCTGGTGTACGCGCTCAATCATACGCTCGCGAAGGGCCTTCTCTTCCTCGCCGTCGGGGCGGTCAGGTCGGCAACGGGAACCAGCAGCTTCGCCGACCTCGGCGGACTGGCAAAGCGGTCACCTGCCCTTGCTATCGCGGTGTTCATCGGTTCCTTAGCGCTCGTCGGTATTCCGCCGCTCTCTGGCTTTTTCGGCAAATTCCTCGTGTTCGACGCCGCGGCTCGCTCCGCGTCGGCGGGCCCCGCGCTCGTCCTCCTCCTCGTCGGCTCGTTACTGACGATAGCCTATTCGACCCGCATGTGGAATCGGAGCTTCTGGGGGGCCCAGACAGACGCGGTGGAAACTGCGGCGATCGACCCGTTGCAGGTGGCGGTCCTCGTCGTCCTCGCAACGGCGATCCTCGCAGTCGGCGTGGGATTCGAACCCGTCTACGAGTTCGCAGGAGCCGCAGCGGACGCCGCGCTCGACACTGAGGGGTACGTCGATGCAGTCGATCCCGCCGACGCCAGCGATCTGGCCGACTCGAGCGGCGGTGATCACACGTGAGAGTTCGTACCTGGCCGGTCGTCGGCGTCGTCTTCGCCGCGCTGTGGGTGTTCGTCCGCGGACTGGCGCTTACGCCCTCGACGCTCTTTGGTGGGTTCCTCGCAGGCCTGATCGTTGGTCTGCCGGTCGCGTTCATTTTCCGGCGACTGTACAGCAAACACCTCGATATCGGGCGTGGGATTCGAGCGCTTCCTTACGCCGGACTCTACCTCGCCGCGTTCGGCTGGGAGCTCCTGCGGGCGAACGTCGATGTCTCCTATCGAGTTCTCTCGCCCGGCATGCCGATCGAACCGGAGGTGATTCTGGTTCCCCTGCGGGTCGAATCCGATGTGGCGATCACTGTCATCGCCAATAGTATCACGATCACACCCGGGACGGTCACGCTCGACTACGACGAAGACACGAACGCGCTGTACGTACACGGCGTCAACGGCCGCGACCCACAGGCGATCGCTGAACCCATCCACACCTGGGAGGACTACGCACTCGAGATGTTCGACGAAGACGCGTCGCCGTCCGATCCGCCGCCGGAAATCGTCGTCTCGGGTGGCACAAGAGACAGGGGTCCTGACCGCCAAGACGGAGGTGTCGACGATGACTGAAGCCGACCCGGCGGTCCTCGAGACGGCGATCCGTGCCGCGTTGGTCCTCGTCAGCGGTCTCTGCGTCCTCTGTGGATACCGCGTGATTCGCGGGCCGACGAACCCCGACCGAGTCGTCGCGCTGGATGCCATCGCGACGAACGTGGTCGCGATTGCGATCCTGTTCGCTCTCTTGACCGATCGAGGACTGTTCATCACCGTGAGCCTCGTCCTCGCGATTATCGGATTCATCGCGACCGTTGCCGTCGCCAAGTTCGTCACGGAAGGCGAGGTGATCGAATGATTCTCGATATCGTCGTCATCGCGCTAATCGTCATCGGCTCGTTCTTCCTGACGGTCGGGACGGTCGGTCTCCTCCGATTACCGAACGTCTACAACCGGATGCACGCCACGAGCAAGCCGACGACATTGGGTACTGCCGCAATCTTTCTGGCGGGCTTCGTTCGCTTCGGGCCCGGTGGGGAAGGGCTAACGTCGCTCATTGGGATCGCCTTTCTGTTCCTCACTGTCCCGACCGGGTCACACATGATCGCCCGAGCCGCCGAGCGGATCGGCATCCCGTTTCTCGGGAGCGTCACCTGGCCGGACGAAACGCGGGTCGACAGAGGCCCGTCGGAACGTTCCGAGGGCCGAGCGGACGACGAGTAAGTGCAGATCCCAGGGTGCTGGACGGCGCGACTACGCGAGTAGCGCTCCGGGAGACGAGCCGGTCAGCGCTGGCGGTCGGCGCGACGCCCGTCGCAGCGACGCCGGCGAGAGCGAGTGCGACGGCCGCGCCGCTTACGACTCGTATTCGGTCTCCGCGTCGCGTTCGTTACGCGTCCCCTGACGCCACTCTTCGGCGTCCTCAAGCGTTTCCGTGCTCAGCAGTCGATCGAGTTTTCGCTCGAACTGCTCGTCGGTAAGCTCCCCCGCCGCGTAGCGTTCGCGGAGGGACTCGAGTGCGTCGCGAGCCTCGATATCGGCATCGGCGTCCGACGCTATCGTCGCGGAGTCAGTGCTGGTTTCCGTTTCCGTCTCACCGGGCGAATAGTCGTCGACCCACTCGCGGCGATCTTCCTCGTCACCGAACAGAATCGCGACCAGCGGAACGACGGCAATGTAACCGACGAGCAACGCTGCGAGCCACCACTCCTGCCCGGTGAACATCGCGCCCAACCAGAACGCCGTCACGAGCATGGACGCCACTGCGGTTGCGTTCTCACGAAGGCGGGTCAGGGGATCGTCCCCGGTCCGCTTGCGATCGCTTCCCTCGATCCCGTTCATACGAGCCTATTCGATCGGCATCAAAAATACGTTGGTGGCTCGAGCGGAGGCCGTATCGCCCGCTGGGCATCGAATCGATCGGATCGCCGCACGGAGAAAGCGCATCCGCTATGCAGGTAGCGGGCGACGGAGAAGACGAGTCTTACGCGAGCGTCTCGCCGAGCGCGTCGAGCGCAGCTTCGCGGACCGCATCGCGTTCGCCTGGCAGGAACTCGACGTGACCGTCGCGACCGCCCACGACGGTGACGCCGGCGTTCGGAACGGCTTCGGCGATCGCATCGCCGAGATCGCGCACGTTGACTGGTTCGGTCGCGCGGACGTGAAGTTCGTCGTCACCCACACCGAGCGTAACGTACGGTGGGCTCGCCCGGTCGCGTTCGCTCCGGTGAAGCGCATCCAGCAGCAGGATCGTCGTCGGGAAGTTGTATCGGTGCGTGAACGCGTCCGTGTCCAGAACGGAGACGCTGACTCCGTTTACACCGCGAACGGTGAGGTTCTCGCGGGCCGTCTCGAGTTCGGTCTCGAGTTTATCGCGGAATTGCTCGGAAACGTGTGCGGCGAGGTTACCGTCGTGTGGCCGATCCGTCCCCTCGCTGTCGCCGAACAGCAAGTCGATGACGAGTTCACGTTTGTCCTTGTACGACTGGTAGTAGGCCTCGAGCGCGACGGCTTCACGGCGCTCGGAGACGCCAGTTTCGTCGTAGCCGGCCTCGCTTGCGAGTTCGAGATAGGCTTCTGGGGTGTTCTCCCAGTAGCTGACAGCAGGAAGGTGCTTGAGGTCGGCGCGGACGTCGTCGTTTACGTGAGCGGCGACGTTCGCCGCGAGTGCTGTCGACGTGACGTCTGCGACGTCGACGTCCGCGAGCGATGGTGCGACCGGAACGGCGACGGCGTCTGCTATCTGCTCGTCTGCTCTACTGTCGTCGATTACGAGCGCCTCGGCACCGTACAGCGAAAGTAGCTCGTAGCCGTCGACCGATTCGACCGTCCCGCCGGCGTCGACGAGGACCACGAGTGGGAGCTGTTCGCCGTGTCGGTCGCGGGCTTCGAGCATCGAGGTAACGTCGGACGTCGCAGCGTCCATGTCGTAGACGCGACCGTCGAGCGGACGGCGCTCGAAGTAATGATACTCCGCGTCGTCTCGGGTATGCTTCTCACGAATCAGGGGCAAAACGGCGCGCTCGATCGCGGCGCCCGCGACGTAGCCGTCGGCTGTCGCGCCGTGGCGAACGACGATCGGACGTGCTTCCATGACGGCCCGGCGAATCGCGGTCGCCGCGTCCGCTATTTCGTCTTCGACGGCCGTGACGGCCTCGTGATCGGCGAAGAGTTCGACATTCGCCGGTCTCGCTTCGCGTTCGATCGCACTTTCGAGGCGGTCGACGACCGTCTCTCGATCCTCGCCGTCCAGGATTTCGAGGGACTCCGTCTCGACCTGCAGATCCCCGTGGTGGCGTTCGACTTCGCCTTCTATCGCAACGACGTTATCGACCTCGACAGCAGGGTAGGCGCGCACTCCAGCCTCCTCGAAGGCCGCGCACTCGACGGTGCTTGTCTCATCACGCAGTTCGAAGACCGTCGGGCCGCTGGTCTGGCGAACGCCGGTGATCTCGCCCTCGAGGCGGACGACGCTGCCAACCTGGTTCTCGATCGCGTCGATCGTCGTTCGGTTGAGCGCGGGTTCCGATTCGGCGGCGGATTCGGTGTCGGTCGTTGGAGCCGAAGCCGCGGCGGATTCGGTCGCGACAGAACCACTGCTAGCGACGGCCCCGGTTGCTTCCGAAGCGGCGGGTTGTTCGTCGACGGTCTCCGGTTGCGATTGCGGGTCGGTTTCCTCCGCAGCCGCCTGTAACTCACCGGCCTTCGCCGACTCGTCGCCGTCGGATTCCTGCCCGCTTTCGTCGGTCGTCCCGCTGGGTACAGGTGGCGCCGTTTCGTCGTCGGAGTCGTCCTCGAGTTCGCCAGGACGGTATTCACCGTCGGCAGTCTCGATCAGTTTCCCGCGGAATTCGCGTTCACGTTGGCGAATCGACCAGCCGAGGTCGACGTTCCCGTTGTCTCGAACGTCGAGAACCTGGACGAAGACGTCGTCACCCGAGTCCCAGTCGAGACTCTCGAGTCGTCGGTCGAGTTCGCTTCTATGCAACAATCCAGTGACGTGGTCTCCGATGTCGATGAAGACACCGAAGTCGGCGTAACCGTCGACGGTCCCCCGGTAAAACCGGCCGGGCGTGAGCTGTGAGGCGGACGTGCCAGTGAATTCGAAAACAGCATCCTCCTCGTGACTCTGACAGATCTCGCCGTCAACGGGTGTGCCGCAGATGATACAGTTACCCATCTATTCGAACCAAGCAGTTTCGCCCTAAAACGGTTGTCGAAATGCGTTCGTACTGCAAGCGCCGATAATAGTCCCACTGTCGGCCCGCAGTCACTCGAAAACGGGCGAATCGTCCTCGAGCGCCTCGATATCGTCAACGAGCGATCTGACGTCCTCCGGAAACAGCGAGATCTGAATTTCGTTCTCGTCTTCGTCTTCGAAGACGAGTTTAATGCGCTTGTCGCCAAACTCCCGCGCTTCGGCCGATTCGACGTCGAAAAGCTTTGCCGTCGCTGCCTTGTTTTTCGGCCCGACGTTCTTGATCGATCCGTCGTTCAACTCTACCATGAACTCCTCGAGCGTTAGCGCGAGCATGGTCGCCGTACGGGCCCCGGATAAAAAACGACACGGCATCGTCTCCGGTGGAGCGTCCGAGCGATCGGCCGGGGCTGCAATGCTCGGTCGAGTAGTCGCCGAGTGGAAGTGTGTAGTTGGTGGTTGTAGATTGCGCTGGGATGTCGCATTTGTATCGCCGGCCAGTGCCCAGCGACGATCGAGGGGCGAGTAGCCGGATGCGATCCCAGACCGCATGCGTGGTGTGTCAGTTCGCCTGCGGCTTTCTATTGTAGATCAATTCGACGTATAAATCTGGGTGATCGTACACGTCGGTTTCAGACCCTCAAGAAGTCATTGATGACGAACCGTCTGCATGCGATTACAGGAAATTCGAGGAGAAAGAGCTTCGCTTCAAACGGGGGTGGTGGTGGCAATCGTGACCGCGGCGACCGGCGATAGCAAACGCCGGCCGCGCCCACATTTAAGTTGCCCTCCCTCAAATTCCTCCACTGCTATGGAACTTACCTGGCACGGCCACTCGACGTGGTACGTCACCGTAGGGGAGACGAACTTGCTGATCGATCCGTTCTTCGATAACCCGAAGACCGACCTCGAGCCGTCCGATGTCGAAACGCCCGATTACGTGCTGTTGACACACGGCCACGCAGATCACATCGCCGACGCCGGTGCCTTTTCGGACGCGACGCTGGTCGCAACGCCCGAGCTGACCTCGTACTGCCAGGAGGAGTTCGGCTTCGAGGACGCAGTCGGCGGAATGGGAATGAACCTCGGCGGCACCGTCGAATGCGGCGACGCGTACGTCACGATGGTCCGCGCCGACCATACCAACGGGATCATGACCGAGAACGACGCAAGCGGCGGAATGCCCGCCGGCTTCGTCGTCTCCGATACGAAGCCGACCCAGGTCAGCGACGAGGAATCGACCACGTTCTACGACGCCGGCGACACCAGCCTCATGACCGAGATGCGCGAGGTCATCGGACCGTATCTCGAGCCCGACGCTGCGACGGTACCGATCGGCGACCACTTCACGATGGGACCGTTGCAGGCCGCCGTCGCCACCGACTGGCTCGACGTCGACCACGTCTTTCCACAGCACTACGACACGTTCCCGCCGATCGAACAGGACCCCGACGGCTTCGCCCGCGAAGTCGCGGCGACCGGCAGTGACGCCGAGGTAACCGTACTCGAGGCCGACGAATCGTTCGAACTCGAACCCTGATCGCAGGCGGGACCACCCAGTGAACGACGGGCCGAGCGACAGTTTGTCCACTCGCTCGAGTCACCGCCCGTCGAAAGGAAACCTCTCTTCCGTGATGTTGGCGCCGAACTTCGACTCGGTGCGTTCGTCTCAGTTTCCGATTCGATAGCGCGTTTCGAGCGGATAGCTTCGGTACCGGGCGAGTACCAGATGGAGTCCGACGGCGACGATGATCAGTCCGAAGTTCCAGATCACCGAATCGTAATAGATAACGTCGACGATAATCGGCTCCGAATAGAACGGCCAGAACGGCTTGAGCGGGGGCGCGATGTCGGGGGCGGAGAGAATATCCGCGAACAAATGGCTGGTGCCACCGAGAATCAGTCCCGCGGTCGCGAAGACGAAGACGGTCTCGGTTGGGATTTCCGTACTACGGATCCAGCCGTGGTCGTTGAACCGGTCGGTGAGCCACTTCGCAGCCACGATTCCGGCGAGGATGCTCATCGACACCACGAACACTACGGTATGGGTTACGCCGTGGTGTGAAACCGGTAGGACGTGTCGAAGCACCAGGTCGGAATCGGGCAACATCGCTGTCAGTAGCGCAAACCCGGTAAATCCAAGCGCCCCGCGCCGATCCCAGAGTATCCACGCCGGCGCGGCGAACAACATCGCCATCGCGAGATGGCCAGTTACGTCAACCATCCGTTGTCTCGATCATCGAAGTCGGCGCGCGAGTCTGAGAAACAACGAGACGAGTGTTCCGACACCGGGGATGCGCGACGACAGTGCGGCCGCGCCGAGTAGCAAGAGCCCGCTTTTCGGGCGGCCACGTCGAAACGCCAGCGCGCTGTCGATCAACGTTGAAACCATACTGAGCCTGTTTGCCGATCGCGTATCGAAGGAGGACATGGTGTACTCTGTTTACTGTTCGGTCGTGATGAACAAACGAATCACCGCTGCAAGCGCAAGGGTTCTAGCACGTAATCCACACGCAGGTGGAAAACGGGAACACGCCACCGCAAATCACAGGCCACGGTTCGATTGCTCACGCCGCGATGTGGTTGAGATGCCTGCCACCCTATCCACCACCAACGTTTACAGCCTCGCCCGTGTATCTCTCGAAGTGCTATGGCGAAGCAGGTCACCACCGTCTCAGACGAAGGATACAGCGCCACGAACGATATCCGCGAGTTCGAAACGACGATCGACGCCAACGGGGACGACGCTCCGGACACGCTAGAGGCACTGCTGGCAGCGTATGGGTCCTGTTACGTACCCGCACTTCGGGTCGGCGGCCAACAGCGGGGTGCCGACGATCTCGGGCGGATCGAAATCGAAACGACCGGCGAACTGAACGACGACGACAAACTCGAGTCGATTCAGTTCGACATTCGTGTCGCGGCAGACGTAGATGACGATACGGGCGATGAAATCCTCGAGCGAGCCTTCGAGCTCTGTAAAGTTCACGACGCCCTGAAAGATAGCTTGCACGCGGACGCGAATCTCGACGCCAACGCGTTCTGAGAGCGGGGACACCTCGTTTCGGCACTCGACTCTCATACCGACAGCCCGTCACTACGAGCCGGCAATAGCCACTTGTAGGTGCTGGACAGCAGGACTGATTCTCAACGCTCTCGTTTCGTGGGCCCCAGCGGCTGGGACGTGTTCGTACTCCGGTGAGGCTGTGAGTCGTCCGTGGAATCGAATCTGTCGACTGTGACAGTACCACCGTGCTAGATGATCACCTTCAAGATGATTCTCGAGACAGAGTCGAGTATGATACGATCATTCAATGGGTCAGAACCGCAGATTGCCGAGACCGCTCACGTCGACGACGCGGCAGTCGTCATCGGCGACGTCGTCATCGAAGACGAAGCAAGCATCTGGCCGAACACGACGCTCCGCGGAGACAACGGCACGATCGTGATCGGCGAAGGCGCAAACGTTCAGGACAACGCTGTTCTTCACGAAGATGCGGAACTCGAGCCATACACCACCGTCGGCCACAGCGCTATCGTTCACAATGCGACCGTCGCCGAGCGGGCGCTTGTCGGAATGAACGCGACCGTCCTCGATGGCGCTCGGGTGGGTGAAGGGGCAGTCGTCGCCGCGGGCAGCGTCGTCACCGAAGAGACAGACATACCGGCGTCGTCGCTCGTCGTCGGCGCGCCAGCCGAGGTGAAAACGGAGATAGAAGGGGACGGCCTCGAGGCGACCGCAGACCGGTACGTCGCGCTCGCAAAAGAGCATGCGGAAACGTCCGACCGTCTCGACTGAGTCCGCTAGCCGAACACGAGTTCCCGAACGTCATCGACGCCAGCGCGACGGACGACGGCCCGAACCGGGTCTTGCGCACCGGCGAGGTTGTTCGAGTCTCCGTCGAGGACCAGCAGTCGTGCCTCCCGACCGGTCTCGATCAAACCGAACTCGAGATCAGCGATTTCGGCCCCGTTGACGGTCGCCATTCGAAGGATTTCGTCTGCCGAGAGGTTCGAGAGCTTGGCGAGGAATTCCATCTCGCGGAACATCGACGGCGAGTTGAGCATCACGTTGTCGGTGCCGAGCGCGAGCGTCGTTCGCTCGTGAAGTGCATCGTAGGGCGACAGCCCTACGTCGGTCACGAGATTCGAGCGGGGGCAGACGACCACCGGAATCTCGTTGTCCGCGACTCGCTCCAGGTGGGCCGGCTCGGGGTGGACCATGTGAACCAGAAAATCCGGATCGAGATCCAGCGCAGGGGTGATGTCGCTTTCGTCGACTTCACCCGCATGAATCCCGAACGGTTTATTCGCCTCGTGCGTCGCCTCTCGCTCTCGATCGAAGGTCGCATCGTTAGCGCCGCTCGCGCCGAAGCCATCGCCGGCGTGCATCGCGTCGACGGAGCCGCGAGCGAAGGAGAGTGCATCGATCTCGAGGCCGTCCGCGGCGTCCTCGAGCATTCGCACTCCGTCGACGTCGCCCTCGCGAAAGTCCAGACAGGCAGCCGTGCCGGACCGCTGCATGAATTGCAGCGATCGCGTCATCGCGCTTACGAGTTCGTCGCGGGACGCCGCCCGGAGCAGCCGATGTTTCAGCCCATCCGGTGGCGCGACGAGTTCCTCGAGCGAAAGCCCGCTCCCGCCGGCCTCTTTGGCGATCGAGTCGCCGATGTGAGTGTGTGCATTGACGAACGCCGGAAGAATGAGGGCGTCCCCATCCACTGACGCCTCCTCGATGGCTTCGATGCGACCGTCCTCGTCGATCACGACCCGTCCCTCGACGGGATCGAATTCGCGCCCGCGCAGGATCGTTCCCGTTCGTTCCATACCGATCAGTTTGCGGTCAGTGCCTTCAACGATTCGTCGTCGGATGAGTTCGGCTATCGTAGTCGCTGGAAGTCAGTGCACTCTGCCCGCGAATTCACGGCCAGCGGTTCTCGCTGGCTGCTGTCTGCCGAGCGGCGGGTACATCGTTCCGACGACTACTATACCCGCTCGGCGCCGGTAGGTGAATCGAGATGCGACTGCACCTTCTGTACCGGACGACGACAAAGAGTGGAGAGCCAAATCGCTGTGATTCGAGGGAGTGATGGTCTTTCGCCAGCAAACAGGGCTGAAGAGGTACGGACCGGGGTGTTCCGTCGGAATCAATCCGAGTCGTCGAATTCAAAAATTGCGTGGTTGTGGCCTCACGAAACGGCTTCGCTCCGTCGAACGACTTCGCACCGACGATATCGCGACGTCTGGCCAGCCCTCCGTCCCCTCCCACTCGTGGGGCCCTGCGTCGGGTTCTGCAAATCGACCCTCGGAAGCAGATATGCCTCCTCGAGAGACGTACGGCGGTAGCTGTGGCAAGATACGTGGTAGTTCAGACGAATGCTGTCGCGCTTACGATCATCAGAGCGAGATTGTAACCAGTGTGGACGGCGATCGGAACGAGCAGGTTTTCCGTTCGTTCATAGACGTAGCCGAAGACGGCACCGACGAGAGTGAGAATAAGTGCACCGGCGATCACGGCGGGGACCTCGGACCCGAGGTAGTTCGGAATGTGGATCGCACCGAAGAGGAGGGACGCTCCGGCGATTGCTCCGGTCCGACCGAACGAATCGTGAAGCCGCCCCTGGATGGCCCCTCGAAAAAGGTACTCCTCGGCGGGCGGAGCGACGAGGACGATCACTGCAGCCGTAGCTACGAACGTCGCTGTATCGATGTTTTTCGCCGTGTAAAACGTCTGTGGCTGCAGACCGATGACTCCCAACAACGAGAAGAGCCCGACGCCGACGATGAACGCACCGACGGTCCCGAGCAGCGTTATTCGAGTGTCGTTTCCAGACGGTCTACGGACCGAAACGCTCCGGTCGCGAAGTCGGACGTATCCGTATCCGACCACCAGGAATCCGAGTTCGGCTGCGGTGGTTACGGCGACGACGAAAAGGAAAAGCCCGTTCGGATCGCCGACAGCGAGTACCCCACCGAAACTGGCGATGAGTACGCCGATCCCCGCTGCGACGACGCCCGAAACGGTAAGGCCGAAAGCAGTAACGATGGCTAGCAATCGACTCGTTACTGTTGCCTGGTTTGTAGTCCGGTTTTCTTCTTCGCTCATGACAAATATATCCGCATTATTACTTCGATAGTCCATTTCTATAACTACATAAATATAACTAAAGAGCCACGTATCGTAATAAACGCTCACGTCGGACGCAGGCCCGGTTCATTCGACGAACTGATCCAACGTCGCGTCGAGTCCGTTCCGGACTTCGCTGACCAATGCGCCGTCGATATCTAATCCGAGGACGTCGACTGCTGCTCGGCCGAGCCGGTCGCGTAACGCGGACGGCGTGTAGACGCCCAGTCGCCACTGGGAATATTGGGCCGCTCGCAGAGCCTCGACCAGCGGCGACTGCTGACCCAGCTGACGAACGTCACCGTTTACCATCACGCGCGTTGTCGACTCCGTCATCGACGGACGGCTGGGCACGTCGAGAATCACCTGGGTCGGATCGACGTCTGCTCGGTCGGCTATCTCGCGTTCGAACTCGCGGATCGTTTCATGGGACGCCTCGATGACGCCACCCGGCACGTCGTCTATCTCGGCCCACACGGCCCGCTTGAACAGGTCGCGGTGATCCAGCCGGCGAGAGAACTCCGTCGTCGATTCACACGACCGTAAGGCCACGATCAAATCGTGATCGTCCATCCGCTGCAGGGTCTCGGCATCGATGTCAGTCGTTGCAGCCTCGAGCAGGCGTTCCCCGGCCCGCCGAAGCATCGCCTTGCTGATTCGGGCGACGCCGTGGCTGTAGACGGTCGGATTCATCAACGCCCGAGCGACCAGCAGGCTCTCTGCGGTCTGGACGTTTCCTTCGGCAAGAACGAGTTCGCCGTCGGCAAAGGTTAGTTCCCGAACGAGGCGACCGTGATCGATCGTCCCGTAGGGGACCCCCGTGTGGTGGGCGTCACGGACCAGATAATCCATCCGATCCACGTCGAGTTCGCCTGATACCAGTTGTCCGAATCGCCCCTCACCCGCGATGAGATCCGCCACCGCTGCCGGCTCGAGGTCGTTATCGCGTAGTACGTCCCCCACTGCCCCGTCGGTGAGCAACTCGTGGACGTCGTCGTGATATCGGCCCGTCCGGCGGTGAGTCAGCGACTCGAGGTTGTGACTGAACGGGCCGTGGCCGACGTCGTGAAGGAGCGCTGCCGCGCGGACCCGCTCTGCTCGCGTTCCTTCGACGCTGAGGTGCTCCAGGGCTTCGCAGGCGAGGTGATAGACACCGAGGCTGTGTTCGAACCGCGTGTGGTTGGCAGAGGGGTAGACCAGCGAGACGGTCCCGAGTTGACTAACGTTCCGGAGACGCTGGAGCTCGGGCGTATCGAGGAGGTCGCGAGCGACGCCGTCGACCTGAATGTGATCGTGAACGCTGTCCTTGATAATCTTCATTGGTCGTCATTCGGCCGGTTCGTACAAAAACGGTCGTCCCGTCGATCCCTCGAGTTGCGTATTCTTGCTCAAGTGCTACCCCAGTAGACACGATACAAACAGATCGCCATGACTGATCTGACGATTCCACCAGATACCGACGAAAAGCGTGCTGCAGAGCTCGTCCAGAGTCACGTCGATATCGGTGACGTCGTCGAGGTTCGTAACGAGGAGCGGACCGAAGATCACCAGCTCGACGTCACTGGAGAGGTAACCGGACTCGAAACGACCTATCTCGAGATCGACGGTAATCCACCCGAGAACGGCAGTGTCCCGTACACCCGGATTCATACGGTTAGCAGAATCGAAACGGAGTGAACGACCAGCTCTCATAACCCGACGCTCCAGTGTGGCAGTCCTCTCACCAGCGTCATGTTGCGTGCGGTGCCAGGAACCTCCGGGTCGAGCCTGCCCACACGTTTGACGCCGAACTGTAACGTTGTTCCCGCCGATTCGGCAGTTCGCACCCGCTGCTCCAGGTCATCGATCCGATGATTCTGGTTTCGAGTGGCGGGCAGTCGCTCGATTCGACTACCCGACTTCGACCCACTCTCCCCCGTCGTCGCTCTCCTCGATCGCGTCGAGCACTTGCTGAGCGGCCAGGCCGTCGTCGAAGTTCGGTGCGAAGTCGCTACCGGACTCGACCGCGCTGAGGAATTCGTAATTCTCGTGGACGAACGTGTGTTCCCAGCCGAGCACGTGACCCGGTGGCCACCAGTGGTCGACGTACGGATCGTCCTCGTCGGTGACCAGAATCGTTTCGTATCCCCGGTCGTCACCGCGGAGCACCTCGAGTTCGTTCAGCCGCTCGAGTGAGAATCGCAGACTGCCCGCCGACCCGTGAATCTCGATGACGTGGTCGTTTTTGTGGCCCGTCGCGAAGCGCGATCCCTCGAGGGTGCCCATCGCACCGTTCTCGAACTCGAGTTGTGCGGTGTATGCGTCGTCGACCGTGACGGGCCGAGTTTCGGAGTCGTTCTGTGCTGAGGACCCTTCGGTCGGCCGCTCTTCGACGAACGTTTGCAGGTGGCCACTGACCCGATCTATCTCACCGGCGAGACCGACGTCACCGACGAGAAAGCGGAGGAGATCGACCGAGTGGGACCCGAGATCGCCGAGCGCGCCCGACCCTGCCATCTCCTCGTCGTTGCGCCACGACCACGGGGCATCGGGATCGACCAACCAGTCTTGAAGGTATCGAGCACGAACGTGGTGGATCTCGCCTAACTCGCCCGCCTCGAGCAACCGTTTTGCGTACCGAATCGCGGGCACGAATCGGTAGTTGAACGCGCACCCGGCGGGGACGGCATCGCCTGCATCGCGGGCCGCTTCAGCCATCACGTCGGCACCCTCGAGCGTCGGCGCAAGCGGCTTTTCACAAAATACGGGTGTGCCGGCTTCGAGAGCGGCGACCGAAGGTTCGACGTGAACGTGGTTCGGCCCGAGGTTGTAGAAAACGTCGACCTCGTCGACGACGTTCGCCCAGTCTGTCGCAATCGATTCGAAGCCGAGTCGATCGGCGGCGTCCGACAGCGCCTCCTCGTGGCGGCCCACGAGAACGCGCCGTTGGATTTCGGGTGCATCCGGGAAAAACATCGGAAGCCGCGCCATCGCGTTTGCGTGAGCTTTTCCCATAAAACGATAGCCGAGTACGCCGACCTCGAGCGTCATGTATGGCCGTTCGCCGGCCCGGCAGTTAGCGTTTTGCCGTGGGTCAGAAACCACACCCGCCGACCGACTCGAGAGTATCACTTTCGCACTACTCGTCACGGTTACCCACGTCCGGAACGTACCGCATTCAGTCGAGGGGTCCCATGAGTGTGACAGTCGATCTCAACAATACCGAAGCAGTCAACCTGACCGAGAATACCATCGATCAACGACCGCCCGACCGACTCGAGTTCACCGTCGAAGGACGGCTGGTGGTGAACAAAATGCTGCTCGAAGGCTTCGCGGGAGCGACGCTAGACCCCGTTCAGGTGACCGTATCTACCGACGCCTCGGAGCGGGTCACCATCAACCTGACCGGACCGCCGACGCTTCGACTCGAGACAACCGATGTCGGCGTTGCGACGCCAGAAATGGACGATATCGGAACTGAAATCGATGCTTTCCGCTCGCCGGCAAACGACGATCCCGGTGGAATCGATTCGCCACCGAACGTGGTCGCGTTTACCGTCGACGGTACCATCCGAGACGTTCCGGCGGCGACGATCCGGGAACTCCCGAACCGTGCTTTGCGGTTCGAGTCGGTCTCGTTCGCCGTCGAGGAGTCGGTCAGCAGCGACGGCGGATCTAGAAACGACATAATCGTCGAATTCTCATTGCTCGGCTACGGAATCGTCGTTCGACGCGACGGGACCATCGTTCTCGCCAGCGACGGAACCCTGACACGTTTCGATCCCTTCTGATGGTCTCGATCCCCTGGCCGCCGTCACCGAGCGCTCGAGCGTTCGGCGGGACCGACACCGTCAACGCGCTATCCGTGGGAAGAAAATCACTTACCTGCCCCACCCCGCTGCTTGATTCGTCGGTAGAGTTCCATGGCGTCCTCGAAGTCCTCGGTGCCGTCGTTATCGATGTCATAGCGTCCGGGCATCGGCTCGGAATCCGTAACCGACGCCGCGTTCTCAATCGTTAGCATCGTCGTCTCGTCGCCGACCGATAGTTCGTATTCGCCGGCTTCGACCACCTTGGCCCGATTACCGGGCACGTCGCCGGGAACGACCTCGAGCGTCGAGAGGTCGAGTTCGATTTCGACGGTCGTGGTCTCGCCCGGGCGAAGTTCGACGCGCTCGAAGCCCATCAGTCGGCGGACGGGCTGCAGTACCGATCCATAGAATTCGGTATTATGTACGTCGATAACGTGTTCTCCGGCCAGTTCGCCGGTGTTTTCGACGGTTACTCGGGCAGTAACCGTCGGGGACGTCGCAGGATCGCAGACGGAGTCATGCGATACCGAGAGTTCCGAGTACTCCCAGTCGGTGTAGGAGAGACCGTGGCCGAATTCGTACTGGACCATCGCCTCTTCCGCGTCGACGGACTGTCGCGGCGGGTAGTCGTCGTAAAAAAGGGGAACGTGACCGACGTTCGCCTCCCAGGTGAACGGGAGACGTCCCGAGGGGTTGTAGTCACCGAACAGCGTGTCGACGACCGCGATACCGGTGTCACTACCGGGCTGTCCGGCAAATAGAACGGCGTCGAGGCGGTCGAACGTCTCTTCAGTTCCGCGCGGACTTCCGGCGAGGACTACCCCGACGAGCGAGACGTCGTCGTCGGTTTCCTCGTCAATCAGTTCGACGAGTTTCCGCTGTGCTTCCGGAAACCGCATCTTGTCGCGGTCACCGAAGCCCTCGTTGTGCGGACCTTCGCCGAGCACGATGACGACCGCGTCAGCCGTATGGGCGGCATCTACGATCGCCGCTTTCTGTTCGTCGGTGACGTCGAAGAATCCGTTATCGAAATTCTCGTTGATACTCGTAAACGGCGCTGCCTCGAACTCCGTCGGAACGTGCATGAACTGATCGCCGAGTCGGTCCGAAAGTGCGCCTGCGATCGTGGTCTGACGTGGCCGGGGCCCGTCCTCGGTCAGATCGCCGTTCTCGATTCCCTGCCAGCCGAGCGTCCAGCCACCGTGTTGCATCAGGAACCGGTTTCTGGTTCCCGCCTCGATTCCGGGCCCGGTTAGCAACACGTTCTCGGTGCCCTCGAGCGGGAGGACAGCGTTTTCGTTTTCCAGCAGGACCAGCGACTCTTTGGCGAGTTGCTCGGAAACGTCTCGTGCGCCACCGACGAGATCATCGATTTCGTCTTCCGGCGCGTACGGCTGGTCGAACAGGCCGAGATCTCGCTTCAGTTCGAGGATACGCCGGACCGATTCGTCTATACGGTCCTCCGGGAGTTCGCCGCTTTCGACGAGATCGACCGTGGTTTCGATGAAATCCGTCGGTGGCGTCTCTCCGCCGCACATGTGCATGTCGATGCCGGCCTCGAGTCCCTGCTTGACGGCCAGGCGCCACCCCTCCTCGGTATCAGGCAGGTACTGATGGTTGGTGAGCATGCGTTCGAAGTCGTCCCAATCGGTGAGGACGACACCGTCGAACTCGTATCGCTCCCGGAGTACCTGGGTCAGTAGCCATCGGGAGGCGTGAGCGGGCTTCCCGTTGACCGCGCCGCTGTTAACCATCACCGTCTTCGCTTGCTCGAGGGCGCGCTCGTAGGCCGGAAGCTGTCTCGTGCGGAGGTCACGCATCGATGTGCGGACCGGCGTGCGATCCCGGCCAGTGTTCGGCGTCCCGTAGCCAGCGAAGTGCTTGACCGTCGCCGCGACGCGACCGGTCCGCTGAAACCCGCGGGCTCGCGCTTTCCCCAGTTCACCGACCAGCATGGGGTCCTCACTATGGCCCTCGAAGTACCGCCCCCAGCGCATGTCGCGAAGCACGTCGACGGTCGGACCGAAGATCCAGTGGCCACCCATCGCCGCGATTTCGTTTCCGGTGTGGGTCGCCGCCGTCTCGACCAGTTCGACGTCGCGAGTTGCGCCCATGTTGAGCCGCTGTGGGAAACTCGTACAGCCGTCGAGCAACGTATTCCCGTGGAGGGCATCACAGCCCCACACGAACGGGACCGCCGGATCGGTGTTCTCGAGAGCGTGTTCCTGAAGCCTGTTGAGCCCGGTGACGAACTCCGTCCCGTCGAACGTCGGCCCCGTCGAACCGCCGCTGAGAATCGATCCGACGTTGAGCTCCGTGAACAGTTCGCCGACCGTCTCCACGTCGTCGTGATCGTTGAACGCAGTTCCGGGACAGAACCCCGCTCCGAGGTCGTCGATCGCAACCTGGGTCATCTGACCGACCTTTTGCTCGAGAGTCATCTCGTCGATCACCCCCGCAATGGAGCGCTTTTCGGCCGATGCGTCGTTTGCACCGATACCGACCGCCGGCGTCGCCGTGGCAGCCCCGGTCGCCTTCACGAACGATCGCCGCGATTCGTCGACTGTTTTCGATCCGTCTTCGGACAATTGTTTTTCAAACACGTTACCAAAGATAATTACTACAACATAAATAAATTTTTAGCCGCAGGTCAGAGAACATACCTCTCCGATGTTTCGTTCGTCTTCTCGACCGTGTCCGGTTGTTCGTCCCCGTTCGGTTCAATACGGAAACGAATCTGCGAGTTCCAATGACGCAAGGCATATGCCTCTTTCTGCCCTACGGGCTGACATGGAGTTTCCACCGAACCAGGGTCTCGATCAGGAGGAGGTTGACGAACAAGTTGCCGAAGCGATCGGAGAGAACGAAGTCGTCCTCTTCATGAAGGGAACGGAACTGATGCCACAGTGCGGGTATTCCCGCAAAGCGCTGGGACTGATCGGCCAGCACCGCGACGAGTACGAGACCGTCGACGTTCTCGAGTCGCTAGACGAGTTCCGAAACGCGCTATCGGACGAAAGCGGCTGGGAGACGATTCCGCAAACGTTCGTCGACGGTGAGTTCGTCGGCGGCTCCGACATCCTCGAGGAACTCGAAGAACGCGACGAACTTGCTGAAACGCTCAACGGGGCGTAATGGCCATCGAAATAACACTATATTAATCACTACTGATATTTCACGGATCTAATAGCAGGTCATATAAGTCACGCCCTCGTACTAGTATACCACGACTGTCGTCGCACACACCTTCCCACTATGTCAACAGAGGAATCCAGACACGTATATCGACTTCACTCGACCCTCGAACTGCCCCTCGAAGATCTTCGCGAACACATCGACGATGCAACGTTCCCTGATGGGATCGACGACGTCGAGATCACGCGACGTAATAATACGCTTATCCTGAAAGCCGTCGCAGAGGACCAGTCAGTCAGTAAATACACCCCGTCGGCTCAACTGAAAGCCAGCGTCACCGAAAACCGGGTCTACGAGGAAGATCCCGATGAGCGGCGCCAATCGTTCCGTTGGGACGAAGAAGACGAAGAGGAGATCGAATCGGAGCTCGTCGAGTTCGCCGCTTTCAAAGGCGACCGCGAGACCGTCCTCCAGAATTCACTGCTCCAGTACGAGATGTTCCTCGTCCTTTGTGAAGTTGCCGAAGCCGCCGAAAAGGGGACGTTGACGGCAATATCGGAACACGACGGAGAGCTCGAAGCGACCCGGATCGTCGACGGCGAACCCCGTCCCGCTGACATCGAAGTGGTCGAAGGTCCTCGCGAACGTGGCTCGGGGCAGGGCGGCGTCAACTGGCGGGACAACAAGTTCATCAGCGAGTAAACTACCCTCCCCTACTTCGCTCGGGGGCAATGGCCCTACTCGCTCGCCTCGCTCCTTGAGGATAGCGCGGGACCGACGTCCCGCTGACCATGCGAACGGCGGAGCTGGGAGCAGACGGTGGCTTAGCACCCTCTCTTTACGCTAATAGCGAGAGAATCCCATTAGGCCAGGTGTGAATTCGTCCCCTATCACTAAGCCCAGATACGTGGACAGCTACTCGCATGCACACCGGTGATGATGCCGACAGTACCGCTCGAGTCGCGATCGCCTGTCAGGGAGGTGGGAGCCACACAGCGTTTACCGCAGGCGTCCTCAAACGATTGCTTCGTGAACGCGAAGATCATTCGTACGAACTCGTCGGATTGAGCGGGACGTCGGGCGGAGCGGTCTGTGCAACCGCCGCCTGGTTCGGTCTCGTCACCAGCGGGACCGAACGTGCAGTCGCGACGCTCGACGCGGTATGGCGGGATTTTTCGGCACTTTCGCCACCCGACAGGGTCCTCAACGAGTGGATCGTCTTCCTCGCGCAGTTTGCCGCACACGGGGGTCCGATGCCACTGATTAGCCCCTACGATCTTCCCACCACTGAGGTCGGACGTGATCGATTTCTCGAGACCCTCGAGGCCCACATCGAGTTCGAACGCGTGCCAACCCTCGCGGCCGACACGTCGGTGGATTTGATCCTCGGTGCGGCGGACGTGACCGAAGGGGAGTTTACGACGTTTTGCAACGACGCGGTCACCGCCGAGACGGTCCTCGCATCAGCAGCGATCCCGACGCTATTCGAAGCGGTCGGTATCGACGACCACTGGTACTGGGACGGCCTTTTCTCGCAAAATCCGCCGATCCGCGATTTTCTTACGATGGCGGCAAGCGCGTCGGAAAAACCGGACGAAATCTGGGTCGTTCAGATCAATCCGAAATACCGCGAGGACGTACCGCGATCGATGGAGGATATCGCTGATCGTCGTAACGAACTCGCGGGCAACCTCTCGCTGTACCAGGAAATCGCTTTTATCGAGAAGATTAACGACCTGATCGAAAGAGGGAGCCTTCCCGCGGAGTACAAACCCGTCGCCGTCGAGTTCGTCGACCTGGGGAGTGACCTTCCGTCGTCGTCGAAGATCGACCGTGATCCGGAATTCATCGATCGATTGATGGAGCGGGGATCGCGACGTGCCGAACGGTTCCTCAGGGGGCGGTCGTAGCCGATTCGAACGACGATCGAAGAACTGTTCGAACATCAACTACCCTCTATTGCCCCCTCGACCACCGATAGCGCGAGCGGCCATATCCGATGTGAGAACGAAACCTATCCGATGACTATCTGCCCAGCGGAACAGTCAGTACGTCTCGAATAGGCGTATTTCCATCTCGAGGCTGTACGAATTCCTCCATGGCGCCTTTCGTGAGTCGACGGCGGTTCGTTGCGATCGCAGCCGGGAGCACGACGACGGGATTAGCTGGGTACACGCGTCGGTCGTCCGCCGCTGATCCCGAATCAGATGAATCGACGGTCGGCATCGACCGAATACCTGACACCGTCGGCCTCGAGACGCTCGTAGACGGATTGGGGATGCCGCTTGCGGTCGAATTTGCAGCCGAAACCGATCGACGATACATCGCCGAACGAGACGGACGCGTCTCCGTCCACGAGACTGACGGTCTCCGCAACGAACCGTTCCTCGATTTGGGCGAGGCGGTTGCCACAGGTGGCGAACGAGGGCTGCTCGGCATGACGCTCCATCCCGATTTCGTAGAGAACAGACGATTATTCGTCCACTACAGCGCGCCACGTCGATCCGGAACGCCCACGGACTTCGACCATACGGGTGTCCTCGCGGCGTTCGAGGCGACGGACGACGGAACTGGTGTGAAAGAGGGCACCGAACGCGTCATCCTCGAGATACCTCAGCCAGCAAATTACCACAACGGCGGCGATCTCGCGTTCGGACCGGACGGGTATCTCTACGTCGGAATTGGGGCCGGCGGCGGTGGAGGTGGTGGTGGACAGAACGTATCAAAGGATTTCCTGGGGAGCGTGTTACGTCTCGACGTCGACGACCGGACGGCCGATCGGGCGTATGCTATCCCTGATGACAATCCGCTGGTGGGCCGCGATGGCCTCGACGAGTACTACGCCTGGGGCTTTCGAAACCCCTGGCGGCTGTCGTTCGACGGGGACGATTTCTTCGTCGCAGACGTCGGCGAGAGCGACTACGAGGAAGTAAATCTCGTCCAGAAGGGGGGAAATTACGGCTGGAACGTCATGGAGGGAACGCAATGCTACCGAAACGACGACTGTTCAGCTGTGGCGGCCAAAACCCCTCGCGGTGGCGAACAGTTCCGCGACCCGATCGTCGAGTATCCCCACGAAGAGTCGGATTCGGGCGTGAGCGGGATCTCGGTAATCGGTGGTTACGTATACGACGGCTCGACGCTGCCGGCATTGGAAGGTGCGTACGTTTTTGGCGACCTTCTGCCAGCGGGACGAATATTCGCAGCCACGCGTCCCGACGATGAGGGGATGTGGCCGACCACCACCCTCGACATAGCAGATGAAGCAAAACTCGAGCGAATACTCTCCTTTGGTCGTGATGCCGTCGGCGAACTATACGTGCTCGGAACCGGGGTCGATGGAGGCGGACTCCACCGGATAGACTCCGCTGTGTGATCCGACGGACTCGCAACGCATCGACTCGTCTGGGGGAATCCGACGCTGTTCTGGAGTTCCGTCCCTTTTCGTCGACACGAATCTGGCGTGATTCCCTTCGTCGAACCCAACGGCGACCCGATCGCTTCGGTCACGACTTCAGTCGGGAGTCGCCGGTTCGCCTGTCGGGTCGTCTACCTGTTCACCTGCGAGAACGCGGTTCGCCCGTCGAAGCCGCTCTGAGAGCGCCTGGTGGGAGATTTCGAGTTCGTTCGCGAGTTCCTCGAGCGAGATCTCGCGAGGCACGTCGTAGTATCCCTGTTGGTACGCTTCGGCGATAGCTTCTTGCTGCGGTTCGGTCAGTGCTGCCGTCGTTTCGAAGTCCTCGTCCTGGCCCGCCTCGACCATGCGTTTCACGTCGATTCGGACGCCGCGCTCTTCGATATCCGAGACGGCGGTCGAGAGCTCGTCACGGTGGGGAAAGAGGAGCCGAAGCGTCCACTGTTCGTCCGACACCTGGGCATCGAGAACCGTCCCGCCGTGTGCGTAAACGCACCGACAAACGGAAGCGACAACCTCCGTGTACTGAAGTCGGTAGAACAGTTCATCATCCGCAGTTTTCGCGAGGAGCTGTCGGTGCTCGGCAACGGTCGGATCTGCTGTGAGGGCTTCTTCGAGTTCCTCACGGTCGACGTTTGAGAACCAGACTAGCGGCGCCGTTCGGACCGGGCCTTCTGCGACGACGCTTTCGACGCGGACCTCGAGGGCCGGTAGTTGGTGGAAGGTCTCTGCGAGTGCGAACTCGTCGGTCGAAAGTGAGAGTTCTGCGATCGTCGTCATTGGTGGATCACATCGTCGTTGCGTCTCGAGTCCGAGCTGGGGCCGCTTCCTCAGTATGATCGTGCTGGAACCCCTACGGCATCGATTGGGGGCAGCGGACCCGTGCACTTCCGTGACACCGCGTTTGTTGGACGATTCCGTGGACTATTCTTGCCGAACGCGGCCAGTCGGATCGTGCTGATAGATAGAAGGGCTGGGAACCGGTTGTTGAGCAGGCCTTTGTGTTCAGGTCGTTTAAGAGAGCCTGGCTCGGGAGACGAAGGCGAATCGACGACCGTACGTAACTCGAGATGATTGACCGACGACGGCACTACTACCCGAGACGGGCGAAGCGATTGAGCGCGTACACCGTTCGGAGGACGTCGACGCTCTTCCCGCGATCGAAGACGAGTTCGTCCGTTTCGAGGACGTGGTGAAGGGTATCTTGAGAGGCGTGCTCGGGTGCGGCGGATATGCCGGCGTCGGTATCCGCGATCCACTTCATAACCCGCAGATCGCTCTTCGAGTCGCCCATTACGAGCGCGAACGGGTCGTCGACTCCGAGAACGTCGAGCGCGCGCTCGACGCCGACGACCTTGTTCAATTCCAGACTACCGATCTCGGCCGCGTCGGCTTCGTAGTACGCGACGTCGATGCGGTCGAGGACCGCAGCGAGTTGTTCGGGAACTGCGGTCGCATCGAGGTCGGAATATGCACCTTCCCCCTCGAGAACAGCTCTGATCTCGGGGTCCTGGACGGCGTAGAACGCGCGCGTCCAGTCGCCGATCGTTTCGCCAGCCAGTGTCGTCTCTCCGGTACCGTCGTCTTCGGTACCATCATCTTCACCGTCGCCCGCCCCGCCTCCGGGTTCAGCCGCGGGAGCACCGTTGTCCCCTTCGAGTGCAGCATCGACGGCGTCGGCGAGCAGATCGATCAGGTAGACGAGCGCCTCGTCGATTATTTCTCGCGCATCTGCGGAGCCGGTTTCGTAATTGGGTTTCATCGTGATGTTGAACTCGTTGCCCTGAAGGTGACAGCCTCGCCGGAGTCCCTCAGGGGCGTCCGGTAAAACGCGGGATCGAACGTCGTCGAAGATGTTCCGGATCGTTTCCTCGAGATCCTCGTACAACAACTGCTTCGTATCTGCGCCGTGACCCGGCGTGAACACGCCCGTTCCTGCTTCGTAAACGATCGAGAGGTCCCCCGAGTGTACGATCTCACTGCCCAGACCCTGAATCGCGAACCCTTTGACGTTCTCCAGGGTCTGGCCCGTACAGATGACGATCGGGACACCGGATTCGTGAAATTCCGTCAGCAAATGCAGCGTGTCTCGCGGGATTTCGTTGTCGGTTCCCCCCGCAGAACGCAACGTCTCGTCGACGTCGAGGACGAGGACGTTCACCGCTTTGCCGTATTTCGCTTCGAGATCGAGGGCAGTAAAGGCCTGATCGCGGGTGGCACGGGCGGCGATCTCCGCAAACGTCTCGCCGGCCGCAAACGATGAGCGAATCTCGTCTTTCCGCTGTTCGAGTTCCTCGGTTGCACCCTGCCAGTGCTCCAGGGCGACCCGGGAGTCGACGGCCGGAAAAACGTCGACGAATTCCTGATACTCCCGTAACGTCTTCGTGTCGTACTCGTCGTATAGCTGGTAAACGAGATCGTACCGTTCCATGTAAATTACAGGTATGGGCAGCCGGATAACCGTTTCCGGTCGGGACCGAACGACAACCACAGACGGTTCGTTCAGGCCGGACCAACGTTTCACCGAATCGATATCACAGGTATTTACTCGAATAGGAATAAATATTTAACATCACGGTTCCTACTGTCACACCATGAAAGCTATCGCAGTTGAGCCCGGAGCGGGAATTCCAGAAATCATCGACCGACCCGTTCCAGAACCAGCCCCCGGCGAAGCGCTCGTTCGGATCTGTCGCGTGGGCGTCGACGGTACCGATTACGAAGTTATCGAGGGAAGCCACGGCGGGGTTCCCGCTGGAGACGACCGTCTGATTCTCGGTCACGAAGCCGTCGGCATCGTCGACGATGCAAACGGGACAGCCCTCGAGAAGGGCCAGTACGTCGTCCCGACGGTCCGTCGGCCGCCCGCCGGAGTTGAGACGAACGAGTACTTCGAGCGCGGCGAACCCGACATGGCTCCCGAGGGGAAGTACGTCGAACGCGGTATTGTCGGCGCCCACGGATTCATGGCGGAGTACGTTACCAGCCCGGCCGACGCTCTCGTTCCGATTGCAGACGAGTTGGCTCCGTGGGGCTTTCTCGTCGAACCGATCAGCATCAGCGAAAAAGCGATCGAACACGCTCGCGCGACCAGATCCGCGTTCGACTGGCAGCCCGAGTCCGCACTTGTACTTGGCAACGGCTCGCTCGGTCTTCTGACAGTCGCGATGTTTACCACGACGCTCGAATTCGACCGGGTCTACTGTCTCGGCCGCCGCGATCGACCAGACCCTTCCATCGAGATCATCGAACAACTGGGCGCGACATACATCGATTCCCGTGAAACGCCGGTCTCAGACATCGCCGAGGTCTACGAGCCCATGGATCTCATCTACGAAGCGACCGGCTACGCAAAACACGCTTTCGAGTCCATCGACGCGCTCGCTCCGAACGGCGTCGCCGCCCTCCTGGGCGTCCCCGGTGACTGGTCGTTCGAGGTCGACGGCGGCCGCCTTCATCGCGAACTCGTTCTCCACAACAAGGCCCTCGTCGGTAGCGTCAACTCGAATCGGACTCACTTCGAGCGGTCGATCGAGACGCTCGCAGCTCTGCCCGACGGTGTCCTCGAGTCGATTGTCACCGGAATTCACGGACTCGACGCGGTCGATCGGGCGTTCCCGGAGGCCACTGCGAACGTCGCGGCGGCCGGCCACGGGACGGCCGCAACTGTCGAGGACGACACGACTATAAAAACGGCGGTCGAATTTGAAGCTATATGAAAAACGTCGACGACCTGATCGAGAGCGCGGCAGAACTCGCAGCACGCGGGCTCTCGAAGGGAGAAATTGCTGACGAATTAAACGTGTCCCGCGAGACGGCGAGTTGGCTCGTCGAGCGCAGTGGGACGACACCCCAACCGAGCGAAAAACCACCACAGCTGTCGGACAACGGTACGAGTGGCCCCCAGGACATCCACGTCGATTGGTCCGCGATCGGCCGGGACAGCAAACGAATGAGCGCCGTCGCCGAAGCGATGGCCGATATGCTCGCCAAACACGGCGAGGACGTCGACCTGACGATCGGCATCGAAAAAGCCGGCGGTCCCATCGCCACCCTCGTCGCACGCGAACTCGAAACCGACCTCGGCACCTATACCCCTGCGAAACACCAGTGGGAGGAAGGCGACATCGAAGAACTGGGCGGCACCTTCTCCAGAAACTTCGCAGGCATCCGCGACCGAGAGTGTTACGTCGTCGACGATACGATCACCAGCGGGACGACCATGCGTGAGACGATCGAGGCGATCCGCGCTGAAGGTGGGAAGCCACTCGCCTGTATCGTTCTCGCCGACAAACAGGGACTCGAGGAACTCGAGGGCGTCCCCGTTTACTCGCTTTTGCAGGTGATCAGCGTGGGCAAAGACGAGTAAGTGAGACCCATCGGTTCCACCGGTTCACTCGATCGAAGAAGGTGAAGACGAAGACGTAGATAGCGACTGGTCGCTGGCGGTCGTATACTGACTCGCATAAAATGCAGAGATCGAGTCGGAACTCGATTAGCCGTGAATTCCCATCGCTTCGATCTGTTCCTGGTACCGGTTCCGGATCGTTACCTCGGTCACTTGTGCAACGTCGGCGACCTCTCGCTGGGTCTTTTTCTCGTTACAGAGGAGTGACGCGGCGTAGATCGCGGCGGCGGCGTATCCAGTTGGTGACTTCCCCGAGAGCAATCCTTCCTCAGCCGTCTTTTCGATGATTTCGTTGGCCTTGGTCTGGACCTCTTCGGACAGTTCGAGTTCAGAACAGAAGCGCGGAACGTACTTTTTCGGGTCGACGGGACGCATCTCGAGGCCGAGTTCCTGCGAGATGTACCGATACGTGCGACCGATTTCTTTGCGTTCGACGCGGGAGACTTCCGAGATTTCCTCGAGGCTTCGCGGAATTCCTTCCTTGCGACAGGCAGCGTACAGCGCGGACGTGGCGACGCCCTCGATCGAGCGGCCGCGGATGAGATCTTCTTTGAGCGCGCGCCGGTAAATGACCGACGCAACCTCGCGGACCGAGCGCGGAACGCCCAGTGCGGAGGCCATCCGGTCGATCTCGCTGAGCGCGAACTGCAGGTTCCGCTCGCCGGCGTCCTTGGTTCGAATTCGCTCCTGCCACTTGCGCAGTCGGTGCATTTGACTCCGCTTTTTCGAGGAAATAGAGCGTCCGTAGGCGTCCTTGTCCTTCCAGTCGATCGTCGTCGTCAGCCCCTTGTCGTGCATCGTCTGTGTCGTCGGTGCGCCGACGCGGGACTTTTCTTGCCGCTCCTGGTGATTGAACGCCCGCCACTCCGGGCCGGGGTCGATCTGTTCCTCCTCCACGACGAGCCCACAGTCTTCACAGATGAGCTCTCCCCGGTCGGAGTCCTTAACGAGATTGTCCGATTCACACTCGGGGCAGGCACGTACCCCCTCTTGATCCTCGGTCTCGTCCGTCTCACGCGTTCGCTCCCGCTGGCGGGTGGACCGTGTCATCGCACTTTTATAGTAGTATCACCATAGTATATAAACATTGGGTAAGCGTTTTCGACTACTCTCTCGTATTTGCCGAAAACAGACGGTAGGGGCTTTCAGACGGAAGGTTTACGCTTCGGAACCGGAAAGGCTTTATCCGGTTCCACCGGACCACGGAGACGAATGCCGGTTATTGAGTGCGACGTCGAGGCGGCTCGGGAACGGCTCGAGGAGGCGGGTATCGTCGTCGAGTCTGGGAACACGGATCACGAGCGGTGGCGGGCAAGCCGGGACGAAGCGACCGCGGTTGCATACGAGGACAAGGTCGTCATCCAGGGATCCACTCCACAGGACATCGAGTCGTTGCTTCGCGAGGATGGCGGGCGCGCCCACCTCTATTTCGACGGTGCGTGCCGCGGGAATCCCGGTCCCGCCGCGATCGGCTGGGTGATCGTCACCGGCGACGGAATCGTCGCCGAAGGGGGCGAGAGGATCGGTCGAGCGACCAACAACCAGGCCGAATACGAAGCGCTCATCGCGGTCCTCGAGACCGCCCGCGACTACGGCTACGACGAGGTCCAGGTTCGCGGCGACTCGGAGCTCATCGTCAAACAGGTTCGCGGTGAGTACGACACGAACGATCCTGACCTGCGCGAGAAACGCGTGACCGTCCGCGAACTCCTCGCGGCGTTCGATGAGTGGACCATCGAACACGTCCCGCGCGAAATCAACGACCGAGCGGACGACCTCGCGAACGAAGCGCTCGAGCAGGCCTGAAGCGACACTACCGAAGAGCCAGACACCGGTGCTGAATCGGCAAGCGGAAAACCGATCGAACTCATACGATCCTCTATGACCGATCGCAACGCTGTCGACAGGGAAGGAGACAGCAACGAACCGAGTGAAACGAGGGAAACAACAGGAGACTCGTGGTCCGGCGAAAACGAGTGCGGGGCGGATACCGCTGGCATCGATCTCCCCCGAGATGTCGTCGACGAAATAGAGCGGCTGACCCGACTCCAGCGATCTGCAGCAGACGAGACCGAGGCCGAGGCGTACGAGAGCCGATGCGAAGAACTGCTGGCGGACCACGAATTCACCGCCCGCATCCGCGACGACGAGGGCGACGACGTCCTCGTTCTCCATCCCGATGCGTGGCACGGGGACGGGGTCATCAGGACGGATCGGATCGACGACATCGAACGTGCGGTCGAGATCCCCCTCGAGGGAACCGGCGATCCCGACGACTGGGACCACGTCGACGCTTCCAATCGAAGTCTGGTCGAGGCCGTCAGAGATGTTCACGGCGAAGTCCACGGCGACAACGCGTCGCTCCTCGCTGATTTTGCAAGCAATCACTACGCGAAGCCGATCGAATCACTCACGGGCGAAGAACTAGCTGAGTTTCGCACCGAGTACTTCGTTCGGAACGCATGGCCCACCGAAAAACAAAAGGAGGTGATCGAGGAGTCGATCAGGCTCCTCTTTGAGATTGCCGATAAGCCGATTCCGGATCGAGGATCTTAGTAGCTGTTCTCGACGATATCGGAGATTTCACTGGCGCGATCGTTGTCGGTAACGACCTTGGAGAGCGTCCACTGAAGGCCGTCGAGGACAGCGTCGTAGCCGTCCTCGGTTAGCGAATACTGGTTGGTTCGCTTGTCGAGTTCGCTCTTTTCGACCAGCCCGAGATTGACGAGTTCGTCGAGATTGGGGTAGAGACGTCCGTGGTTTACTTCCGTCCCGTAGTAATCCTCGAGTTCGCGCTTGATAGCGAGCCCGTACATGGGCTCTTTTGCGAGGATGACGAGAATGTTATTCTGGAAGGCTGTAAGTTCGCGTGCAATACTCTGTTCGCCGGTGATTGATTGTGCCTCTGACATACGTGTGCAAATGTCACCAGACTATTTAAGACTTGTCAACTATCACTTCGTGTCAGTCGGTTAGACAGCCCGCTACCGACCACTACACCGCCGGACACCGGTGAATCGTGTCCTGTTCTTGTCTGTCGGGTATCTGGCAACCGTCACGTAGATGGTGACACTCGATTACGAAAGTACTTTTTGATCGACGCTGGAGTTTCCGGTACATGGTCAACCTCTGGGAAGACCTCGAAACCGGACCGAATCCGCCCGAAGAGATCTACGCCGTCGTCGAGTGTCTCAAGGGTGAACGAAACAAGTACGAGTACGACAAGGACGTGCCGGGAGTCGTCCTCGACCGCGTCCTCCACAGTAATGTCCATTATCCTAGTGACTACGGGTTCATCCCACAGTCCTACTACGACGACGAGGACCCCTTCGACGTTCTCGTCCTCGTCGAGGATCAGACGTTTCCCGGATGCGTCATCGAGGCCCGTCCAGTCGCACTGATGAAAATGGACGACGACGGCGAACAGGACGACAAGGTCATCGCCGTTCCGTCGGAGGACCCGCGCTACGATCACATCGAGGACCTCGACGACATACCACAGCAACAACTCGACGAGATCGACGAGTTCTTTGCGACCTACAAGAACCTCGAGGAAGGAAAGGAAGTCCAGACGGAAGGCTGGGAGGACAAGCAGGCTGCGTACGACGCGATCGAACACGCACAGGATCTCTACGAGGAGAAATTCCAGTAACGTACTGGGTCCTGCAGTCTGAACCCTTGTGCTGTCATCGCTGCGATGGATTCCCGAGAGTTATTCCCGCCCATCTGTCGCATGCATTATGAGCATGGGTAATTTTATCCCGTCTCCCGGCGTATGCCTACCTGTATGGCAGCCTCCAATCCACCCCTCCGTCCGTCGTCGACCAACGCTGCAACCGATTCCGGCGTGGGTATGGCACATCTCACGGTCGTCCCGACTAACTTCGACCCCGACGATTCGAACGAATCCGACGAATAGGTGGCGGACTATCCGTGCCGAAACCTGTCAATTCTCACATCTGATTCCGGAATGCAAGGTCCAAAAACGCTGCGACGAACCGTGTGGCATCGGTTCGCAAAACACTGTCGCGAAACGAACCTTCTTGTATGCGCTCGATTAACGTCTCTCTATGGGTCTGTTCGATCGATTGCGGGGCGACGGCGATCCCCGGGTCGCATTTATCGGGGTCGACGGCGTGCCGTATAGTCTCCTATCGGAGAACGAGGAACTGTTCCCGAACTTCGCTGCGATCGCAAACGATGGAACCGCAAACGAGATTTCGAGCATCGTTCCGCCCGAATCCAGCGCGTGCTGGCCGTCGCTGACGACCGGGGTGAACCCCGGCGAGACGGGCGTCTACGGCTTTCAGGACCGAGAAGTCGGCACGTACGACACGTACGTCCCGATGGGTCGAGAAGTCCAGGCCGATCGCATCTGGGACCGCGTTCAAGAGAACGGCCGGAAGGCGACGGTGATGAACGTCCCCGTCACCTTTCCGCCACAACGAAACGTCCAGCGAATGGTCTCGGGCTTTCTCTCTCCTGGACTCGATAAGGCGGCCTACCCCGACGACGTTCGCGATTACCTCGAGACGCTAGATTACCGAATCGACGTCAATCCGAAACTGGGACACCAGGAAGACAAATCCGAGTTTATCGAGGACGCTAACGCCACGGTCGATGCCCAGTTCGAAGCTTTCAAACATTATATCGAGGAAGATGACTGGGATCTGTTTTTCGGCGTCTTCATGACGACCGACCGGGTCAACCACTTCCTGTTCAAAGACTACGAACGCGACGGCGAGTACAAAGACGAGTTCATCGACTTCTACAGGAAGGTCGACGACTACATCGGCCGCCTGCGAGACGCGCTGCCCGACGACGTGACGATGATCGTCGCCTCCGACCACGGCTTCACCAGCCTCGATTACGAGGTCCATTTCAACGAGTGGCTTCGGGAGGAGGGATGGCTCTCCTTCCAGACTGACGAGCCGGAGGAACTCGGCGATATCGCGGACGATACGAGAGCCTACTCGTTCATTCCCGGCCGTTTTTACATCAATCTCGAGGGCCGCGAGCCCCGTGGGTCCGTTCCCGAATCCGAGTACGACGCGGTTCGCGACGAGCTCAAGGCCGATCTCGAAGCGCTCGAAGGCCCCGACGGAACGAAAGTCGTCGACCGCGTCGTCGAGAAGGAAGAGGCATTCCGCGGCGATCACGACGACATCGCGCCCGACCTGGTCGCGATTCCGAACAACGGTTTCGATCTCAAGTCGGGTTTCAAGGCGGACTCGGACGTTTTCGACACGGGACCGCGAAACGGGATGCACAGCTTCGACGACACGTCGCTGTACGTCGACAGTCCCGATGCGACCATCGAGAACGCCGACCTCTTCGACATCACACCGACGATCCTCGACCTGATGAACATCGACTACAATCGGGGAGAGTTCGACGGCGCGAGTCTGGTCTGAGCGGCCGTCTCGAGTGCCGATACGTTTTTTCGCGAACGTGCACGAGACTCCCATTGCCCGCATTGCATAGCCGTCGCGACGATTCGAGTCCGTTTTCCGATCGGCACAGAACTGAATTCGTATGGAAGAGGTCATTCATGCTCGCGGCCACGAAAACGTCAGCGCAGACCACGCGAGCACGTTCGAAGTGTCGACCGACGACTACCTCACCCCCGCAGGCGACTGCATACTCGCCATCGACGCCAACCGTGCTCCTGCGGACTTCGATCGTGAATTCGTCGCAGCCTGCCAGGACGCCGATGCGACGATCACGGTCACTCTCGAGGCTGATGGCTACCGCGAGTCCGTGACGGGGTGCGGTGATCCAGCCCTCGAGTGTACCAACGAGCGTAGCGCGGTCGGTCGGACGAGCGACTACGTCGATGATCGGACGATCATGCTCGGAGCCGAATTTGCAGCCGACGGATTCGATCGCGCCCTCGTCGAAGCGCTGGCGGAGGGTGCCGAGGCAATCGTGACAATCACCGTCGAGTGACAGATACCGTCTCTGATGGTTCGAATGGTCGGCGCTCCGTCGCGGTTTTACTCGCCGAGTTCGAACGCTCCCCTATGAGCGACGATCCGGAGCCTGCGATCAACATCAGCGGCGGAGCTGACGGCGGCGGCATGGCCACTGATTTCGATCCTGCGACAGCTGAGACTCGCACAGAGGTGGTCGTCGATCGGTTGGGGGAATTGTACTGGCAAAAGACCTACGGCGGTCAGGACGCGTTCACGTGCCTCGTACGAACGATCCTGAGCCAAAACACCAGTGACAAGGCGAGCCAGCCGGCACACGATGCGCTGATCGACAGATACGACGGAACAACTGTCGACCTCGCGGAATCCCTCGCGAACGCAGAGCAGTCACTGCTCGCCGAGACCATCAAGACCGCGGGACTTTACAACCAAAAGTCGGAAATCCTCATCGATGCCGCCGTGTGGGTCCTCGAGGAATTCGGTTCGGCTTCGGAATTCGATTCCTACGTTCGCGGCGAGTCGCCGTCGACAGTACGAGAAACGCTACTCGAGGTTCGGGGCGTCGGACCGAAGACGGCCGACTGTATCTTACTTTTTGCAGGCGGTCGCGGCGGCGTCTTCCCCGTCGACACCCACGTTCACCGGATCTATCGGCGCATGGGGATCGCAGCACCATCGGCGACCCACGAAGAAGTCCGAGCAGTCCTCGAGCGGGACGTACCCGCAGCAAAGTGTGGATTCGGACACACGGCGACGATTCAATTCGGCCGGGAGTACTGTACGGCACGGAAACCAGCCTGTCTCGAGGACCCGGAAGCGTGTCCGATGGCCGACGTGTGCGATCAGGTCGGGGTCTACCCGGAGACGGATGAGGTCGTCGACCCGGCCGACGCGCCCAAGTGATCGACCGTCGATCGAACTGGCGGTTCCGTCGTGCGAACACGACGAATTCGCCACCGGTACCGTCGACTTTATACGACGTCATTTTTACGTATGGACGCATGGTTGAGTTTTCGGATGTAGAACGGAACGCGATTTACAAAGCGATTTACTCCCGGCGGGACATTCGCCGGTTCAGAGACGAATCGATCCCTGACGACGTCCTCGAGCGGCTCATCCGGGCTGCCCACCGTGCGCCGAGTGTGGGATTTTCACAACCGTGGGACTTCGTCGTCATCACCGACGACGATACGAAAGACGCTATCGGGTCGGTCGCGGAACGAGCTATTGCCGCTGCCTGCGAGGGGTACAAAGAGCCCAAACGGGCGGAGTTTGCGGCGTTGAAACTCGAGGGAATTCGTGACGCACCAGTCAACATCTGCGTGACCTGCGATCCGACGCGAGGCGCGCCACACGTTCTGGGGCGGAGTTCGATGAAACGGACCGACGTGTACTCGGCATGTCTCGCCGTCCAGAATCTCTGGTTGGCCGCTCGGACGGAAGCTATCGGCGTCGGGTGGGTGAGCATCCTCTACCCGTACGAGTTACAGGAGATACTGGAGATCCCACCTCACGTCAAACCAGTAGCGTATCTCTGTCTTGGGTACCCAGACGGTGGATTTCCCGACGAACCAGTGCTCCAGAGCGAAGGATGGCGTGGTCGTCTCGACGTCGATTCTCTCGTCCACGAGGAGCGATGGTATTCGGACCAGACGGTGACGGCCACTCCCGATAATGGAGGCGAAAACGGGCCTTGACGCGAGTCGACCGTTTCGTCGCGACCGCGCTCGGTGATGCGGTCCGTGTAGCGCAGAAGTGTTAGCCAAACGCAATTATAACCGTAACTGATAGTGTTGGGAAGCCGTGCGTCGTCCCGAGGGATACTGTATTATTGCCAAAACGTTAATCATACCCGGCCACTGAACTGTAACGATAATATGGAAACGTGCGATATCTGATGAGTATGCCACCAGCTGTCGACCGAATACCATCTCACCACCACCACCGAGAGCGGCGGACGGCGCCCATCAGTCGGCAGTATTTCGCCACGAGAGGCGCCGTCTCGAGCGCAAGAGACCGATCGCCTCAGTAGGACTGTTCAGAATGGGATACGAATTCACACCGGTTGCACTTCCGTATATCGCTTCCTCCGTTATCTGTACCGTTCTCCTGGGGACGATCTGGAGACATCGCGATCGACGAGGAGCGAAAGGGTTTATTCTCGACATCGTCGGACTCATCTTTCTCGGCCTGACGGTAACCCTCCAGATGTTTGCCACGACGGAGGCACAGAAGTTATTCTGGTGGAACTGGCGATTCGTCGCGGGGCCGCTTATGGCGATCGGCTATCTGCTGATGGCGGTCGAATACACCAACAACGAGGAGTACATCACCTATCGAACTGGAGCCGCACTCGTCAGCATACCGATTCTGACTCAGTTCCTCGTGTGGACCAACGATAGTCACGGGTGGGTTTACTCCGCTGCAATAAGTCCGGAAACCGGCCTCTTGGTTCCTACGTTCGAACCGCTCTACTGGCTTTACGCGGTTCCGATGACGACGTATCTCTTTGTCGGCGTCTACCTCCTCATCCGGCTGTTCCTCTCACTCCCGGAGTTCAAAAAGCAAGCTGGCATCCTCATCGCAACCATTCTGTTCGTGGTGGTCGGGATGATCGTCTGGTGGCGCGGATTCGTTACCCTCGATACGCTCACCCTGACGAGTACGGTAAAGGTCGTCGGGTTTTACCTCGCGGTCGACCGCCTCCAACTCCTCGATATCGTCCCGGTCGCACGGACGAAAGTCATCGACAACATGCAAGACGCCGTTTTCGTCGTCAACTCGACGAATCGAGTCGTCGATGCCAATCCCGCGGCCAAACGCCTCGTCGACAACGACGTGGTGGTTGGAGACTCGCTCGAGGAGGCATTCCCTTCGTCGCAGATCACGGAGTTCGACGATGTATCCGACGCACAGAGCGAACTCTCGTTCGAAATCGACGGTGAAACCAGACACTTCGCAATCCAGATTTCGCCGCTCACGAGCTCCCGCGGATCTCAGACCGGCCGCTTGATCGTCCTCAGAGACATCACCGCACTGAAAAACCGAGAACAGGAACTGACCGTTCTCAACCGCATCGTCCGACACGACATCAGAAACGAAATGAACGTCATCTCGGGACGCAGCGAACTCCTCGAAGATCACGTCGATTCCGCGGGAGAGCAACACCTCGAGTTGATCCAGGAGAGCAGCAGTCACGTCGTCGACCTCACCCAGGTCGTCGGCGATCTCGTCGAAACACTCTCGAACAATGCTGATCTCGATCTCGAAACCGTTCATCTCGAACCGGTCGTCTGGAATCAGCTCGAGAAAGCTCGGATAAGTTATCCGTCGGCAGAATTCGCCATGGACGGGGAACTGCCGACGGACGTCACTGTTCGTGCAGACGAAATGTTGTCATCCGTCTTTACGAACCTCTTCAACAACGCCGTCCTCCACAATAATTCCGCCAAGCCACGCGTAACCCTCTCTGTCGACGAACGAGATGAAACGGTTGTCATCCGCGTCGCCGATAACGGACCCGGCATTCCGGAAGGACAGCGTGACGAAATTTTCGGCCGTGGCCAGAAAGGCCTCGAGAGCGAGGGGACCGGTATCGGGCTCTACCTGGTCGCCACGCTGGTCGACGGGTACGGTGGCGACGTTTGGGTCGAGGAATCCGACGAGGGCGGGGCAGCGTTCAACGTCCAACTCACGAAAGCCACCAACGAGTCTGAGACCAGAACCGTTGCGCAAAGCAAGACCGACTAGCTCCGGTCAGCCGCGAGCAGAACCGACTGGCGAATCGTTTACCACTCCTCGGCGAACCGGCGTCACGGTCGAGGGTTCCACTGGTCGTCGATGCGTCGAGCGAAGTTGCCGATCACACGGTTCTCCCCGGAACTGAACGCGCACCAACAGTACGATCCCAGTTTGTTGTACCGGACGTACCGGCAGCTTCCTTCGATGGTCGGTACTGCAATACAGGAAACGCGACCGAAACTGGCGAGCCTACAGGAACCTGAACGTCTCCAGGTTCTTCGGTGCAAACGTCCGCATGTCGAAGTCGTGGTAGAGCGCCGACGACAGGTCCTGGGTAGAACGTTCGTCTCCGTGGACACAAAGCACCTTCTCGGGACGCGGGTTCATCGTCTTGACGAAGTTCTCGAGGCCGGCGCGGTCGGCGTGTCCGGAGAAGCCGTCGACGGTTTCGACGGCCATATTCAGCGAGAGGGTGCCGCGGCCGCTGCCGCCGTTGCCCATGGCGCCGACTTCGCTGGTTGGGATCTCGTCCCAGCCGTTCTGGATGCGTCGGCCGAGGGTCCCCTGGGCCTGGTAGCCGACGAAGACGAGCGTCGAGTCCGGATCGGGCCCGATGTGAGAGAGCCAGGACATGATCGGACCGCCAGTGACCATCCCCGAGGTCGATAGGATGATACACGGTTCGCCGTCCGCGACGTCCTGTCGTTCCTCCTCACCGCCGTCGATGTGGTTGAACTCTTCGGCGAGGAAGGGGTTTTCGTCCTCGTGGAAGATTCGGTCCCGGAGGTCGTCTCGAAGGTATTCGGGATAGGTGGTGTGGATCGCCGTCGCTTCCCAGATCATCCCGTCTAAGTGGACCGGCATCGAGGGGATGTCGCCGTTGCGCATCGCCTCCTCGAGAACGAGCATGATCTCCTGGGACCGCCCGACCGCGAACGCGGGGATGACGATTTTCCCGTCCCGGTCGTAGGTTTCGTTGATGACTTCTTTGAGGTTCCGCTCAGAGTCAACCTGGTCAGTTTGGTAGTCGTTGCGACCGCCGTAGGTCGACTCGAGGACGAGCGTCTCGACTCGCGGGAAGTCGTTGACCGCACCGTTGAACAGGCGGGTGTCCTCGTAGTGGATGTCGCCGGAGAACGCGACGTTGTAGAGCCCGTCGCCGATGTGGAAATGCGAGACTGCCGAGCCGAGGATGTGGCCGGCGTTATGGAAGGTGAGTTTGACGTCCGGTGCAATGTCGGTGACGTCGCCGTACTCGAGCGGGATGGCGTGTTTGATCGCCTCGCGAACCTGCTCGCTCTCATAGGGCGGCGCGCGCCCTTCTTTGGCGGCGACGTCGAGGTAATCGAGCGTCAGGAGTCCCATCAGGTCCCGCGTGGGCTCGGTACAGTAAATGGGACCGTCGTAGCCGTACTTGAACAGGAGGGGAATCAGCGCGGAGTGGTCAAGGTGGGCGTGCGTGAGAACGACGGCATCGATGGTCTGTGGCCCTGCTCCCAGGGCTTCCGGTGCGTGGAGGTACGGAACTTCGCCCTCCGCACCCGGCTTGTCACCGCAATCGATGAGGATTCGCGTTTCGGGTGTCGAGAGAATGAACGACGCACGACCGACTTCTCGGCAGCAGCCGAGGGTGGTGATGCGGACGTACTCGTCTTCGGACATCTCTTCGCGATGGATCTGCCGGCCGACTTTCTCCAGTATGTCGCGGCGCTCGTCGCGTTCTTGCTTGAGAAAGCTCCGGACGTTCGAGACGGTCGAGGATTGGATCGGTGGCGTCCGGACGACTTCTGGCGTCCAGCCGACGTTCTTCGTGATCTCGCGGAGCGTTGACCCGTGGCGACCGATCACCATGCCGGGTTTTTCAGCCTCGATGACGACTTCGCCGGTATCGGCGTGGAAATCGAGGTCCGTTACCCCCGCATTTTCGGGCAAGACGTTCATTATTTCTTCGCGGGCTTGCTCGGGTCGCGAGAGGACGCTCGGGTCGGGCCGAACAGTGATTCGCTTGCGAAGTTTGCTGGCGAGTTGCCGGATGAGATCGCCTTGCTGGGCGAACTTTTTCGGATCGCGCGTGTAAACGACGAGTTCCGGGCCTTCGTATTTCACTGAGGAGACCGAGATATCGCTCGGTAACTCGCTCGTGATCTGTGCTTTCAAATCGTCAAGTTGCTGCTCTACAGTACTCATAATCGCCGAATGTGGCTTGCGTGAACTCTCCGCTCGGGCTCGCATTCCACGACAGGTAGTGGGATTTCGACTGATGACCGTAAACGGCGGCCCGCTCCGGTGGGGGCGTCGTCCGGTGGCCACCGAACCGCAACCGACAGCGAGTCTCGTCGCCTCCGTGTGACAACGTAGCTCACACTCCGTCGCGTCTTCCGAATCATCGTATCCTACTCCGTGCCTGACGAACACGCTCCCGAATCGGTTATCCTGGTCCGCGCGGGAAGATTCCAGGGAGAACCCGCTTACTCGACGCTATTCTTTGCGTAGTATAAAAGCCTTCGCAAAAACCAGGGTCTTCCGGACAGTAGTCCGTGACGTCAGATGCATATTTCACCAGATCGTGTCATCGAGGAACGTGATTGGGTCGCCGATCGAGCGGAGACAGTCGTCGCGCTCATCAACGACGTCCGCGCGGATCTCGGCGCTCGTTTCGACACTGAAGTAGACGCAGTCACCGAGACCCAATATCGCGAGGAAGTCGATATCGTCTTTGCAGATGGCGATTTGGCCGTCAACGTCGCCGCCATGGTTGCGATCCTCAAAACGCTCGACGTCGAGGGAGATTATCCCGGATTCGTCGTGGACGAACTACTGGGCCGAGAACTGGCCGCGACGATCGCTGGTACGCAACCGTTGCGGACCCTCGGCGAGGCCACCTTTCACTACGTCGACGTCAACGTCCACGGCGGCGAAGACGAAAACGCAGGCATCGACGACTGCGAGGCCGCACTCGCTGCCGGCTTCCAGGAGCGACTCCCCGGTTGGGACTGGACTGAACGCGAGAGTCCGTTCAGCGTAACGTGATCGCGATGCCCGCGGCAGACCGGTTCGAGATCGATCACCGCTGGATCGACGCGACCCCTGGCAGTGATTGGTCGGTGCCCTTCGAGCCGGTCGGATTTCCAGCAGTCTCGAGTGCAGAGATTACGAATGACAAGCCCTCCGCATCGTTCGTCCGAACTAGCAAACGCGGATGGAACCGTCCGCTGTCGGGCACTTTTTATTCGCTCCGCCGGTAGGGTTGGTTCAGTGAGCGACCCTGAGTTCGGACACCGAACCGAAACCCTCCAGCAACCGTCGCCCGAGGCCGCCCGCGATGCGATCGCACGCGGAATCGACCGCGGTGCCATCGTCACGGTGTATGGCCGCTGTACCGTCGACTACGACGGTCGTGCCACGAGCTATCTCGAGGCGGGCGATCGCCACGTCATGCTCAAACCCGACGGGGCTGCGCTGGTCCACACCGCCGAGGGCCAGCAACCGGTCAACTGGCAACCGCCGGGATGCGATCACGACGTCTTTTGCGAGGACGGACACATCGTCATCGAAAGCCTCCGGACGTCGCCGGACGAGCAACTCCGGGTGCGATTTCAGAACGTCCTGCAGGTATCGGCGTTCGCCGGCTCCGACGAGACGGAACTTGCCCTCGTCGGGACCGAAGCGGATCTGCGCCGGCGTATCCTCGAGGAGCCGGATCTGCTGGAGACCGGCTTCATGCCGCTGGCGACCGAGCGCGAGACGCCAGCGGGAGCGGTTGACATCTACGGCGAGGACTCGACGGGGCGTGCCGTCGTCGTCGAACTGAAGCGCCGCCGGGTCGGTCCCGACGCGGTGAGCCAGCTCCGGCGCTACGTCGACGCGCTCGAGCGAGACATGCATGCCGACGCCACCGTCCGCGGGATACTGGTGGCTCCGTCGGTGACCGACCGTGCGAATCGGCTGCTGAGCGATCACGGCCTCGAATTCATCTCTCTCGAGCCGCCGGACGAGTGAACGCCTGACGTCACCGATTGCGGTAGTCGACTCGGCCGACGAGTCGTCGCGGCGCTACGCCGGATACGTTCCTTCGAGTTTCGCCTGCTCGAGGACGTGACCGTCGATCGCCGACTCGAGGTCGTTCGCGTCGGCATCGGATTCGAGTTCGACCGTCGTATCGAGAGCGAACAGTCTGAACCGGTAGGTGTGCTCCCTGTCCGGCGGGTTCGGGCCGCCGTAGCCCCGTTCTCCGAAATCGTTCATCCCCTCACGCGCCTCGATCGGGTCCCAGCCTTCCGGGATCGTCCCGGTTTCCGGCGGGACGTTCCAGAGGACCCAGTGGTCCCACACCTTTCCGGCGGGTTCTCTCGCGTCGGGGTCGTCCACGATCAGCGCGAGCGACTCGGCGTCGTCGGGAACGGCGTCGATTTCGAGTGGCGGATTGGTGTTGTCTTCGGCATAGCCGTACTCCTCGGGGATGCGTTCGCCGTCGTCGAACGCAGGACTCTCGAGTGTCGTCGATCCCATGTCGGTCGTCACCTCGGATGAGTTGCGCTCAACCGTTCGCTCACGAGGCAGAAGAAACTTTCAGCTACATTTTGCGACAGTACTTCGAATTGTGACCGACGCCGCTAGAGTCGGAGTCCGCGGGCCGGCCGAATACCGGCCTCGCGGCGGTGAACGGCTACCGTCGAACCGTGAAAATGATGATTCCGAGCGCCAGAAGCCCGACGCCCCACCACCACGATTTCCCCGGCAGATACGCCAGCAGCAGTGTGACGATTCCCGAGGTGATGAGCGACCAGCCGATCGTCGTTCGATAGGTCATAGGGAAATGCCCACGCCAAGCCGGTTGTGTGTTGTGCCGGGCCATGCAGTTCGGTGGGCCAATGGCTGGACTTTATCTCTCGCCGGGAGACCGTTCAGACATGGGGCAAATTCCGACGATCCGTCGCTTCCGCCCGGCGGTCGCCGTTCGGATTCGTAAGCTACAGAAACCGCCATGCGAGACGCCGGTGCCTACGTCGAGGACCTAGCTGACGAGGACCTGGAATCCGTCACCGAGTCATTTCTCGAGGCAGGTGGCGAGCTTATCGTGGGGGAGATCGAGGGACGAATCGTCGCGATGGGTGCGTTTCGCCCCGTCGACGAATCGGAGTCTATCACGACGTACGTTCGCGGTCTCGACGACGCGGCGGTCGAGGTGACTCGAATGCGCGTCGCGCCTGACTCGCAGCGCCGCGGCTACGCAGGACGGATATATCGGGAACTCGAGCGGCGCACCCGGTCGCCAGGATCTACACGGGCCGTCCTCGATACGAGCCGAAACAAACCGCGGTTCGCAGGCTGTCCGAGACGGAAGAGCTCGAAGCAGTGTGCCGCGAGCGGGTTGAAAAATTCGACGATCCCTTCGAACAGATCGTCTATCGGAAATCGATCGTCGACGACGGGTGATCGGTCCTCATTCCTCGAGTAACCGCTTCAGCCGGTCGAGTTCGGTCAACGCTTCGACAGGAGTGAGGTGTGCGAGATCGAGCGCGCGGAGTTCGGCTGCCACCTCCGGCGGGACGTCGCCGGCAGCCGGTACTTCCTTCGAGTCGGCCGGCGCACTGGCGGGTGATTTACCACCGTCCGCAGTCGCCGTTGCAGGTGACTCGCTGTCGGGGTCGAAAGACGGTTCACTGCTCGAAGTAGCCTCGATCGGGTCTGCGTCATCGCTCGCCTCGAAACTGTCACGGGCGACGGATCCTGTGTCATTCGAGGCGGGCGAAACCAGCTCTCGCGCACGATCCACGACGGAGTCGGGAACGCCGGCTGCGGTCGCGACTTCGACGCCGTACGAACCCGTCGCCGCCCCCGAGGCAATCTCGTGGTGGAAGACCACCTCGTCGTCGTCCTGGCCGACCTCGAAGTGAAGCGAAAAGGCCGCTTCGAGATCGTCTGCAAGTTCGGTCAGCGGGTGGTGGTGGGTGGCAAAGAGCGTCGTCGCGCCGACCTCGTCGTGGATGTGTTCAGTGATCGCCTGTGCGATCGCCATCCCGTCGGCCGTCGAGGTGCCTCGGCCGACTTCGTCGAGCAAGACCAGCGAGTTCTCGTCGGCCTCCCGAAGGATAGTTGCGAGTTCGTCCATCTCGACCATAAACGTCGAGCGCCCGCCCGCGATATCGTCGCTGGCGCCGACGCGCGTAAAGATTCGGTCGACGGGTGAAAGCCGCGCCGCGCTGGCAGGCACGAAGCTTCCCACCTGTGCCAGCAGTACGATCTGAGCGACCTGTCGCATGTACGTCGATTTCCCCGACATGTTTGGGCCCGTAATGACGGCCAGGCGACGATCCGTCCCGAAGCGGGCGCCGTTGGGAACGAACGACTCCTGTGTCCGCTCTACGACTGGGTGGCGACCACCCTCGATCTCGAGAACCTGACTTCCATCTCGCTCGAGGATTTCTGGGCGGCAGTAATCGTACGTGGCTGCGACCGTCGAAAGCGAAACGAGCGCGTCGAGCGACGCGAGCGCCTCGGCAAGCGACTGGATGCGTTCGACCTCGTTTGCGACCTCACGGCGGACGTCGCAGAACAGTTCGTATTCACGCCTGTCGGCGCGCTCTTGGGCTCCGACGATCTGGTCTTCGCGTTCTTTGAGTTCCGGCGTGACGAATCGTTCCGAGTTTTTGAGTGTCTGTCGACGCTGGTAGTTTTCGGGTACCAACTCGAGGTTCGGATTCGTTACTTCGATGTAGTAGCCGTGAACCGAATTGTGACCGACCTTCAGGGAATCGATTCCGGTCCGATCTCGTTCGCGCTCCTCCAGGTCGTCGATCCACTGCTTGCCGTCCCGCGCTGTCCCGCGCAGGTCGTCCAGGTCGTCGTCGTACCCTTCGGCGATAATCCCGCCGTCGGTGATCTCGATCGGCGGGTCCGAGACGATCCCGTTGTCGATCAATTCGCGGACGTCGCTCAACGGATCGAGATTCTCGTAGAGTCGCCGCAGTCGATCGCAATCCGCGTCGGCGAGTTCCTCGCGAACGTCGGGCACGACGGCGAGCGTGTCACGAAGCGAGCGCAGGTCTCGCGCGTTCGCCCGTTCTCGGGAGATGCGCCCGATAAGCCGCTCGAGATCGTAGACCTCTCGTAGGCGATCGTGAAGCCGTTCGCGGGTCTGGACCGCGCTCGTGAATTCCTCGACGGCGTCGAGTCGCGACTCGATTCGGTCGGGTTCGAGCAGCGGCCGCCGGAGCCAATCGCGGAGTTTTCGACCGCCGAGCGCGCTGGCGGTTTCGTCGAGGACGCCGACCAACGTCGCATCATCCCGTCCGTGGACGGCACGGGATTCGAATAGCTCGAGGCTCCGTAGCGCAACCGCGTCGAGCAACAGGTATTCTCGCGGATCGTATCGAGTGAGGTGGGTGAGATAGTCGAGGCGTGCGTCATCGTCCGGGTCAGATCGATTGACATCCCCGCTTTCGTCGTCGCGTCGCTCATCGCCGCGTTCTCCCTCGTGTTCCCCACCGCGGACGTACTCTGCGTACGAGAGGAGCGCACCGCAGGCTCGAATTTCGGCGTCGCTTGCGAGCAGCGTTTCGGGATTTCCGAAGTACGCCGAGAGTTTCTCGCTGGCCAGATCTCGATCGAAAACGCTCTCGTCGTACGGCGAGACCATGCAATCGTCCGGGAACAGCTCAGCGGTTGCGTCGGGACCGACAACAGCCTCCGCGGGTTCGAACCGGCTCACTTCGTCGGCGACCGCCTCCGGCGATGATGAACTCGTCGCGAGAAAGTCGCCCGTCGAAACATCGAGGAGCGCGAGCGCGAATTCGTCGTTCGCGTCGTTGGTACCCGATTCGCTCCCGCGGGCGACTGCTGCAACGAAATTGTTGTCGTCGCTCGTCAACAGTTCGTCCTCGGTGAGCGTCCCGGGTGTGATAACGCGCGTGACGGCGCGCTCGACGACGCCCGGGGACTCCCCCGGCTCCTCGACCTGATCCGCGACAGCGACCCGATAGCCCGCTTCGAGCAGTTCTTCGATGTACGACTCGGCATTGTCGATCGGGATGCCGGACATCGGGTATTCGCCGGTGCTATCCTCACGGCTGGTCAGTGCGATCTCGAGCAGGCGTGCAGTTCGTTCGGCTGCGCCACAGAACGTCTCGTAGAAATCACCGACCTGAAAGAGAACGATCGCGTCGTCGTAACGCACACAAAGGTCGTGATACTGGCGCATCATCGGCGTCAACTCGTCGCGTTTCTCGGCCATCGCGTCGGGCGGGCCAAGCGCCGGATCCATACCTAAATTCCGCCGTCCGATGCGGAAATACCTTGCTGGATACGCCGCTCGTTGAGCTACCCACGACTGAAGTCGTGGGATTCAGCGTGGACTCCCGTTCTGGCCTCAGTTGCGGCAGGATAACCCACCTGTTCGGTCACCTGATTGTCACGAAACGGACAAAACGTATTACGATCCACGACACAGTGGGGAACGATCGGTATGGATCGGGATTCGTCCACCGTGGCACGCTTGCTCGCCGTTCTCGCGGCTGCGATGCTCCTCGGCGGCGGGCTCACGGGCGTCGCAGCGGGTGCCGGACCGGGGCTGTCGAGTCCATCCACTCACTCACTCGGCGATGGGCTCCTCGGTACGGGCGAGACGACGAAATCGATCTCGTTTGGCCTCGAAGATACGACATCGACACTGGAAAATACCACGGAGACCACGTCCGACGGACGCGAGAATACCACGGAGACCACGACCGACGGGCTCGAGAACGCCACTGATACTACGACTGACGGGCTCGAGAACGCCACTGATACTACGACTGACGGGCTCGAGAACGCCACTGATACTACGACTGACGGGCTCGAGAACGCCACTGATACTACGACTGACGGGCTCGAGAACGCCACTGATACTACGACTGACGGGCTCGAGAACGCCACTGATACTACGACTGACGGGCTCGAGAATACCACTGATACTACGACCGACGGGCTCGAAGACACGACCAGAAATTTATCGAATCCTGACGGATCGGTCGATACAGCGATCAACGAGACGTCTGGAACCGTCGACGGGACCGTCGATACGACGACGGGAGCCGTCAATTCGACGCTCGACGAGACTGGTTCTACGGTCGAGTCCGTCGGCGGTAGAATGGTCACCGTCTCCGCCGAAGTCGATGCCGGAGTCGATGCCGGAGTCGGATGGACAACCTCGGGGGCCGACCGCGACGACACGCGGCAAATCGGAACGCCGAGTGCAGACAGGAACGGCGACGAATCCGCTCCGACCGGGGTTCCCGGCGCCACTGAAACGGCGACGGACGCGGTGTTGGTCGGGCTGCTTGGGGCAATTAGCGTTTCCGGGGCTGCGGTGGGCGGCACCAGCGCGTCCGGTGCAGCAAGCGGTGCAGGCGGTGTAACCGCCAGTTGGCTGACCCAGAACCGAGGTATCCGACATCTGCAAGGGGCTGGGTCCGCAATTCCCTGGAAGATCCTCCCGCTGTTCAGATACAGCCAGTACGACGACTCGGACCCGCTCGAACACGATGGCCGCCGGAAAATTTACGAGACGATCGAAACCGACCCCGGGTGTTATCTCTCTCAGGTGAGCGACCGAGTCGACATTCCGCTTTCGACAGTTCGGTACCACGTTCGCATTCTCGAAGACGAATCGCTCGTAACCGGTGTCAAGGTCAACGGGAAGCGGCGCTACTTCCTCGACGCGGACGGCGCCGAACTCCGAGCTGCCCTCGCCGAACCCGCAAAGCGCGACGTTCTCGAGGCACTGGCGGCGCTCGGTCGCGCACACAACGGCCAACTCGCCGACGAACTCGACCGCGACCCGAGTACGATCTCGCACCACCTCTCGGCGCTCGAGGACGACGGACTGGTCGCCCGCGAAAAAGACGGGCGATCGATCGCCAACGAACTCCCGGCACAGGTCGAGGCGGCGCTGGTCGACCAGACGGCGGCGGCTGTCGACTCGCGAACTGCGCCGGCAGACGACTGACCGCCGCATGCGGGACCGAACCCCGGTGGTCACGGGTCTCTGTCCGCGATATCGAAGTACAACTCCGCGTGGTTCGAGCAACCGGGGTTGAACGCGGCGCCGCAGGCCGGACAGCGGTAGTCGGACTCGAGGTACTCGGGAACGGTGAGTTCCCCGTCACAAACGCCGCACAGAACCGACGGCTCGTCGAACCGATCCCTCGGCCAGGGGACGGCTTCGTGCCCCGAGACGGCCTCGTGGCAGCGGAAACAGGGATAGTACCGCTCGCAGCAGGCGAACTTGAACGCGACGACGTCGCTGTCGGTGCGGTAATGAGAACATCGCGTCTCGGAATCGACCTCGACGCCATGGACTGTGTGATCCGTCATGGAAGCGTGCGCCAGCCGATCCGTCGGGCGCTGGAACCTTCGGCGTTGTGACTGTTCGAGCTGTTCCACGATGAAACCCGACCCTATCGATAGGAGGGTCGGCTATCGACGATATCTTCTGACTCGACTGATATCTCGAGTGACACGTAGTCACCGAGCGGCCGACCGTGTGTTTCCGACGGAGTTCCCAACCGGTCTCGGCCCGGTTTTGTCGAAAAAGTGACGACGAAAGGTGGTTGTTGTGAGGCGGACAACCCTCGAGATGAAACCGGTGGTGATCGAAACCGTTCCGGTGGCACCCGGTCAAATGAATCAAGACTGATCGGCTTCTATCTGACACGTATTCGCTACTCGGTCCGCGATTGGACGACCGGTCTCCAGGGAGGCGGAGACCCGACAGCGAATGATCCAACAGTCAACGACGGTGGCGAGACGTCGGCCCAAGCGCCGCCACCGATGCAGACGGCTCTCGCCCTCCCTCGTCGACACCAGCATCGCCGACTCCCTTACTCGAACTGGGCGGTGTCACCGCGCCGGTACCGGTCGACCCGCCGATAGCCGTGGACGGTGGCATCGGTGTCGAGTTCTATCTCGTACCGACCGATGATGTCCTGGGTGTCGGGGACGGCGCGGCGTTCGACGACCTCGACGACTGCGCGCCAGCCGTCGTCGGTCGGGGAGATTTCGCTGACGCCGTCGAACTCGTGGCCGATGAGTTGACCGGCGGTCGACTGGACGGTCTTGCGAACGGCGAGGACCCCTGCAATCTCCTCGTTGTCGGTCTCGACGTCCGCATCGACCTCCTCAGGATCGGTCATCTCTTCGGCGGTCATATTGACCGTCCCGCGGGATCGTTGCTCCTCGACGTTGCCGCCTTCGGCCTGTTCGTCCGTCTGTTCTTCCTCTTGGGCTGCCTGACTGTCGTTCACTGTTGGATCACTCTCGTCGTGTTGGTAGCAAAAGCCGTCGTCTTGAGCCGGTCGTGAACAGCGCTCGCCGTCCTCGGTGAGGGCTTTGCACTGCTCCCGTGATTGGGTTTCGGCTTCTGCCATTTTTCTTGATTCGGTTCGCTGTGTGACTCCTGTGTCCCTTCGATCGCCTCCGGTTTGGTCAGATGGTCTCGGTGATCTGCAATCGCAATCCGTCGATGCTGTCGCCGTCTTCGCCCGCAATCTTCGGTGCGAGCACATCCGTGAAAACGTGGATCAGCGTCTCGTCGTCGAACTCGCCGTTCCCGTCGTGCCCGTCGAAAACGGCCAGTCCCTTCGCAGCCGTAATCGCTGCGCGGGTCCCGACGACGATGTCGAGTTCGTCGCGGAGCGCTCGCGTCTTTTCCACGATAGTCTCGATATCAGCTTCGGAGAGGGTGACGTGCGCGCCGACGATCTCTCGTTCGGTCTCCTCGTCATAGTAGTCGACGCGGACACCGATGAACCGATCCAGCAGCGCATCCTGTTGCTCGTGGACGCCCGCGTACTCCACGTCGTTCGACGTGAGGATCGCCCGAAATTCGGGGTGAACGTCTATCGTCCGGTCCTCCCCCCGTTTGCCCGGCCGTTCCAGGACGCCTTCCTCGAAAACCGAGAGTAAGACGTTGTGAGCGGCGGGATCGCTGCGCGAGAACTCGTTGTAGACGAGCGTCGCGCCCTCTCGCACCGCGACCGAGAGCGGGTTATCGACCCAGCGTTCGCGGACGATCTCCGTCTGTTTGCTGACGCCGCCGACGAACCGGTCGTCCTCCTTGTAGCGCTCCCCGCCGGCGTGAGAGCCGACGAGTGCGGCGGTGTCGACCGCCTCGTCGCCGTTCAGCCAGACGACTGGCCGGCCGCGCTCTGCGGCGGCGGACAGCGCGAGCGCCGTCTTGCCACAGCCCGTCGGTCCGATCAGGTGCACCGGCTGGTCCGCCTCGAGCCAGCCGCCGATCCGATCGCGCAGTGATCTGATGGCATCCGTCTCGATGAACGGCTCGGGGACGACGTCCGATGGATCGCCAAGGGGACTGTCGCCGTTGCGTTCGCCGGCGTTCGATGCCGTTCGCGCGAGCTCTTTCTTCGCTCTTCGACCCTCCTTCTGCTCGCGACTGTCCGTGATCTTCCGACCGCGGACCTTACGCTTGCGCGAAGCGTCGTCGGCCATGTAGAGTTATTCCGTTGCCGATTTCGGCGACGATTCAGGGCGGGGCTCGACCTCGAGCTCCTCGAGTTCGTCGAGATCGCCTTCTGCCGTGGCTTGCTCAATTTTTGCGATCTCCTCCGCGTAGTGAAGGAAGGTGTCGACCGATGCGACGACGACGCGGGCTTCGATCGTCAGCAGCTCGATCCCGACGACCGAGATCCGGGCCCAGACGTCGATGACGACACCCTTGTCGAGGACGCGGTCGAGTACTTCCGCGAGGCTGGAGGAGTCGGGTCGTCGTTGTGGTTGTGCCATACACCGATCGTTCATCGGCTGCTCGTAACACGGCTTGGGCTGCGATGGCAGGCCGACCGGCCCGCAGCAGCCCACAGCGCCGATTTGCCGGCACTTAGGCCCCGGGTCCGTTGTCGACACCAGGAACCCCAATCCGACGGATGGGTCCCACAGGCTGCCACTGCAAGCACCACCGTAACCCGCTACGCCGACGAATCGTCAGTGACGATACTCGAGTGCTCGTCGCGGCGTTCAGTTGGCTATCGCGGAGAGCACACCTATCGAAGACCCATGGCATCCAGTTGCCCCATCACCGGCCGAGACGTGTCACGCACGCGTTTGTCAAGACCAGGGACTCGGCTTCGAATTCGTAACGAGGGACTCGGCTCCGAATTCGTAACGGGCCTCGATTACCGGGTTCGAACCAGTAACGTGATACTTCCATGCACGTACAGCGAGTGATCCACGATGAGTAACCGGTACGTCTACGGCGTCGTCGAGTCGGATACCGTCGAGTTCGAGACGGAAGCGGTCGCCGGCGCGGACCGCGTCTACACGATTTCCCATCGGCGACTCGGTGCGGTCGTCTCGGACATCGACACCACCGATCCCGAAGAGACCGACGAAGATGCACAGATTCACGACGATGTCCTCAGGGAGATCATGGACTACGACGGCGGAACGACCATCGTCCCAATGCAGTTCGGCATGGCCTTCGAAAGCGATCGTGCGCTAAAAAACGTCCTTCGCGGAGCGCGACCGGCGTTCCGACGGGCGCTAAACGATATCGAGGGCAAGATCGAACTCGGCCTCAAACTCGTTCGCGAGGAGGACACCGATATCGACCGCGAGGCGATCGAGACCGAGGTCGCCGACCACCTCGAGCCCATCGCCGCACAGTCCGTCGAGAACGACCTGTTCAGCGATCGTCTCGTACTCAACCGCTCGTATCTCGTCGATGCGGACGAGCGAGAGTCCTTCGACGAAGCGGTCGCAGAATTCGAGGACGATCACGACGAACTGATGGTCCGGTACACGGGGCCGTTCGCGCCCTACAGTTTCGTCGACGTGAAAATCGGAGCCCAGTAATATCCATGTTCATCCTCGATGACCTCCTGTTTCGCCCGTTCGTCGGCATCGTCGACGCACTCCACTCCATCGCCCTCGACGAGATGTACGACGTGGAGGCCCTCGAGGACGATCTAAAGGAGAACCAGCTGCTGTACGAACTCGGCGAGCGCTCCGAGGAGGAATACCGTCGCCGCAAGGAAGAACTCGAGGCGGAGCTCGAAGCCGCTCGTGATGTACACGAACGGCTCTCGAGCGGGCGTGTAGAGGTGAAACGATAAATGAGCGATATCAATCCCGACGACGACCGCGACGAATCGGACGACGACCGCACTCCCGACGATCGATTCACCGACGAGAGCGGCCACTGGCTCTCGAGCCTGCTGTCTGCGCTGGAATCGTTAGACTCCGGCTCGATGTCGCGTTCGGGCCGTCGGCGGGGCGATCGAACGATGTTCGATTACGACATCTCGATTCAGACCGGGGACGACCTCCCGGCGGACGATTCGCCGTTCAGGCGGGAATCGTTCGGTGAGAGACGGAATCAGGACGATAACCGGTCACGAAAGCGTCGAATTCGATCGTCAACTCCCTCGACAGACCACAACGTGGCCACCCGGTCTTACGACGACGAAATGATCATCACCGCGGACATCGACGGCGCCGATCCGGACGACGTTACAGTCGGTTTCGACGATTCGGCGCTCGTAATCGCCGTCGAAGAGGTCGAACTCGATCGCATCGAAGTCCCGTGGCGGGAGACGACGTCTCAGGCGACGATCAATAACGGCGTACTCACAGTCCAGATCGGCGCAGCGACGACAACGACCGAAGGAAACGGTGAGACGGAGGACGACGAATGAGCACCGCCGAGTCCGACGACGAGACGTTCGACGCGCTGCTCGAGGACGCGGAAGCGAGTCTCGATCGACTCGAGGAGACGCTCGGCGAGAGCGACGCTCTGGACGACCTCGACGACGATACCATCGAGACGGTCGTGGGTGACGTCGACAACCTCGTACGGGTCACCGAGGAAATACTCGAACTGCTCGAGGCGATGGACCTCAGCGATCTTCCGGACGCGATCGATGGAGATGAGCTTCTGGATGCGATCGATATCGGCGAGATTCCCGACGTACTGGCGAACGAAGACGAGGGTGTGACCGAGCTCGTCGACTTCACGGAGCTGTTCGAGGCGATCGACCTGCTGAACGCCTGGAACGCCACGGATCTGACCGAGGTCTGGCAGGAGAAAAACGAACTGGACGATGCCCTGACGGATCTCGAAGACGGCGACGTCGCCGGGATGGTCGAAGACGCGGTGTCGGACGTCACAGATGACGGCGGCGACGGGTTGCTCGGAGACGACGAGGATGGTGTCCTCGACACGGGGATGGATGCCGCGACCGCGACCAAGGAAACGCTCGGCGACATCGACGTCGCGGAAGACCCGGAGGCCTACCAGATTGCGATCCAGCAGCAGGCGATGCGGGGGATCGACGCCTTTCGGACGGCGCTACTCGAGACCCACGAGACGTTCGAGCGGCTCTACGAGTTCAACCGCGAGAAGATGCGCCGGCAGGACAAGAGTACGAACTCACGGAATCCGACGGCCTCGTCGACGATGCCGATGGATCGACTCGACCTCGGCGGCGGTGCCCGCTATTCGACGGTGCCACAGGAGGTCAAACTCTCGACGGCACCAACCCGGAAGCGAATCTACGGCCGGCGGTTCGAGATCGAGCGGGAACGACAGCGGAGAACCAACGATGACTGATCCACCGATACAACGACAGCGCGGCCGCGTGGTAAGCCCGACGACTGATTCGGAACCGAAACCGGTTGCCACCGGAGGTGAGCGCTATGGTAAATGATTTCCAGCCCAGCCGGCAGAAGGCCGACCTCGCCGAAGTTGTCGAGATGCTGCTGGACAAGGGAATCGTGATCAACGCGGACATCGCCGTCTCGATCGGCGACACCCAACTGCTCGGCGTGCAGGTCAGGGCCGCGATCGCCTCCTTCGAAACCGCGGCGAAGTACGGCCTCGAGTTCCCCGAGGGGACGGACATGCGCCGAGTCGCCGAGGCGGTCGGCGATCCCGAACTGGCGGAGATGGACCGTCCGAATCCGGTGATCGCACCCACCCGGGGCGTCAACGTGACGGCGGACGAAGAAGACGCGGGCGGCGAGGAGAGCCCCGACAGCAGTGGACGTGACGGCGATAGCGGGGAGTCGGACGAAAGCGACCTCGCCGTCGGCGACGAGGATCGGGTGAGCGAACACCTCGGCACGAGGCCGGACCCCGAACGGCCGACCACCGGCGGGTTCGATCTCCTCGGAGACGACTCGGACGGCGACTCGAGTGACTCCGAGTCGAACGACGACGACGCGGAATCGAGCGACGAGGAGTCCGAACCGGACGAAACCAGCCCGGATACGGAGGGTGCGGAGTCGTGACGGCGATCGACGTCGGCGACGGCGAGGACGCTCGCGACGGACTGATGACGCTGGTCGTCACCGTCGTCGAGATTCTGATTGACGCCCTCGAGCGTGAGGCGGTTCGTCGGATGGAGTCGGGGAACCTCACGGACGAGGAGATCGAACGACTCGGAGGCCAACTCGCGACGATCGAGGCCGAGATCGAACGCCTCAAGAGAGACGAGGGGATCGAAGACGGTGTCGACGACCTCAGAGGCGATCTGGACGGGCTGGTCACCGACGCGATCGAACAGTTTCACGGCGAGGGCACCGCCGCTCGCAAACCCGGCTACTCGGTGTTCGGAGGTGAGGATGAATGAGTCGGGACGGTTCCGATAGCACCCACGAGCGCGTCGAAGATCAGGCGACGGGCGAACCGGCCCAAACGCCCGCAATCGACGAAGGCCGGTACCTCTACTGTATCGTTCGGGCTGACGAGGACGCCGACCTCGAGATGACCGGCGTCGACGGCGAACCGGTCTCGGTCCTCGCCGAGGGCGGGATCGGCGCCATCGTCCACGCCTGCGACAGCATCTACGACTCAGGGGACCTCGCACAGATCAGGCGCTGGCTCGTTCGCCATCAGACGGTCGTCGACGAAGCTGGACAGGCTTTCGGGACGCCGATCCCGTTCCAGTTCGATACGATCCTCCGAAGTGACGACGCGGGCGTTCGCGAGTGGCTTCGCGAGGAACACGAAACGCTCGAACGCGCTCTCTCGGAATTTGCCGGCCACTGGGAGTACCGGGTCCAGGTCGTCGAGGTCGACCCGATCAGCGACGACTCGTTGATCGAGCGCGACGAGCGGCTACGGGAACTCGACGAGCGGATCGGAGACTCCGAAGAGGGAACCGCGTTCCTGCTCGAGAAGCAGTTCGACCAGCGGCTATCGGAACTCCGAGTGGCACGCCGCGAGTCGCTGACCGCCGACCTCAAGGGACGTCTGGCCGAAGACGCACGGGAAGTCCACGCGCTCGAGCGAGCGCCGAACGCGTCGCTGGCCGACGACGTGGCTGGCGGGTCGGGATCGACCGGCGAAACCGACACACCGGATGACGGCGAAACGATCTGCCGGCTGACGCTGCTAGCTCACGAGGACGACGAGGAAGCGATCGGCTCGATACTCGACGACGTGGCGGCGAACGAGGGGCTCGAGGTCAGATTCACGGGGCCCTGGCCACCGTACACGTTCGCGCCCGAACTGGGAGGGGAGAGTAACGGAGACGCGACTGCCGACGATCGCGCGAACCCACAACCATGAGGCCGCGAAAGGACGAGGAGACGTTCGTCGACGTGATCGACGTCTTGCTCAGGGACGGCGCGATCCTCCGTGCGGACGTGATCGTTTCGGTCGCGGAAGTCCCTCTGGTGGGCATCAAGCTCACGGCGGCGATCGCCGGCATGGAGACAATGAACGAGTACGGACTCTTCGAAGAGTGGGATGCCAGCCGCCGGAAAGCAGCCCTCGATCGTCGTCAATACCACGACACTGAGGCTGACAGCGATCTGGAGAAGTTACCCGATTTCGGCGTTGGGAGTTCCAGGGAAGAGATGCAGGATCGAGACGAACGCGGTGAACGTGACGAACGGGACGAACGGGATGAACGGGACGAATAGCGGCACATCGAGACGGCGAGACTGGGAGACGGAACTGGAGAGCGAACCCGATACAGCTATCGGACGGCTACGCCCCCGAACGGGGGCCGCTCGTCAGGCGTACTTGGGTCGTTCCGTGGTGTGTTCGACGTCGCCGGTGACGGTCTCCTCGTCCAGATCATCGTCGTAGGCGTACTGACCGGTAGCCCCACACAGCGTACACTCGTAGGTTTCGGAAATTTCGTTGATCATTTCCCCGTCTTCGAAGTAGACGCGGCTCTGCGTGATCTGCAGGAACTGGGCGGTTTCACAGTTTGTGCAGGTGATCATATCCGTTCGATTAACAGCACCGGTTGTAGTTATCCGGCTTGTAACCGAAAGGGATGAGAGACTATGGGTTTCTTACCCACTGTTCGGTCACCGATGGAGTTTCGGGCGGGCGCCACAAGCACTCACAAACAATCGGTACCGATAGAACGGAAGTAAGAACCTCATAATCGCAGGACTGCAGCGGTATCAGTTTCGACGGCCGAGAAGCAAATCGTGCCGTCGAAAACATCTCTTACGCAATGAAATGAGTGAAAACGAGTGGAACAAAGTGCATACCTCACACGCCGTTCGGAACAGTCGTCCGCAGTCGATCGCAACTTCGCTCCGCCGACGGTAACTGTCGGTCGATTACCGATTAGAACCAGTCTCGGTGCTGGATGGACACGATGTCGAGAAGTTGATCGCTCCGAAAAATAACCGCTTTCCCGTGAACTGACCCGTGACCACCCTATTGGAGACACCGTGACTACCGGTTCACCGCAATCCGTTCCCCAGATATGGCCGCCTCGTACGCCGCATCGGTTAGCGCTGTTACTCGACGTGCATCGTGGACTGTCGCCGGCGGCTCGGTCCTCTGGCGGATACTCTCGATGAATGCATCGGCACGCGATTGTTCGCAGCGGGGATCGATGTACGGGACGTATTCACCGGCCTCGGAGTCGATTTCGACGATCTCTCGCGAGCCCAGTGGGTCCCTTCGAGGCAAACCACTCCGTCGTCGTCCCACAACTGGATGCGTTCGCGAACGGACGGCGCATCGCCATACAGGGAAATCGTCCCGGTTGCGCCGTTGTCAAATCGCACGTCGAGGTGAGAACGGCGGTCGATTCGCGCCGCCTCGACGTGGAAGTCCTGCTCGCAGCGACGGTCGACGGCTCGAGGCCGGTCGTCCAGAGGACTCCATCGAGAACGTTACTTCCCGTATCGTACAGAAACCCGTCGCCGGACAGGTCAGGCTCGAGACGCCACGTCCCTCGCGAATCGTCGACCCATCCCTGTGTCATCGAGGCAGACAGCCAGTTCGGGTCGTGATCGGCGAACCGTTTCCGTGCCGTCCGAAACGCCGTCCGTAAGTGCCGCTGGTAGCCGACCATCACCGTTCGGTCACTCCGCTCACCCGGGCTGTGAGGTCGCGAGCCTGCTCCAGGTCAGTCGTCAACGGCTTATCACAGTAGACGTGACACCCGCGTTCGAGGGCAGCGACGACTTGCTCGTAGTGAAGGGTGTGAGGCGTGCCGATGGGGACCGCGTCGACGGTCTCGTCATCCAGAAGGGAGCCGTATTCAGCATGCCATCTGTCGGCGGAAACGTCGAACTCGCGGCCAACTTTGGCACGGCGGCCAGCATCGAGATCACAGATCGCACGGACGGTCGCATCGGGGTGGCGATGAAACTGGCCGCCGACGGTGGACCCGATGTATCCTAGACCGACAATACCGATTCGAATCGGCCGTAACGCGTTCCCGTCGCTCATATGCCTCCGTTCGGCTCGCAGTCGCATCCCTCTGGAGGTGTCGTCAGCAAGCACGAACGGATCCGCATGGTCCAACGGCTGTCGGCCTGGTTCGAACACGACTACTGCCGTCCGTACTGGTCGCCGACGAGGCCGGCAAGCAACAGAACGATCTGCCGATCACCCTTCTGCGGCGGACTCGAAAATCCGCCGACGGCCACTCGTAGCAGGTGGCTACCGTTGGATTACACGCTACTTGCGGTGAGATTGGAGACGCTACTGTCGGCATCCATACTGCATAACAATGGTCGAAACGTGCATTAGCCGACCTGCGGGGATGAAACACCCCGTCGGGTACGCATTTGGCCCAACCGACGTGCTACAGCGCCGATTGCGTGCATTCGTGCCCGGATCGCTCGGACGTGGACTCGCCCCCGCCTTCGAGTGCGCTCATGTCTCTCACGCCCAGGGCGGTTCCCGCCCGCCCGGGTTTCAAGCCGACACAAACGACTCTCTTGGACAGCGATAGCTCGGCCATCACCGGCAGGAAAACGGACCGGCAAACTGGAGCTGATCGTGGACCACGGATCGACACATGGCGGTGAACCGATGACTCAAAATTCCGTAATAACGGGAATGCCGACCGTCTCGTAATCGTCCATCGAGGCCAGCGTTTCGGGGGCTTCGTCGAGCGACAGTGTTTCGCCGATGATCTTTTCGGGTTCGAGGGTCCCCTGTGCGATCAGATTGAACAGTTCCTTGTAGCGAACCAGTGGCATGCCAAACGAGCCGTGAAAGTCGATTTCCATCATCGTCATAACGTCAACTGGAAGGTCGATCCGACCCTGTTCTTCGCCCGTCGTCAGTCCGACCTGAACGTGGCTGCCGCGCGTCCCGAGACTGTCAATCGAATTCTGACAGGTTTCTGCGATTCCGAGCGCATCGATCGAAACGTCGGCACCGCCGCCTGTGATCGACTTTACTTCCTGCGGTGCGCTGTCCACTTCGTCACCGTTGATCGTCTCGACTGCGCCGAGTTCCGCCGCACGCTCGAGTTTGCTGTCGAGAACGTCGACCGCGATCGGGTGGGCCCCGAGCGCCTGAGCGATGTGGATCGCAGAGAGACCAACGCCCCCACAGCCGTGGACGGCGACCCAGTCCCCGGGCCGAAGGTCGGCGCGATCGGCCAGGGCGTGATAGGCCGTCATGAACCGGCAACCGAGACCGGCCATTTCAGCGAACCCGACGTTTTCGGGGAGTTTTACGCAGTTGAAATCGGCTTCTCGAACGGGAAACGCTTCTGCGAATGCGCCGGGTGCAAACTCCGACAATCCGAGCGGCAGTATCGTTTCGCAGTTGTTCGCTCGACCCTCGAGACAGTGTGGACAGGTTCCGTCGCCGAGGTGGAACGGAACGGCTACGCGGTCGCCTTCCGCGAGCGTTTCGACGTCTTCACCGACCGCAGAAACGATGCCCGCGGGTTCGTGGCCCAGAATTTGTCCCTCCGGAACGCCAGCACCGATCCAGCTCCAGTCACCCTGCCAGGCGTGCCAGTCACTGCGGCAGATTCCACACGCTTCGGTTTCGACGACGATTTGATCCGGGCCCGGTTCCGGATATTCAACATCTTTGATTGCAAGTGGTTCACCGTGTTCTTCGATGACGGCAGCTCGCATGGTCCAACCGTTAGGGCATAGGGTATAAAAGTATAGGCGATACGCTCATGACTTATCATAAACTAAATACTGATTTGGTATCGTTTCCATCGAGCATTCGTCTATTTTTCGGCCTACATCAGTAACAGAGCGGTCGTTTAAGGATACGGTGCCAAAACACAGTCGCCGTGTGTTTGCATACCGTAACGTATAGTGTTCCAACGAGACGCTGGTGATATGAGCGGAGTCTCGGTTTTCGTCGCTACCCAAACCAAACACAAATATCGGCTTTTTTCGACAGTCCCGATCAATTTGGCAACTTTATACCAGATAAGTAGCTATATACTAATTCAGACATTTGAAACCGTATGTGGTGGTGATCGTCTCTTGTGAGACGATCTGCCGAGAAGATCCGTTCCTGAATAGCAATCGTCGTAGATCCATTTTCAGGCGTCTATGAGCTTACAAACGGACGTGTCATTCCCCTCCCGCCAGCGGAGCGTATAATAAGAACTGATGAACTTTGGCGTCGAGAACTTGTGAATCTTCAACTTATAGGCGGCACCATACAAATAATATTTATTTTGTGGGCATACTACGTCATAAACCGCACCTTAGGATGGATAGAAATACGTTTGATGATTCGACACGTTCGCTGGACATTCATCTTTACTAGATTGATATTAATACCTGTTATTTAGTACTGGTATTAATACCAATAGTCAAAATACTAATTTTTCTGATTGTTTTACGACCCGCTCGACGCAGCAGGCCAATCGCCGAATCTGTAAATCCGAACTCCCATCTCAGATGGCAGGCGGAAAAGCTGAAGAGAAATTGTGGTCCAGTTGCACCGCGCCAGAACCGCGAAGTGCGTCGTTGTCGTATGCAATGGCTTTGAAGGGTAACTTTCACAAGAGAGCACTTCGACCGTAGGGGCAGTGACCCCGTCTCTGCTCGGCTTTCATGAGGCGTGATCACGAAACGTTGCAACTCGGTTTGCGGGGGAATCTCAGCCACGGTGGCGCAAAACTCGGTCCCGATTCAACGAATGAGGGAAGGAATAACGCTTCGATCCGTCGCCGATCATCCATGTCTATCATCTCCCAGGTTACGTCATAATGGTGCGTGTCCCGACTCCGTCACCGAAATCCGCTTGCTAGCCATTTTCTCGAAACGAGTTTGTGGAGGGGAATACCGGTCGGACAGTTCAGAGTTCTCACTACCGTTTCCCCGCGCGGTTCGTTGGAAGAGACCATCTCGCTCGTCCCCGAAGATAGATCTCCCCAGTAGTCCATCTCCCGTATCTGACGGGCGACGTGCTAAAAGATGAGCACCCGGTCAAATCGCACCGGAATCTCTGGCGGCGGCACCCATCGACGCTCTCGAGACGGACGCCGAAACGCTCCGGACGCACGATCCGATATCTCGAACGCATCCGTTCACCGCTCAACGGCTCGCTCCTGTCGGTTGAACCGTACGAACGTCCGATCTGTCGACTCGTGAGCCCGGGCATCGCGGCACAGCGTTCGTCGTCGAAACCAACAAACGGATGAGACCCTATCCATCGTCGCCGCGGACGCTCGGCGGTCGGTGTGCCTCCAGCCAGCGATTGTCTGAAAGATCCTAGAGGCGTTTAAGAGCTTCGATGCATTCGAGAAGCGCCCGGCCGTTGTGGTATGCCGCCTTGTACACGGCGCCTTTGCGGCCAACGGGCTCGAGGTCGTCGTCGACGCCGGAGTGCCATTCGCCGTGTTCGCGGTCGATCTGGTGCGTATCGAGAAAGTCCCACGTCTCGGCGAAGACGTCGAGATACCGATCGTCGCCGGTGCACTCGTAGGTCCGGAGGGCGCTGGTCATGCACTCGGCTTGTACCCACCAGGCTTTGACGCGGAAGCTCGCGGGTTCGTCGAAGCCGCCGTAGAAGTAGAACCCGCCGTTCTCGTCGTCGTAGCCGTACTCGAGCGAGTAGTCCCACAGCGTCTCGAAAAACTCGCGGTAGAGGCTCACGGGAACGTCGAGTGCGTCGGCGGCCTCCATGACGAGCCAGACGGTCTCGAGGTCGTGTCCGTAGGAGACGACCCGAAACTCCTCGTCGTCGAGTCTGGGCGACCAGTCGGGCTTGTACTTGTCCGTACAGAACCCCCGTTGCGACCGGTGGACGGTGGTAGTGAGAATCGTGAGCAGTTCGTGCAGCCGGTCGCGTCCGCGATCGGTGCCGAACGCCTCGTAGTAGGTCGTGAACGCCTCCATGAGGTGGAGGTGCGTGTTCATTAGCTTCAGCGTGGGGTCGAGGACGCTCTCCCCCGACTCCTTGGGAGACCAGTCCGGTTCGATGTTCTCGAGGTACGTCTGACCCGTCGTGATCGGTTTCCACTCGGGTGAGAAGTACTCGACGTACCCGCCGTGTTCGTCGTCCTTGGCGTGTTCGTCCAGTAACGCGACGAGTTCGTGAGCGTGGTCGGCAGCCTCCTCGTCCCCGGTAGCCCGATAGTACTCAGAGAGCGCGTAGAGGCCGAATGACTGGCCGTACAGGTGTTTGTTGGGTTTCCGGGTCGTGCCGTCGCGCTCGACCTCCCACACGAAGCCGCCGTCGTCCGCGTCCCACAGCTCCTCGAGCAGGAACGCGAGGCCGTGGTCCGCGAGCTCGCGGTACTCCTCGCCATATCCCTCTCGAGCGAGGCGAGCGGTCAGCCAGACCATGCGCGCCTGTGTGACGATCTGTTTGGCACTATTACCGGCGAACTCGCCGCATTCGTCGTAGCTGGTGAGGAAGCCGCCGTGCTGGTCGTCCACGCTGCGCGGAAACCAGAAATCGAGCACGTTGTCCGTCAGCGTCCGTTCGAGCGACGAGCGATACTCGTCTTTACAAGTCGCTAACTCTGCCATCGTGTGTTAAAATAATACATATACGGTCATAACAATACTGGTCCCGGCGATGGCCTGTGGGCCCGTACGAGAACCCGCTACGCCGACGAATCGTCAGGGTGGACGTCCTCGAGGACGGGGACGTGATTGAACCACTCCGGCACGCGGCTGGCGACGTGAGCGCGCCAGCGGCGAGACGGAAACGCGCCGGCCTCGAGACGGAAACGCGCCGGCCTCGAGACGGAAACGCGCTAGCGGCGAGACGGAAACGCGCCGGCCTCGAGACGGTCACCCCGGTTCGACCCCTCGTGTACGATACCTCTCAGCGAGCGGCTCGGCGAACGCTCCCCCAGTAGGCGACGCTGACGATCGACCCGACGGCGAGGATGAGGACGAGGTTGAACGCGGCGAGCGTGTACGACCGGGTCCCGCGCTCGCCGAACAGCAGGGTGATCGCCGTGAGGACCAGCATGAACACGAGGAACAGCCACAGAACCCCGAGTTGCGTCTGGTAGTCGCGAGCGAGCGACAAGAGCATCTCTTTCCAGGACATGTTCACGATCTGTACCGTCAGCGGATTAAGCTTTTCCACCGCGTCCCGGGCGTACAACGGTCAGCAGTCGCGAGTCCGTGACGACCACCAGGAACGGAAGGCGTGACGACCACCAGGAACGGAAGGCGTGACGACCACGGGAAAACGTCCGATACCGGTAGCCGGGACCGGGAGCCTGTGACGGTCACCTGGTCGGACTGACTGACACGACGCAGGTCAGTCCGTGAGTTCGGGGCTCTCCCAGTACTCGTGAGCGTCGTCTTCGCGGAAGCAGGCGACCGTCTGCTCGCCGTGCTGGTAGTCGGCAGGCGGTTCCCGGCGGCAGACCTCGGTCGCCTTCGGACAGCGGGTGTGGAACCGACAGCCGCTCGGCGGATTCACCGGGTCGGGAATGTCGATCCTCCGCATCGGCGGCTCGCCGGTCTCTCGCAGCGTCAGGTCCGGCGTCGCCCAGCGGAGGACGTTCGTGTAGGGATGCTGGGGATCATCGATCACGTCCTCGGCTGGTCCGATCTCGACGAGTTCGCCGAGGTACATCACGCCGATCTTCCCGCCGCCGTGGACGGAGAAGTATCTCGCGTTCGAGAGATCGTGCGAGACGAAGATGTAGGACGTGTCGAACTCGTCTTGCAGGTCAAGCATGAGATCCATCATCTCGACCCGCAGAGAAACGTCCAGGGCGCTGATCGCCTCGTCGGCGAGGATGACGTCTGGGTTCATCAACAGCGCGCGACAGAGCGCGACGCGTTGCTTTTCGCCGCCAGACAGCTGATGGGGATACCGCTCCGCGAAGTCCGCCGGCGGGTTCATGCCGACGCGCTCGAGCAGCGAGTAGATCCGGCCGCGCTTCTCCGACCGGCTGAGTTCCGGGTTGACCTGCCGGAGCGGTTCCGAGAGGATCGAGACGAGCCGCCGGTTGGGGTTGAGCGATGCACCGGGATCCTGGTGGATGATCTGGAGCGACGTGCGAACGTCTGCCCACTCCGTGTCGGTGTTGGCGTCGCCGTCACGAATCGCCCAGATATCCTCACCACGATACGCGACCGTCCCGCCAGTGGGGCGCTGGAGACCGATCGCCGTCTTGCCGAGCGTCGTCTTGCCACAGCCGCTTTCGCCGACGAGCGAGACGATGTCGTTTTCTTCGATGTCGAGCGATACGCCATCGACTGCATGAACCGTCTCGGCTGCATCGAAATCCAAGAAATTCTCCTCGGTGAAGTGAACCTCGACGCCCTCGAGCGAGACGAGCGGGTCGGAACTCATCGGCCCTCACCACCGACGACGTTGTCTAACGACTCCTCGTAGACGAGCGGCACCTCGTCGGCCGACTCCTGCCAGTGATAACAGGCCGAGCCGTGGCCCGCTCCGACCTCGTGGTAGTCAGGTACCTCGGTTCGACACTCCTCGGTCGCCAGCGGACACCGCGGGTGGTAGGTGCAGCCGGACGGCATGGTGACCGGAGCGGGGCTCTGCCCCTCGATCGGTCGCATCTCCGACAGCGGCGCGTCGAGATTCGGCGTCGAATTGAGCAGCGCGCGCGTATACGGGTGACCCGGGTTCTCGACGATGTCACGGGTCTCACCGATCTCCACGAGTCGAAACGCGTACATGATGGCCATTCGGTCGGCCAGGCCGGCGACGAGCGGCAGGTCGTGTGTGATGAACACCATCGTGAGGGTGTACTTCTCCTGCAGGTCGGCCAGCAACAACTGGATCGACCGCTGCATCAGCAGGTCGAGCGCCGCCGTCGGCTCGTCCATCACCAGCACATCCGGCTCGAGGACGAGGCTGAGCGCGATCAGGGCGCGCTGTTGCATCCCACCGCTCAACTCGTGGGGATAGGAGCCGAGGACGCGCTCCGGCTCGAGATGGAGATCCCGCAGCAGCTCCGCGGCCCGCTCGAGTCCCGCGTCCAGGTCGGCGTCGTGGGCCCGCAGCGTCTCCTCGAAGTGCGTCCGGAGATCCATCGTCGGATTGAACGAGTTCATCGCACCCTGGAACACCATCGAGATGTCCGCCCAGCGAAGCGACCGGAGCTCGTCGTTCCCCAGCCCCAGAACGTCGACCGGATCGTCGTCCTCGGGGTAGTACGTGATCTCACCCGTTAGACGACCTGGGGACGGGACGGCATCGAGCAACGACGAAGCGAGCATCGACTTCCCGGAACCGCTCTCGCCGACGATACCGAGAATCTCGCCGCGCTCGAGGTCGAGCGAGACGTGATCGAGGACGTAGGAGTCGCCCTCGTCGTAGGTTACGGCCGCGTCGCGTATCTCGACGATCGGATCGTCGACACTGTACACCTGGTCATCCGGACGTTGATCGATTACCATCAGGTCATCACCTCAGTGGGCGCAGCAGTGTCGTCGTCCGTCGTCGATTCGGATTCGCCGGCGAGACGAGTCCGAACACGCGGGTTGAACACTCGGTCCATCCCCTGCGCGAGCAGGATGAGACCGAGCGCGAGAAACATGATCGCGAGCATGGGGACGACGAGCTGATACATCGTGTCGCCGCCGCTGAGTGCTCCCTCTTGGCTGTAGGCGTTGTTCAATTGAATCCCCCAGTTATCGACCGATGTCGGGAGGATGCCCAGATAGTAGAGGCCGACTGACGCGAAGACGACGTATCGTGCGGCGTTTGCGAAATTCACGAGCACGTACGGCATGATGTTCGGGATGACGTCTTTCAGCAGTATCCTGGGCGTGCTCACTCCCATCGTTCGCGATGCTTCTACGTAGGCGTGTTCGCGAATGGTCAGCACCTGCGAGCGGATGGATCGAGCGAGCCCCGCCCAGTAGTTGATCGTGATGAGGATACCGATCACGACGGCTCGCTCCGGCGAAATGACGACCGCAAGTACCATGATGAGCGGAAGCCCCGGAATAGACATTGTGACGTCTGAGAACGTCGTTAGAACGCGATCCGTCGTTCCACCCTTGTATCCCGCAACCGTCCCGATCAGGACGGCGAGACCGGTTGCGAAGATGCCACCGGACAGGATCATCACGAGCATCTCGGGCGTTGCGTGGATCGCCATGGCAAGGACGTCCTCACCGGAGCGGGTCGTCCCAAGCGGTGCCTCCACGGTTACAAACGGTCGAAGTCCCCGTGCCGACTGATTCGTACTCGGCGCTCGGTAGAGCCACGCGCCGACAGTGCCAATGAAGACGTACACGGCCAGGATGACCGAACCGATACGCGTTCGGCGATCCTCCCATGCGACCAGTCCCGGTTTGTAGATAAACTCCCGATAGAAGTCGCGAAGGCGGTCCGCCGTCGTCACGTCGACGTCGGACTGGGCTGTGCCGAACGAGAACTCCTGCTCCGAGCCGCTGTCTGCGTCAGTATGCTTCACTGGAATCACCCGATTTGACCCGCGGATCGACCAGCCCGTACGTCAGGTCGGCGATGTACACCGACAGGACGAGCGCGGTCGTGATGACGAGGAAGATACCCATCATGAGCGGATAGTCACGGTTGATGAGGGCTTCGAACATATAGTAGCCGATCCCGGTGTACGTGAAAACCTCCTCCAGGATTACCGATCCACCGAGGTTGAACCCGATGAGCGTCAAGAAGCCGGTGTACATCGGCAGAATCGCGTTTTGGCCGACGTACCTGACGGCGATCCGGCGGTCGGATAGTCCGCGCAGTCGAGCGACCCTGACGTAGTCCTCGCCGAGAACCTGAATGCTATTGCCCCGCATCGCGAGGGTCTGGAGGCCGGCCTGCGTGATCACGATCGATGCGATCGGCAGGGCCGCGTGGTACAGGGCGTCCGAGACGAACGCAAGCGATAGTCCGGGGGAGACACCCGGGCTCGTCCGGTACCGCGCCGGAAAGACGCCCAGCTTGTACGAGAACACGACCACGAACAGCATCCCGAGCACGTAGAAGGGGATCGACGACAGCAGAATCGAAAGGCTGCTCGAGACCGTGTCGAATCTGGACCCTTCGTTGTATGCCATTAGTGCACCCCAGACGACGGCGATCACGAACAGGATGATCGTCGCTGTCACCATGACAAATACCGTCCACGGGAGCGCGTCAGTGATGATGTCGGAAACTGGCTGCCTGTAAAAAAACGATTGTCCTAGATTTCCAGACAGGAGAGATGACACGTACTCGTAGTACTCGACGTAAATCGGTTGACTCTCCTGCTGTCGAGATTGGATGATGGCGTCGATTCGCGCCGGGTCGACGCCCTGTCGGACCAGTCGGGCCCTGAGCATCTCCAACGGACCGCCGGGAATCGCCCGAATCAACCCGAAGGTGATCGTCGCAGTGACCCACAGCGTGAACACTGCACGCCCCGTTCGTTTAATATAGTACGAATTCATTGCTATTCATTCATTATGATTTTAGTTGATTTTTCGGTTAGACATCAGCTTGTTTCCTCCTCGGTCTCTCAGCCGTCGTACTGGAGTTCGCCCTGCCGTATAAGCCACGAATTGGCCCACCGGACCTGTGAAACGTCGGCACCCTGTTCGGGAACGGTCCACTCGTCGGTCGCGAGGAATGTCTGCTCTTGCTTTTCCATGACGGGGATCATGGGCAAATCGACGTTAGTCACCCAGGCCTGTTCGGTGATAATCTCCTGAATCGTTTCGTCCTGTGCCGTCTCGGATAATTCCGACAGTCGGTCATTCGGATTGACCGTCATCGTCCCTGAACCGGCTCGGGACGGGACAGTGACGTCCCCGTTGCTTCCCCCGCGGTTGGAATTTGCCGGGATGTAATTGTACGTGAAGTTCCGGTAGTGCTCGAGCAGCATGTGCTGGAGTGAGAAGTAGGGGTATGCAGCACGACCGCCGCCTGGGAGCCACCCGCCGGCGGAGAGGACGAAGTCCCCGTTTGGCCATGCCGTTCCGTTCAGCGCGCTGAAGTTCCGTGAGTCGACCTGTGATTCGAACCCGAAGCCAGTCAGTTGATCGACGATTGTCTGCGTTGCGGTGACCCAGTCGCTCCACCCGGACGGGACCGTCACGGGAAGCGTAACCGTCTCTTCGTCACTGTCGACCCAGATGCCATTTTCCTGAGAGTAGCCGGCATCCCGAAGGATTTGGGTAGCCTCGTCAGTCTGTTGTGCATCCGCACCGTAGTCGTCGAATGAATCGGAGACGTCGCCGATCCACCGTTCCTGATCGTCGGACGGAATCCCCATCGGAATCGGTGGAACCTGCTTTAGCGTTTCGCCGACATTTTTGACGATGGTCTCTCGGTCGAGCACGTGCGCGATGGCTTGACGCACAGCTCTATCTCCCGCGTGTTTGTGGTCGTGTTGCGGAATAAGACCGTAGCCGGTTTTTCCGGGGATGGTCTCCATCTGGATGTGATCCGGGAAGTTACTTACGACACTCGGAGGAGCGAACACAGAGTAAACCGAATCGAGGTTGTTCGCCCCAATCTCGTTGTGGACCGCAGTGTTCCCATCGAGGTATCGAAACGCCACCTCGTCGAAGTTACTGTTGTCCGAGTCCGGATGATCGTCTCGCTTTTCTAAGAGGAGTTGCTGATTTCCTCGTTCTGAGAGCGTAAACGGCCCGCTCGCGATAACGTCCTGATAGGCGAACTCCTGTATCTCTGATTGTGCCGCTTCGGGGTCGTCCTCGAACTGGTCGACGTACTTTCCGAATTCGCTCTCCTTTTGCGTCATAAACCGCTGACCCAGAACGTTGAACTCCACGATCTGGGGATTGACGTCGCCGCTGAGATTGAGAACGACCGTCTGATCGTCCGGAGCGTCGATGGTGTCCGTGAACTTGTCGATCGCTCCGCCATTCAGCATCGCGAGACGAAGTTGCGTTGCAACGTCACCGGCAGTAACGTCATCACCGTCCTCCCAGGTGACGCCGTCCCGGAGAATTAATTCGAACGTCCCACCCTCGGACCGCCAGTCCTGAATGAGGTACGGTTCGAACTCCCCTTTTGCGAAATTGAAATTCGCGAACCGGTCGAAGAGGAGGTAATGCGAAATTTGCGAATAACTGGTCGGATTACTGGGATTGTACTGTATCTTTGTCGGCACTTGATTCGTATAGCTGATGTGGGTGCTACCGCTTGCGTTCCCACCCATACAGCCACCGAGCGCGGCGGCACCTGAGACACCAGCCGCTCTCAGGAATACACGTCTGTCGATGTAACTGGTATAGTCATTGCCTTTATCTCTCATTGTCCACCATGATACTTATACTGTAAGATAATAAAACTATGCTATCAAGCAGGTACATTAGCAATCGTTAGAAATAATCTATACCGATTCGATAGCGAATCATATCGATATACTTCGACATGCCTCCGAAGCACTCGTGCGACGGTACCGCAGAAAGCCGATCGGAAGAAAGCCGAACGGGTTTTCGAGACGGCACGGTTCATCTATTTCGTTCAGCTACTCGAAAACTGCAGTGCTACTCCGGCACCCATCGAACGTACATGTGCGAGGACGAGGGATTTCGACACGCTGTGCGTGCACAACAAAAATCAGTACAATTCGATAGGTCTGCGACGTCATTTGACGATAGCAAACGGAATGGCTGGTGAACGTCGGCCGAATCCTTTCATCGCATTCTGTCATAAAGCAGTGCAAGCGATTGACGCTGGACTGAACAGCGAACGCGCTTTGGGGCGTCAGTCTCCAGTAAAACGTATCCGGTCGCGACGGCGAACCCAGTTCGTTTGACCAGGTGAAACAGGTGTGCCGACGATTCGACCGGGCCCTAGTCGTATTCCAGCGATGTCGGACAGATAGGTAGATATCGAATAGGCCCGGCTTCGACACGTCCTCTCGACAAGAGACACGAATCTTATAAAAATAAACTACCGGAAACGATTTATCATTAGCAACCAAGCTCACAATTAATATGGAGGACACGACGCTCATGGTCGGCATCGTCGGGTTAGGGCCACACGGGACAAACCACGTGGATATCCTCAGCGAACTCGGCCACGAAGTGTATGGAGTCGACGCAGACACATCGGCGAGACAAGCGTTCCAAGAGCAATACGATGCTACGATATTCGAGTCTCTCGACGAGTTATACGATCAGGACCTGGACGCGATCATCATCTCAACCCCAAATAAGTTTCACGAGACGGCTGCCATTGACGCACTCGAAACCGGCCACGATATCTTGCTCGAGAAACCGCTTGCGCACAACGTAGAGAGTGCAGAGCGCATCGCTGACGTCGCTGACCGGACCGAAAACGTTTGCATGGTCGGATTCCACCACCGCTTCCGGCGCGTCTGTCAGGTTGCCAAATCCTATATCGAGGAGGGGTATCTCGGCGAAATCACACATATCGATGCCCAGTTCGTGCGACGGCGCGGGATTCCCGGTCGGGGAACGTGGTATACGTCACAGGACATCGCCGGTGGTGGCGCACTGATCGATATTGGTGCTCACCTACTCGACTTGCTTTTCTTCTGGACTGACTGGCCGACGCTGGCGCAGACGATGGCAACGTCGCGGTCAGATTTCGGCCAGCACGACGATTACAGCTATCTCCACATGTGGGGGGAAGACGACCGGGGCAAATTATACGACGTAGAGGACTCTGTTACAGCGTTTTGTGAGTTCGACTCCGGAACGACTGCGAACATCCAGGTGGCGTGGGCCGCAAACGTAGCGTCCTCACACAGTTATCGATTTCGAGGGACGGAAGCGGGTATGTCGGTCGATATCACGAACACGCTCGAGGAAGTCGAACCGGAGGTCGAGCAGCGGAACGACCTTCGACTCTACGAGACGCGCTCGAGACGATGTGACCACTTCGTCGATAGCGAAGTCATCGTCCCGTCGAACGATCCATACCGTGACGAACTGGAGACGTTTCTCGAAGCGGTCAGGTCTGGTCAGCGACCGGAGATGACGAACGTCGAGCAGGCACTCGAAGTGCAGCGTGCTATCGACCGAATCTATCAGGCAAGTCGCTGATGTACCGTATATCCCCTTCATGGGTGCTGGCGGGTACCTGCCCTCGTTTTTCGACCGCCGTCGAATAGTTGGATATCCTTAACAGTCAGTGGTTCCTAAAGGAAGATATGCCAGAAGAATCAACCGGCGGTCGCGGAAAGACGATCCAATCCGTCGAGTCCGCGTTGGAGGTCATCGAGGTCATCCGCCGAAAGGAGCGGGCTGGTGTGACGGAGATCACGAAGGAACTGGATCGCTCCAAAAGCACTGTTCATCACTACGTGACGACGCTGGTCAAACACGACTATCTCGACAAAGTAGACGGTGAATATCAGCTCAGTCTTCGGTTTCTTACACTTGGCGGTCAGGTCCGCGAACGCGAACGCCTCTATCATCTCGGAAAGGACGTCGTCGATGAACTCGCACATGAGACGGGCGAGCAGGCGCGACTCATCGTTGAACGCAACGGGTCCGTTATCACGCTCTATCAAGCGACCGGCGATCGCGTCGATGAGCCGATCACGCACGTGGGTAGCACCGAAGAACTGCACTGCACTGCAGCCGGCAAAGTATTCCTGGCTGAACTGTCGGATGCTGAAATCGACGCCTTCCTCGACGAGATATCGTTTCCATCCTACACCGAACGGACGATTACCGATCCCGGCGAGCTCCGGATAGAACTCGAGGAGATCCGTGATCTGGGCGTCGGATTTGACGACGAAGAACGATACAAAGGGTACCGGTGCGTCGCTGCCGCTATCAGCACCACGGAGAGCGAACTGTTCGGTGCACTCAGCATTTCTGCGCCGACCGACCGGATGGCCGAAGAGCGGTTTCGCACCGACGTGCCGAATCAGCTACAGAACGTCGCTGGCGTCGTCGAGATCAACACCACGTACTCCGAGTGGACGGACGTACGCTGAGTAAATCGCGGTCCTCTCGGATGCTACGGGTCTTATTACAATAGTAGGTGTGTAAAGAGAATCTCGCCTCGTGTTCTCGTCTGAGGACTGGCGACGGACTCGTCAAATGACTCCGTGCTCGGATCCGTGACGTTTGATCATCGGAAACTGCTCAGGAACTGATCACCACTTTGCGAAAACCTGTGGTTATTCGTTGTCGGCTCTCACTGGACGGTTTAACGCTGAAGCCTGCTCGCTTCGAATCGAACCTGGTTCTGGTGTCAGCGCCAGAAAACGCCCGACGATGATAATTCAATCTCGTTTGCCACTATCAAACGTCAGGAACTGCCGGCGATAGAGTACCGGCGGTGCTTCGGGAAATCAACCCCTTCAAACGACCCTGCAGCGGAGGCTAGTCATTACTGGAGGTGGCGAGAGGATGCTGGAAAATGCTCGCCAAAGATTTCCCGCTGAATCGATCGGAGACTAGCACTCTTCTTCGTGTGCGGCCAGAACCGTTTCCTGAGACTGTCGCTTATCTGCCCTGTGAGCGATCCACAACCAGATGCACGCACCGAGACGATTTTCAGGTCGCCGATATGGTCGAGATGGCAATGTCAGAAATAAGACACGCACTCCCGGAGTTCAGACCAATCCAGCGTAAAAAAACAGGTGACGTCACACGGGTCCTTTCACCGTGTTCTCTCAGACAGTTTTGATCGCCTCGCTGGACGTTTTGCCGAACAGGCTATCTTCCGTGCAAGCCTCGTCCTGACAGTCCTTGAGAAATATCGGGTCCAGTTGCTGTTTTCAGCAGAGAGCAAGTCGCGAATTTCGATACGGGTACCGGTAGCATTATTATTCCCTACGGTCGAAGTGAACTATATGCGGGTAGAGTCGCTCAACGGCAGTTGGGAGTTCCGGGAGTCGGATGCTGATCGATGGCTTGAAGCGTCGGTTCCTGGCGGAGTGTACACGGACCTCCGCAACGCAGACGAGATTCCAGATCCATACGACGCCGATAACGAACTCGACTTGCAGTGGATCGGTGAATCTGATTGGGTGTATCGACGATCCGTGATTCTCGACGACGCATTTCTCGATGAAGACTGTATCCGCCTGCAGTGTGCCGGTCTCGATACGGTCGCGACGATTCGCATCAACGGTGAAATCGTCGGCGAAGTCGCTAACATGCACCGTAAGTACGAGTTCGACGTCAGCGACGCTCTCATGCCCGGGAAAAATCAGGTGGAAATCACATTTCACTCCCCTGTCAAATACAGTACGCGTTACTCGGAGAGCCACGATTACCCGGTTCCGACGCTCCGGTACCCGAACGACCAGCCGGGTCGAAACTTCATTCGAAAAGCTCAGTGTCATTACGGGTGGGACTGGGGTCCGTGCCTTCCAACCGTCGGTATCTGGCGGGATATCGAACTCCTCGCCTATTCCGAGGCGCGGATCGAGTATACGAAGACCAGACAGGACCACCGCAGTGACGGCGTCGGCCTCGACGTAACTGTTGGCATCGACGCGCCGACGGATGGAAAATTGGTACTCGCAGCAGAAGTCGCCGACGTGACGGTACGCGAAGTTATCAGCGTTGCGGAGGGAGACAACGAGGTTACGGTGAGACTCGACGTCTTTGATCCCGACCTTTGGTGGCCAAACGGGTACGGCGATCAGCCGCTCTATGACCTCACCGTAATCGTCGACACAGAAACCGAGTCGGTGCCGTCCGATACTGACAAAGAAACGGCCAACCGCTCCGTGAAGTCGGCTGACACGCCGGTTCCTCCCGATCCTGTTCACGAGGTGACTACTCGCATCGGCTTCCGTGATCTCGAACTCGTTCGTGAATCCGACCAAGACGGCACCGGCGAATCGTTTACGTTCGAAGTCAACGGGACCCCAGTTTTCGCGAAGGGAGCCAACTGGATTCCGGCGGACGCATTGTACGGACGGGTCAACCGCGAGCGGTACGAGTCATTGCTCGACAGCGCTGTAGACGCCAACATGAACATGATTCGCGTCTGGGGAGGTGGCTACTATGAGCGCGACAGCTTCTACGAGGCATGCGACGAGCGGGGGCTCCTCGTCTGGCAAGACTTCATGTTCGCTTGCGCCCTGTACCCCAGCGATGAGAAGTATCTCGATTCCGTCGAAGCGGAGGTCAGGTACCAGGTTCGCCGGCTAGCTGATCACCCATCGATCGCGCTTTGGTGTGGTAACAACGAGGTAGAGATGGGTCTCCAAAGCTGGTTCAACGAAGTCGACGAATTGGATCAACTGACGGATGACTTCGAAACGTTGTTTTACGACGTGATCGGAAACGCCGTTACCGAGGAGGATGAGACGCGAACGTACTGGCCGGGCTCGCCGTCGAGCGGCTTCGGGATGAAAGATCCCCACCAGACAAACACGGGCGACCTGCACTACTGGGACGTCTGGCACGACGGTGCGGATTTCGAGGAATACGAGACGGTCGAACCGCGGTTCGTCTCCGAGTTCGGATATCAGTCGTTTCCGTCGGTCGACGTCCTCTCCTCGGTTCTTCCTGCCGACGAGCTTAATCCGACCGCGCCGTTGATGGAGCATCATCAGCGAAACGAACGGGGGAACCGGACGATCCTCCAACGGATGGCAGCATCGTTTCGCATCCCGTTTAGCTTCAGCGATTTCGTCTATCTCAGTCAGATACAGCAGGGGCTGGCGATGAAGATTGCTGTCGAACACTGGCGACGATCGAAACCCTACTGCATGGGGACGCTCTACTGGCAACTGAACGATCTCTGGCCCTGTGCATCGTGGTCTTCTATCGAGTACGGCGGTGACTGGAAGGCGCTCCAACATATTGCGCGCCGCATCTACGCACCGGTCCTGCTCTCTACTACAGCCACTGATGACGGCGACGATGTCGACGTCTGGCTTACGAACGACGAGCCCGAACCACTCGAGGGGATCGTAACCGTCGAAGCGTACACCTTCGACGGTGAACTCGTGTGCGAAGTCGACGAACAGGTTTCGATCGCAGCGCTCGACAGCGTTTCTGTCGCGACCGTCGACGTCGATCGAATGGGTGGTGACGTCCCAGTGGAAGACCTCTTTCTTCGCGTCACCTTCGACGGAACCGACGAGACGTATCCTGTATTCGAGTTCTTCGAGGAGTATAAGCATCTCGAACTTCCGGAACCGATCTTGGATATCGCTGTCGACGGGAACGAGGTGACGGTCAGTACGGACGCTGTCGCACTATTCGTCGAACTAGACGTGTCGGTGGATGGACGGTTTTCGGACAACTACTTCCATCTGGCGGCCGACGAGGAACGCACGGTCGCGTTCGACACCGATCGTGACCCCGACGATACCGAACACCGCCTCGCTGAAGAATTGTCGGTAAATCACCTCCGAGCGACCTATTGACTGCAGCGGCCCGTCGACTGAACGAGTGCGTGCTGCTCAGAGAGGACAGTGAACTCGAGGGTTCGAAATTTTGATCGTCGCGACCTGAAATGCGTACTCGGCTACACACTATCTCGCCGCGATCGAGTTGAATCGTGTTCGCGTCAGTCTGTCAGATAATTGCCGTCGGTCAGATCAAACGGTCCACCGCTGACGAAATATCGATGTTTCACGAGGGCATCACCACGACCGATACCTTCGACGACCGCTCTGACCGTGTCAACAGTGTGGAATCGGTTGGTGAGAACGTAACTTTCGTCTACCGGCGAACAAATCCGAGTCGGTTTGAGCCCCGTGTTTCAATCGATGACGGTAATCGTGACCTCGTCAGTGGTCGATTCGCCGTCGTTGTCCGTGGCGGTCAACGAGACCGTATAGGAGCCCGAAGAACGGTACCGGTGGTCGATCCACCAGCCGTTCTTTGTCGTGTCGTCTCCCAGATTCCACGAGAGACACGTCGGCCAGCGTGACTTCCCTGACGTATCTCGTGCGTTGAACGATATCCGTTCGCCGACGCTGATTTCCGTCGTGCTCGGGTCGATTTCGGCGATGGGTTTCGCCGGCGTAGTAGGTCCGTCCGGTTCGTCGGGTTCATCCGGATCTTCGGGCGTGTCGGGAGTATTTTCGGATCTGCCGTGCAAGAAACCGATGATTTCGTCGAAATAGTCCGACGCGGAGTAGGGACCCGAACAGCTCTCGGACCACGCTGGACTGGCCATATTCATCGGAGGGGTTTCCCCGTCACCGTTCCAGGCCCACGCGATTACCGGCCAGTCCAACTCGTTGGCGTGCTGGATCACTGCTGTCGCATCAGTGCTCCCCGGACGCCGGGTACCGAACTCGCCGATAAGACACGGATATCCCTGATCATCGAGGTGATCAAGGTGTTCGGAACGAAGCGACTCGCCCGCGCCTGCATTGTAGGCGACACCGTAGACGTGCGTCGAGATGATGATGTTGTCGTCATCGATCTCGTGTACTCCTTCGGCGGCAGCATGGACGTTCTGTCCATAGCCGGGAGCGTCGACGACGATCGGTTTCGTGTAATCGGTTCCTTTTCGGACGGTGGCAATCGCATCAGTGTACGCTGAGGCCCACTCGCTGGCGCCTACGTCATGACCGCCCCATTCGTTCATCAGGTTGATCGTGAACTCGGCATTGCTCGAGAGGGCATCGTACTGTTCGACCCACCAGTCGGCTGCGTTCTGCAGATACTGCGGATCTGACTGGCCGTTGTGTGGGTAGTGGTGGTAGGTTGCGATGAGCTCGTACCCTTCCTCGTATCCTTCTTCGATCCATCGTCTCTGCTCAGCGACGTCCGCTTGTGACTCACCGCGTTCGGGTGGCTCGAGTTCAATTCGAAGTGTGTGAATGCTGTCTCGGTGTTGGTTCATCAGGTCCCATCCAAGATCCTGGTTTCCGTTACAGTAATACGATGGCTGGAGATTTGTACCGTCGCCGAATCCCAGATCCGTCGCGGACGCTGAAACGGATCCCGATGTGTTGGTCAGTACGGAAGTGCTGATAACAGCACCGGTAGCCGATGTTTTGAGGAATCGTCTGCGTGACACCATGAATACACATATCTATTCGAGGTTGACATATATAATATTAATTGATCTGTATATCTGGTCTTGATTCTTCAATACGGCCGAAAGAACCCTCTCGTTCGACTGATTGGCAATACGAGAGAGGAAATGAAAGGAATACTAAACGAAACACGGAGTACCATACGAATTACCAGAGTGTTTGGCATCTGTGAATCCGACAGACTACGCCCATTGTAGCGGTCGCTATCGGATTCCACACAACTAATCGTTTGCTTCGGAGTAGACTATCAGTATCTTACTGGGCTGGGATAGAACGATCACGTTAGGCAATTTACTGTGACGAAATAAGTTCATTCTCGTCATGTCAGATAGGGTTTCTATCGTAGGAGCCTGGTTACCGTGCGCGCCAAGAATAGGCTATCGCGACGGACGATGACGCGGCCGGGGACAGCCATTGTTGTGGGTGCTGTCACGAGTAACACAATCTTATCTTGTGAGTTCAATGCAATAATACCAGATGGGTTTTCAGTCGCACTGATCGGATATTCCAGTAATAGGGATCGGTTCCAGCGTCTGTAATACTGTATCGCTCCCTCATAAATAGAACTATCTATCCTTCGATTTCTCTTTTTCCGTTACGAGTATCAAATCGCTGGTGGCCACTTTGGGGAACGAACTACCTCAAGCGCATCGAGCGAAACCTAGTCAAAAACCAGATTTGATCCTTCGAAAGTGGCGTGGTCTAATCGCAAACCTGGCCGGGTAGCCGTCCGATGCGTGACGCGTTTTTTCTTGTCCATCTTATGCATTACTAGAACGTCCCGAAATCATACAGATAAAAATACATACATAATATCTCAGGTCTGCCAAATGCGTCGCACCTCTTGTACAACACGTGTCGAACGTAGCGTCTCCCAAGTACATTCCGAGAAGAAAATTGAAACCGGGCATCAGTGTTGGGCAACCGAGGACGTTTGGGTCCACATTGGAGTCAACCACAACATTTGTACTATCGGACGCTGACACGGTCAGTATGACAGGTGACTCGAGCGACCGTCGACAAACAAAGGTCGAGCGAGTAATAGATAAATACGAGCTCGATGGATGGGGCGATCGGTTAGAAGCTGAATGGGTCGGCGACGGTGCGGAGCGAACGAGTCTGCGCGACCTCGCGACCCAGTTCAATCAGGCTGTACTTCGATCAGCAGTGCGCGAGGCGGAGGCATCCGTCCTCGATTCCGACATCGAAGCCCTCTACCAAACGTTAACGGACGATGACGTGTCGCGGTCAGAAGCCGTTCGGAGGCGGCGCAATCTCGAACGCTCAGGGGTCGACATCGACGACGTTCAATCGGATTTTCTCACCCATCAGACGATCTATACCTATCTCACGAACGTTCGCGACGCCTCTCTGCCCGACGAAGACACCGAAGACCGCGTCGAACGAAAGAAAGAGACCATCCAACGGTTAGCCGGTCGAACACAGGTTGTTACAGAATCCACGCTCGAGGAGTTGGGTAACGCCGGTGAAATCGCTGCTCGAGATTACAACGTATTCATCGATGTGCGCGCTATCTGTGGCAACTGTGGGGCAGATTACTCGGTCAGCGAATTACTCGAACAAGGTGGATGTGACTGTGACGTCGTCGCGGTTCAATGACGACCATGGCAGAAAGACGATCGTAACCAAATAACATTTATATTGAGCGACGAGAAGAGGACCCCATGTCATCCCCAGAGTCAGTCACCTCGTCGATTTCCGTAGAAGCGGAAAATATTGGAGGTATCGATAGTACCGAGGTATCACTCCAGCCCGGCGTAAACGTTCTGACTGGCCGGAACGCGACGAATCGAACCTCGTTTCTCCAGACGATCATGGCAGGTCTCGGCAGCCGACGGTCGTCGTTGAAAGGAGACGCGGACGCTGGTCACGTCGAGTTAACGTTCGACGACGAACAATACACGCGATATCTCGAGCGGCGCAACGGAGAGGTCGTCTTCGAGGGCGACCCCTACCTCGATGATCCGGAACTCGCAGATCTCTTCGCCTTCTTACTCGAGTCCAACGAGGCGCGCCGAGCCGTCAGAAGCGGCGACAACCTCCGCGAACTCATCATGCGCCCCATCGATACCGATGAGATCGAGGCCGAGATCAGTATGCTCGAGGCCGAAAAGCGCGACCTCGACGACCGCCTCGAAGAACTTTCTCGTCTCGGAGGCGAACTACCGGACCTCGAGGAACGACGAGTCACACTCGAAGAAGAAATCGACGAAACGGGCGAACAGATATCCGATCTTGAAGTCACACTTGACGAGTTCGATCTAGACGTCGATGCAAGTCGTAACCGAAAAGAAGAGATCGAATCAGCGTTTGCTGACCTCCAGGAAGCCCGGACGGATCTCGAATCGATCGAGTACGACCTTGAGACCGAACGGGAAAGCTACGCCGAACTCGAACGAGAACGTGACGATCTCGAGGATGAACTCGAGTCGATCGACGAAGACGACGAGTCGCCGGATCGTCTCGAGGGTCGTATCCAGGAACTCCGCGCTCGAAAACGATCGCTCGATACGACCGTGAGCGAACTGCAAAGCGTAATTCGATTCAACGAAGAACGCCTTGCCAATGACGGGTATGATCTCGAACTCGATGCTTCGAGTCCGTCAGACAGCGACGACGGAGCGATAACAGAACAGCTTCTTGAAGACTCTGATGATATCGTCTGTTGGACCTGCGGTTCACAAGTGGACCGCGAGCGGATCGACTCGACGCTCGAACAACTGCGCTCACTCCGACAGACGAAATTGGAGGATCGGAACGATTTGCAAGAGCAGATAGACGAGATCTCCGCCCGTCAGAAGGAACTGCGGAAACAAACCCAAAAGCGCAGCCGGATCGAAGAGCGGCTTTCGACAGTCGAAGACGAACTGGAACGTCGCGCACAACGAATCGAAGAACTCGAGGCAGATATCGAAGAGCAACAAGACTACGTCGACGAACTGGAGGAAAACGCCGAAACGTTCGAAGATACCGCATACAGTGACGTTATCGAGACACATCGTGAACTGAATCGCCTCGAACTCGAACTCGAGAACCTCAAAGACGAACGCGACGAGGTAGAAGCCCGTATCGACGAAATCGAAACAAAGGTCGATGAACGGAGCGATCTCGAAAGCGAACGGGAGAGCCTCGACGACGAGCTTACTGATCTCAGAACGCGCGTCGATCGGATCGAGGAAAACGCTGTCGATGCGTTCAACGAACACATGAGCTCGATCCTTTCGATCCTCGAATATCAGAACATTGATCGTATCTGGATCCAGCGCCGCGAAGAGACTGTCCGAGAAGGCCGCCGAAATGTGACACGGACCGCATTCGACCTTCATATCGTCCGCTCGACTGAGGACGGAACGACCTACGAAGATACTGTTGATCATCTCTCCGAGAGCGAACGCGAAGTTACGGGACTGGTCTTTGCGCTCGCTGGATATCTGGTCCACAACGTTTACGAGGACGTCCCGTTCATGCTCCTCGATTCGCTCGAGTCGATAGACTCTACGCGAATCGCCGAAATCGTCGATTACTTCGAAGAGTACGTCGATTGTCTCGTCGTCGCCTTGCTCAGAGAAGATGCCGAAGCCCTCTCGGACTCATATAAGTATGTCCGTGAGATCTGACACGGCTTGCCCGAACCGTTTCATTCGTCGTTTCTCAATATAGTTATTATTTCATCCATCGAGTCCAAATCCGCAATAGTAGCTGTAGAGAGCGCACAGTTGGCGTCACAAACAACTAGTAGGTGTCGAAAATAACAGCTCGTCGAAACAGATATATCCCAGCTACCGACCCCACTCCTTCAGTGTCCGTCCGGACGAAGTGGCCAGGGGTTTCTATTTATTTTTGTATTGTAATGCTGACTCGTGATTTCTCAACACTCCTCGTCAACCCCCCAGATGTCGTTACTTCCCCCGTCGTCGTTCCAAACAGCTCCCCCGTTTTCAGAACTATTGACGTTTTGCATCTCTGTTTGTATCACGTTTTCGTCGGACCTGGCCGATTCACACATCGAATTAGACGTGTTATTGGGGTCTCGGTCGCTGGAGACGGTGTCTCCCCAGCTCTCTCGCGTGTCAGAGCCAGTGTCGCTCCCGGTCTCTCGGGTGCTGGAGTCAGTATCGCCACTGGGCTCTGGCGTGTCGGAGTCGATGTTACTCCCCGATTCTTGCGTATCGGAGTCAGTGGTGTCTCCAGATTCGGCAGCCGAACGGTCGTCTGTGCGTTCCGTATTCGTACTGGTAGTTTCGACTGCCTCGTCGTTCAATCGTGATTCGATCCACGTGAGTATCGCTTGCGTCCCGTGGTGGGGCGCGGTGGTGTCTCCCGCGAGTTCAAGCGTTGGCGTGTACGTGACACCGTCCCTTGCAGCTTCGGCACTGACTTGCTCGACCTCGGCATGGTACTTGCCCGAACGGACTCGGTCGGCGATTTCGTTGGCGTTGGACACGCCTGCGGACTGTGCACGCGACGCGAGCTCGTTGTAATCGACGTACCCGCTGGGCGGGTCATCGAACGTCTCGGCGAAGAATTGCCAGTAGCTGTTTGGGTCTTCATCCCACGCACCGAGGCCCATGGCCGCACAGCGCGGATCGCTCCCCGATATGAAGTACGACGACGTGGTGCCTGGCTCGTATGCGAGATTGTAAAATTGAATTTTGAGCCGACCTGTTTTGACGAATTCCTCGATGATAGCGGGGAAATTTCCGGAAACAAATCCTTTCGTGTACGGACATTTGAAATTCCCGTATACTATTGCTGTCGGAGTCTCGCCGTCGTCGACGCCCATCGTGGGATACGCATATGCGTCCGGCGAGTCCGGAATAGGGGCAGTTGCAACTGTCGATGCTGTCTGGGCAGTGGCTACCCCCGTTGCACCGACCAGTGCTGCCGTCCCCGTTGCAGTAAGTACAGTTCGACGCTGAAGGCGTGTCTCTTCCTTCATTTCTCCTTTTTGTCCACTCACCATATACATAAATAGAACGTATCGTTTTGATAGTTTGTACGACTCAATCGCGGTTTGACCGGTTGCAAATCGTGAACTATCTCGCATTTTCGATCAGGGGAATCGATTCAGATCTCGACAGATCAATACGTGCAACTATCTTTAGGTGGCGATAAGGTCGTTTGATATTGCAAACTGACCGAAATTCGACGGGTGTCAGAAGCTTCGATGAGAAAAGGCTTTACTGAGTTCGTTATGGACGGTAGTATGAGGCGTCGGCAGATGTTAATCGCCAGTGGGACCGTCGTCGCGGCGACCGCTACAGGAGTCATGAGTCAACCATCCGGCGACAACGCGCTTCTAACAGTGGCCCGAGAGCCCGGGAGTGCTACCGAGTCGTCGACCGCAACTGAGACGATTCTCTCCGGAACCGTCCACGAGACGACGGTCTTCGAACGTGATGCACCGCGAGACGGCCCGACGGCAATGATCTTCGGTGGTGTCCACGGCGACGAACGGACTGGAATTGAAGTCGCACGCGATACCACCGAATGGTATCCCGATGCAGGAACGCTGGTCGTCGTCCCTGAAACCAATCGTATCGCCGTTGATGAGAACACACGAGAAGGCCCCGAAGGCGATCTGAACCGCCACTTTCCGGCCGGAAAAGAGCCCGTGAGTGACCTCGCGCGCGGTATCTGGGACGCCGTCGAGCGCTACGACCCCGATGTTGTTCTCGACCTCCATCGATCACTCGGCATCGCAGGTGTTCACCAACAGTACGTCGGCCAAGCCGTCTACCATTCGTCTGATTCGTACGGCGACGAACTCGCATCGTACTTAAACGACGTGGCGGTACCCTGGTACATGCCATTGCACCGCATTTCGGCACGGCGAACCCATAGTGGGGGGCCATTGCTCTTTCAAAAGGCGATCCGGGACCTCGACGCAACGGGATACCTTTTCGAAACGACGGATTTCATGCTCGATCGAGATACGAGAAATGAACACACACGACTGGCGGCAGCGAAGACACTCGCCTTGCACGGCCTCCTCGAGGTGGGTAACAACTGATGAACGAATCAATTCGGCGTGCGCTTGCGAGTCCCATCACAATCGCTACCTATGGCGTACTGGTCGTTCCACTGGCGATCGGCTGGTTCGAGACAGCACTACTAACACCGCTGGCGCTGCCTGGATATCTGATCTACGTCCTCGGAACGGCCATCGGTAATGCAATTTCACCAGGACTCAAACTCAAGTTCTATTGGATACCGTTTCTCGTCGGCTGCTACGCCATTGCCGTCGTCGTCGGCACGATATACGATGTATTGCGTGGCTAAGCGCATGTTACCTCAGACGGCAGCAGATCGCCATAGCTCGCACGATCCAGACTAACTGGTGGAACGGTGGATTTTACGATATTACTCTCGTAAACCCTTTTTCTCTCGTCGGCTTGGATTCACCGAGAAAGGAGATGCCGAGACGATCATAGCGCGACGTTTGTGTGGTCGGTTCAGGGTCAGTTTTAATTGCCCCTCCTACCAGCTCCCATAATAGATATTGAATGTGATATGTGTATATCCAGTAGACTTCACTCGACTGAATTTACAATTGGCATATATGTGAGTATACAATAATAGTATGGTCTGGTTCGAGTTCGTATCCCGTCTCCAGTGTTCGTTTCTGTTCGTGGAGTACCGTTACCAGTCGGTTTCAACTGTCGCCATGAAGCGGCGGATACTCCCGAGAAACGGTGATAAGAGGTCAAACATCGAATTGTATCCAGGATGTCATTTCGCAAATCCCGGATAAATACGACGATTCATACGTCTGCGGTTCCCTCGTTCTAAGGTCACAAGAGTTTCTTTTTCACTTCGATCAATTGTAGCTACGGTCGGATCGCCGTGGCTATTGCCAACCCATGAGTTGCATATTTATATTGGTATGAGTTGCAACCTCTCGGTATTCTAGTATTTCATTCACGCAGTTCCATTCTCGTCTGCTGAACGAATAGACGTGATTCCATGCTGGGGTGGTAGCTGAACGAATCACTCCTAATCAAAACGACCGCGATTTATTGTAGTCGGAGTCATAAAATCCGTACACAACGGGGTGCCACCAGTTGTTATGACTCGAGACAATCGATACTCGCAGAGCGGAGATGGCCGATACAAACTGTTCGGTGTCTACGTCTCGACGGACATCTTCGACGCACTTGGCGAGTTTCTGTACGAGGAGGCAGGCGTCGTCGACTACGGAGAGTACTTCGATCAGTCACAATCGACGGTTCCCACAGGCGATCCTGGCGCCGATGCAACCGATGGACTCGTTTCGAATCTCGTCGCTAATTTCGCAGATCTGTACGACGAGGCAGATTTCGATGCCGCTCGGCGTGTCGAGGCCGATGCATTCGTCCTCGCTCATCTCGCAGCTGCCCCGCAAACGGTAGCGAGTGCCCGCGAACGATTCCAGGCGGCCGCTACGATCCAGGATTCGGACCTCCGAACGGTCCACACGGCGATCCTATCGGCAGCCCTTCCCCCGGGAGAGACGTGCGGAGGCTGGTAACCAAAACGTTGGTATCTGAATCGCCTGAGGTAATCAGTCCAGTATTGTTAGAAGTATCGGTAGTCGTTGAAAGTCACTGTACCCCCCGCTCGCCAGTTCGCGGCCAGCGAGCATTCGCTGGCCGCAGCAGTGCGAGCGGGGTAAATCGTTTCAACGACTCTCTGGGACCGTGATTGATCACAAAGAACTGACCTGTCCATCGATGCCGAACTGCTTTCTCTCTGCTACCGTCGCGACCCCTTCTCCCCGCTCACTGCTTTCATGGTTCGTTCGTCGAGAGACGCGCTTCCTGCTTCGACAACGCGCATTGTACCACTGGGTAAGTATCTAGGAGAACCGTACCGGGATCCCGAGCGGTGGGTGTTTCAGGTTCACAGTTCTATCACCTGAGAACTACGCCCTCCTGGTACGGTGAATCCCACAATATCGGAATGATGGACTGCTGGCGGTGCCAAACCGCCTTGATCCTATCTTCGACAAGTCTAGATTCGAGGGATCGGCTTTGCCGCCGAGAATTCACCACCGCGTCAACGGACTCGGGGATATCGTTTCGCATGCGTTGGGCAAACGCCACGTTGGCACTCGCTTCGAGCATCTGGCGGTCACCGCCTGCTCTTTCTGAAATTGCCGCGTTGCGTGGGCGGACAGGCCGCCTTCGAAGCACGGTTCGGAACCCGCTCCGTTCCGACCGATTCCTATCGGCGATGACCACAGACTGTCACTTGAATGGTAGCGTTGGAAACTCGGGAGAGGCGTCCGAAGGGTGGATTGTCTGCCTCAGTAACGGAGCGCACCCACGGCCTGAAGGCCGCAGTATTCCCGCCTGTTTATAAAGGGCAAGGAGAATACCCCCGCCTTTAGGCGCGGGATGAACCCGACAATATTCTACACAGTCCCCGTACAAACGCACGTCTGGATATTCCACACTTTAATCCGAACTTTTACGACAGAACGCTACATAACCAGTTATGGAAGCATTCCACGATGTACATCCACCGAACCTACCGAGCGAAAATCCTTAACCACAGCCAAGTGGCTGAGATGCTCGACCAGCACGGATGGAGTGCATCGAAACTCTGGAACGTTGCAAACTACCACTCTCGACGAGAGTGGGATGAAACGGGCGAGATTCCCGACGATTCGGACTTGAAACACGAGTTGAAGACTCATCCAAAATACAAAGGACTACATTCTCAGTCCAGTCAGCGCGTTCTGGAAGAACTCGCTGAAGCCTTCAACTCGTGGTACGGCAAACGCACGAACGATTCTCGTGCGAACCCGCCCGGTACCGCAAGAAAAACTACTACGACAACCAAGGCCGTCGCGTCCACGAAGAACACCCGCGTTCCACCGTGACGTGGAAGCAAAAAGGCATCCGTCACGACACCAAGAACAACCGCGTCCGCCTATCGAAAGGTGCGAATCACAAGGAACACCCGAAAGCATGGGAATACCTCCTTGTCGAGTACGAAACGCACCCCGGCGTCACCGTCGAGAACCTGCAACAGGTTCGAGCGGTCTACGACAAAGTGAAAGAACGCTGGGAACTGCACTTAGTGTGCAAACACGAAGTGGAGACGCCCACTGCTCCCGGTAACGAGACGGCTGGTGTTGACCTCGGCATCTGTAACTTCGCGGCGGTCACATACAGTACCGAGCAAGCCGACTTGTACCCCGGCAACCGCCTGAAACAGGATGGATACTACTTCCCGAAGGAAATCGTCAAGTGTGACGATTCAGGCGGCCAAGAAGCCACTCGTCTTCACAAGAAGTGGTCGGAGCGCCGAAGACACTTCTTCCACAGCCTCGCGAAACACATCGTTGAGAAGTGTGTCGAGCGTTGTGTGGGGCGCATCAACATCGGAAAACTCGCTGGTATCCGTGAGGACGAGAACGGCGACTCGAAGAACTGGGGTCGTCACGGCAACCTCGACTTGCACGGATGGGCGTTTGACAGATTCACCTCGATTCTCACGTACAAAGCGAAAGTCGAAGGAATTGAAGTCGTAGACGTGTCTGAACGCGACACGAGCAAAACGTGTTGCGTCTGCAGTCGGGAAGACGATAGTCAGCGCGTCGAACGTGGCTTGTACGTCTGTGAGACGTGTGATGCGGCGTTCAACGCTGATGTGAATGGGGCGGAGAACATCCGTCTCGACTCGAATCAAAGTAACTCCGAATCTTCGGCCAATTTGGACGGGGATAGGAGTACCGGCTGGTTGGCACAGCCCGGAGTCTACCTTCACGACTTGTCCAGCGGATTCCAACCGCAGGCACAAGTGGTAGACTGCAAACCCTAATATCCCAATCCAGCGGTTCGGTGCCGTGGGATTCCCGCGTCTTCAGGTGCGGGAGGATGTCAATCGAACGGGAAGCGAACTGTAACGACGCTGCCGCCGCCGTCTCGTTTCCTATGCTGGAGTGATCCGCCGAATTTGTGAACGGACCATTGTGCGAGCAACAACCCGATCCCGCTACCGTGTTGCAGTTGTGACGGTTCGTCTCGAACTTCTTCGTCCACCATCAACCACTCATCCTCAGAGATTCCAGACCCGTTATCGGCAATCTCCACACATCCTTCCCCGTTTCGTTCGAACACACGCACCTCTACTCGTGGTGAGGAGGCGGTGTTGTGCTCGATACCGTTTTCGATGAACTGTTCGAAAACTGTCTCGACCCAGATGTCAGACGTAACGACAACCGTATCTTCTATTGACACGTCGACCGACGCCGCTGGATAGCGCTCTTGAAGCTGTTCGGCTACGGACTTTACCACCGCGCCCAGATCGAGATTCGTGTCTCCGGCATGATCGAGAATCACGTCCACCATTTGCTTTGCCTTTTCGGTGGTCGTTAGCAGGTTTTCTGCAGCGTCATCAACCCGATCAGCATATTCTATCAGTTTCTCGTCCGATAGCGTCTCCTGAAGCGTGTCGGAGTACCCCCGTATCACGGTCAAATCGTTCCGAATGTTGTGTCGAAGCAATCGATGGAGCACACGCAGGAGGCGTTCGCGATCTTTGAGCCCTGTTATATCTGTCCCCTCCGCAACCAGCAAGTTGATTTCTCCATCCGCGTCCGTTATCGGTCGAATTGAAAAGTCGATGACCGCTTCCTTGTCTGTGTCTTGAACCCGAAGTTCATCCTGATAAGAGCCCCCCGCCTTTGCTTTCTCGACCCCCTGACGCACGGATTCACGACCCTCGTCAGTACGGAGATCCAACACTTCCCACAGTTTGGTTCCGATGGCCTCTTGCCGGTCCGCATTGGCGAATGAGAGCCCCGCTTCGTTCGGTTCCATAATTGTCCCGTCTAAATTCAATAGCCCCGTAAACTGATAGGTGTTGTTGAACACTGCTTCGAACTGGCGTTGTCGCTCTATACGGCCGGAGATGTCACGTCCCACACCGACCAGTTCGGTTAGCGTTCCCTCTTCGTCCATCATCGGTGCACCGGTAAACTCGTAGGGAATGAGGTCGCCGTTCTTCGTTTTCAGTCGACCTTCGACCGTGGTAGTTTCGTCGCCTACGAGGACCTTTTCGATGTGTTTTCGAACGCGCCCTCGATCCTGCTCGGCGATGAAATCGAGCGGACCCATCTCCGCTATCTCCTCGTCGGTGTACCCGGTGGCGCGTCGAAACTGATCATTCCATCGCGTGAACGACCCCTCTTCATCGAACGTGTAGAGGAGATCGGGCAGTGCCTCGAAGATGCTCTTCGTGAAGGCCTGTTCGTCTCGAAGTGATTGCTCCCGTTTTCGCCGGTCTGTAATGTCTTGGATGGCACCACGGATTCGAACGACCTCCCCATCCTCGAGTCGTGGAACGCCCTTCGTGCGGACCCACCGCTGTTCGTCATGTCGAGTAATAATACGAAGCTCGTGTTCGAATGGTTCGCCGTCGTGAATAGCACCATCAACTGCCTGCCGTATGATCGGCTGATCCTCCGGGTGGTAGAAATCGATAGCATCTTCGATTGACGGGGATTCGTCGATCGGAAGGCCGTGAATTCGATTGACCTGATCGGTCCATCGCAGATCATCGGTTCGAGGGTCGATTTCCCATCCGCCGACCGCAGCCATCTTCTGGGTATGAGCGAAGAGATCGTTTTGGCGCTTCAACCGCTGTTCGTATGCCTTCTGTTGTGTGATATCGATGATGATGCCTTCCAAAGCTTTCACCTCTCCGTCGTCAACGACAGGGACGCCTCGCTCGAAGACGTGCTTCGTATCACCGGAACGCGTTTTGATACGATAAGACACGCTGAATTGACGTTGGGCACCGATGCCCTCCATGACATCCTGTGTAAGGGCTTCACGATCGTCTTGTTCGACGAGATTGCCGTAGGTGATTTCACCCCGCTCGAAAGCAGCCGATGGGTATCCCGTGAGGGTTTCAACTTGACCTTTAAGAAACATCATCTCCCAGGGCGGTTCGGGGTCGCATCGGTAGGCAAGTCCGGGAAGAGTATCGACGAATCGGTCTAATATCGACTCCGGTTCGCCGGGAATATCACTGTCGAACACGTTCGGGGCTCCTATCCGTAACCAATGGGAATGCTCGCTTTTAATTCTCGTGGCCGACAACCGGGAGAGGGCGGGTGAGCTATCGAATCGGCCCTGACGCGTATTCGGCCTCCACACGGAGTACGGGACCTCGTTCTGGTAGCGTACCGAACCGAATACTCAAAGGATACCGGGAACCGATTGATGCAGTAGAAACGGCTCGATGAACCGATGATAGTGGAAACGGTCAGTAGAAATAATCGACCCGCTCACTGATTTGGAACGACGTTATCTACTGTATTCGACGTACAGGGAACGGACTGCAGAGACGTGATACGCGGGTCGGTGCTCGCTCGATGGAACGCGGCCAGCCTGCTCTCTGTCGAAGCGAGAAATTCGTCTCGAGTTTGCTATCCTCGATACGAGCGCCGTACAATCCAGTCGTCAGTATCGTTCGCCAGCGGTTGCGTCCGTTCGAAATTACCGCTATCTTCAGCCTCCGAAGTAGTTAAGGTCTCTAGTAACGTATGCGTTCGGATGGAAGGCGGTCTGGGTGCAGCATTTGCGGGGATCGTACTTTTCGCGGTTTTGGTCACGGTTGCGACAATCCTCGTTGTAATTACTGTTGTCGCCTTTTACTGGCCGCAGAGACGAGAACAGCCGTCCATCCGTTTCGTCGCGATCACGTTGGTTGGAGTCGCCATTGCCATCGCAGGGGTTGCCAGCATCGCCTTCGTCGATGAGGCGCCCCTTCTTTCCGTACTATTTGGCACCGTTGTCGGTCTTCCACTGGTCCTGGTCGCCGGACGCACGCGCTCCGTCGGATCTTCGTGGGCGACTGTGGCCGTCATCTCAGGACTGGCGTGGAGTCCGCCGTTTCTCGTCTGCGTCGGACTATTGTTCGCGTTACAAACCACAACCGACGTATCAGCCTCGGTACTGACGGGAGTAGGCGGTGCCGTGACGTGTGGTGGCGCGATACTGATCGGGGAGTACATCCGAAACGTGCTGACTGCTGAGGAACCAGTACAGGTCTAGGAACTCGTCCATTTCCCTCGGTTCGCAGTGAAAACAAGTTTGGACATCGCTCCACGGTCAGTGGGAGTCCAAGAGTCGATACATGTGGAGCCGATGAACACTCACACAGACCGTCAGCTCGACGTTCGTCGGATTCAAGAACTACCCTGACCAGCACACGACATGGACAAACGCGAACGTCTCGAGGACTATATCGAGTCCCACAATCTCGATTCGGTCTGGTTCGCACGACCGAACTCGTTTGCGTGGATGACCGGCGGAAGCAACGTTGTCGATAGAGAAACTGATGCCGGCGTTGCGGCGATCGGGTACGACGGACGTGACGTGACTCTGCTCACGAACAACATCGAAGCCGACCGCATCGTGGCCGAGGAACTGCCGGAGCTGGAACCGAGCGAGGTTTCCGTCGAACAGTTCCCCTGGTACACGACGTCACTGCCCGAAGCCATCGCCGAACGCGTACCGAACGACGGTCGGGTGGCAGCCGATATTTCGGTTGCCGGCCTCGAGAGAATCGATCCGACACCGTTGCGTCAGCCGCTTACGGAACGCGACAGCGAACGATACCGCGACCTCGGGCGGGAGACGGCGGCCGCCGTCGAGTCGGTCTGTCGGGAACTGCGACCTGACGACACGGAACACGAGGTGGCGTCAGCCCTTCGCATCGCCCTTTCGGCTCGGGAGATCGAAGCGCCCGTCGTCCTCGTTGGTGGGGCAGAACGGGCACAGCGGTACCGACACTACACGCCGACGCAGGCTGAACTCGGCGAGTACGCCCTCCTCTCCGTGACCGCTGAACGAGATGGCCTCCACGCGAGTTGCACTCGAACAGTCGCCTTCGATGGACCGGACTGGCTTACAGACCGGCACACCGCCGCCGCTCGCGTAGAGACGACTGCACTGGCAGCGACGCGAGACGCTTCAGGTGTCGTGGAGGTTGCGAATGAAACGACTACCAATACCGGCGAGACCGGGTCGGCCGGTGACGTTTTCGGGTCGATCCAAAACGCCTACGCTGAACTCGGATACGAAGGCGAGTGGACGAACCATCATCAGGGCGGCGCCGCCGGCTTCGCCGGACGAGAGTGGATCGCCGCGCCCGACCACGAAGCACCGATTGTAGCGCCGATGGCCTATGCGTGGAATCCGACCGTCAAAGGCGCAAAGAGTGAAGACACTGCGCTCGTCACCGACGACGGGATCGAATTGCTGACGACGACTGACGCCTGGCCGACCACGACCGTCGCGGCAGTCGAGTACGACCTCGAGCTGGACCGTCCCGACGTCCTCGAACTCGAGGCATGAAGACTGACGAGAACGGCGGTCGAGTGGGGCTACGGATCAGTTTCGGAGTCACCGCTTTCGTCGTGTTCGGCGGTCTCCGTGTCGACTGACCCGACCTCCATGTCGTCGCCGAACGCGACGACGTCGGCGTCCGAGTTTGACTCGTCGCTCGGCGTCGTGTCGTCGACGGTGATCGTGACCGGTTCGACAGATTCCTCGAGTTCGGCTCCGGATTCCCGAGCGGAATTTCGGTCGAGAACGCGATCGAGTGTGAAAATAGTATTCAGTTCGCGCTGGACTTGATCGACGACACCCCCGACTAGATCGCTTGGCTGAATCGCAGTGTATTCGTAGGGGTTGTTCCCGGCACCCTTGCTCGCGCGTTTTTCCCTCGTAACGCGATCCTCGTCGTGCAGTTCAGCGAGCGCTTCGCGAACGGTGCTGGGATAGAGGCCGGTTCCCTTGGCAACCTCCTCGGAAGTACTACCGGGGCTTGCCAGCAGGTAGACGTAGATCTTTGCACGGGTTTCGGTATCGAGGATCCACGAAAGCAGGTCGACGATCCGCTGATCGAGTTCCTCGACGGCCGCGTTTCGCTCGGGTTCGCCCGCATCGGTCCCAACGAAGTCGGCCGGTTCCTCGAGCGGTTCATCTCCCTCCTCAGCGGCATCGACGGAATGCTCGTCGGTATCATCGGAACTCATGTGTCTACTCGTACAGGACGAAGTCTCGCGCGGAGTTAAACCTTTGTGGCGCGGTTATTCTGCGTCCAAAAAGAGCGACTCACACAGCGCGTCAGGCCCCTCCTTTTCGGACAAGCGCCGCTGTCGGTTTGCCCCGCTCTCCCGCTCGTAAACGCGTTTGATGCCATCGATTCCGAGTCGCTCACACTCCCGGTCGACCAGATCGCCGAGATCGACGGTGCCGTCGAGATCGCGGTCGATGAACGTTGCGTCTTGTCCGTAGCGGATGGCTCGCCATTTGTTCTCGTCGAGCAGTTCCCGACGATGGTGGTGGCCGTTTGCGCCGTCCTCGTACTCGTCTGCAAGCTCTTCGACGAGTGCATGGGCGTACTCGACGAATGCCAGGACGACGTCGGGGTCGGCCTGACTGTCCGGCGTCCGTACCTCGACGGTTCCGTGGGCGGTATGGGGTCGAACGTCGTACCACAGTTCACCGCGGTCGTTGATCGACTCCGTTTCGAGCATCAATCGTTCGAACCGGTCGAACGCCTCGAAATCCTCGAAATAGGTCGGCATTCCCGTGTTCGGTAGCGCTTCGAAAATCTTCGCTCGCGCGGACTGGAGTCCGGTGTCGAATCCGTTCCAGTACGGAGAGTTGGCAGAGAGCGCAAGCAAGACCGGCACGTACCATCGCAGTTCGTTCGCGATCCAGACCGCTTTGTCGGCGTCGTCGACCCCGATATGAACGTGGACTCCGGCGGTCGTGTTTCGGTGCTGCGGATACTGAATCCGGTCGAGTTGGGCCCGATAGCGAGGCTTGTCGGCGTGCTCGAGTTCCTGCCACTTCGCCAGTGGGTGGAGACCGGCGGCGGCGATTCTGTAGCCGTGCGCTTTTGCATGGTCGAGGAGGGCCTGCCGGATCGCAAGCAGTGACTCGCGGGCGTCGCCGAGGTCCTCTATCAGTGGCGTCTGGGTCTCGATCACGAACTTGAACAGTTCGTGGTCGAGTCGGTCCTCGAGTATCTCCGGCGGGTCGTATTCGTAGACGAGTTCGTCAGTCCCGCTGGTCGGACGGCCGTCCTTGTCGACGACGAAACACTCCTCTTCGATCCCCAGCGTCCCCATGCGCGTAAACGATTCTCGCGACCCGCGTTCCATCGTAACGTGGTTTTGCCGCCGACAATAAATACGGTTTGGAGTCGGAGCGTTCAACCGGAACAGTAAGTCGAGCCACCCTGTCCCTGATCGTCGAGTCAGGTCGAGATCGATTCGGTTTCGGGCTCGACGTCCGCTTCGTGCGTCCGAAGTTTGAACTTCTGTACCTTACCGCTTGGATTCTTGGGGAGTTTGTCGACGAAATAGTACGTTCGCGGTCGCTTGAAGTCAGCGAGGTGATCGCTCTCGAGGGCGAATGCATCGAGGTCCGACGCAGTGATGCTGTCGTCGGCGACGACGTACGCGACGACCTGCTCGCCCCATTCATCGTCGGGTTCGCCGACGATGGCCGCTTCTTCGACGGCGTCGTGTGTAAACAGCACGTCCTCGATTTCGGACGGATAGATGTTCTCGCCGCCGGAAACGATCATGTCGTCTTTCCGGTCGACGACGTAGAGGTAGCCGTCGTCGTCGCGATAGCCCAGATCGCCGGTGTAGTACCACGTCGTCCCATCGGCTTCGCGCAACGAGTCTGCGGTCGCTTCAGGCCGGTTCCAGTACTCGCGCATCGTACACGGACTGGCGATAAGGATTTCGCCGACGGCGCCTTCATCGACGACCTGTTCCGGATCCGCATCCGGTTCGACGATTCGCACGCGGTGATTGAGCGCGGGCAGGCCGGCCGATCCCTGTTTCGAAAGCTGATCTTCCGGGGCCTGAAAGACGCCCGCGGGTCCGATTTCGGTCATGCCGTAGGCTTGCAGGTAGTCATCGCAAAGGTGTTGCCTACAGTTTTCGAGAACCTGTTCGGGCATCGGCGCTGCGCCGTACAGGCCGAGTCGGAGCGAGGAGACGTCGACGTCCATCTCGGCGGCGGTCAGCGAGAGTGCGTTCCAGGCTGTCGGTGCGGCGAATACGAGCGTAACGGCATGCGTTTCGATCGCCTCGAGGACGGCATTTGGTTCGAATTCGTGGTGGATCACGTTCGCCGCACCGCGGTGGACTCGCGGGAATAGGTTGCAGTGGAGTTCGGCGCAGTGATACAGCGGCATCATTGACAGTCCCACGTCGTCTCGAGTGAGATTCGACTCCGCGATACACAGCAGGTTGTGCTCGACCATGTCCCGATGTTCGTGGACGACTCCTTTCGGCTGGCCCGTCGTCCCGGACGTGTAGATGAAGGCGTACACGTCGTTTTCGTCGACGCGAACGTCGGGTCGGTCGGGCGACCCTGACTCGAGCATCTCGTAGAAACCGTCGGCATCCGACGGGGTATCCGCCCGGTCGTCGTCGATGAACACGTACTCGTCGACGGTCTCGAGGTTCGGTCGGGCACTCTCGACTGCCTCCCGAGTCGCTGATTCGAAGAGGACCATCTCCGCCTCGGCGTCGGTGACGATGTACTCGATCTCGCCTGCTGGCAGGCGGAAGTTAAGCGGGGTAAAAACGGCGCCGATTTTCGCACACGCAAAGACGGTGAGTGCTATTTCTGACCCGTTGTAGAGCACGGTTGCTACCCGATCTCCTTTCTCGATTCCGGCCTCGAGTAGGGCGTTCGCGAGCCGATTTACCCGATCGTCGAAGTCGGCGTACGTCCACCGTTGGTCCTTGCGCGGATAGATGATCGCATCGCGATCCGGGTGTCGCTCGACAGTCCCCTCCAACGTGTCGCCCAAAGTGGGGTGCTCTGACATACCACGGAATACTACGTTCCCGCATATATTCTTTAATGAGCCCTCACGATGGAATTACGACCTTCTGTTTCACGTGTCCGTTCGAATCTCGAACCGTGAGCTCGTATTTTTCTTCCATCCAACCAGAGCCCCGTTCGGTAAGAGAAAGTTCGGGAATAGACAGTTCGTCATTCATACTTTCTCCCCTCTCTCCGTATATCTTTATTTTATCGGATTCAGAAACTTCGCTTTTCGGAGGGAATGTATATTCACTCGTCTGTTCTGCTGGCAAAGGAGCAACTTCGATACTCCATCCCGTTACATTTAATTTATCCCTGTAGTTATTTCCTAGCTCTATATACGGCTGTGCTGAATCTCCTTCTAATCGAACCGTCAGTGGTTCTCGGTCTATCCAGTACTGGATCACGTGCGAACCGATGTGGAGCAAGAAACTTAAAACGAGACCGACGATGATCGCGGACGCTAACCGCCATCCCGGTGGCATCCCTTCTCTAAAAATGAAGTACACACCAACTGATTCGATTATTAAGACGGTGAAGGGGAGAAGGGAAAAATGAGATATCGGATCGTGAAAAACAGATTTCCGTGCTCCCTGGCACCAATCAGTCGAGTCGCCATCTACGAGTCGTTCCGTGATCGAATAAGGGGTGAATTGGACGTGAACCGGGAAATACGAAATGCAGATAATGAGTAAAAAGAGAACCGTTACTATCCCCTCGTCCACCAGATACCCATGTGTGACCTCACTAGGTATCTCGTAGGAACCGTTTTGCTCGAGTGTCGACAGCAATTCGAGTACCACAATCGCGAACAAAAATAACGAAATAACGAGGGATATTACGGACGCGAACAGGACGTGAACTTTCCACGTGATCGACGTTGCATTGTATTCGATGTTTCGGATCACCGTATCCAGTACTTCGCGGTGCCACTGGTCCGTACTGGTTACCTTGTTCAATCTAGCGTTTGTTAAATCGATCTGATCGACACCTCGTCTGTATCGATACGGCGCAATAGCGAGCAGTGTGAAAAGGACCGAACTGCCGAAAAACACGATCCCCGATATGAAGTAGGGCGAATCGGTGATGTAGTTGAGAAGAGAGGCACTTATCATCTCTCCGCCGCCTGATCCGAAAAACGACAACAGGGCAGCGAGGCCAGCGAAGATACTCGAGCCGCCGACGAGGGATGCAAAAATCGTATTCGCCGTCGAATTGAGATTTTCTATGCGTTGGGCCTGTAATTCTTCGATTTTCTCTCCAGCCTCTACTGCAGATGAAAGTGGAGTGGAGGGTTCTGATGGAGTATCCTGACTTTTCTGTAGTCTTTTGAGAGTCCGACGGGAGATCCCCATACTAAATAGTTTTTGGCAATCACCATAAGCCTCACTCGAAACACGGTGTATACTGGTCAGTCGTGGGAGGTAGTCAAGTGATCCGTTCTCCGTCGGCGTCGAGCGCAACTTCACAGTCGTCACAGAGACACCAGTCGAGCAACGGGTCGCGTTCGTCGATCGCCGCGCGACAGTCCGGGCACTGCAGCGGGGCATCGTCTCGAGGTCCGATCATACGACCTCTTCGTTTACCCTTCGACCGCGCTCCCGCTCCGATCTGCCGCCGAGCGCGGTGGTCGACATCCCACAGGCGTCGGCTATGCGTTCGGCGCGTTGCAACAGAAGGGCGCAACCTTCGCCAGTCAACCGGTACTCGGTCGCGCGTTCGGCCGGGTGCTCGCGTCTCGAGAAGAGACCGCGACCGACGAGGACAGTCAGAGTCGGATACAGCCAGGTGCGATCGACCACGGGATAGGCCCGCTCGAGGGTGTGTGCGATTCCACGCTCGTCGCACCGTCTGCAGTCGCGCTCGCGACGGGCGATGGCCTCGAGGCAATCGCGCTGGAAGGCGGTGAGGGCGGTCCAGACGATTTTGCCGTCGGATCAGGGTCGGTTACGGGGTGGTACGTCTGCTCGAGCGGGGCGTTCAAGGCCCCGCGAACGTCGTCAATCATGGCTTCCAGGGTCGATTTGGGAGCTATCTGCGGTCTCGGTGTCTCCAGCACCGGGCCGTTTTCCACGTTACTCTGACAATCGGGTTTGTTGAGAGCTCCTGGAGAAACTATAGTTTCTCAAAGTTTGTATAATTATCGATAGCGTCTGAACAATCTATCTAATATTTGTAGCTGCTTTCCGACGACGATTAGATACCGTGAGGGTATTCGAGTAATATGCGGATTTCTGCTGACTGGATGGTTCTCGCTGACGACAGGATTCTCGAGTTTTTGGAAGAGAACGGACCACGATCGCCATCAAAGATCAAAAGTGAGGGTCCGATCCCGTTCTCCCGCCAACATATAAATAATCGCTGTATGAAGTTGGAAAAGTATGGTCTGACCCAAAATATCGGAAATGGAGTATATACGATTACTGATACTGGCGAAAAGTATCTTCAAGGCGATTTAGACGGGAGAAAATTGGATAGAGGTTGAATATGATAGTTGTGCCCGACCGTTAGTTCTCCATCGGTTGGACGATTCGCAAGCGGATCACCATCGAACATACCGCGGTGCATGGATGACGATAGTGGTATTTCGGTGGAATGAACCAGTCGTGACGTCAGAGACGATATTACTCTGCTCAAGGTGGGAAACGTCCCCCTTTTCCCGGATTCGAGATCAAATAACTATTTTAACTTCATTATCAGAGATATCTGTAATCGACAAACTCGTTCTAATGGTGTCGGTTGAAAATGACCGACGATCATTTCGATCGTCGGAATGGAATGCTTTCGATAGACGTTCGACCGCACCACATTTTACTATTTAATAATTTAATCTATAAAATTATACCATTGAAAAAATAAAATTCTATATACACTGACGTATATGTGGCAACTGGCGAGAGTGTGAGAAACGGTATCAATCGAATCCACACGTATCGTGTTACGCTCAACCCGTGAACGTGCGACTCGAACGGGTTGGTGGCAGTCGAAACCATTCCCCTAACGAATAACACCGATGGATCAAGACATCACGCGGCGAAAGGCCATTCAAACCCTCTCGGTGGGTGGGATTACGGTCGCACTCAGTGGTTGTCAGGGCATGTTAAGCGAGATGATAGATATGAACACAAATACACAAGACCGTCACGGACCGATGCGTACTGGACGATTCACGGTTCAAATAAACGACACCGAAATTGCAGGGTTTCAACACGTAAAGATTCCAGGTAGTTCGACCGAACGTGATGAATATCGTGACGGCTCTGACCCCGACTACGAAAAGAAACTCTGGGGAAAAACGACCTACGACGAACTGGAACTGGTACGAGGATTCGTTCCCGGTGATCCTGTACTTCGGGAGTGGAAAGATGACGTCATCGCGGGTAAGGTAGACTCAGGCCGAAAAAAAGTCACGGTCAGCCTGATGAACGAAGACGGTGAAGCAGTGATCGAATGGCAGTTTTCCAACTCGTGGATTACGGAGTATGAGCCGCCAGAACTGGATGCAAATGCTGAAGAAAACGTTGGTACGGAAGCAGTCACAGTCGCGTTCGACAAAATGGTACGCACTGAGGTGTAAGGAGACTCAGCGATGTACTTATCCGCAGGGGTTCCGCTATTTGAGAGCGTCGTTTCGACTTCGGAGGTCGGAACACAATCGCTATCTGAAACTAGTAAGTGACTGAATCGCACCTCCAAAATTATATCATACTGGTTATAATAGTCCATTCGCTTTTGTGTATATGCGTTGTTTGATTGTGGTTACCTCAGCAATTCCGGGTTTTTCGGCATAGTGAATCAGAAAGACAGCAGGAATTACGACAGCAACCCCATCTCTGACTTAGAGAGGCTGTGCCACAATTCCGAGGTGATCCGTATGGTACTCCTCGAGCCCCCTCGTCTCAACAAACTCATAGCCCTCCGAAAGCTCCTCCCGAACGTCATCGTACACAGCTGACGGCTCCCGAGTCACGTCCTCGCTCCGCGCCTTCACGGCCAACAGGAGCCGCCCGTCGTCGGCCAGAAAGCGCCGGTTCTCGAGCGCCACACGCGCCTGCCCCCGCGTCGCAACGTCCTGGACGATCACGTCCACGTCCGATTCGACGACGTGGGCGTAGGTCTCCGGCTTCCGCGCGTCCTTGAGCAACGGAAAGAGCCGATCGCGAGATTTCGCGGCCTCGAGCAGATCGCGCGCCGGTCGCGCGGCGAACTCGACGGCGTAGGTGGGTCCCGCGAAATCGGCGACGTGACTCACGGTCGTCCCGCTCGCGGCACCCAGGTAGAGGACGGTCTCGCCTCCCTCGAGACCAGTGTCCATCCCCAGCTCGAGCATCGCACCGAGTTTCGACCGGTTCGGATTCCAGGCGCGCCACTCGCCGTCCGTCGGTTCGCCGTACACCGGCTCGCCGTGGGTCGCGAGTCGCTCATCTCCGTCGAACGAGCGGCGCTCGACCCCCGCCGGACGGTTGTCACTCATGGTCGACACCCCCGTCAGGTGCGGCATCGTCGTCTGACTCCTTCTCCGCAGTCCGGGCTTGAATCGTCTCGATCCGCTCAGCTAGTTCCGCTTCGAGTTCGGGCTTCGATTCGCCCGAGTAGTAATCGACGCGGGCCGCGATAGCGAGCTTGCCAGCGACTGCGCGGGCGGCTGACCCCCGGTCGTCGGGGTGCGTGCCGCGGACCGCGTCGTGCGTGTAGATAATTCCGTGTTTGGGTGACGGTGCGTGCCCCCGAAGGTGGGCGAATAGAGCGTCCTCCGCACCCAGGACCTGAATCGTTCCGCTCGGTTTCTTCGCCAGTTCCTCGAGGCCACCGGCGAGGGATATCAGTCGCGCTGCGAGGACCGGATCGCCGAGTGCACAGAGGTTTGGCGCAATGGCCGGCGTCCGCCGCTCGACGAATGCGCGCAGATCGTCGGCCTCGTCGGCCAAGTCGGCGATCCGTTCGGCGAGCGAACGAATCGCGGGCTCTGTCAGCGCGTCGCCGGATTCACCGCTTGCCACCGCTCTGGCGTACTCGACGCCGGTTCCCGCCTCGGGGTCTACAGTCCCGGCCCACTCGGCTAGCCGCTCTGCCAGTTCGTTGGCAGTTCGGTTACAGTCGTCCATCGCTCGGACCGCGTGGACGAGTTGACGGTCGTCGGCCTGCTCGCGTTCGGCCACCGCGGTCCGCGTCGCTGCGGTCGTCGCTTCGCGCAGAGCGTCGTAGTAGTCGTCCTCGTCGCTGGCGAATCCCGCCTCGAGCGCGAGAGCGGGCCAGTTCCGCGGTTCGTCGGAATTCCCCTCGCGAATCCCGGCTGCCATCGCGTCGGAATCGTCGCGTTCCGCGTCCGCGAACCACCCGTCCGTGTCGGTCATAGTCGCTCGTTCCCGCCCGGGGCGATTAAAGCCCCCGTTCGCGATCGGTCACCGGTTGGGAACCCGGGAAAATGGCGATTCAGACGCCGAACGTCGCCCGCAACATGTCGCGAGTGCCGGGTCCGAGGCCGACGGCGACGACGGTAATCATGAGCAAGATCGCATAGCGAGGGTTCTCTTCGAACACGGTATCGTCGAAGATCCAGATGATGAAGATGGCGGCGGCGACTTTCACCAACAGGAACGGCCAGGCGGAGCCGATCGTCGAAACGATGTCGGCGGGCAAAACGTCCGCCGTCGTATTGGCGATCGCTCGGTTAATCGGGTGCTTCGGAACGAGATTAGCGGGCAATCCGAGCGAGGTCGCCCAGTCGAGGCCGACGACGTTTGCGACCCCGTCGACCGCGTGGGCCCAGATGACGATAATCCCCATGTTCCGCGTCCCGCGGTTCAGTTCCGGAGCATACCGTTCGATCCCGACCCAGGTGATCATGGTAGTGAGGGTGGCACCCACGAGGATGACGAGGGGAATCAGGGGGTGGAATTCCGCGTACGGCTCCGTTGCGGCGATGTACGCGAGGTAGACGATTGCGATCGTCAGCAGCGCCGTTCCGATTCCGGCCAGTGGGTACTCATAGCCAGTGACGTAGTCGTTGCGCTCGAGCCAGACCGAGCTCACCACCGCGATGAGGGCGATGAAGAAGACGGTGAAGTAGATGAGCGGACTGATGATGAAGCCGGACCACGGGAGCTGGATGGCCATTTCGCCGGTCGCTTCGAACGAGGCCGCGTTCGCATCTTCGACGACTCGTAGCGCGCCGCCGAAGAGCATGAACGGGAACAGGGCGAAAAAGCCAGCCCGGTAACGGTCGATCTCGAGGCGACGAATGAGGAAGACGACCCCGACCAACAGTAAGACCAGTGTCGGGATGTAGCCGCTATAGGAGACGAACGTGTAACCGGGTTCAGCGGTTGGACCGGGATCAGCGGGTGCCTGGCCGCAAGGAACCTGTTGGCCGTCGGCCCAGGTGACGCAGTTCCAGCTGTGAGCATCGGCCACGACCGGACCCCAGAAATACTGCCAGATGATGTCGACGTACACCCGCTGCGGGAACAGGACAGCGCCGAGAACCACGACGGCAACGAGACTCGCGACGGTCGCGGCCCAGACGCGTTCGGGCCCGATCCGATCGATGAAGTCGTCCATACCCGAATGCCCTACCGGGAGCGCTTACCGTTTCCGATTTTCACCGCGCGTGACTGTTCGATCGCCGAGCACTGACCAATCACGGAGGTCAAAGCACGGCTCATCGCTCTATTTCGCGAGTAGCCGCGAGCAACTCGTCGTGAATCGCACCGTTCGAGGCAACCAGACCGGCGCTGTCGTGTCGCCAGCGGTCTCCCTCGAGGTCGGTGACGACGCCGCCCGCCTCGCGGATCAACTGAACGCCGGCAACGGTGTCCCAGGGGTTCGTCCGCAGGTTAGTCATAATCCCTTCGAGCGCGCCCGATGCGACCATAGCCAACTCGAGTTGGGCGCAACCGAACCGACGCATGTCGCCGAACCGCTGGACGAGTTCGCGAGTCGCGGCGGCGTACTGATCGCGTTGATCGAAGTCCCACCAGAAGGTCGGGCAGACGGTCGCAGCCTCCGGATCGTCGCAGTCGCTGACCGATAGCGGCTCGTCGTTGCGAAACGCGCCTTCGGGTCCGACGCGGTACGTATCGGAAAGGGCCGGGCAGACCGTCGCGGCACTGACGGGTTCGCCGTCGACAACTACTGCGACGGCGGTCCCGAACGCGCGATTGCCGCCGACGTAATTGTTCGTTCCGTCGATGGGATCGACGATCCACGCCGGGCCCGATGCCGGGACCTTCTTGCAGGCACCGTCCTCCTCTCCGACGATCGGGTCGTCCGGGTATGCCCCTCGAATCGTCTCGATAACGGTTTTCTGGGCATCCCGGTCGACTTGCGTCACGACGTCCGTCTTGGTTCCTTTGTTCTCGACGGCCAGGTCCGTCCGGAACGAGTCGGCCGCGACAGCTGCACCTTCGTTCGCTGCGCGAACGGCGACGGCCGCGCGACCGGAATCGGAGTCGACTTCACTCATGAGCCATCTTCGGCGACCGGGAGTCAAAAGTGGTCGTACTATCGTTTCTCGGTCCCCCTCAACTCGACGCGACCGAGACCGGTGAACGCGGTGACCGTTACCAGTTTTCCTCCGGCACGTACGGGTAGCTCCAGAGGGTTACCTGCAACACGATCGACTTGAACCAGGCGTGGTACATCTCGTCAACCTCCTCGTCGGTGTGGTCACCCGCCGTGAGAAAGTCGCGAATCGTCGCCGTAATCGGATAGATGAAGGCGACGAGATATCGCATGTCGATGTGATCGACCGCGTCCGCATCGTCGACCTGATTTTTCTTCTCGCGAGTGTGGCGACGACCGATTTCGAACTGATAGTTCAGCCACTCCTCGTCGTACGGCGCGTCACAGGTATCGAGGATCCACTGGCCGAACCGCTCGCGGACCCGCTCGAGATACTCCTCGTCGGGGTTTCCCTCGCCGTCTGTAAAGTAGTACAGCAGGAAGTCGTGGTCACCGACGAAGCCGTACCACAGTTCGAGAACGTCGTCGATCTGTTCCTCGAGGACGTCGCCGGCTCGCCGAAGTGCCTCCTCGTCTTCCTCGTCGAACAGCACCGTCTGCTTCAACCGATCGAACTCGTCCATACTGATCGGTGCATCGGGGATATCGTCCGTTCCGTACGTATACCCCGGTATCTGATCACTGGCCATAGAGTGGGGCGACCTCCCACCGTCGAGAGCATAAACCTGGGTGGGAAATCGGACGAAATCGACCGGTCCGAATCGATGACGGTTCGCATCGCTGGGTTTGGTGCGGTGTCAGTCCGTCAGTCGACCAACGAATCCATCGGTTACGCGTCGCTCAGCGGCTATCAGCAGCAGATATTTGCGAGGGAAGATCGCTCCGTCGGGATCTTCCGCATCTTGCGATGCGAGGGGAGGGAATTGAACCCACGAACTCCTACGAGAGCGGATCTTGAGTCCGCCGCCGTTGACCGCTTGGCTACCCTCGCACGCATCTGAGCCTGAGGCCCTCCCAGAGGATAAATCGTCCGATCCGCGTTCGGTGACGTGTCGGCTAGAAAGACGGAATTACGTGTGACGACTACCGTCGGTTATCGGTATGGTGGGCCTAGACCTCACTCGAGGAGCGACAAATAACCGTGACAGGGCAACGCATTCTGTCGGTTAGGCTGTCGAGTCGATCGAGTCACTCAGTGTTCGAGCTTCGCGTATCGCTCGTTGCAGTTCAGACACTGATAGCCTCCCTCGATGTGGGAGTAGAGGCGCTCACCGCAGTGCTGACACCGGCCGTATGGCTGGGTCATTTCAATCAATGTAGCGTGACGTAACCGAATAAAGGCGGTGCTTACACACTCAACTCCATGGCTACGGGGTCGCAGAATTGACCAGACAGTCCTCCAACTGCTCTTGTCCAGTTTCGGCTCCCTCACCGTCGACGAGCCAACTACACGGGCTCCGATAGAGCAGCCTGTGACCTCGGTCGACAGCTACTCGTCGTGTCTCGTGTCGCCACCGTCCATCGTGACGGCCCGTCAACGACGAGGCGTGCTATGGTCCTCCGATTGCCTCGAGGCCGTCTACTCGAGGTCGACGATTCGTGGATAAAAGATACGGCCCTAACCGACGTAGTGAGAACTGATGCGTGACCATACTCGGGACGATACCGTTGGGCCACCTATTTCGGGGAATCCGGCCGGATGGAACGAGGGGCGGGCGGCGTCGAACGGGTGGGAACACGGGACGCTTCGACGAGCCGTAATCCACGGGATATCTCTCTACAACGTCGGTGAATTTCACGATGCACACGATTGTTTCGAAGCGGAATGGTACAATTACGGAAGAGGGTCCACAGAGAGCACGTTTTTACACGGGATGGTCCAAGTCGCGGCGGGAGCCTACAAGCACTTCGATTTCGAGGACGACGGGGGCATGTCGAGCTTGTTTCAGACGGCGTTGCAGTACCTAGAGAACGTGCCGAGCGATTTCTATGGCGTCGATATTCCTGACGTGAAATCGACGCTCGAAGACGCGCTGGACGACCCATCTGTACTGCACGACTGGCAGATTAAACTCGACGGGACACACCCGGAGGCGTCGGAAATCGATCTCGAATACGCGAGGGAACTCGAGTAGAGACGTATCGCGGGTCGGTCGCCGCCAGGATCGGATGCCACGTACCAGAGGTGCTGCCTTGACGACGTTTCTGTAACGTCATTCCGGGGAAAAGGATCGCGGATTGCAGTTCGTGACGACTTCCGCTTTCGGACGCAGAGACACTGGAAATTCTACCAGGTTGGACGGCAGGAAGCGACATAGGACGGAATCGATTTCCGAGACCAGCGACCTGTGGTGTCACGATTCCGGCACGTAAAGGCCAACCGAATGCCGGCTGTCTCGATACGATAACCGCGTTGGATCCGCACGTCCACTCATCGACGGTTCGATGTGAATATATTATTGTTGATAGCAAGTATTATGGATGAAAGATGGTAACATTTACCAAGAAGATAATCAAGTACATTATCTTCGAAGCGCACAGGGACCGCGATACCGGCGCATCCATCAATACCCAAAAACTGGAGGTTACATGCAAGTCGAGGATGGCAGTTCGAAAGGGGGACAGAGTGGAACAGCAACGTCGTAGATCGGCGAACGTTTTTGCGATGTACGGCTTCCGGGATCGTCCTCGGGGCAGGTGCCACGCACTCAGCGAGCGCAGCGAGCGAGGAATGGACGATCGTTGCACTTTCGGACACGCAGTACTACGCTGAATCGGACAGCCGAATCGGATACGCCCACGACCAGACACGATGGGTTGCAAACAACGTCGATAGCGAGAACATCGCCTTCGTCTCTCACGAGGGCGACGTCGTCAACGCCGGTTGGGAACGAGGTTACATGACGGACGAGCGAAGCGAGTTCCACTTCGATCTGGATTTTGGCGCCAGGTTTGCACGGAAGGGAAGCAGTGGTGGCGGTGGCAACAGTGACGACGAGAGTACTGACACGCGATCTCCCTATGGTGGCTCGCCCCACGAAATACCGGGCCGGATCGAGGCCGAGAATTACGACACTGTGGGAGAAGGCGTGGCGTATCATGAACGGACCTCCGGAAACGAGGGTGGCGCCTATCGTTCTGACGACGTCGACATCGAATCCGCGTCCGAAGGCGGCTACAACGTCGGCTGGATCGAAACCGATGAATGGTGGGAGTACACCGTCGAGGGCTCATCCGGTGGGACGTACGATCTGACAGCGAAAGTTGCTTCGGAGTATACAGGAGGCGATTTCACCGTCGCCGTCGACGGATCGACGGTCGCGGCCAGTTCCTTCGGCGAACCGGCGGCTGGCGAAACTGGACGACGGTCGACCTTGGCAACGCGTCGCTGTCAGCCGGCGAACACGTCGTTCGCGTCACTGCTAACGCGGCCGAGTGGAATTTCAACTGGCTCGAAATCACGGCTACCGACGGTACGGACGGCGGCAACGACACCGATGAGAGAAACGGTACTGACACCGGCAACGACACCGATGAGAGAAACGGTACTGACACCGGCAACGACACCGTCGGAGCTGAAACCATCGAAATCGGCAAGTACGAAATCCGTGATACTACCGGCGACGGCCTGTACAATGACTTCACTGGTGATGGCGAGACTACCCACGAAGACGTCGAGGCGTTCCTCGAACACCTGCGGTCCGACGGTGTCCAGAACAACCCCGAGAAATTCGACTTCAGCGGGAACGGCCAGGTCGACGGCACGGATGTCCTCGAGCTACTTCGACAGGTCTGACTCGAGCAGCGAACCGCTCGGAACCGTCAAACTGGGAACTCCCATCCGCCGTCCTGGATTCGGAATCGATTCGCGTCCGACAGTACATTTACCAGCGGTCGTCTCCAAGCGATTGTGAACCGTGAATTCTCGTTTCCGATCGATCGTACCGTCGACAGCGAATATCCGTTCTCATCCGAGAACCAGTGGGGTTCGAACAGGTATTGAGATCGGCACGACGTGGGGCGCCGATCGCGAGCTGTCGGTCAGACTACCACTACGGATTCCGCCCGCCATGACAACGGGCGTGAAAACTGCTGCTAGCTGGGAGCTACTGACTGATCTGGACCGCAATAGATCGAACCGCCTTTGCCGTCTCAGTCCAAGTAACTGATAATGAGAGTTGCACAGCTTGGGACGGGAGAGCCAGAAATTGCAGTCGTTGCGGGTATCCATGGGGACGAACCATGCGGCGTCCGGGCTGTCGAGCGACTCCTCGATGACCGCCCATCCGTCAACCGCCCAATCAAACTCATCGTCGTCAACGAGGCGGCTCTGGAGCGACGGATTCGGTTCGTCGATGAAGATCTCAACCGCGCGTTCCCGGGTGACCCGGCAGCGACGACCCACGAGGGTAAACTCGCACACGATCTCGTCTCCGAACTCGAGGGCTGTCTGGCGTTCTCGATGCATTCGACGCAAAGCCATGCCGAACCGTTCGCCATCGTCAACGGTGTCACCGAGACGGCGAGAGACATCGTTCCACAACTTCCCGTCACGGCAATGGTCGAGACGAGCAACTTCGCGGAGGGCCGACTGTTCTCTGCTATCGATACCATCGAAGTCGAGTGTGGGCTTCAGGGATCGGAGACGGCTGCCGAAAATGCCGATCGACTGACACGGGCCTTTCTAACCGCTGTGGACGCGTTACCCGGAGATACGGTTCGCCGGGACCTCCCCGTTTACCGGCTCACTGACGTCATCCGGAAGGATCAGGCCGACACCTACGAAGTCTTCGTCGACAACTTCACCGAAGTCGAGCCAGGTGCACCGTTCGCCGCGGCTGACGGTGAAAAGCAGATCGCCGAAGAATCGTTCTACCCGGTCCTCATGTCGTCGAACGGATATCAAGACGTCTTCGGCTACTCTGCCGAAAAAATAGACGTCCTCGAGACGCAGGCTGTGGCGGACTAACTGCTCTCGAAAGCACCTATTCAGTCGCCAACGATTCAATCTCGACGGGGACGGGCGTCCCAGGCGGTTCGAATGCGACGGATTCGTCGACTCCGTTCGGTGCAGTAGCCGTGCCGATTCATCGCGGCGGTACTGCATCTATTTCTGCCATTTCCGTCGATCCGTGCTCGATCGCGACGTGGTCGCGTCGGGATGCTATGAGGCGAGCGGTTGCTCGTCGGAACGAAGCGAGTGCCAGCCCGGGTCGAGGGCTGTGGCCGAAACTCGGCTCCCGCGGGAACGGGGGGCGACGGTTCGGCGAACCGCTCAGTCGTCGGCCGGGGTTGGCGTACCGCGTTCGATATCGATGTTGCCCGCGTCGAGGTCCGCTTCGACGTTCCGAGCAGCCTGTACCATGTTCTTCATCTTGCCGAAGGCGACCTCGCGTGGCAGTAGCTTTACGCCGCAGTCGGGGGAGACGACGAGTTGTTCCGGCGGGACGACCTCGAGACCCTTCTTGATGTTGTCCTCGATCTCATCGACAGATTCGACGTCAGCGACGTGGACGTCACAGACGCCGAGGGCAAGGTCCTTCGTGAATTCGGGATCTTTGAACACGTCGAGTTGGTCGTAATCACCGTTGGCGAGTTCGAGGTCGAACTCGTCGACCGGGAATTCAAGGATCTCGGGATAGATACGGGAGTAATCGCCGTAACAGACGTGGAGGCCGATGCGGACTTCCTCGGGGATGTCGTCGACGATGCGCTCGAGTGCTTCGCCGACGATGGCGTGGTCGTCGGGCGTGGTTGCGAGCGCGGGTTCGTCGATCTGGATGTAGCGTGCGCCGGCGTCGACTAGCTTTTCGATCTCCTCGTTGACGAGATCGGCGAGGTCGTAGGCGAGTTCCTCCTCGTCGTCGTAGGCTTCGTTGAACGACCAGTTAGCGAGGGTGTAGGGCCCCGTAATGGGGACCTTGACCGGTCGATCGGTCGCTGCCGCGGTGAACTCGTACTCGTCGACGAGCCAGCTCTCGTCGTACTCGACTTCGCTGACGACGCTTGGCTTGTCGAAGTAGTTGTGACCCCAGACCTTGACCGGGCCGTTGAACTCGTAGCCCTCGATACGATGGGCGAAGAATTCGACCATCTCGGTGCGGCGCATCTCGCCGTCCACGACGACGTCGAGACCGGCGCGTTCGTGTTCGTCCGTGATGAGCCGGGCAGCGTCGTCTTTGGCTTCTTGCCAGTTCGCTTCGTCGAAGTCGGCGTCGTCGTCCTCGTAGAGTTCCTTCGCGCGGTTGAGCCATTTGGGCTTGGGGTAGGAGCCGACGACGGTCGTCAGCAGGAAGGTGTCGTTCTCGTGATTCTCGGGTCGGAACTGATCTTTGGTTTCCTGTGGGCTCATGCGGCGGTCACCTCCGCGAGGTCTGCGGCTTCCGCAAGGACGTCGAGTTTCTCCACGTACTTGCCGTAGGGCAGATAGAACGTTTCCGTATTGGTCGTCAGATAGACCGTTTCGAACTCGGTCACCTGCAGTTGGTCGTCGACCCAGTCGACTCGGTCCCGGATCGCCTCCGGGTCCTCAACGAGAGTGTTCTGGCCGTCGGCGAGACCGAGTGAAATGTCATCGGTCACCCCGTACTCCTGTACGTTGTAGAGATTGTCGTCCTGGTTGGCGACGAAATCGAAACCGACCGCGTCGATGTCGGCATCGAGCAGGTGCGCGTATACTTTTTCCTCGAGTGCGCCCCAGTACGGCTGGACGACGACGTCTGCGTCGGTTGCGTTTGCGACCTGATCGATCGCATCGCTGGCACGTTCGTCTTCGCCGTCCGTCGGTGCGTTCTCGACCAATGACGGCTCGAGCAGGAACAGGGTCTCGTGGTCGGGGAAGGCCTCAACCTCGCCGGCGAGGAAGTCCCCGATCGCACCGATAAATTCCGCCTCGTTGCCGTAGTGTTCGTCGGTCGCGAGATCCGCGAGCGAGTACGGACCGGGGAGGACGGCCTGCAGATCGTCGGTCAGTTCGGCCGCCGACTCGAGTTCCGAGGCGACGTCACCGGAGAACTCGAGATCACCGTCGACGACGGGTTCGCGGTAAAAGTTGTTGTTGTCGTAGTAGCGGACGATCCCGCGCGTTTCAACGGCGTCGTGGACTGCGAGCGGGTGTGCGAGCATGTCGTCCCAGCGGAGTTGGCCCTCGACGACGCGGTCGAGTCCCGCCTCGATCTGTCCCTCGATCACTTCCTCGCGGGCCGCATCGTAGGCCGCGGTGATCTCTTCGCCCTCGTCACCGCTGACGAGATCGTGTTTCTGGTGGCCTTTGAGGTCCGAGAGGTCGTCTTTCGCCCAATCCGGGAGCGGATACAGTCCCGGCGTGGTCGAAACGTACTCAGTCATCGTAGACCTGGCTAGGCTATACCGACGCTTAATATTTTCCATCCATCGTAATACTTCACAGTAATCATTGCGGCATCCGATAGCCGAATCGGGACGGCCTGGGAGTTCGAAATCCGTCTCCGACGGCCGCGTTCGTATTCGCCGGTATTCCGCTCGCCGTCCGAAGCCTCTCCGTGCGACAAAAACATCAGTTCCGCCGACAGAACCGTCGGCGTGATCCGAATTAGCCCGGTGAGCCGCGTTGTCGCGTATCATCGGGCGCATTGTTGCTGTATCGCCGCACGAGAACCGCAAACGAGTATTCGGCGCGCTCACCCCCTCGTCGTTCGCGGACCGTCGGCACCGCTTACCGAAGCAATTCGAGGACTGTTAGCGTCTCGAAGGGGAACGATTCATCGGCGATGGCGACGGCACTGAACCCTTCCTCGCCGGCGCGTCCGACGACATCGTCGACGCCAGTGAGGCTACTGACAAGCAGATAGACGACGCCGTCGGGAGCGAGAACGCGGTCGACCGTCTCGAGAAACGGATCGATGACCGCGCGGCCGTCTTCACCGCCGGACAGCGCACGTTCCATCCAGTCGTCCCACTCGTTTTCGGGATCGGTCGGGAGATACGGCGGGTTGAACACCACGGCGTCGAACGTTCCGTCGCGAAACGGCGCGACGAGGTCGGCCCGCACAGTCTCGACATCGGTGCGGCGGGCTTGTCGTACTGCCCACGGGTTTACGTCCGATGCGATAACCCGGGCGTCCGTTTCGTCGGCGATCCGTCCGGCCACGAAGCCCGAACCGGTGCCTACTTCGAGAACCAGCTCGTTTTCGCCCACCCGATCACAGGCCGCTCGAGCCAAGAGCGCGGAGTCTTCGGCGGGCTGGTAGACGTCCGGCTCCCGGTCGCGTCTATCGTCGAGCCCCATCAGTTCTCCTCCGGAGTGGTCATCCGGTGTTCCTGTCTGGCTTCGTCACTGCCGTTCTCGCCCGTCTGGCTCCCCACACTCCGCTCCTGTTCGTCGGCGATCCGGAACCCGCCGGTTTCGGCTCGTCCTGAGAGTTCCCGCTGTGGGAACGGGATCGTAATGTCTTCGGCTTCGTACGCTCGTTTGATAGCGCCAATCGCTTCAGTCCGCGCCCGCCAGTATCGCCTTGCACTCGGTTTATCGATCCAGAACCGAGCTGAAAGAACGACGGCTGAATCGCCGAAGGACTTGGTAACGACCTGGGGTGCCGGCGCGGAAAGCGCCTGTTCGATGTCGTCGATTGCGTCTTCGGCGAGGGTGATCGCCCGATCGACGTCGGTTGCATAGTCAACGCCGACTTCGATCTCGAGGCGCAGGCGGCCTCGCTTCGAACGATTGGTTACCATGCTCGAGGCGATGACGTCGTTGGGGATCATGATGTACTCGCCGTCGAACGACCGAAGTTGCGTGTTAACGATCGAAATGTCGGTGACGACTCCCTCGTTGTCCTCGACTTCGATCCAGTCGCCGATCTCGAACGGCCGCGCGAACATCAGCACGAAGCCCGAGAGCATCGTTCCCAGGGTCTGGCGAGCGGCCATGCCGACGATGATACCGAGGAAGCCGGCACCCACGAGGAGGCTCCCGAGATCCTCGATCCAGACGCCCAGCACGACGACGAGCGAGACGGACCAGATGATCACCTGCGAGAGGCGATGAGTGACTTTCCGCTGGTGGGCCGTCACGGCGGACGATGAACCGAATACTTCCTCGATCAATCGGCGGACGAATCGGGTGATGATCACCGTCACGACGATGAGAAGGAACGAAAAGATCGCACGCGGAATGACGTTACTGTTCAGATCGAGTTCCGAGTACAGCTGCTGAACTTCTTCCATGCGCCCCCAGACACCCGTCACGACGCCGAGGCACACGAAACAGATGCCGATGAGCAAGGTCATCGAGATGACGTCGGCGTAAAGCGGCTTCGTCCGTTGGCAAACCCACGCGTGGAATCGTCGATAGGAGAGAAGAACCGAGACTACGATCGCAACCGCAACGAGAGAGACTGCGAGTTTGAGGGTGGCCGACGGAATCGCTTCCGACAGCCAGTCGAGTCCCGTCAGTAATCCGGACATATGATCGTCCCTACAACCAATCGTTCGCGCAGCTTTGAGTATTCGTTGGTCAGCAGGCAGGGTCCGTTCGTCCGGCCCGAGACTCCGGTGCGATCCGCTCGAACCGACTCGTGGAGCCCGCCGGAACCGTCTCGTGCGACCCGCTCGAACCGACTCGTGCGATCCGCTCGAACCGACTCGTGGAGCCCGCCGGAACCGTCTCGTGCGACCCGCTCGAGTCGCTACCAGAGGTTACACGGCATCGGGATTGCCGACGTCCCGCGCAAGTCGGGCCAACGCGGCGAACTCGGAGGGCGCCATCGCGCCGGCCCGTTTCTGTAGAACGGCATCGTCGGCCGCGTCGACGACGGCCTCGGGGTTTCCCAGCCTGGAAATATGCGCCGTGTTCCGGATCGCGTTGCGGATCGTCTTCCGGCGCTGGGTGAACAACGCCTTGACGAATCGCAGGAAAAATTCATCGTCGTCGACTTCGTACCCGGGCTCGCGCGGAACCGCTCGTACCACCGCGCTCCGGACCGCCGGCGGCGGGGAGAACGCTTCGTTCGGGATCGATTCGACCAGTTCGACGTCAGCGTAGTGCTGACTCGAGACCGAGAGCCGGCCGTATTCGCTCGTGCCGGGCTCGGCGACCATCCGCTCGGCGAATTCCTGTTGGAACATTAACACCAGCGGCTGCTTTCGGGGAAAAAGTCGAAACGCGATTTCGCTCGAGACGCCGTACGGCAGGTTCGACACCGACGCCGAAAAGTCCGGAAGGTCGACGTTCAGAGCATCACCTTCGATCACCGTAAGGGTGCCAGCGTCTATCTCCCCTGCGAACTCCTCGCGAAGAAAATCAGCGAGAACGGGATCGCGCTCCACGACGGTCACCTCGTCGGCGACCGCGAGCAGTCGGTCCGTCAGCGCCCCCGTGCCGCCACCGATCTCGAGCAGGTGACGCGTATCGGCGTCGATATCATCGAGATAGGTCGGCAACCGGTCCAGAACACGATCGTCGACGAGAAAGTGCTGGTCGCGGTCCGGATCGCCACGGACGCCGGCACGCGCGATCAACCCGTCTGGATCTCTCATTGCCGCTGCTAGGTTCGGGGCGAATGTAAACGCACCGTCTCGTCGTTCGGGGCACGGCCCACTGCTTCCGAACTGCAGGTTCGACTCGCGGCCGCACCTGGACGTCTAGTTCGGCGTACGTCCTCCGGCAGGGATTCCGTCTCCCCACCCACGTTCGCCCAGCCGATGCACTCGGAGAGTGCACAAGAGGCGACCTCGTTTCGCTCGAGGGAACGATGCTCGTTCCGACCGAAACCGACATCGGACCCGACTGGGGAACCGCCAGCGCGTGCCGCGATGCACCCGACTCGAGGCCGGCTTCATCGGTGTCGCGGTCGCAGTCCGGTTTACTGACCCTGATCCCCGTCTTGCAGCGACGGATCAGCGACGAGAGGCCGGTCGGAACGCCGATAGGTTCGCGGCAGATGGACGAAAAATGGAACGCGTTCTTTCACGCTGCAGCAGTCGATTCCTCTCCGACGACGCGCCGCTCGGCCGACCCGACCGACAGCAACGCGACGCCGCTTACGAGCACGTTGATTCCGAAAAGCGTTCCAATCGCCCACAGTGCGGTCGACGGCCACCCGGCCCATAGCAAGCCCGCCAGAAAGATTCCGATCACGCCGCTGACGGCGATCCATAGCCCGTTCGCCTCACGAGGCATGCTCAGCCCTGCACCTATTTCGACGATTCCGCCGACGAACAGGTATGCGATTACGAGCAGCGTCAGCGTCGTCAACCCCAGTACCGGGTTCGCCAGTAAGCCGATTCCGGCGACAACGTAGACTACCGCGAGGAGTAACTGTATCGCACTTCCCGTCCATCCGGGTACCGAAAACGCGTGGGCCACGTGGGCGAATCCGCCGACAACGAGTAACGCACCGAGGATCACCGACAGCGACACGCCGGTGACAAACGGGAACAGGATCGCCAACAGGCCGAGGACGACCAGCAAGAATCCGCCGCCCGCCGGGATTCGCCAGTCTTGATCGGGATCGATACCGGTCCTCTGATTCACTGAAGCGTCTACCATTTCGTTCCACCCCATATAAAATACGATGCTCAGATCCGTAAATACCACTTCACGCCGGACAACAGTTCTCCAACCGCGACCTGTCGGCGAAAAATGCTCCGCTCCAGACGGGTCGGTTCGCCATCGCGGATGCGAGCGTCCGAATTACCACGGTCGCCTGTCGACTGCGGTCGGTACTCGAGGCGGTGTACTCGACCATGGCGCACTCGATCGCGCCGGTATCGGCTTCGATCTCCCCCTCTCACTAAGGTCGTCGAACTCGATATCCACACCATGGCACCCCCGATACGGCGGCTCATTCTCGATGTGATGAAGCCACACGAACCCGACATCATCGAATTTGCGGAAGTCGTTGCCGGCTGCACGGGCGTCTCCGGGGTCAACGTCGCACTCGTCGAGACCGATCGTGTCGTCCAGAATCTCAAGCTGACGATCGAAGGCGACGCCATCGATGCCGCGACTATCGAGGGGGCCATCACCGATCTCGGCGGAACGGTTCACTCGATCGACGGGGTCGCATGCGGTGAGCGACTGGTCGACGAGCGAGACACGCCCCAGGACAACTGATACGGTGAGACAGTGGCCTCCCTTCGCACACTCCTCGCTGACGAGGACGTCAGGTCGATCTCGCGTCGGTATTTCATTTCAAACGGATTCGACGGGACGTTGACGAGCATCGGGGTCGTCGTCGGCGCGTACCTATCGGGGGTCACCGACGGATTCACCGTGTTCACCATCGGTCTGGGGGCGGCCGTCGGTCTTGGGACGTCCGGCGTCTGGAGCGTCTGGGAGATCGAACGAGCAGAGAAACAGGCCGAGCTGATGCGAATCGAGCGCGCTATGCTAACCGACCTGCAAGACACGACACTCCGCGATCGTCGTGAAGGCGCGCGAAAGATCAACGCCGTCGCGAGCGGAATCGGTCCGCTCATCGGAATCATACTCCCGCTGTTGCCGTTTCTCGCTCGAGGCGTCCTCTTCTCGCCGCTCGAGGCCACGATCGTGGCAGTCGGAATCGGTGTGGTTGTCCTCTTTACGTTCGGGGCGTATCTCGGCTCGATTTCGAAACAGAACTGGATCGTCGCCGGGGTCCGTATGGGGCTGGCGGGAATCGTCGTTGCGGTTCTCAACCTGTTCTTACCCGGGTGATGGCTGATCGCGAAGGTCGCAATGATAGCTCGAGAAATCATGTTCGAGATTGAACTGTCCGCTGAAGGCGGACGCTCGAGTTCGCTCTATGGTCGAACCGTACTTTGCCTCGGCAGTTCAGTTATCGGGTCAGTATCGAACAGATGAATGACGTTTCAGTCGGAGTGTCATGGCGATGTCGGCTACTCATTATGGTGCTCGTTGTGGGATGGAGGCATACAGATGCCAGTCGAAAACCTCGCTCGAAGCAACGTGGTTACGGCCGCGACCGACGTTTCGATTGACGACCTTGCATCGATCATGATTGACGAGGCTGTCGGCAGCGTCGTCATTACGGACGACGGGAAACCCACCGGTATCGTCACCGATCGCGATTTAGTAGCGAACGTCCTCGCGGAGAAAACCGATCCGGACGCGGTGGTGGCAGAAGACGTGATGTCGGAAGATCCGTGCACGATCGAACACGGCGCTGGCTTCTACCAGGCGACCGAACTGATGAGCGAACACGGCATCCGACGACTCCCTGTTACGGATTCCGACGGGGAACTATCGGGAATCCTCACAATCGACGACCTGAACGAACTGCTCGCCGACGAACACCAGGAACTTGCGGGGGTCATCCGGAAACAGCGACCGCCGTACTGAGTTTCCGCCGTCGGTCCCGGATCGGCCTGTCGCCTCACTTCTGAAGACCCTCGCGACCGAGTAGTCCGATTCGCGACGGAAACCGGCGGAGATCGACGACTCGGACGGGAACAGCGGTGCGACGTCGGTCGTCGCTCGTGTCCGTCTCGCCCGATCCGACTCGACGGGTTTGTAGAGTGCAGTAACGGGGTTGCCGATCCGACACCCGAAGTGGCACGCCAAACTGGCGCTGACGGCGATCACGACCGGCTTTCGTGTCCCTCCGATCGTCAGAAGAGGCGGAGTTCACGCCAGCAGACAGTATTGAATACATTGGACAATATGGGGAGAGGAGCCAGGCGTTCCACCGAGGAAGAAGGCCAATTTCGGCCCCGATCATGGACCAAATCGTTCTCAGTCGATCCCGGTGCGATACGATATTGCATGGAATACACAAAACCTTTAAATCATTCCAATTCGTACAGGGGAGTGATGGCAACTGATGCATACGACGGCGAAGCCGGACAGTCGATCGACGAACCGCTCCATATCGAGAGCGGAAGCCACCTCGATGATGTCGCAGACGAGCACGACGTCGTTCTCGTCGACTTCTACGCTGACTGGTGTGGTCCCTGCAAGATGCTCGAGCCAGTCCTCGAGAGACTGGCCGGCGAGACCGACGCCGTAATCGCGAAGGTCGACGTCGACCAGCACCAGCAGCTCGCGGGTGCGTACGGCGTCAGGGGCGTCCCGACGCTCGTCCTCTTCGCGGACGGCGAACAGGTCGAACAACATACCGGCGCACTGCCCGCTGACCGACTTCGCAGTCTGATCGAGGGATATACCAACGAATGAACGAGCATGCGACAGAATCCGAGACTATCCACGACGTGATCGTCGTCGGCTCCGGCGTCGCCGGGCTCTCGGCTGCGGTGTACGCCGCACGAGCCGATCTCGAGCCGCTGGTCCTCGAGGGCCCGGAGCCAGGCGGTCAGCTAACGCTTACGACCGACGTAGAGAACTACCTCGGCTTCCCCGAGGGAGTCGGCGGCATGGAGTTGATCCAGCGTGGAAAAGACCAGGCTCACCGCTTCGGCGCCGAGTTCCGCCACGGCAGCATCGAGAGCGCGACGTTCGACGAGCGGCCGTTCGAACTCGACCTCGCGACCGGTGACACGCTTCGAACCCGTGCGCTGATCGTCGCGACCGGTGCGAGCGCCCGCTGGGTTGGAGCCGAGAACGAAGACGAACTGATGGGCTACGGACTCTCGACGTGTGCGACCTGCGACGGTGCGTTCCACCGCGGCGACGATGTCCTCGTGATCGGTGGTGGCGACAGCGCGATGGAAGAAGCGCTCTTCCTGGCGAAATTCGCCGACAGCGTAACGATCGTTCACCGCCGTGACGAGCTGCGCGCATCGGACATCATGGCCCGCAGAGCCCGCGACCACGAGAAGATCTCGTTTCGCTGGAACACCGAATTGCTCGAGATTCACGGCACACAAGACGGCGGCGTCACGGGGGCAACTCTCGTCCGGCACCCGGACGGCCGACCGAAGAAGAAACTCGAAGCGGGCGCGAATGTCGAGTACGACGAGGTCGACGTCGGCGGCATCTTCTATGGCGTCGGCCACGTTCCGAACACGGATTTCCTCGCGAACACCGCCGTCACACTCGACGACTCCGGACACCTGCGGACGCTCGACGGGCGGACGACCGAAACTTCGGTCGACGGCGTCTTCGGTGCCGGCGACGTGATGGACCCCGAATACCGACAGGCAATCACTGCCGCCGGAACCGGAAGCATGGCCGCTCTCGACGCAGAGGCATGGCTCGAGGAACGAGCGATAGCGGGGACACAGTCCGACGCCGTTACCGAGGTGCCGGCTGACGATTAGCGAAACTCCGAGAGAATCGACCCAGTGGCTCCCTGTCTCTGAAATCCGTCGCTGAAAGGACAGCACCGTACGTGGTGAGTGACTGCTGGCAATTCCAGGCAGACCTGTAACTTATATGTCTCGGCCGGTGGTGGATGGCCCCGCCCATGTACGATACCATCCTCGTCGCGACGGACGGGAGTGACCCCGCAACTCGAGCTGCCGACCACGCAATCGATCTCGCGTCGTCGTTCGACGCCGATCTCTATTCGCTTTACGTCGTCGATACGCGGCGATACGGAAGCTCGATGATGTCGAACGCAGATTCTGTCGCCGAAGATTTGAAAGAGCGGGGACAGGAGATTCTGACTGATATCGCGTCTCGGGCAGACGTCGATGTAACGACTGAGGTGCGAAGCGGACAACCCTCTCAACAGATCGGTGAGTACGCAGACGAAATCGACGCTGATCTGCTCATTATTGGTAACCGCGGTCTCACTTCCGGTGGTGAAATCGGAAGCACCGCAGAACGAGTCGTTAGATACGTCGACCGACCGGTGATCACGGCCTGAGGGTGGACACATGCGCGCCAGATTCGTCCGAGACCGACCCTCGAAGTTAATGATAGAGAGCGAGAACCGGCACCTATGACGTTCGTCGTTCCATTTGATGGATCACCGCTCGCAGAAGCCGCCCTCGTCAGAGCCGCCGAATACGGGGACGCACTCGAGGAGTTCGTGACGGCCGTCTCCGTGGTCCCCGAACGAAAGCGGTACGCGAGAGAGAAAGGGTGGATCGGTGACGATGAGACGTACGACGTCGACTCCGTCGTGGAGCAACTTCGTGAACAGGTTCGATCGATCGCCCCCGATGCGACGTTTGAACACGAACGAATCCGCGAGTTCCCGCCGGAATCCCAGTTAGCCGATCACATCGAGCGGCTGGTTCTCGACCACGATCCGAGCGTCGTGTTTCTCGGCAGCGACAACGTCGGCCGCGTCGTGACGCCGCTGACGAGCGTGGGGGTTCACGTGGCCGCCGAGGAAGCGTACGACGTTTTCATCGTCCGACATCAACATCCGCCCAGACTCGACGCGATCGAACCACACGCGGACTTCTACGACGACGAGAACACCTCGTCGTAGGCCTTCGATGGCGCTTCCAACTCGGTCGCCGCCGGGTCATGCCGTCGTTCGTTCGATTGCGGCGAGGACGTTCGGGATGAGTTCACAATCGTAATATCGTATCGTCTCGCTACAGGCGTCGTAGTCGATGAGACCGCTATCCTCGAGGGAGGGGAAGTGATTGTGCTCGAGTTCCAGGGCCCATTCGTCGGCGGTCATCGCCCCGGACGTCGGGAGCGACTCGATGAGCGATTCGCGAGCTAATGGGTTTTTAGACGTCGATTCCATAACCGTGATCACCGTTCGGCGACGGGAATATGCGAGCAGCGACAGGATATCGTCGACATTACACGTACATCTGACGGCTCCGTCAGAGCGGTAGATATGACACTCACACATGATTTTCGGCACTTCAGTTATCGAGGTCATCGGATAAAGGCCCTCAGCGTGTTCCCACGGGATGAAAGCATCTGACAGAACGGACTGTTCGTCGAGTCTGATCGACCCGGTCAGCAGATCGGTTGTGGACGAGGGACACTATTATCGGTCCGATCGTCGTCCACAACCGCGTGCGCTATCTCGAGATCACGGTTCCGAACGGGCGGCGACGGGCCGTCATCGATATCCTCGAAGCGGAAGGTATCGATTACGTCGTCAGCGACGAGACGAGCGACAGGGGGTATACAGCTGTCATTCGCTTCCCGCTTCCGACGCGAGCCGTCGAACCGGTACTCGATCGGCTCGCGGAGGCCGGGATCGACGAGGCTCGTGTCGTCGTCATCGACGCAGAAGCCGTCATCTCTCGCGATTTCGACGATCTGCTGGATCGCTACAGCCACGGTGGGACGGGTGAACGAACCTCCAGACAGGTCCTACGGACGAAGGCCGATGAGCTCACACCCGCGTTTTCTACGTACGTCGCGATGTTAATTATCAGCGCGATCGTCGCCACGGCGGGCTTGCTATCGAACTCGCCCGCGGTCGTCGTCGGTTCGATGGTCATCGCACCGCTGGTCGGTCCCGCGCTGGCTGCCAACGTCGGTATCGTCACCGCCGACGACGACCTTCGGACGACGGGGTTTCGCTATCAACTCGTCGGCATCGTCATCGTCATCGGGGCCTCGACCGTCCTCGCGCTTCTCGCTCGACTCGCCGGCCTCGAGCCAGCGGGAATCGACATCGTGGTCGTCACCGAACTGGAAGAACGAGTTTCGCCAAACCTCCTCTCGCTTGCCGTCGCGCTGGGTGCCGGCGTCGCCGGTATCATCAGCCTCACGAGGGGGTTCTCGGAGGCGATCGTGGGGGTGATGATCGCTGCTGCACTCATTCCGCCGGCGGCCGCCACCGGCATCACCGCCGCCTGGGGAATGAACGGCGCGGCGATCGGCGCGTTCGTCCTCGTCGTCGTCAACGTCCTGTCGATCAACGCCGCTGCACTGGTCACGCTCTGGGTCGCCGGATATCGGCCGCAGGGATTGTTCGAGGTGTCGCCCTCGCGCAAGCCAACAGTCGCGTACGCGGCGGTTTTCGGAATCGCACTGCTGGTGCTGACCGCACCCCTCGCAGCCATCACGCTGATGGAAATACAGACGACACAACTGAAATCGACCGCCGAGGAAGAGGTTGCGGAAGTCGTCGATGGTTCACAGTACACTGCCGAGGAGGATTCGGTCGAGGTAATCCTGAACGACGACTACCCGATCCAGTCGATCGACCGCGTCGTCGTCACGGTCTCCGGGCGCGAACCCGGACCGGCTCCGCCGCTTGGCGACCGGATTTACGAGAATATTTCGGCCCACGTCTCGGGCCAGCTCGTCGTCGAGGTGCAGTACGTCGTCTCCGAACGGTACGAGAACGGTTCCGGGGAGCGAATGGTCGTCAACAGCACCGGCGACAGGTCGCACCGATCGCTCTCGGGTCGCCAAGCGGCGGCCGTCGGCGGGCTGTTCGTCGACGAAAGGGTCCGTTTCGCCCGGCAAACCTCCCCGCGCATCCACAGACCGATATCGGGGGGTTAGTCCATCGTCTCTCGACCTGCGACAGCCACCGGCTCGAGTTCGTAGAGTTCGAATTCGACGTCTTCGATCGCTTCGTCGAACAGGCGAAACGGCGGGAACCACTCGTTGAGCGTCTCCTCGTCGACGTCGCGGTTCGACCGGGTAACGGGGCCGCGGATGTGAACGCTCCACGATTCGTCTGTCGATCCCCCGTAGCGGACGAACGTGGCGGTATCGGTGGTCTCCAGGTAGCGACGCTTCTCCGCGTCGTTGTCGTGGTAGCTCACGCGAAGCAGGATGCGCTCCCCGTCGTATCGATAGCTCAACGGGACCGCGTACGCGTCGTCGCCGTCCGCAAGGGCGAGGACGCCGTGATCGCCGGTTCGCAAGCGCTCCGTGAGGTCTGATTCTTTCATCCCCTTCGTGTAAACGTAGTCGGCGTGTTCCATACCGTCCGAACGAGGCGGAGAGATAAGTACGCTCACCTGCCACGCTCGCGCTCGGAGTCGATCACCGCTTGCGACCGACGTGAACGATCAGCGCCATGAGCAGTGAGCCAGGCAGAATCACCGCGATGCTCCACGTTAACAGCCGTCTCGTCGCGTTCGGATATTCCGCGGCGAGGGGAACGAAGAGACGAAGGTCGAGGACGACGACCAGAAGCGTTCCGACCATGTCGAAGACGAGGTCTAACGCGGTGTCGCGCCAGCCGTAGTGAACGAGAACCGGTTCGACGTCGTATCGTTCCCCGACGTCGCGGGCGACGAGTTCGATCAGTTCCCAGAAGACGCCGACGGCCACCATGATCAGGATCGTCAGCACCACGACACCGCCTGACGATCGACCGACAGCAGCAGTGTTTCGAGCAACGACGATGAGACCAGCGTAGACCAATGCGGCGACGAGCATCGCCGAGACCGTATGCGTAAGCGAATCCCACCATCGGATGGAATCGTACGGTCCTAACATGCCGATCGAGTGCAGAAATCCTGCGACGGCGATCCACAGCGGGAGTTCCGGACCGACGCTGACAGTGGCCGAAGTCGCCTCTCGAGCGACAACCTCGACGAGCAACGGCAGGAAAACGGCCGCAAACGACACGACCGCGTTGACGGCTGCGGCGATATCTCGTCGTCGAATCGCCTCGAGCAAGATCACGAGAATACCGCCCTGCAAAATCGTTACTCCGAGCGATGCGAAACCGGAAATGAAGACCATTCGTTAGCACGAATCACTGTCCCGAAGCTACTATAGTATTTTTGAGCCGATCGACGAGATCAAATTCGAGCGACCGCGGGTTCGACCCCTTACTCGATACGTTCACCGGCAACCTATTTTAGCGGGCGGATGGCCGGTTACTCGTCCAGATACCGCGCTGGGACGTACGCGAGAACGGGGGACGGCAGGCTCGAGATGAGTCCCCTGCCGAAGAGAACTTCGGCGATTGCGGGGAGGATACGTCGGACGGCGGTATACACGATGGCAACGCCCAACGACGCGACGACGATCCATCGGAGGGTGCCTTCAAGGGTGATCAAAAGCGGGGCGGCAAGCGTTACCGAGAGCATGAGATCCTCGGGCGCTCCGTCGTATCGAACCCACCGGTAGGGTGCGATCCAGCGACCGCGGTAATGGTCGTAGACGGCGCGGTCCGAGGTCGCTTCCCACGGGCGTAACTCGAGACCGCCCCCGAAGATGTCGGTGACGCTGTGAACGGCCGCACCGAGCAGGAAAAACGCCGCCGCAACCGTCAGTAGCGACGGGGTGAGCAGCGCAATCGGCGCGACTGCGACTCCGAGAACCGAGAAGTAAACCGGGTAGTGAAGCGTCTTTCGATGGCCGACGTACATATCCAGGTCGGGGAATACGCCACCAAGAAAGCCGGCAACGAGTGCAGCGCTGCCGAACTCCGGTATCGCAAGTGCGTACGGAAGCGCGAGCAGCAACCCGGTAAACGCGTGAGTCGGAAGCATCATAGTGTCGTATTACAGGGGACGGAATCATTTGAACGCATCGGTCACTCGAATGACTTACGCCGATCGGGATACGACCAGTATCGGAACGTCGACCGTCCGCAACAGGGCTGAGGTCACGCTGCCGAGCACGTGGCGCCCGAGATTAGATCTGCCGTGAGATCCCATGATGATGAGATCGACGTCGCGATCCGCGACGTACTCGCTGATTCCGGCGGCCACACCGTCGAGCGAGCTCGTCCGAACGACATCGGTGGTGACGGCAACTTCGGGCGCCGTCTCACCGATCTCGCCTGCAACCTCGTCGACGGCTTCGCTCCCCACCGCTTCGAGTCGCTCGATGAACTCCGTCTCGAGGCCGCCAGCGCTGAACATCCCACCAGCGTTCTGGATGTCGACGACGTTTAGTACGTCGATAGTCGCACCACAGTGCCGTGCGATCGTCACGGCGGGTTGGGTGGCGGCGTCGGCGTTCTCGCTGCCGTCCGTCGGGATGAGGATTCGAGAGTAGTCGGTTACCGGCGTCGTCGCTCCGTCGCCGTGTGGAACGACCAGAACGGGGATCTCGCTTCGGCTGAGTACCTGCTCCGTGACACCGCCGAGCAGCCGCTTCCCGAGTCCGGTTACCCCCTGTCTGCCGATCACGATCACCGTCGCGTCGCGTTCCGCGGCGAACTCGCGAATCTGTACGCTGGGTTTCCCTTCGGTCAGTTCCGTCGTAATCGGTCGGCCGATGTCAGCCGCGATGGCCTCGATCTCCTCGAGGATCGATTCCCCTCGTTCCCGGAGTCGGGTCTGTTCGTCGGCCGATTTCGCGAGTCTGAGCGACTTCTGTTCGACGACGTGGAGGACATCGACGGTTGCGTCGACGACACTCGCTAGCTCGAGGCCCCGCGTTGCGGCCCGCTTAGATTCCTCGCTTCCATCGACGGGGATCACGATATGGTCGACCATTCGTAAGGCCGATTCGGACCCCGACCTCTTGACTATTTGCGGAGACCCCGGACTACCGGATAGTGTCGCGTGGGTCGAGAGCGTGCAGACGGACGATCGGTTTGGCAACGTCGGCCTGAGATCGACCAAGGGCGATTGATACCGATTCGTTCGATGGAAGAATCCCGCTCGTCGGGGTCACTCGACGACGAGAACCTGGGCCGTCGCCTCGTCAGCGACCTGTTTCGAGACGCTCCCGCGGACGAGGTGGTCTAACTCCCTGTGTCTACCCATCACGATGAGATCGACGTCGTGCTCGGCTGCATATCTCAGAATCGTTTCGCCACGAAGGCCGTGGGTCACGCACTGCTCGATGCGGTCGATCCCGGCCTCTGCCGCGTGTTTACGCACGTACTCGACAGCCTGTTGGCCGATCGTCTCGAGATCCTCGAAGGTTATCCCCGGGGCAATCGCAGCGGAGTTGATCACGTAGATCGTATGCAGGGTCGCGTCTTGCTCGGCCGCGAGATCGATGGCTTCGTCGATCGCTTGCTCGGTGTTCTCGCGCCCGTCGGTCGGAATGAGAATGTCGTGATACATACGAACCTGTTCACCGAGGATTCTGATAAGCCCCTGTGTCGAACGGGGACGCAGATCAGATCAGTTCAAGGCTGACGATCGCGATACACGATGATCTACCGCCAGATAATGGAGTGATGACCGATAGACGGGGAGCCGACGGAGCGCGGTTCAGGGCGATTCAGGCGGTCAACACCGGTCGATTCGCCGAGCGAACGACCCGTTCGGCGGTGCTGCCTATCTTCCGGTCGCGGCTGTGACTCTGGCCCTGATATCCGATCACGATGAGGTCCGCGTCGACTTCGTCCGCTCGAGCGAGGATTTCCTCCCAGGGGCGACCGTGACAGAGACACGTCGACGCCTCGGTCCCGTAATTGTCGGCGGTCTCGGCGAGGTCCGTCAGTAGATCCTGGCCGCGATCCTCGAGATCGTCGAGAACGATTTCCGTGCTGCTCAGTGCCGGTTCGCCGTAGCGAAACGTTTCGACGCAATACAGGAGATCGAGTTGCGCGCCGTACCGGTCGGCAAGCGCCAGCGCGTGTTCGACGGCACGGTTCGCTGGGTCGCTTCCATCCGTGGGAACGAGGATCGTCTCGTACATCATCGGAACAACAACTACCACGCGAAAACAGCGCAAATAGCTTTCACCACGCCGACTGATACGTCCGCATGGAAGGTCGATAGACGAGGCTGCGATGGCACTCTATCGGCAGACCGCCTGCCAGAACTGCTTACGCATCGTTCGGGTTTCGGAGCGCGATCATACCGAGCCCGATCCAGGAGATCACGACGTCGTCGTTGTGCGTGACTCCCTCGAGTCGAGAGTCGACGTACCCCCGCCGGGGATCGCTTTCCGAGACACGCTTGTCTAGAATCTCCGTGCGGATCGAGAGTATATCGCCGGGTTTCACGGGCTGTTTCCAGCGAAGTTCGTCGACACCGCGAGCGCCCATACTGGCTCGTTCCTCTATCGGGCCGTCCACGAGCATCCGCATGCACATCGCCGCGGTATGCCAGCCCGATGCGACCAGTTCACCGAACGCTGACTCTTCAGCAGCGTCCTCGTCGACGTGAAACGGCTGTGGGTCGTACTGTTCGGCAAATTCGATAATCTCTTCTTTCGTGACGTGATACTCACCGTATTCATTGGTTTCTCCGATTTCGATGTCCTCGTAGTAACGCATTGACGAATGATGAACGACGTATCGGCAAGAACCTGTGGACTCAGGCAGGATGGATTGGCGGCGAAGCGATTCGGCTCGACCTCGAGGCGTTCCATCGCCTCGTAGATTCGGCAGATTCTTACATCAGTGATCATGAAGGGAATTTTGGGCCGAAAGCCCGTTAGAGGATGGATTCGATCAGATTAGCGCAGACTGCGGCGACCAATTCGGTAATAGCGGCGGGCGAACGCGACTAGATACCTGAACCCGGTATAGAAGGGGGTGCCGTCAACGGTCTCGCCTATCCGGTATCCGTCGAATGCTACCTCAATAACGACTGGGAAGACGGCGGCCCGACCACCATATATTGGTAAGAATACTGACAATACATCGATTGAGCCGTCGGGGTGGCGTTTCTCGAGCAGGGAAAGCCGAGAAAAATGCTGCCGCGAAGGATCTGTGAGAAGAGTGAAATCGAACCGGCGCGCAAAGGGGTACGATCCCGAAGACGACGTAGACGCCCAGCTCGGGCCGAAGCCGATAGTCGAGAGTACGATGCGGGAAGTTCGCTCCCCCGAACGGTTCGACACGCAGCCAAACAGCGTCGGCTCAACCAAGCCGCCGCAGTACGGAAAGCGTCGGCCCATCGCATATCGCAGTTTTCACTCGCCGCCCGTGCTCGTTCCTTCAAAACACCTATACACCGTCGAATTGGGTTTCAGATATGGACCTCGAGCGACGTTCCGTGCTCGTTACCGGTGGAGCGGGATTTATCGGATCAAACCTGGCGAATCACCTGTCGGAAGCCAACGACGTAACCGTCGTCGACGACTGCTATCTCGGGACGCCCGAGAACCTGGTCGACGACGTCGAGTTCGTCGACGCGAGCGTTTTGGACGACGAGTTACCGACAGATGTCGACGTCGTCTTCCACCTGGCGGCGTTGTCCTCGTACGCGATGCACGAGGACGACCCGACGACAGGCGCCCGCGTGAACGTCGAGGGCTTCGTCAACGTGGTCGAACAGGCTCGTCGTGACGGTTGCGAGACCGTCGTCTACGCCTCGACGTCGTCGATATACGGCAGTCGCACCGAGCCGTCACCGGAGGAAATGGACGTCAGCGTCAATACTGGGTACGAGGCGTCGAAACTCGCTCGGGAACGATACGGCGAATACTTCTCGAACCACTACGACATTACGGCGGCCGGAATGCGGTTTTTCTCCGTCTATCAGGGCTACGGCGGTGCCGAAGAACACAAGGGCGAGTACGCAAACGTGATCGCGCAGTTCGCCGACGACATCGCAGCCGGGGAATCACCCGTACTGTACGGCGACGGCACCCAGACGCGGGACTTCACCCACGTTTCCGATATCGTCCGCGGACTCGAGTTGGCTGCAGCTTTCGAACTCGACGGCATCTACAACCTGGGAACCGGCGAAGCCTTCGACTTCAACACTGTCGTGGCGATGATCAACGACGAACTCGGAACCGATGTGGAGCCGGAATATGTCGATAACCCGATCCCAGAGTCAGTGTACGTCCACGACACCTGCGCAGATGCTTCGAAGATTCGGGACGAAGCCGGCTGGGAACCTCAGATCGACTTCGAAGAGGGCATCCAGCGTGTCTGTGCGCAGTACACCGACGGGTAACGACTCGCAGTAACAACTCGAATTACGGGTCGAAGTCCCCACCAAAATTGGACCTGTGGGGTCTCACACTCGGACAGACGAGCCCAGGCTTTCCGTTGTACGTGCTCCGTTCGAGTGTCCCACTCTGACAGTATCGCCACGCTTTACCCGCTAATCGCGCCACGAGAATTTGGTGGCCCTGCTGGTCTGAACAGCTTCAGGAACCCGTCTCATCTAACGAATACGTACATCATCCACCACTCAGTTACTTAATTAGGTGGTAGTCTTCCTGTATATACGCAATCGGTCTCTCGAGTACTACTCGCGGGTCGAGTCTGTTGGTGACCGCATCGCGGGACGGCACGCGGTACGCCACGTATGTGCTGTACGTACGACTGTGATGAGACTACGGGCCAAACAGCCGAATTGTGGGATCTGCGACGAGACGAATTTCACCGTTCGAAACTATTATGGCCGGCTAAACAGCCAGTTCCGTCGTATGATACTAAAATAATATTATCATGAAAAACGATGGATGAACTGCCGAGTGTGGTTGCAAGGAGTTTTTAGTGTGGCACACTCATTCACGCGATATGCGACTCCACAACAGAGACGTCCGCCAGGACGTTCGCGAACTCGGCGCGTTGCTCGGGGATGTCCTCGAGGAACAGACTTCCCGTCGGGCATTCGAGACGGTCGAGTCGTGTCGCCGGACTGCGATCGACTACCGGTCCGGTGAACTCGAATCTCGGACCCCCCTCATCACGGAACTCGAAGGATTATCTCCCCATCAACAACGGATCGTCGCCCGCGCGTTTACGACATATTTCGAGTTGATCAACCTCGCAGAGGAACGCGAACGGGTCCGGACGATTCGGACGGAATCCCACGAGAAGACACTGGACGATAGTCTCGAGACCGCGGCAGAGGAACTCGCTGAGACCGACGTCGAAACCGTCGAACAGGTACTGGACGACGTTCTGATCGAGCCGACGTTCACCGCCCATCCGACCGAAGCCAGGCGCAAGACGGTCAAATCGAAACTCCGAACGATATCGACGGACATCGAGACGCTCGACGAACGCTTGCTGACCGACAAAGAGGAAAGTCAGGTCTGGCGAGACATCGACGCAGAGGTGACGAGCCTGTGGCAGACGCCACAGGTGCGTAATCGCCAGCCGGAACCCGAAGACGAGGCGCGAAACGTCCAATGGTACCTCGAGAACACGCTGTTCGAGGTCGTCGGCGAAGTGTACGACGAACTCGACGATGCGATCGATGCGGAAATCCCCGGCAACCTCGATATCCCGAAGCTCTTCGAGTTCCGCTCGTGGGCGGGGAGCGACCGCGACGGCAACCCCTACGTAACTCCCGATGTGACCGCAAACACCCTCGAGCGCCAGCGGTCGGTCATCCTCGAACGGTATCGCGAACAGCTCAAGCGCCTCTCCGGGATCTTGAGCCAGGACGGCAGCCGAATCGACGCCGGTTCCACGTTCCACGCCTCGCTCGAGGAGGACCGCGAACGATTACCCGGCAGCGCCCGCACGGCCGAGGAGCGCTACCCCGACGAACCGTACCGACAAAAGCTCAAGCTGATGCGCGAACGGCTCCGTCGCGTCGGCGACGTCCGACCGGGCGGGTATGACGAAGCTGACGACCTCCTCGATGACCTCGCTATCATCGCCGAGAGTCTACGCAAAAACGGGGCCGAAAGCGTCGTCGATGCCCACGTCGATCCGATCCGACGACAGGTCGCGACGTTTGGCTTCTCGCTCGCAAGCCTCGATCTGCGCGATCATCAGCAAAAACACACCGACGCCATTGCCGAGGCCCTCGAGACCGAGGGAATCGACTATTACGACCTCTCGGAGGACGAACGCGTCGAATTCCTTACCGACGCGGTCCTGCAGGACGAACCGGTAATCGATCTCAGCGATACAGCGGATCTCTCGGAGGAATCAGCGCGCGCCCTCGAGTTGTTCGACAGTCTCGCCGACTGGCAGACCGAGTACGGCATCCACGCGATAGACACCTACTGTATCTCGATGACCGAGGAGCCGAGCCACGTCCTCGAGGTCCTGTTCCTGGCCGATCAGGCGGACGTCGTTTCCCTCCCCGAACACGCCGGAATCGACATCGTCCCGCTTTTGGAGACCGAGTACGCCCTCTCGGGAGCTCGTCGCATCATGGGAACGCTGTTCGAGAACGAGGCCTACGCGCAGGCCCTCGAGGCGCGTGGCCGGACCCAGGAGATCATGCTCGGCTACTCGGACTCGAACAAAGAAAACGGCTTCCTCGCAGCAAACTGGTCGCTGTACAAGAACCAGCGGCGGCTGGGTGAGATCTGTGACGACCACGACGTAACGATGCGGTTGTTCCACGGTCGCGGTGGCTCGATTTCGCGAGGCGGTGGGCCGATGAACGAGGCGTTGCTGGCGCTTCCGAACTCGACCGTGACCGGACAGGTCAAGTTCACGGAACAGGGCGAGGCTATCGCCGAGAAGTACGCCAATCCGCGCATCGCCGAGCGCAACATCGAACAGATGCTCAACGCCCAGCTCAGGGCTCGGAAACGCGCGATGGATCAGCCCGAAGAGCAAGTCCACGACGAGTGGATCGACGCGATGGAAACCATGGCCGACGTCGCTCGGCAGGAATACCGCGACCTCCTCGAGAGCGAGGGCTTCGTTCGATACTTCGAACAGGCGACGCCGATTACGGTCATCGAGGACCTCGACCTGGGGTCACGACCGGCCTCTCGGTCTGGTGAGCGCACCGTCGAAGATTTACGGGCGATCCCGTGGGTATTCTCGTGGACGCAGTCGCGGTGCATCCTGCCGGGCTGGTACGCAATCGCAACGGGCATCGAGGCCTATCTGGACGATGGCGGATCACTGGAAACGTTACAAGCGATGTACGACGAATGGCCGTTCTTCCGAACGACGCTCGACAACGCCGCACTTTCTCTGTCGCGAACCGAACTCGAGATCGCCGAGCAATACGCCGACTTGGCCGACTCTGCGCTTCGAGAGCGGTTTTTCCCTCGCCTGTCCGACGAATACGAGCGGGCAGCCGAACTGATTACAGAAATCGGTCAGCGCGAGCGCCTGCACACCCGCGACTGGCTCGGTGAGAATCTCGAACGCAGAAACCCGTACGTCGACCCGTTGAACCTGTTGCAGGTCTATCTCCTCGATCGAACCCACCGGACGGATATCGAGGAACGGACGCTACGGTTGACAGTCAAGGGCATCGCCGCCGGAATGAAAAACACCGGATAGGTGCCGGTTGGGCAGCGCAAGCCCGCCGTCTGTTCGATTCGTCTCTCGAGACGACAGTATCGTCGGCCGATTTCGGACGCGAACCGATCACAGGGGGCACGAAGAATCGAAACGGGTAAAAACGTCTCTCGAGTAGAAGTGGATGAGCCGAGATAGCCTAGCCCGGCCAAGGCGGCAGATTCGAAATCTGCTGTCCTCACGGACTCGGGAGTTCAAATCTCCCTCTCGGCGCTTCTCATCGGTACAAATCGACGAGTGGTACGTTCGCCTCCCGGCACCGATCGGCACAACGGTACGAGAGTTGCGTCGACCCCGAGCAGAGCGGTACTACCCCATCACTCGCAAGGGCGGCAACTATGCTCATTCTTGTGGTACAGATTGTGACACGAGAAACCGATGTACGTGATTTCATATCTGCCGATTCGAGAGAGGTGGGTGCGATGAGTTTCGACGACATCGAGGGGGATCCAACCGAGAGTGAGGAACCGTTCCATCCGCTCGGGGAGGAGTGGCAAGACAACCTCGAGGATCTGCTCGACGACACGGAATACGATACAGAACTCGGGATGAAGATGGGGAGAGACGCCATGCGGGTCACCAAGGGGGAGCTCTCGGAGGAAGAATTTCACGAGGAGTATCACGAGGAGGTGATAGAGGAGTTCGGCGAGGACGAACGGCCGATCGCGAGTCCGGACGATGCCGACGACGAGGAGTCAGGATCGCTGCTCTCGGCGTTCAGTGGCAAGGAATCACGCCGCGAGATGCTCAAGAAGAGTGCTGCCGGTGCCGGATTCGCAAGTCTCGGTTGGGGTGCAGTCGATCAGCAGGAACCGGAATCGGAACCTGCCGTCGAGGAACCGGGGGAAGTCCAACCCGACGAGGAGGCGACCCAGTGGGGGATGACGATCGATCTGGAGCACTGTGACGGCTGTCTATCCTGCGTCGTCGCCTGCAACGAGGAACACAACTGGGATCAGGGGGCCAACTGGATGTACGTCCTCGCGTTCGAGGACGGCCAGGTCGAGTCGCCAGAACCGGACACCGAAAACGCAAGCGTCCACGATTTCAACTACCTCGTCCGCCCGTGCCAGCACTGCACGGACGCCCCGTGCGAAAAGGTTTGCCCGACGACGGCTCGACACACGCGCGACGAAGGGGGGCTGGTGCTGACCGACTACGACGTTTGTATCGGCTGTCGGTATTGTCAGGTCGCCTGCCCGTATGGTGTCAACTATTTCCAGTGGGATGAGCCGAACGTCGACGATGAGGAGATCGGTCCGGAGATGATGTACGATCAGCGCGATCGCTGGGTCAGCAGCCGCGCACCCCGCGGCGTCATGTCGAAGTGCGTCTTCGATCCGCCCCGCCAGGACGGCAACGTAGGCGACGAACTGGTCGGCACGACCGCCTGCGAAATGGCCTGTCCACCGAACGTGATCCAGTTCGGCAACAAGAACAACCCCGCGAGCGATCCGGAGCGCTACAGGGAGAACCCTGCTCGAACGCGAACGATCATCAACGTGTACACGGCGCTCCCATCGCCGGATTCAGTTTCGTCATCGCTCCAGGGCGTCGACCCGAATCTGGACGCCATCGTCGAAGCCGTCGACGAATTCACCGTCGAATTGATCGCGCTCGCGGAAGCGGTCCGGCTCACCCGCGTAGATTACGAGGAGGAGGCGTCGCCGGGAGACACCCTCCCGGACAAGGAGCAGACGATACTCGACGTCGTCAGCGCCATCGAGAGCACGGGTATCGATCTCGGAAGCCAGCAAACGCTTAGACAGCTCGGGCTGTTGGTCGAGCAGTTCCAGGGACCGAGCCAAGACGTGGTGGTCTCCACGCGGGAGGACGTCGCTCAGGAACTGTTCGAGGACTACGTCGACGCGCCCGAAAACGAGTTCGAGTTGCTCGGAGACATCGGAACGAACCCAAACGTCGACTATCTCGGACACGAACCGGGTCCCGAAGCCCATCAGGTCCCCGGGCCGACTTCGTACGAAGAAGTCGGGATGCTCAACGTGCGACAGAAGGCTCTCGACGACGAAACCGTCGGCCTCTTCGATCGCGACACGGACCTTGGCGTCGGCGAGGAGTCGGGTTCCTCCCACTAGCGCCGTACGCTTCCTCCTTGCGTCCGATATCTTCCAAACTTCAATATTCGAAGGTAACCGTGCGTAGCGTGGTGAGCACAGCGGGGCGATTCACACGTCGAAGCCGAAGTTGAAGTCGCCCTCCCACTGACGACGCTGGCCTCGAAATCGAGTGTCCCCGCCGTGGCGGTTGCCGACCCATAGTACCCTCGAGAGCGTGGTATCGGAGTCGCTCATCACGAGTCCGCCGAAGCGCGAGCAAGTAACGTTGTGACTCTCGCCGCTTTCGTCGAAGCGGAGGCTGGCACCGTCGGTGTCGATCGTACAACTGTCGAGCGAGAGCCGATCGATAGCGTCGTCCCCGTTCGTGACGAAGACGCCGTGTCGATCCATCGGTGATTGTGACGCGATGTGGAAATCACAGTTGCTGAAGGTGACGTTCGACGATTGAACGTAGACCGCGTAATCGGATATCGTCGGCTCCGAACGATCGGTGATCGTACACCCTTCGAAGATGGTCGGCGCAGCGTCGTTATCGTCCACTCGAATCGCACGGCCGTCCGTCCCGCCGTCGTTTATGTGTACGTCGGTCAGTCGGGCTGGACCGTCCTGAGTCAATCGAATGATTTCGGTGTTCTTCCTGATCTGGTTGTTTACCAGCACCTGCGAGACCAGTTGGCCGCCGCCGTTCTCGAGCCAGAGACCGGACCACGGATACCCGGGGTGGTCGGTCATGGTAATCTGGCAGTTCCGTACGTGGTCGTTCGGACCGATTCGGATCCCTGCCCCGGCACAATTTTGCACGTGACAGCCCGTAACGATGTTCTGACCGTCGTCGCCCGAGACGTATATTCCGTTATCGATGTAGTCGGATACCTGACATCCCTCCCAGTAGTTCGTGCCGTGATTGTAGGTGTCCGAACTGAAGGGGATCGCGTGGCCGACGTGGGTCGACCGGTCGTACTTCGTATCACCATTGTTGAGGTTACAGCCCCTGATGATATTGGTCGTGAAGGAGCGAACCCCGTCGACAAGGATCGTGTGTCGGTCGCCTCCGTATGCGCTGTTGTACTTATCTCGTCGGCCTCGCATGGAGACGTTCTCCATATGTCCGTACTTGTACGTGTACCAGCGAGCGATCCCGGCGTCGTAGTCGCCCCGAATGTCGACCTGTAGGTCGCACATGATCGTCCGCTGAGCGTGGGGGAGTGATGCGTCCAGCGTTCCAACGGTCATCAGCCGGTCGACGTCCTGGTCTGTTACTTTGAGCGTCGCGAACGGACACCCGACGAGTTCGAAGTATTCGTGGGCCTCGAGGTGGATGTTGTCCGTCTCGACGTACCACGTTCCGGGCGGGACCTCGTACCGGTGGTTTCGCTCCGTCGGTTTGAACGACGAGTAGTGGTCCTCGATCGCGGCCAGCAGGTCGTCTTGCTCGGGTTCGATACCGAGGTCTTCGCGGACGTCGACTATGTTCGGGTTCGTATCGGCATCGATCCGAACGATGTCGTCGCCCGCTTCGGTCGCCGACAGCGAGTTATCGAAATCGAGGTGTGCAACGGTAGCGTCGATCATCGTTCCCGAGTCGCTCACGGAAATCCCGTTCGCAGCCATGCCGGTTTGTGCTGTGGCCGCGCCAGAAGCGGTCGTCCCAGCCACACCGGCGAGGGCACCACCGATGCCCAGGGACCCGAGCAAACGGACGTACGATCGTCGTGTGGTATCACCGGCGCTGGTCGATTGGTCGGACTGGTTGTCATCTTTCATCGCAGACAAACATTCCGAATCTTCGTAGATTTGTTATAGGTGATTTACCGACGTTTGAGGACCCGTGGACGGTTATCTTCCTGTTTCGTCCCTGCAACCATCACACCACCGACAGCTAGGGACTCACACACTGTATCCGGCGGTCACCGCCGCAGTCACGGAGAAATTGCCACCTAGATTTCGTTTGGCAGCGCAATCTCAACGGTAAGGGGGAGCTGATCGACGGCAAAATCGTTCCTATAGAACGGTCCAGGTGTACTCAGTCGATGTGAAGCGAACTCTGGGAACGGTCACCGACGAGTGGGGGTACGGTCCCGTTTGCGGGTTCGTCCGCCGGCAGTTCGCGCCCGTTCCATTCGTCGCCAGCCAGCGGCCGCAACGCGTCGGGAATCGGTCACCGAATCGATTTCGAGAATCGTTTACCGACCTGGATCGGCGGCCGATATCAATCGTCTGCGGGGGTCAGCGGCTGCTCGTCAGCAGCGAGCAGTCGATCGAGAGCGTCGACCATCGCCTTGACGCTCGCACGGGTGATGTCGGCCTCGCTGCAAGCCACCGTTACCGAACGGTCGTTTCGGGCCATGGTGACCTCGACGGTGACGACCGCGTCAGTACCGCCGGTAACCGCATCGACGTGGTACGACTCGAGTTCGGCGTTCGCCATCGAGCCAAGGGCTTCGCGGACCGCGGATACGGCAGCGTCGACGGGTCCGGAGCCGGTGCCGCTGGCGACGCGCTCCTCGCCGTCGACGTCGAGCCTGACGCTCGCGGTTGGGACGGCACCGCCGCTGGTGGCGGTCAGATCGAGCAGTTCGACGACGCGGTCGCGGTCATCGCCGGTGACGTCCTCGGCGACGGCCAGCAAGTCGGCATCGGTGACGCGGCGGCCGCGATCGCCGAGTTCGGTCACTCGAGTCGCTATCTCGGCGATTTCGTCGTCGGTGGCTTCGATGCCGTGCTCATCGAGGGCGGCCTCGACGCCGGCGCGGCCGGTGTGTTTGCCGAGTGCGAGTCTGCGCTCGCGTCCCACAGTCTCGGGCGCGTACGGCTCGTACATCTTGTCGTCTTTCAGCGTTCCGTCGGTATGGATACCGCTCTCGTGGGTGAACGCGTTCTCACCGATGACGGCTTTGTTCGGCGGGAGCTGGACGCCCGTCGACCGAGAGACGATCTGGGCGAGATCGTATAGCTCCTCGAGTTCGAGCGTCTCGACGCCGTAGACGTGCGACAGCGAGATCGCGACTTCCTCGAGGGCGACGTTGCCCGCGCGTTCGCCGAGCCCGTTGACCGTGCAGTGTACGAGGTCGGCACCGGCCGAGACGGCCGCGAGGGCGTTGGTGACGCCCAGACCGAGGTCGTCGTGGGTGTGCGCACCGACCGGGCCGATCTCGGCGAGGCGAGACACGGCCTCGTGCGTGCGTTCCGGCCCGGCGTGGCCGACCGTATCGGCGAAACAGAACCGGTCAGCACCCGCATCGAGTGACGCTTCTGCCAGCTGTTCGAGATAGTCGAGATCGGCTCGCGAACCGTCCTCACCGAGGGCCTCGACCCAGAGGCCGTGATCCTTGGCGTAGGAGACGATTTCGGCGGTCTTCTCGAGGTTTTCTTCGCGGGAGATGCCGACCTTGCGTTCGACGTGACGGTCGCTCGACGGGACGACGATGAGTACGCCGTCGACGTTACAGTCGAGTGCGAGGTCGACGTCGCTTTTCATTCCGCGACAGAAACTGGTGACCCGAGCGTCGAGATCGAGGTCGGTTACTCGGGAAATGGCCTGTCGCTCACCCGCGCCGGTACAGGCACTTCCTGCTTCGATCACGGAGACGCCGGCCCGTTCGAGCGAGCGAGCGATCTCGACCTTTTCGTCCGGTGAGAGCGAAACACCTGGTGCTTGCTCGCCGTCGCGAAGCGTCGTGTCGAGAAGGCGTACTGTACGGTCCGATGCGATCGTCTGTTCGGTGGAGTGAGTTACAGGCAAGAGTGATGAATTGCGATTACTGCAGTTACGTTCGTCGGAGAATTTCGCGCCCAGCCGGGTTGCCCCGACTTCCTCTATCCTCATCGGATGGCGTATTGCGTGCCATTGTATCTCGCTATATCGAAGTACGCTGTCTTAAAGCCGCCGGTTCCGAACAACGCACGTCGGGGGCATCCCAGGTCGGTATGTGTCCGAGCCCGACGTCTGCAGGTCAAACCGGCGACGAAGAAACGCCTCTCGTACTATAGTAGTCGTTGAAGCGATTCACCCACCGCTCGCACTGCTGCGGCCAGCGAGCACTCGCTGGCCGCGAATTCGAGAGCGGGGTGTGCAATGACTTTCATCGACTACTATACCGGTCCGACTTGCCGAAGCAGGACCGCTCAGCCCCACCGGTCCGACGAACTCAGAGCAACGCCACGGCGACGATACTCGCCGACGAGACGACGTTGAGCAGCACGTGCGTCACCGTGCTACTTGCAGTTCCCCATCGGTGACGAACGACGCCAAAGAGCAATCCGAGCGTCAGCAGCGTCGTCAGACGACCCACAGACAGATCGACGACCACGTGTTTGAGCGCGAACAGGATCGCGGTCACACTGATACCGACCGCACTACCCCACTCGTCGACCAGTTCTGTCTGAACGATCCCCCGCCAGACCTGCTCCTCCGCGATCGGGGCGAGGACCCCGTTCCCGACGAGAAAGAGAAACGCCAGTGTAGTGTTGGCCTCAAATGCTGCCGTCAGTCCCTCGCCGACGGCTGCACCGGTTTCATCGAGACCGAACAGCGCCGCGTCGATCTGTGAGGCACCAGCTAACAGTCCGATTCCGACGATCCCCGCGAAGACTCCCAGTCCGAGGTTTCGCGGTGCCCAGTCCCATCCCCACGTCTCCCGGTTCTGTCCGTGCTCGAGTGCGTACCAGCTGAGCACCCCCGCGATAAGCGGTAATCCGATCGCGAGCACGAGATAGTCCACCACTAGCGGATCGAACCCGGCCGTCACGGCAACACTGACAAGCCCCCGTCGAAGCGCGAACTCGAGAACGATCCATCCAGCGACGACGACCGCGGCGACGGTGACCGGTTTCGATCGACTCATACGCTATCGTCACGCCAATGCCGAATTTATTTTTTAATATATATGATGGAATACAAATTCATTCAGAATTCCGTGTCGACCGTCCCCTGACCGGACCCGGTGAATCGGGTCGGTTCGATTCGATCTCAGTCGCTTTCGAGAACGAGCCGATCCCCGGGATCGACGACATCGGCAGCGCCAGCCGGAAGTTCGACGATCAGGTCGGCTCGTTCGCGGGCGAAGCTCCGCCACGGGTGGAGTCGCTCGATGCGCTGGACGACGCCGTCGACCACCCAGACGGCATCGATCGGAAAGAAAACGAACAGCATGTGGAGGTCGCGGGGCTTTGCTGATCCAAACGTGAAGGCAAGCGCGTAGTCGTCCGGCACCGATCGGCGGAACATGAGCCCGCGTGCCTGACTTACGATCGAATCCGCAACGTCGACTTCCCTCGCCAGAACGGTGGCTCCCCCGTCGAATCGAGAATCGTCGGCCACCGGCTCGCAGACGAGTCGCACGCGACCGAATCCGCAGGCAGTAGGCAAAAACCTTCTCGCCGGTCTCCTGGCCCATCGCCGCTCGAGGCTCCGTCGCGTCTTTTGTTCCGTCCGCGTGGTTCGTCATCCGAACGCCACCGATCCCCTCCGAGAGCCCTCTTTCGGCATCGACATTCGGCTGGCAGATCGGACGAGCGCCTCGTGGGTAGCATCACGCGTCGAAAACGGACCGTTCGTCCGTCGCAGCGGTTTCGTGGCGCTCCGCCGATTCGGGAGTATCCACTGGTTTTGTCGGCTACTCCCCGAACGAGAACGCATCACCGCCGATGTCCGTCTCGTCCGATTCGTCATCGTGGTCAGACTGGGCGACCCCCTCGCCAAATCCGGACTCCGTCGCCGCCGTGAGCGATTCGGCAACTGCAGTCTCCGCGTCCGTATCCGTCTCGAATCGAGCGAGCGCCTCCGAGAGCGTTACAGCTTGCTGGGAGAGGTTGCCCGCCGATTCGGATACCGCTGTCAACGCGGACGTCTGTTCTTCGGCCGATGCAGCGACGGTCTCGGCTTCGGCCGTCGTCTCTTCGGCGATCGTTGCGACCTCGTCGACCATCGCAACGACTTCCTGCGTCGATTCTGCCTGCTCCTTCGTCGCGGTCGAGATCGATTGAATGCCGTTGTTGGTCTCCTGAGCATACTCGGATATCTCTTCGAGCGAGGAGACCGTGTTGGTAACGAGGTCGTGGACGCGTTCGATCTCTCGGCTCGTGTGACTGACCTCTTCTGCCGACCGCTCGGTCTGATTCTGAATCCGATCGAGTCGACCCCCGATCTCTTCGGTGGTGTCTTTGACGTCCTGGGAGAGGTCCTTGACTTCGGCCGCGACCGCTGCGAATCCCCCATCGTCCTCGGCCGGTGCGGATCTCGACGCCTCGATGTTGGCGTTGAGGGCGAGCATGTTCGTTTGCTCGGCGATTTCCGCGATGCGTTCGGTCAGATCGTCGATCTGTCTGACCTCGGTACGGAGTTGCTCGAACTCCTCGACGACAGCGTCCCGTTCCGTTTCGAGGTTACGACAGGCATCGATAGCCTTCTGAGCCGCATCGTGTCCTTCGCGACTGGTTCGGGCAGTTCGTTCAGCAACGTCGGCGACGTCGTTGGAGGTGGCGGCGATCTCTTCGGTTGTCGTCGAGAGGTTGTTCATCTCCACGTCAACTGACCGCAACGATTCGTATTGATCGTCCGCGCCGTTCGAAATCTCCTGGATCGACTCGCTGACCTGTTCGCTCGCAGTTTTGACTTCTTCGCTCGAGGCGGTGACCTCTTCGCTGGCTGTCGCGACGTCGGTGGCGAATCGATTGATGCGCTCGACAGTCCCCTCGAGTTCGCCGAGCATCTCGTTGAAGTCGGCCGCGATGGCTTGCATAGTGTCGTTGTCCGACGTCTCCGGATCCATCCGAACGGTAAGATCGCCATCGGCAGCCTTCCCCATCACGTCGCCGTACGCCGCCGCAGCCTGCTGGAGGGCGTCATTGATCTCCTGGACGCGTTCGCGTTCACGTTCGGCTTCCGATCGCGCCGCTTCGGCTTCGGTGATTTTTCGTTTTAACTCGTCGCGCATCGAGGCGAAACCGTCGTACAGCCGGCCGATGTTGTCGATTCGCGCGGTCTCGACCTCGACATCGAGGTTCCCGCGCTCCATCTCACCGACCGCTTTCGTCAGTCGATCTATCGAAATCGCCGTATTTCTGCCGAGCCAGGCACCGAACAGGCCGATCAGAAGCACGGCACCGATCGTGACCGCCGTCCCGAACCGGTTGACCGTGTTGACGAACCCGAGCGCCTCCGATTCGGTCGTATGGACGAGGACGATCGACCCATCCGCAGTCTCGTGGTAGCCGACGACGTAGCCGTCGGGTGCGAAGGTGTACGGTTTCTGCCGGAGCGTTTCACTCGGTCGAGTGTTGATCCTCGTCGCGTCCGGTGCATCCATGCGTGCTTTTTTGAGGAGCCCGCTGCGATCCTCGTAGGATTCGAAGAACGTCACCGCCTCTTTCCCATCCTCGTAGCCGAGATACGCGTCGTCGCCGACGATCCGCCCCTTTTCGTCGACGATCGTTACGACGGTATCAGAATCCGTACTCGAGAGGACGTCCGTCGAGCGTGTGGCGAGATTGAACGTGATCACGAGCGCTCGGTCGTCGTTCTCGTCGCCGACGCCGATGTAGTACGAGACGACCGGACGGACGTCGAATGCGATTCCCGTCTCGTCGGGCATCGCGTACGGATCAGTTCGCTGCACGTCGAAGTACGAGACGTCGTCGTGGAGGTCGCTCGCGTTCGGATACTGCAGCGCCTGCAGCGACGCGGCGTCGGTGTTGACACCTCTGATGATTTCACCGGACGCGGTGTCGACGTACATCGCATTCATCTTCGAATCGGGTAATTCCTGATACGTATCGCGGATGTACGTCTCTATCTCAGCTTCGTCGCTAGAATTGAAGACGGGCGCGCCGGACGACGATGCGACGATTTGTGCGTTTCGTTGGTGCCACTTGTCGAGTGCCTGTGCCTCTCGAACTGCTGCATCCTCTTGATCGTCGAGTACGGTCGATTCGACGCTGTTTGTGAGTGCCGCGGTTGCTACGAGACCTAGCGATCCGACGATGACCCCCAAGGCCAGCAACACGATTCCGAACTTCAGCGCATATCTCTCTCGTATGGACGTTGGTACCACCTGTCGCAGTCTCCCCACCATACTACATGACTGAAATCGTACTTCTTATCTCTTACGAATTATCACATCACACATTATATCCAAGCTGGTTCGCTGACCCGTCGCCCTCACAGCATTCAAATCCGTTCGACTCCAATCCGGAACCCGGGCATGGAGAAAACGCCACGTGGAACCTCGGTCGGCGTCGACGACCCCTACGAGTTCGCGGGCGTCTGTGACTATCTAACCGGGGACGGCCGGTGTCGATACGCCTTCGATCACTACGAACACGACCCCGAGTTCGCCCGAGAGCGCGCAACCGACGACTACGAGTGTCCCGTCGTCGACCCCGAATCAGACTGGTCGTGGGCCGATTGCCCGCATTTCCGTTCGCGAAACCGCGACCGCGAGTGCGTCCGCTGCGGTCTCGAGGAAAAACGAATAGCTCACGACGACGAACGCCCGCTTCTCGAGGAACACCACCTCTCGTACGCGCGAGACGGCGACACGCTCTCCCACGAGATCACGATCTACCTCTGTCGGTGGTGCCACGCCAACGTCCACAACTCGTGGGCGCGAATCACCGACGATGTCGCACCCGATCCGGAAGCGATCGCGGCCCTCGAGGAGCGCCGCGGTCGCGAGCAATCGGAACTCGGATTCGAGTCCGCCGCGGATCGATACGAGACGGACGAATAGGGGTCGGGACAGGACCGGCTCGAGACGCTACATCGACGGAGAAGCCGAGACTGATCCGAAAGAGAGAACAGGGCGAGGAGACGGATACGACCGACCGATAAACCGGTTTCTCAGCCCTACGCGAGTTTTCGCAGCAGGCCGTAGACCGCGTCGCGCAATCGATCGGGAAGGTAGCGAGCGTAGAGGCCGTACTGTGCCAACGGCCCAACTGGGTACCGCGCCGGCGGATCGGGACTGGTCGCGGCCTCGAGGATCGCCTCGGCCACGTCTTCGGGTTCGGATGCGAACGGACCGCCGGCCCCACTGCCGATCAATTCGGCTTCGTCGTACAGATCGTACAGCGACTCGTAGGCTGGCGTGCGTTCGTCTTCGGGGAGTTCGTCGTCGGCTCGATCCGAGAAATTCGTCTCGACCGGCCCCGGTTCGATCACGACCACGTCGATGTCGAACTCGTCGACCTCGGCTCGAAGGGAGTCGCTCATCGCCTCGAGGGCGTGTTTCGAGCCGGCGTAAGCGCCCGCACCGGGGACGGAAATTCGACCGATAACGCTCGAGACGTTGATGATCCGTCCCGCTCCCTGTGCGCGCATGTGTGGTACGGCGGCGCGAGTGAGCCGGTGTGGACCGTACACGTTGACGTCGAACTGTCGGTGGAGATCGACCGTCGAGATGTCCTCGAGCGGCCCCATCTGGGCGTAGCCGGCGTTGTTGACGACGCAGTCGATCGCACCCGCGATATCGACGGTCTCCTCGACGGCTCGTGCCACTCCATCGGGCTCGGTGACGTCCAGCGCGAGCGTCTCGCAGCCTGCTTCCTCGAGGGGTTCGATGTCGTCGACGTTGCGCGCAGTCGCGAAGACCTGCCACTCCTCGTCGAGGAAGGCTCGAGCGGTCGCGCGCCCGATTCCCGACGAGCAGCCGGTGATGAGGACCGATTTCTTGCGCGTGTATCGGTCCGCATCGCTCCTGCTCGCCGTCTCGCGACCGCGGTCGTCCTCGACGACGGTTCCGTTCGGCCCGTCATCGGCTGTCCTGTCGACGTCCTCAGCGGTGGCCATACGTGACCGGTTCGAGAGACGATACCTAAGTATCGACGGTTTGTCGCTCTGATCGTAAGTAACGGTTCGGATACCTACTCTGCTCTCGCGACGAACTCGTTCGAGTCGGCACCGATCCTGAAAGCCCCCGGCTGGCTCGAGTCCCAGGGCTCGCTGCGCGTCTCGGTCACTCGCGTCGCTCGTCCCCTGTGGTGCTTGCGTCGCCCGGGTTCCTCGAGCTACCCGGCCCCTTTCATTCCCGCCCGCCACGGGCGGTCGGCCGGCATGCTGTGGATGGCGGCTGGTCAGCGAGCCATGGACGGCGGGTGGTCGAGCGTCTGTGGCCGGCGGGTGGTCGAGCGTCTGTGGCCGGCGGGTGGTCGAGCGTCTGTGGCCGGCGGATGGTCGGTAGGCTGTGGCCGGCGGGTGGTCGGCAGGCTGTGGCCGGCGGATGGTCGACAGGCTGTGGACGGCGGATGGTCGGCAGGCTGTGGCTGGCGGATGGTGACGGTGTGCTACCTGCTGGATGATTTCTTGGCTTCGTCGGCGTATTGATCCGCGAGTCGGACCGGTTCGGGAAGCTTGTACGATGACGTGAGATCGTGGGCGACATCGGCCGCCGTCTCGGGACCGACGCGGTGGCCGGAGCTGACGTACAGCGGGTTGATGTACCGATTCGGCGAGTCGTACTGGCGCGTCTGGACGGCGTAGCCGATACGGGTTCCGTCGGGCGCGTCGACCCGCGAGTTCGCCTCGATGGGGACCCTCGAGCCCGCGGGCAATTCGTCGATATCCTCCTGTGGCGTTCCACAGAGGAGGCTCTTCGCGACGCCGATGCTCGGCACGTCTCGAACGACCCCCATGTGGGTCGCGATACCTGCCTCTCGGAAGTGAATACGACCGTTGCCGTCGAACAGAAACAGATCGGGATCGACGGACAGGGCCTCGAGCGCCGCGAGGATCGGCCCGCCTTCGCGAAACGAGAGCAGACCGGGAATGTAGGGAATCTCGAGCGGGGTTACCGCGTGAATGCGCTCGATCACTTCGCCGCCTTGCATGGCGACGACGGCGCTCAGGGCGCGGTCCTGATCGCCGTCCTCGTTCGTGAGAAACGACTGGTCGACGCCGGCGACGACCGGTGGCTCGGTTCCGGTGGCCGCGGACTCGAGCGGGTTCGAAAACGCATCGGGATCGAACGCGAAGTCGTCCTCGAAGACGGCGACGGAGGCAATTTCTCGCTGGAGAGTTTCCATCTCCGCTCTCGAGAGGTCTGGATCGGGGACGAGGTCTGGACGGGGGTGACTCATCGAGTTGCTCGTGGTAGGCGACGCGAGAAAATCAGTTGCCGGGTTTCGACGGTGCGGGCAGGGGTTGAACTGCGGTCAGAACCGTCGGCGACCGCCGGGGCCTCCCGGACCGCCCGGGCCGCCGGGACCGCCGCCCCCGAACTCGAGGCTATTTGGCGCGCCGACGTTCCGATTATTCTTGACGTACTGGCCGTAGGCGAGACCGATTGCGAGGCCCACGAGGTGGGCCATATGAGCGATCCCACCGCCACCGCCGACCGCGCCCGAGAGGAATGTGATACTCATCACAGCGTAGCCGGCGGTGAGAAGCCAGATTGGCACCGGGAGCAAAAAGTACAGATACACCTTGAGGCCTGGATTCAAGACAGTCAGCACGCCCATGATTGCGAGTGCGGCACCGCTGGCTCCGATTACGGCACCCGGGCTACCCTGTGCAACTGAAATCGCGATTTGGCTGAGCCCGGCGAGCACGCCGCTGGCGATGAACAGAATCGCAAAATTCCTTGAACCGACGTAGCGCTCGACGAGCGGTCCGAAGAAGAATATCACGATGCTGTTCCCGACGAGGTGGAAGAAATCCGGGAAAGGAGCGTGGGCAAAGATCGATGTAAACCACGTCCAGACGAACTCCGGATGCTGCGAAGTGAGCACGAAGAGTGTCTCGTGGAGGGCCGTACTGCCAATTATATAAAGCGTAATGAACTGGAGCGCATACGTCAACCACATCAGCGCGAGGAACGTGTACGTCATGTTCCCGCGGAAGTACGCAAACGTCCCACCTGGACCCGTATCGATCGGAATCTTACTCGTGAGGCTCGAGACTCGAGACGTACTCCCACCGTCGACGCTGTCGTCGAATCCGCTGTCGAAGACGCCTTTCGGATCGTTCCAGTTCTGCAGCCCCGAGCAGTCGTGATTCTCGGGGAGCCGATGGTCCGCACAGTAGGTACCACCACAGTGCCGACAGTTGTACGGCATGTTTTCGTTCTTCCCACACACGTCGCACTTGGCCATTGATCGGGGGTATGTGCGGAGTCGCTAAGGGATTTGGGGTTCTATCTCAATCTCGAACCGTGCTCGGTCGCGGTTGGGCGACAATTGTAGCCTCGATCGATGCCGGACGTACCGACGAACTGTACATTTTTGCCTCCCCGCCTCCCATGTCGGGATGTGCAAGAGTACGAGCGCAAGCAACTGCTCGAGCGGGTCGAACGCGAGGGCGCGACCGTCGGCGCGGACATCCCAGAGTCGATCACGGTCCAGGGGGAGGAAATCGACCTCCGGACGTTCGTCTTCGAGATCAAGCGCCGCGAGACGATCCCCTCGGGCGAACGCGACCGCGTCGAGCAGGCCAAGAAGAACCTCCGACGGGAACGGCTCGAGCGACTGGACCGGATCGAGGAGGGCGAAATCAGCCGTGAGAAGGGCGAAGAACTCGCCGGGGGCATCATCGGCATCGATCGGGCGCTGAACGCCCTCGAGAGTCTCGGGCCGACGGATCTCGAACGCGAACAGAAGGTCCAGCAAGCGCAGGACCGCAAGCGGTGGATGTCGTTCCTCAAGAAGGCTCTCGGGCAGGACGACGACCAGGCGACGCGGAGGGGCCGATAGCGATGACGACCAACGCCGAACTCGCCGCCAGATTCGAGGAATTCGCGGACCTGCTCGAGGCCGACGACGTCGAGTACAAACCGCGCGCGTACCGGCGCGCGGCGGAGAACGTTCGCGCCCATCCATCGCCGATCGCGGACCGCGTCGAGGCCGGCGACCGGGAAGCCGTCGAAAACATCGACGGCGTCGGCGACGCCATCTCGTCGAAAATCGTCGAATACGTCGAAACGGGCGAGATCGAAGAGCTCGAGGAACTCCGCGCCGAGTTACCGATCGACATGGCCGACCTGACCCGCATCGAGGGGGTTGGACCGAAAACGGCCGGGAAACTCTATCGCGAACTCGGTGTACAGACCCTGGACGACCTCGAGGCGGCTGCCGAGGCCGGCGAGGTCCAGGAAGTGAAGGGATTCGGTCCGAAAACGGAAGCCAACATCCTCGACAACCTCGAGTTCGCCCGCACAGTCGGGCAGCGCCACCTCGTCGGCGAGGCTCGTCCGCTCGCGGACGACGTATTGGCGTTTCTCGAGTCGATCGATGCGGTGGAGCGTTGCGAAGTCGCGGGGTCGATACGCCGGTGGCGGGAAACGATCGGCGACGTGGACGTCCTCACGTCGACGACAGAGAACGAGGCGGTGATCGAAACGTTCGTCGCCTGGGATTCGGTCGACGACGTGATCGAATCCGGACCGGAGAAGGCCAGCGTCCGCGTCGGCGAGATCCGCGTCGACCTGCGCGTGGTCGTCCCCGAGGAGTTTGGTTCTGCCCTGCAGTACTTTACGGGGAGCAAGGATCACAACGTCAGCCTCCGCAATTACGCGATCGACCGCGGTATGAAGCTAAACGAGTACGGTGCGTTCGACGTTAGCGAGATAGACGATCCCGATGCTGGACAGCGCGTGGGCGAGCGCGTCGCGGGCGAAACCGAGGAGGGGATGTACGACGCGCTCGGACTCCCGTGGATGCCACCCGAACTTCGCGAGGATCGTGGCGAGATCGCCGCCGCGGAGACCGGCGACCTCCCGAACCTGGTCACGCGCGCTGATATCCGCGGCGACCTGCATACCCACACTGAGTGGTCCGACGGGAACAACACTATCTCCGAAATGGTCGATGCCGCAACAAAGCGGGGATACGAGTATTACGGAATCGCCGACCACGCGGAGGGTCCCGGCGTGGTCGGTGGAATGGGGCTCTCGGGCGAAGAGATCCTCGAGCAGGTCTCAGACATCCGTGAGGTCGGCGACGACGCCGACATCGAAGTCTTCGCCGGGATCGAAGCGAACGTCGACGCCGAGGGTGAAATCGACCTCTCCGACGAGGTGATAGACGCACTGGACGTGATCGTCGCGTCACCACACAGCGCGCTCGACCAGGATGCCGGAACAGCCACGGGGCGGCTCGTCCGGGCCGTCGAGAATCCCGCGATCGACGTTCTCGGCCACCCCAGCGGCCGCTTGCTCAACCAGCGTTCCGGACTCGACTACGACATCACGGCGGTTGGACGGGCCGCCGCCGAGCACGACACTGCCCTCGAGGTCAACAGCGATCCCCGTCGGCTCGACCTCTGGGGAAGCGCCGTCCAGGCTGCGCTGGAGGAGGGGGCGAAGATCGCGATCGATACCGACGCCCACCAGCCGTCGACCCTCGAATACGTTCGCTGGGGAGTCCACACCGCGCGACGCGGCTGGGCCGAACCGGACGACGTGATCAACGCCTGGGACGAAACGCGAATCCGGGAATTCCTCCACTGAGCCGCCTGCGTTCGCCCATCATCCAGCGCCTTCCACAACTGTACTGGTTCACTCATGAAACTCCTTGTCGACGTCATGTGCGGCGGAGTCGTCTCGTATCTGCGAATGTGCAACCACGACACCGTTTTCGCGGGCGATCGTGGACTCGAGGCCGACGACGACGCGCTCGCCGTTGCTCACGACACCAACAGGACGATCGTTACGCGCGATAGGTCACTCGCGAACAGGGCCGACGAATCGGTCCTGCTCGAGTCCCGGGACGTCGAGGATCAACTAACGGAACTTGCTACGGTGGGACTCGATCTCACGTTGGCGGAGGAGCCGGAATTCTGCGGGCGGTGTAACGGCCCGCTCGAACGCGTCGGCCCAGCGGCGTCGACACCGGAATACGCACCCAATCCGACCGAGTTCGATGTCCAGGTCTGTCGTGACTGTGGGCAGTACTTCTGGCGCGGCAGTCACTGGGAGCGCGTCGCAGAGAGACTCTCGGCGGTCCGTGACGCGGTCGATGAACGGGAAACGAACACGTAACGTCGACGTGTTCGTCGCGTGCCTCCCGAGCCCCTTTCCGGCCGAACTTCCGCAGTGGTCAATACACGGCGACGTCGTCAAACCGCCCCTCGTAGGCGATGTGCTGTGGGTGGGTTGGCTCCGTTCCAGAGAGAAATAACCGATCGACTTTTTTCCACGTGTTCTCATACACGAGGTGCCCGACCTCGGCCGCCGTGGTCAGCCAGCGCTCGAGGCCGTTATCGTAGACGACCCGGCGACCGATGCCGTCCGCGAGCGCGGCCACGAGGTCGGATTCGCTCTCGATAGGCGTTTCGAACGCGGTGTGAGAAATGCCTACCGATCGTGGCAGGTGGGCGTACGAGGAGGTGTACGGTGGCATCGAAAGCATATCCGCGAGATTGTGTGCACGGCCGTTGTGTAACGGCAGATGTTTTGGGTTGAAAATTTCGATAGCGTCGATCGTCTCCGCGTGCGTACGTAAATCGTGCTCTCCAACGCTTACGTTCGCGAACGTCGGATGCGGAGCGAGCACCGCGGCGTCCTGTCGGTCGAACTCGGCCATCGCCGCCTCGAGCGGGATGAAATCCGGCACGGGTTCCTCGAGGCCGATCGCGAGGACGTGTTTTCGATTTTGCCACGATCCGGTAAACACTTCGCGGGCAGGAATCACGAGCAGATCGTCGCTAGAGTACGCCGCTGCGCGCTCACGGATCTCCGGGAGTCGGGTGAAGTGAGGTGCGTAGACAATCACGTCGAGGTCCTTGCGAACGGCTCGCTCGACCACGCGGTCATCGAGCACTTTCACGTGACAGTCGACCCGGGACGTCACTTCGTCGGTCACGGTGATCTCTTTCAGGACAGTCGAGTTATGAATTCTGATTTTGCGGCCACTCGACTATAGCCTTGATCGTGTCGATGATCGGGACCACCGGTTCGTCTCGGTCGATCGAGAGAAATAGTCCGTCGTCACCGACGTAGACGCGGACGATTTTCATAACGTCCATCGCCGTTGTGATGTACTCGACGCGCCCGGCGTCCGGAAACAGCGTGTTCCGAAAGAGCTTGATTTGCATGAAATCCATGTGGACGTTCGTGTGGATTCGCTCGAAGTGATCGAGCATCGCATCTCGACTCTCGTATCTTGAGACGGTAGTATCGTTGAGATAGAGTGGCCGAAACGACTCCGTGTCGTATTCACAGAATGCGTACAATGGTCCGGTCACCGTCTCCTGGACGGCCTGGCACACACGTTCGGCATCGAAGGATGCCAGTTCTGACCTGTTAGTCGCCGGCATAGATAGGACCTTCAGACTCGACGGCTGAAGGTCTATCGGGCACATGTTTTTTGACCAACGGGCCTGGCCGTGAACGACTGCGAAAGGATCATTAGGACGGCCAGTAGACCTTTACTATCGCATGGCCTGGGAATGTGGCATCGACGGTTGTGGATCGGTATTCGAGGACGTCGAATCGACCGTTGTGCATCAGGCGACGGACCACAAGCGTCGAGAGTGTGAAGTCTGTGGCACAGTCGTCCCCGACGGCTACCTCGCAATTCGCCACGCCTTCACCGAGCACAGCCGCGCCGAGTACGTCCGCGCGTACGGTGCTAGCTCCGAGGCAGTCCGAGAACGCGAAGAGCTACTCGAGGAAATCGAATCGGTCGCAGATATGCAAACGATCGCGGCCGAACTAAAACGATAGTAGCCTGCTGAGCGCCTCAGTTCGTTAGTAGTTATCCAGAATCCGGGAGACGCAGCTGGAAGTCCGTTTGTACGAGATGTGGTCCGGAACCGAACCGCTCACATCGACATCCCAGTAGTTAGGCGGCGTTGTGCCATCGCAGGACCGACCGCCACAGTCCGCTGGACCGCTCCCGAGACGAGCGATTCCGTCGTTCGTCGAGTAATAGTTTCGTACCTCCGCGGCCGATTTCTGGATCGAATCGTAGAAGGGGCCGCTTTCACAGGGACCGTTGTCCACCTCGTAGGAACCGATACTGTCTGCGGTCCCGATCGTAAACGAGCCGTCGATGCCGTCGAGCGTTTCCATCTGGACGATCCCTCCCATCGAATGTCCGAGGATACGGATCGTCGTGTCCGGATTTGCGTTCGTGTACCTTGCGAGCCACTCGGCGAACATATTGCCAGTTTCCCTCGCACTCGCTTCGGCCGTATCCGCGTTCCCGCTATCGTCCCACGTGACCGCGGTGACGGTTTCGGTATAGCCGAGATTCCTGGCCGTCTGCTGGAACGCTTCCGCCTCGCTGACGCTGATCGACGAGGCCGTGTAGCCGTGGACAGTGAACACGACTTCGTCCTCTCCCTGAGGCGCGTCGGAGAGAGGCGGACTCCCACCACGAAAATCGATTTCCATAATTTCGTCGGAGTCCGCGACGACCGGCCCGGACCGAACGCTCAGCCCTGTTCCAGCTAATATCGCCGTCGCCGTCGACTGTAACAGCCGTCGTCTCGAGACGGACGTGGTTTCGTTGCTATCCCTCGATGCCGACGTCGTGCGAGCATCAGATTCCATTGCGAGACGTTCGCATCCCGATGGCGAACGATCTGTTCTTCCGTACAGGAGGCTATAGAGTTTTTTCCCCATTAGAAATGGTTTTTATGAACCATCTCTGTCTTCCTGTCGTAACTAACTGGCCGCTCGATCCTACGTGGCGGTGTAGCGACGGCGCACAACGGGAACTACAGGTCTAGGAGAACCGGGAGATCAGCGGGAATGAGAACACAATCGGTGGCACTCGTCTCCCGGCAGACTGAACATTGGCTACCGCTTTTCACAAAATATTGCACAAAACTCCCTCGGCTGAAATCCACAGGGCAATCGCCGAATGAACCGTTTCACTACCGTTCGTCGGAATCCAGCACTCGAATCTGGTCGCCCCGGACCGTCACCGGAATCGGCACTGTCGCCTCGTACAGTTCCACCGTCACCTGGTCTTTCCCTTCGTCGATGCGCTGAACTTGGGCCTTCTCGCCCTTGAACGGACCGGCGATAAGTTCGACGATGTCGCCTTCTGCGATCCCTTCGACATCGGGTTTCGGCGAGAGGAAGTGTTCAACCTCAGATATGTCTGACTCTCCGGGAACGATACTCCGTGCGTGAGGAATGTCCTCGAGGACACGTTCGAGTACCGCGTTTCCCTCGGCTTCGACCATGACGTAGGAGGTTAACGAATCGGGTGCCAGGGCTGCGTGGATCTCCGGTTCCTCACGGTTTATGATCATATCCGCAACTGTTCGTTCCTGACTCGCCGTCGTTTTGACAGCGAAGATGCCCATTAGACGCCACCACCGTTGGTCACGAACAGCATGATCGCGCCGATGAGGAACCCGACCAGACCGATCAGAAGGATACCTGCACCGGCGATTTTTGATACCTGTAGGAATTCCTCAGTAGTGGGTGTCGTTGCCATCTTCAACACCCGAACGTACGAGGTAAGGTCGTACGGAACGTCCATGTTTGTCTAGTCACAGCGTAGGGTCTTTTATCTGTCTTTCGTGTCCGAGGGGGTTCCTGGCTGTCGGCGCTCGAGACCGGTCCGCCGGGATCGGTATCGACGTTGCGATAGACGGCCCCGCGGCCAAGCCGTTCGGCCACCAGAGCAACGATATGGCGGAAGACGATGCAGACAGAGCAAACGAGCACGAGGCGGAACGACAAGCGGAGGTCAACGAGGAACTGGAGCGGATCGACTGCGACCCCGACGAAGTAGATGACGGCGACGATGATCTCGGGACCCAGAACGCACCGCGAGAGGATGCCGATACCCTCGAAGAGGCGGAGGGCAACGAAGACGACGAGAACTGAGTTGGGATCGGAACCGATGGGATAGCAGCGACGCATATCGGGGCGGAACGCCGTTTTCGACGGATGGTCCGATTCAGTTCGATTCGATCCGACGATGTAGATCGAGGTGACCTGTCGGCGACGTCTGAAACCGACGTGACAGACGGAAGGAGTTGGCGCCGAGAACGTTCTATCCGTTTTCATCAGCGGCGCCGAGAACGTTCTATCCGGTTTCGTCAGCGGCGCCGAGAACGTTCTATCCGGTTTCGTCAGCGGCGCCGAGACGGGTGATCAAACTCGTTCGACCGATTTTCCGCTCGTCTCTCGGTTTTTCGTTCGGTCATCACAGTTTCGGTCACGGAAGACGACAAGTGTCAGCTGTGTTCAGGGCTGTGGCATCGGAGATCGACCGCCTGGTCCCTCCCCGATCGGTATCCGCGGCCGTTCGAACTCCTGACGTACCGCAAGGGTTAATTCGACCGTCCTGATCTCACCGTCCCGAACGACCTCGAGTTCGATCGTATCGCCCGGCGAGGTCTGGAGGGCGAGATACGTCTGGAGTTGCGCCTGAGTCGTCACCTCCTGGTCGTCGATTGCGACGATGACGTCGCCGCTCGATGGACGGCCACGCCTGGCCGGCTGGAGGATGCCATCGGCGGGTGACTCCGGAACGACGCCGACGACGAGAACACCGGTCGCTTCGTCGAGTCCGACCGCGTCGGCGATGTCCGGACCGACGGGGATCACCCCGACGCCCATATACGGGTGCTCGTACGAACCGTTCTCGATGAGCGCAGGGATGACTCGGTTCGCGAGACGCGCGGAGATAGCGAACCCGATTGTCTGGCTGGCACCAGCGAAAACGACGCCGATCACCTCTCCGTCCAGGTTCACGAGCGGGCCGCCGCTGTTACCGGGATTGATCGGCGCATCGGTCTGGATCGTCGCCGGGATTCCCGCCCCGGCCGGGCTGGGGAGGACCCGGTTGACGCCGCTGACGATCCCCTGTGAGACCGATGCGTTGAGGCCGAGCGGATTGCCGATCGCGAGTACCTCGCGGCCGATAACCGGTTTCGACTCGACGAACGGGAGGCCCGCGGCGACGTCGGGCATATCTTCGACGGCGAGGACAGCGAGGTCTGCGTAGGCGTCCGTACCGACAAGTGACGCGGTGCGCCACTCCTGATTGCTGAACTGGATTTCGATGCCGTCCTCGCTCGCGCTCTGAACGACGTGGTTGTTGGTAACGATGTGCTGATCGTCGATGACGAAACCGGAGCCGAGCCCACCACCCCCTCCTCCTCGATCCCCGCCGCCACCGACCGTTCCCGAGACGGTGACAAGAACGACGGAATCGATAGTATCCCGATACGTCGACGTATACGGGCTATCGACGCCGACGGTAGAATCGCCTGACTGTCCGTCCTGAGCTGCAGCGCTCGAGGCCGTACCGCTCCCAAAGACGACAGCTGTGGCGGTCCCGACCGTACGCAGCACCTGCCTGCGAGAAGACTGCTGGGAGGTCACGGCCGTAGCGACCCCGACGAGCGCCATAAAACGATAACCAGCACGAGCAGTCGGTCGGTCTGTGGCTGTTCGAGATCCAGTAGCGTTTCGAATTGTCGACACTTTGTTACTTCTCCCGCGCAGCCTCGACCGCCTCGAGGAACGATGCAGCATTCTCCCGAATTCGATCGAAATCCCCCGCAGCGATGGCTTCGTCGTCGACGATCGCCCCGCCCGCACCGACTGCGACGGCACCGGCATCGAAGAACGCGGCGACGTTGTCGGGCGAGATGCCGCCCGTCGGAACGATGTCGACGTCACCCAGCGGTCCCGAGAGCGCACCGATGTGATCGGGGCCGACGGTCGATGCCGGGAACATTTTCAGAAGATCCGCGCCAGCCTCCATCGCAGTCACCGCCTCCGTGGGAGTCATGACGCCGGGCGCGACGAGGACGCCGTTTCGGTTACAGATCCGGACCACGTCCGTCTCGGTATGTGGCGACACGACGAACGAGGCCCCCGCGTCGATTACGGACTCCGCAGTCGGTGCGTCGAGGACGGTTCCTGCGCCGACTATCGCATCCGTGTCTGTGAGTTCTCGATCGACAGCGGATATCTTCTCCGCCGTGTGCGTCCCATCGGCTGTTATCTCGAGTGCGTCGACCCCTGCATCGTGGATTGCACGAGCCACCGGGACGATCCGTTCTTCGCTCACACCGCGGAGGACCGCGATGACACCGCTCTCGACGATCCGCTCCCTGAGTACGTGTTTCTCCGGCATCAGTACTCGTCTCCACCGTCGTAGCGCTGTTTAACGGACGATACTCGATCCCCACTTGTCATCCGTCCCATCAGATCCGTGGGTAAGTTCATTACGACGGACGTTCGGGCCCACGGTAAATAAATTTACTCACAGTCGAAACAATGCAACGGGTACTACTCCGCCAGTTCGTCAATGGTGACCGATTCCGCCTCGTAGTCCTCGAGGAATGCGCCGGTTCCCCCGACCGTGTATCGCTCGCCGTCGACCTCGATCTCGAATGCGTTCTCGATCGGCAGCGTCGAGGTGACGGGCCGGACCAGGCTCTGTCGCACGTCGACCACCTCCCCGGTGAGCGACGACGGAATGTCTCGGTCGCCGACCGGCGACCCGGTAACCGACGCTTCGATTCGCGTATCCGTCGCTCGGTGGAGCGCGATCTGGAAGACCGCGCTTCGAAATCGCTCGTACGTACAGGGAAGTTCGTTCGGGGTCGTCACGTATCGTTCCTCGGCGGTCGGCCAGTAGTTCGCCAGAAACGAGCCGGCGAGGACCGGAACGAGCTGATCCTGGGAGAGCGCGATGGCTCGCGTATCACTCGTCGACGTCGTCAGGATCTGACTGGGCGCGAGCAGTCCGTGCTGGCCGTCGACCGTCAACATTGTCGGCACGAGCGCATCCCAGGTACGGACCGTACTGGCCGTCCCGGCCAGCGATGCGATGTCCTGATCCCCCGAGGTCGCACCAAGCAGGAGAAGAACGAGTACGCCTCGGTCGACCGTCGCCTCGAGCGTCGACCGTATTCGCGGAAGGACCGCCGCCGGCAAGGAGAGGGTCACTTCCGTTTCAGCCCCCACTAACATGCTCTCGATTCGTTTGAGCACCGTCTGCCGAGACTTGATCACCTCGAACTGCTCGCCGGAGCGCTCGGTCGTCGTATACCGTGATTGGAGCGCTGGCTCGATCTCCTCGACGCTATCTGTGAGCCGCTCGACGACGGTCTCGGGTTGGATCGGACGTATCACCGTCGGCACCGAATGATCGTCGACTTCGACGAAGCCGCGCCTCTCCAATTCCTCGCTGATGCTGTAGACGTATCGTTTCGATACGTCGGCGGCATCGGCGATCGTGCTGGCTTTTGATTCCCCGTGTTCGAGGATCGCCAGATACGTATCAGTCTCTTTTTCTGAGAGACCGAACCGCTCGAGAAGCTCGGCTAGCTCGTCGTCATCCATGTGTATTCAATACATCAAAGATTGAGCTGACGGTCTAAAATATGCTTGGTCCGTGACTCCGATCGCTGCACGTCCGACTGGTCGGGAGACCATCGAGGGTGTATCACAGCCAGGTACCTGAAATGAAAAGTGAGAATAGATTTTTCAACAAAGTTTATTGCTCCGGGAGTGGTCTGTGAGAATGATGGAACTACATGGCGCCCTCAACGACTTCAAGCGCTCACAGGGAGACCCCCGACGGTTCCCAGGTGAGCGCAGGTCCACGACGGGACTCTTCTCCGGACTCGACGATCGGCTCGTTCACATCGCCCCCGATGGATCTAACAGGGACTATTCGTACCCGCTTTCGGGTTTGGCTGGTATCGAGCGCTCACGATTCGGGCTCGAAATAGACGGCACCGTCAGCTGGTTCGACGCCGACGACAGCCACCAACGCTACGTCGAGAACACCGCAGTCGTCGAGACCACGCATTCCGTCGACGGATTGACCTGCAATCAATACGACGTCACGATCGGCCGACTCCACCTGACCCACTTTTCACTCGAGCAGGCAGCCGCGGCCGACGAAGATCTCAGCCTGCATGCCTGCTTCGAATTCGCTCCGGAAGGGCGTGCGGGGCGGATCGGTCAACTCTGGCACGGTGATGCAGTCGAGGTTCACCATGCTACCGAACATGATTTCCTCGCAGCCTCGACGGATCTATCCGTAACGGGGCAGGTCCCCGAACGCTTCGCCGAGTTACTCGCAGCGGAACCGGCCGACTTTCCGCGTTCTCAGACCGACGATCGCTACGAGGAAGCGCGTCTCAGCCCGATCGTGATGACCGAACTGGAACTTCCGGGTTCGTCTCCGTGTACGACCATCGCGACGTTGCTCTCGGACGACGGCAACCGAACCGACGCGCTCGAGCGCGTCCGAACCGCTGCGGCTGATCACGCCGAAAGCGAAGCCATACTCGAGGCGGGCCGCGAACAGGCCCACGACCAGTTGATCGCATCGAGCCGTGGCATCGAAGGGGGGTTTACAGATCTCCGTGCGCTCGCGTTGTTACGCGCACCGACGGGTGCACGGATGGCTGGCCCCGAGTTCGACCCATTCTATCGATACTCCGGTGGCTACGGCTACACCTGGTTCCGCGACGACGCCGAAATCGCACGATTTCTCCTCACCGCCGATCTTCGGTTGGGGCTCGGTCTGGAGGAGTGGCACGCAAAGAGCGCTCGCTTTTACAGTGAGACGCAATTGGCCGACGGTACGTGGCCCCATCGGGTCTGGCCGCACAACGGCGAACTCGCTCCCGGGTGGGCGCATGGTCGACTGGAAGAAGGCGAGTCCGAGGAGTATCAAGCGGACCAGACGGCGAGCGTGGCGGCGTTTCTCGCGACGTACCTCAGCCACGTCGACCCCACCGATGAACGGGTACGGGAAACGCTCGTAGCCGCTCTCAATGGTCTGGACGAATCGCTCGACGACGACGGTCTTCCCGGAAGGGTTCAAAATGCGTGGGAGAACATGACCGGGCGGTTCGCACACACGGCCGCGACGTTCCTCGAGGCGTACGCGGCGATCGCTCGAGCACCGGTCGGCGACGCTCTCACCACGCGCGCTCGAGAACGCGCCCGGGACATCTATACCGCTCTGGACGATTTCTGGGTGCCCGAGCGCGGCGTTTACGGTATGCGCGTGGACGACGGTGACGTGGACGACCGACTGGACGGAAGTACGCTCGCCTTGGCTACGGCCCATCGGGAATACGACGCGCTCGAGAGCGTGGATGATGAACGGCTCGACCGCCTCGTCTCCCACGTCGAGACGACGCTCGACGGACTGTATCGGGACCCAGACGGACCGGTCAAAGGTCTCGCGCGTTTCGAGGGAGATCCATGGCGAGTGCGTGAGCAGGGTGCCGAAAAGATCTGGACAGTGACGACGGCCTGGGGTGCTCACGCCGCCATCAATCTCAGCAAGTTACTGGCGGCCAACGGCTGCGAAGAAGCCGAGCGTTTCGAGGAGCGCGGGCGCACCCTGTTGGCGCTCGTCAGCCCTGGTGGCCCGCTTCGTCGACCCGGCGGATTCCTCCCCGAGCAACTGTTCGACGACGGAACACCCGACAGTGCAACGCCACTTGGGTGGCCCCACGCCATCCGGTTTGCGACGGAGAGCGCACTCGAGGCACCCGTTTCGTCGTCATTCGCGGATGCCACGGACCGCACTGGGGTGCAGAATTGATTGTCCGCATATCAGGAGTTGGCAAACGATTTCGTTATGCAGAATAGGAGTCGAAAACGCTGCAAAGCATGGGTCAGGTATGCAACACTCGGACTACGCAGCCTCCATCCAAACTACTTCGTTATCCAATCGATGGCGTCTTCGGTTTTTTTGACCGCGACGCCGATATTCTCTAGCTCTTGTACGCCTCGCTCGTAGACGCCAGATGTCGCGTCAGGCACGAAGACGATGCGGTAATCACGTTCGCTCGCCTCGTAGACTGTCGTCCGTGGACAGTTCGGGAAGTTACAGCCACATACGACGATGGTATCTATCGAGCGCACCTCGAGAAAGTCGTTCAGATATGTTCGATAGAACGCACTCCAGCGGGGCTTGTACATCACATATTCCTGTGGACCGATCTCTTGGAACTTGCCGTCTAACAACCGGTCCGCGTTGAGGCGCACGCCTGTCGAGGGTTTCAATTCGGCGACCGGCTCTGCGCCGTCAGTCCCGGGGCGAACGACCTTCGCACCGGATTCGATATCCGATTTCCTGCACTGATCAACGTTCGACCCGTCTTCTTTGTACAACCGGACGACGTGTACGATCGGAGTCTGCTGGGACCGGAAGGTTTCGACTAGTCGCTGGATCTGTGGCACCGCCTCGGCAGTTCCATCGATTTCAGCTGGGGCACCTGCCAACGTGAAGTCGTTTTGCGTGTCGATGGTGAGTAAGACTGCACTGTTCCGGTGAGGGCGAATGTATTCGTTCATACACTGATCTCCGGGTCCCCCATATTGAACGTACAGTACGTTTAATTCGCATCTATATTTACCGAATCCTTCGATTCAGTTTCAAAGCCATTCCGGAATAAAGAAACCGTTCTACTATCTACTGTTATACGTCCGATCCGAGGGTCTCCGTTCCGCAACGGTCGAATGAGGAGAACACGGTCGTAATAGCCACAGGTGCGCCCCAACCCAACTACGACGTGCGTCGAGCGAGGATGACGAGCTTCTCACACTCTCGCGTACCGGACGGTTTCCTTCTCGACTCAAGACGTAACGGTGGGGGCGTCGGGTTTACTAGCAAAGACGTTGTGGCCCGTTTCGTGATCGAATAGGTGGATGTTCGATTCGTCGAACGTAAACGACACTCGGTCGCCCGGCTCGAGATACACGTCCGAGTCGACGCGCGCGATGAATTCGCTGTTGACGTCGAGATGGAGGAAGTTGTCGGAGCCGACGGGTTCGACCACGTCGATAGTCGCCGTGATCGAGTCAGCCGCTCCGGGGTCGACAAGAGTGACGTTCTCCGGCCGAATTCCGAGCGTATATCGACTCGAGTCGAGTGCGACCTCGCTATTGTTGACGTACGCCGGCGAGAGGTCGAAACTGAACCCGCCGTTTGCTCCGGTAAGGCGCAGTCGGGAACCAGTAGATTCGACGTCGACGTCGACGAAGTTCATCGACGGTGACCCGATAAAGCCGGCGACGAACTCGTTTACCGGGTTCTCGTAGACCTCGGTGGGTCGTCCCTGTTGCTGGAGTTCGCCGCCGTCGAGGATGACGATTCGATCGCCCATCGTCATGGCTTCGTGTTGGTCGTGTGTCACGTAGACTGCCGTGATCTCGAGTTCGTTCTGAAGACGCTGGATCTCCGCTCGCATGCTCGTTCGAAGTTTCGCGTCGAGGTTACTGAGCGGTTCGTCGAACAGGAACAGATCGGGCTCTCTGACGATCGCGCGCCCGAGCGCGACGCGTTGTTTCTGCCCGCCAGAAAGTTCGTCCGGCTTGTCCTCGAGGAGATCCTCGATGTCCATCATTTCGGCCGATTCGACGACCCGTCGCTCGCGTTCGGTCTCGTTCAAGTCGGTACTCATCCGGAGCCCGAACTCCATGTTCTCAAAGACGGTCTTGTGTGGATACAACGCGTAGTTCTGGAACACCATCGCGACGTCTCTGTTTTTCGCATGGACGTCCGTCACGTTCTCGTCACCGATCTTGATCGTTCCTGCCGTCGGTCGCTCGAGCCCCGCTAGCATCCTGAGCGTCGTCGTCTTGCCACAGCCCGACGGACCGACCACCGTGACGAATTCGCCGTCTTCGATTTCGAGGGAAAGATCGTCGACGGCGACCACGTTGCCCGTGTCGAATTCTTTTCGTAGTGAGTTGACTGAGACCCGCGCCATAGCATCACAATTATCGGGGAATGATAAAACACTTTCCAAAAATCGATATTTGGGAAGTAATTTCTCATCCAATATTATGGCTCCCCGTTCGCCACACGCGTTGGAGATAGTCGAGACGATTCGACCGGTATCGCTTCCAAAGCACCCTATTTAGCGCGTTTATCGTGGGAAGAGAGTGTATCGAGTCGTGACTCGTCGATCGCATTGGCCGAAAAAACCATTGGTCCTTAGTTATGAATACATGACAATTCCGATCCCAAACTATTAAATACATGAAGATATTATTCATCAATGATTGAGGCATGACAATGCAACGCAGATCAGTGCTCAAAAGCATCGGTGGTGTCGCGGGTGGGGCAGCGCTTGCAGGGTGTACAGGCTTATTCACCAGTGGTGGCAACGACGCGGCGTTGTGGCACGATTTCACCGACGCAGAGAAGGACACTGTCGACGGTTTCCTCGAGCAATTCAACGACGAGACCGATCACGAGATCGAAGCATCCAGCATCTCGAACCTGGGTGACCAGTTAGAGACTGCGCTCCCGTCAAACGATGGCCCGATGAGTTTCGCGTGGGCACACGACTGGGTGGGAAAAGAACACGAGGATGGGAACCTGTACGACGCGACCGACGACATCGACGTCGACGTCGATTCGACGTATACGGAGGTCGCTGCCGGTGCGGTCAGGTGGGAGGACAACCTGTATGGGCTCCCCTACGGCGCGGAAACGACAGCGCTGTTGTACAACAAGGACCTGGTCGACGAGCCGCCGGAGACGGCCGACGAGATGGTTTCCATCATGGAACGCGTCGACACCGATTACGGTATCGCCTGTCCCGGCGAAGTGTACAACATCAGCGGGTACTTACAGGCGTTCGGTGGCGTCCTCTACGACGCCGGAGCCGACGATCTCGGCGTCGACTCCGACGAGGTCGTCGAAGGTCTCGAGTTCGCTCGAGACAATATCTACGAGCATTCCCCGGAGGACCTCCAAATTGACGGGAACGTCTCGGTGTTCCAGGACGGTAATGCGCCTTTCATTATTACCGGTCCGTGGAACATCAGCGGATTCAGTGATGCAGGAATCGACGTCGGTGTAACGACGTTGCCTGCACCGAACGGTGGCGAACCGACACCGTATACGGGTATCCAGATGTGGTACTTCACGTCTCGTCTCGGGGAAGCGGACGACGACGTATTCGACGCGACGACGGCGTGGGGAGAGTGGTACACGACGACCAAAGACGTAGCTACCACCAACGCCGAGGAGCATGCGTTGATCCCCGTTCTCACCGAGGTCATCGAGGGTGGTGAACTCAGCGACCAGGTCAAATCGTTTAGCGATAGCGTGGAAATGGGAATGGCGATGCCGGCTAATTCGAAGATGGACGCCGTCTGGGCACCCGTCAAAAGCGCGATCCAGAACGTCGTTGGCTCGGGTAACGACCCACAATCGGAGTTAGAAAGCGCAGCCGAAGAGATTCGAGGCAACTGGGGCTAATTTTCGCAAGCATATCTCAGTAATATGTTTTCAAGTACGTCTGGAGACCTTTCAGATCGGGTCCAGGAGAGACTTCCATCCGGCACGAAGGACATCGGGATAGCGCTCGTCTTGCCAGGACTGGTCCTGTTTTCCTTGTTCATGCTATACCCGATCCTGTATCTCGTCTATCTGTCACTCACCGATGCGAGTTCTGCGGGAGAAGTGATCGGTGGGGACTTATCAATAATATGGTTCCAAAACTACATCGAATTATTTTCCGAAGAGGCCTTTTGGCGATCTCTCGGCATAACCTGGCTGTACGTCTTCGTGAGTCTCGCGATAAAGATCGTCATCACGCTCGCGATAGCGAACGTTCTCACTCACAATCGAGTAGTTTGGAAACGTTACATGCGTGCGATTATTATAATACCGATGGGGTTTCCACCGATCTTTACGATCTCGGTCTGGCGAGGTATATTTAGCCCGGCCAAGTTCGGACCGGTTAACGTCATCCTGAGCAAACTGTTTCTTTCTCCAGTCCAGGTGAGCTGGATGGCGGATCGATGGGCCGCTTTCGGGGCGTACGTAATCACGGAAGCCTGGCTCGCGTATCCGTTTATGGTGATCATCACAGTCAGCGCGCTCCAGGACGTTCCGATGGAACTCCACGACGCAGCCAAAGTCGACGGTGCCGGTTATTTCACCAGGTTTATCCACGTGACACTGCCGGCAATCAGGGGCCCGCTCATCTTCGCCTCGGTCCTCACCGCTGCCACATCGTTCCAGAATTTCCTGATTCCGTGGGTATTCAACGAAGGTGGACCCGGACGACAGAACGAATTACTCCTCGTCTATGGCTACCGAGAAGCCCTTAATTTCGGTAACTACGGCCCAGGATCGGCGATCATGGTCGTCGCAATCGCGTTCATCGGACTGTTCATGTGGATAGCTGTCAAGAAAACGAACCTTGCTGAGGGGGTGTGATCATATGGGTAAAGTAACCGATACGATAGACGACATCGAAGCCGGTCGAAAAACCCCGTTAGATATCGTCAAAACGATCCTTACAACCGGATTGGCTATTGGAATGCTCCTCGTCCTCATGTTTCCGGTCTACTGGATCATCTCCGCTGCGCTATCCCCGGGACAGACACTAACGTCCTCCAAAAGCTTATTCGGTGACGTGTCCGCGTACAATCTGGACGCGTTCGTCTGGGTCCTGGAAAACGAGAGATTCTACCGGGGGCTAAAGAACAGTCTGATAGTCGTCTCGGTGACGGTCATCGTCACGCTCGTCTTCTCGATTCCAGGGGCATACGCGCTTTCGCGGCGTGAGTTCCTCGGGCGACGAAACCTCCTCTACGGGTATATTTTGTTCACCCAGGTGGGTGCAGGCCTCTCGATTGCCGTGCTCATCGCACTCTACGCGTTGTTCTCGAGTTACGGGCTGACCGACAACCTGCTGGTTCTCGGCCTCTTCTACGGGGCAGGAGCGATCCCGTTCAATACGTGGCTGCTGAAAACGTTCATGGACAACATTCCCGTCTCGTACGAAGAAGCAGCCGTGGTCGACGGTGCCAGCCACTGGCAAGTCATTCGAGAGGTAATTCTTCCGCTCTCGAAGCCCGGAATCGCCGCCGTGCTGGTGTTCGCGTGGACTGCTGGCTGGAACGAGTTCATCGTCGCGCAAACGTTGATCAACGATGCCGAACTCTATCCGCTGTCGGTAGAGTTGTACGGTCTCGTCGGCGACCAGGACACGAATTGGCGCCAGTTCTCCGCGTTCGCGCTCCTGTTTGCCATGCCTGTTGCACTGATCTACTTCTTTGCCCAGCGATACGTTGAGAGCGGCCTCTCCTTCGGTGGCATGGACGGTTGATAGAAGATCAATCGTTGGACCTTTTCGCTTTTGTACCCCGTCCGCAGCCACGTCTATTAGCCGGCTCCGCAAATCGTAGACGCGATACCACCGAATGATGGCAGACGGAGGCCATCAAAACGTACCGGATTTTAGGGGTCTGACAGAGAAAGCATATATCCCTCCGCTCGGATATCCCGACAATCACCGAGAATGACAGAGTATAGGGAACCAGAGCGAATATCCGAACGCATCCTCTGTCCGAACTGTCCGGCAGATTATCCCATCCCGTTTTCGAGTCGCCACATCACCTGTCGACGCTGTGGAACCGAGTTCGTCGCGCCAGAGGACGCTCGAACGACGTGGACGGAAAAGGAGATCGACGGGGAATGGAACGACGTCGCCGATGGAACCGAAGCGAGAGATCAATCGGTATCGCTTGCTAGCGTAATCGTCACCCAGCTTCCGACCATCGCCCTCAGCCTCAACGCGGTCGCAGTCTTACTGTGGGTCTCAGGGATCGTTTCGTTCGAGATCGCCGTACTCACTATCCTGCTAATAACGAGTGCTATCGTCACCGAACAACACTGAACCGACTTTCGGTGGTCGCCTCCATCGCACCATCGGTCGGTGAACCTCCGGAAATCGGTAATCACAACAGTGGCTGTCTTCTCGGCCAATTTACAGGCAACGGCGGTCCCTCCGGTTGACCGTCACTGACACTCGAGGATGACGACGGTTTCGACCGAAAGCGACCGTTTCCCCGAATCGTCGACACCGTCGGATACGTCCGTCTCGGTCAGGAGGTCGATGGGATCGACGGGTTCGTCGAGACAGACCGTGGCCGATCCCTCTCCGAAGTGATGCACGACTACGATGCGACGCCCGGTCACCTGCTCTGTGCGAGCGAACGCGACCGCCGCGTCGGTGTCCGTCTCGTATTCGATGCGCTCGAGTCCAGCGTCGGCACGTAACGCCGGGTGCGATTTCCGAAGGTCGATCAGTCGCTGGTAGTACTCGAGGAGATCCTCGTCGAACGCGTTCCAGTTCATCGGGTCGCGCCGTCCCCTCACGCCGGTCTCCTGACCATAGTAGAGCATCGGCGAACCGGGAAGGGTGAACGTCACAGCACCGGCGGCCAGTTGTGCGTCTCGGCCGTAGGTACTGAGATATCGGTCCGTGTCGTGATTTTCGACGTACAATAGCCACCGGGAATCCGCATGTGCGCCTCGACGCTTTCGGTCGTCGATCGCCTCGAGAACGGCCTCGGCGGTCGTCGTATCCAGGCCCACTGCGGAATCAGTAAACTCGTCTGCCACTGCGCCATCTTGCTCCCCGGTCACTTCCCGCTCCTCAACGGACTCGTTCGCACCGTCTCCAGTAACCGACTCGCCCAATTGCTCGAGCGCGTCGTGGAGCACGTCGTCGTGGTGCATATGAAATCGTCCGCCACCCATTTCGACGTCGGAAGGGAGGGTCTCGTCCAGCAGGAAGAACTCGCTTTTCGTCCCCGTCAATCGGTCTGCGACCTCCGTCCAGAAGCTCAGGGGGACGCCCCAGGCGACGTCGGCCCGGAATCCGTCGACTTTGTCGGCCCAGAAGTCGACGACTTCGAGGAGGTATTCCCGGACCTCGGGATTGCTGTAGTTCAGATTTGGAATGTCGTCCCAGCCGAAGTAGGTGTCTGCGTCTCCGTCGTCGAAATCCGCCCAGCGGTACCAGTCGCGGTACCGCTCGTGATCTGGATGCGTTTCGTCGACGGCGGCCTCGAAGAAGGGATGCGAATCCGAGGTGTGGTTGATGACGAGGTCGAAGACGACCCTGATATCGCGGTCGTGGCACGCATCGACCAGCGCCTCGAGGTCCGACATCGTTCCAAGGTCCGGATCGACGCTGAAGTAATCCGTCGTGTCGTACCCGTGGGGGCCACCGTGCTCCATCGGCGTCCCGAAACCGCTCTCGGCGTCGAGAAACGGCGTCAGCCAGAGGACGTCGATCCCGAGGTGCTCGAGGTGGTCGAGGCGATCAGTGATGGTCTCGAATGTAGGGTCCTCTTGATCCGGGAACCGACGGGTGAAAATTTCGTACACGATCGCGTCGACGGCCCACTCCGGCGGTTCGAAGGGGCGTTCGACAGTGATAGTCGGTCCGTCCGTCCGGTCACTGTCCGGTACCAGATCGATCGCATCCGGAACGGAGTGTCGCTCGTCCACTGCGACGGCGTAGACCCGGACCGGCTCGTCGATCGCACTAACCGGGAACGTACTGTCGGTCTCGAGTACGTCCGCATTCCGATCGTCGACGTAGAACTCGACTGCTGGATCACCGTCGCCGACGACGGTCGCCGTCGCCGAAAGGTGTACCTTCGTTTTGCTGACCGTGGCGTCGAGTTCGACCTGCGGTCGCGGCTCGGTCTCGTCTACTTCGGGAAACGCACGAACCGTCAGTTCGTGGGTACCATCCGGAGCCTCGAGCGCCAGGGTGTACTCACCTGGGGGGGGAGGCTCGAACTCCGCGACTGGTCCGTCCGTCGGTGTCGCGCTCGATCCGTTGGGCGACTCGAGTACCCGCCAGGTGTACGTCCCATCGGCGTCCGGGTTCCACGGCGCGAGATCGTCGCGCGTTTCCATCTCGTTCCCGTTCGGGTCCACGATCCCCTCCTCAACGGTGACAAATCTGGGCGGACCGGGATGGTGAGAGCCATCACCGCTTTCAAACGAGTGCTCGGGCTCGGTCTCACCGCCATCTGCGAGGGCCCGTCGATCGTCCCTGTTCATCGTCCCTCGCGAGTCGCCAATCGATCCGTTCGCCAGTTCACGGGCCTCATACCTGTCCGTGGAATGAAGTTGTGGTGTAATACCATACTTCGATTGGAGTAGTCCGGCATATCGGCGGCTTGCTGGCGGCCCTCGTCAGTGAGCCCGAAGCCCCTCATTTTCGCTGAAGGCCGGCATCCCTCGGGGTAAAGGGGCGTCACTCGTCGTCGAAGAGCTCCTCTCCCTCTATCATGTGTTCCTCGACGGCGTCCATATCGAGCGTGACCCCCAGTCCGGGCGTTTCCGGTACCTCGATGTAGCCGTCCTCGATGACGTCCTCCTCGACCAGATCTTCCCACCAGCCGAGTTCGTACGAGTGGTACTCGACGGCCAAGACGTTCGAGATCGCTGCGCCGACGTGGACGCTGCCCATCGTCGCTACCGGCGAGGCGACGTTGTGCATCGCGACCGGTACGTAGTACATGTCCGCGAGATCGGCGATTTTGGCCGTTTCTCGCATACCTCCGACCTTGGGCATGTCCGGCGCGATGATGTCGACGGCTTGCTCCTCGAGCAGACGCCGCTGTCCGTGTTTCCTGTAAACGTTCTCGCCGACGGTAATCGGCGTCGTCGTCGACTGCGTGACCTCGCGCTGGACGTCGTGATTTTCCGGCGGTACCGGATCCTCGAGCCACCAGACGTCGTACTCTTCCAGGCGGGTCGCGAGTCGTTTCGCACTGCCGCCGGAGAAGGTCCAGTGGCAGTCGAACGCGACGTCGGCTCTCGACCCGACGCGCTCGGTGATCGCTTCGACGATCGACGCCTTGTGGTCGATTTCGGGACCGCGGAGATGTCGGTTCGCTCGGTCTTTCTCGTGGCCGCTGGGAACGTCGAGGTCAAACTTCAGGGCGTCGTAGCCCAGTTCCTCGACGACGCGTTCTGCCTCGTCGGCGCAGGCGATCGGGTCCGCTTCCTCTTCGGTGTGACAGTCGCAGTAGACGCGGACATCGTCGCGATACTTGCCGCCGAGGAGCTGATAAGCCGGCACCTCGAGAATTTTCCCGGCGAGGTCGTGGAGCGCGACTTCGATGCCCGAGATTGCGGTGACCGTGACGCCGCCGATCGAACCTTCGCCGGACATTTTCTGGACGAGATGTTCGGTTAGCCGATCGATGTCTAGTGGGTTCTCTCCCTGTAAGAACGGCTTCATCCGCTCGATCAGTTCCGGCGCACCGGCCCCCCAGTACGCTTCGCCGGTGCCGACGATCCCGGCGTCGGTGTAGATCCGGACTAGCGTCCACGGGAAGTTGCCGTCGATCATCGTCGTCTGAATATCGGTAATCTCGACGTCCCGGCCGTCGCCCCGTTCGCGGGTGACTCCCATCGTTTTCGCCGAGAGGTCCCGCATCGTGTATTCGGCGTTCGGATCGTGCAGCTGTGAATAGTCGATCCCCATGAACATTCATTCACTCTCATCATAGTAATAGTTTTCACCTTTCCTAGGCAAGTGTCGTAGTCGCCTATACTCATGAACCGAACGCGGACTCGAGAGCGGGAGTGATACTCGTCGGTACCGTAAACGAACGCTGCAACGGCTGTAAACGAAAGTGATGAAAGCCTGTACGAGGCTATACGAAAAATAGTTCGCTCAGACCCGTAGTCCGCTCAAATCAGTATCTGCTCACACCCGTTTGAGTTCGTCCGGTACGTCGTCGATCTCGGAATCGAGTGCCGCCGTCGCGGCAAACGCAGCTCGCTTCTCGGCGGTCCGACGGTTGATCGCCCGCGGACCGACTGCGAACTCGACTCGGGTCACGCTTTCGGCCGGGCTAGAGTGGCCGAGAACCGTAACGGGTCCGACTTCGCGCGTGTTCCGGACGTGGGTTCCGCCACATGCTGTCATGTCCCATGGATCCGCCGGTCCGTTGGCGCTGGCAAGGCGGTTTCCGCGAGGGTTGTCGTTCTCGTCTTCGATGGTGACGATACGAACACGTCCCCGCTTTACTGCAGCGTGGTTGCGATCAGCATCGAAAGAGATTCCGTCGCGCTCGCGTGCAGCCGAAATCGGGACGTCGTCCCACGACACCGGCCGCGATTCCCAGATTACCCGGTTGACGATTTCGTCCAGTTCGATCACTGTCTCGTCGTCGAGGGTCGCACTCGTCTCCAGATCGACCCGGACCGTCTCCGGCCCGATATCGAGACCAGCAACCGTTGAACCGTCGAGAAGTCTGTCCGCGGCCCCCGCCAGGATGTGACTGGCGGTATGGGCACGCATACAGTACATTCGGAACGACCACTCGACCGAACACAGCACTCGGTGGCCCGTCCGAAACGATGGGTCCACGTCGAGGACGTGAACCGGTTCGCCGTCGACCAGTTCGACGTTCGCGACGTCGATATCGCCGATGGTACCGCGATCGGCCGGCTGACCGGCGCTGGCACCGAAAAAATGACTTCGCTCGAGCCAGACGCGACGTCCGTCTATCGAGGTCACTTCGGTCTCGAACCGCGTGGCGTACGGCTCCACTGCCGCCCGTTGCCCGGTCATCGGTTTGAGTCTGTCGGCAGCCGTTAAAAGTCTGCTCGCCGTGAACGTCACTGTCGGTGAAAAAAAGTCGCTTACTCTGCGAGAGTCACGTCGAGACGGTCCTCGAGTGCCTCGATCAGGCCGCCGCCGACGCCGGCTTGCGTCGCTCGGCCCTGTTCTACGGCGAGAATTTCCGTTTCGGGCGCGCCGAGTTCGTCGGCGAGTTCCTCGCGTTTCAGTCCGGCAGCCTGTCGGGCCTCGACTAGCTTTTCGCTGTACTCCGAGACGAGATACGGGAGCGGATCCTCGTCGTAGTTGGTCCCCTCGCTCTCCCAGTGTTCGGAGTCGCTGTCCCAGACCGGATTTGCCTTTGCGACGTTTTGAGCGGCCTTCTGCTTCCGACTCGGCTCGTCGCTCATTTCACCGCTCGTGCTCTGCCCGCCCTGATTTCGATCACGGCCGTGCGTCTGCGAGTCGTCGTGCGGTGCACAGTCCGGACAAACCTCGAGTTCGGCACCGGCGACCGACGCGAGTCTGAGCGAGTCACTTTCCGTCCCACAGAGTTCGCAGTTCGTCCCGCCGCCACCGCTGGACGAACCGGTCGAGTATTTGGCCATGCGACAGTTTAGCATCTCCGCCATTTCAACTAATCGGTAGCGCAGACGGTGCGGTTCCTTCGATCCGACAGTGGCAGCCCCAGAAGAGATCACCCGGAACTGGAGGAGGAGCTACCGACCGAAGTGCTTCCTGACAGTCGTTCGCAACGGAAGCGCCAGCCCACCGACCAGCGGGAAAATCACGAACGCAACGATATCGACGGGAAGCGAAGCGATCCCGGTCGCCCCAGCGGCGAAGCCGGCAATCGGAGCGAGAACCGGGATTACGTAGAGATACGATGGCTCCCAGCCGGGCAGGCGTCTGGTGTGACGGACGATCACACCGAACAAAAACGGCATGAGAACCGTTCCTGCGAGCAGGGGACCGCCGACGAGAGTCGTCGTCGCTCCCATCGCCAGCGCGACGACGATCGTCTCGTTGATCGTTACCGCGCCCCACGTGTCGTCCCGTCGAACGAGACGAGTGACGAGAAGGGCACACAGAGCAAGTGCCACGACACCAACTAATCCGCCGAACCAGAGCGTCGACTCGACGGGTGGCGTCACGAATTCGACATCCCGTACGAACCCAACCGTCGTCTCGATTCCGTGGCGGCTCTCTGCGAGCAGGGTCCAGATACCTGACGGATCGGTGCCCATCGCACTGATTTCGGTCCAGAGCCCTTCGATAGCGCCTCGATTGGCCATACCGAAGTGACCGATACCGGTTACGTAGACGATCACCGAGAGCCAGATCAGTGGGAGAGAGAAATTCTGTCGCCCCCACCAGCGGACAAGCGGGTTGTCGGCTGCGGTGCTCGATCGGGATGGGGATCGCGTTCCCGATTCGGTCGCCCGACCGGTACCGCGAACCGTTCTACCGTCCGAGCCCGTAGTTCGACCGGTCCGTTGCGCAGTAGTTCCGCCCGTAGTTCCGTTTTCGGGCCCGGGGCCGTGTCCGCTATTCGTTCCCGTCCCACTCGAGGCGGCGGTCGTTCCACCCGAGGCCGATGCCGCACCTGCGCTGACGTTCGCCGTCGTCCCACCCGAACCGGTTGCGGAAGCCGATCGGTTCGAGGTCGCCGATCCGGCCGTCGCCGTGTTCGCCGACGATGTCGTCGCAGATGCGGATGCCGCTTCCGATTCCGCTTCCGATTCCGCTTCCGATTCCGAGTATCGAAGTTCAGTCCCGCTCGAGTCCGATTCGTCCGCTTCGGTATCGTCGCTCTTCCAGACGTCGGGTGAGGGAAGGCCGCTCGTCCGTTTTGCGACGTAGTCTTCGTGTCCGAGCCTGTCGTACGCCTGCCGTTCGACCGGATCGCCGAGAATGTCGTAGGCCGTTTTGACCGCAGTGAACTGTGCTTGTGCCCGGTCGTCGTCGTTCAGATCTGGGTGGTAGACGCGGACCTGTTCGCGATAGGCGTTCTTGATCTCGTCCTGGGAGGCATCAGACGAGATCTCGAGAAGGTCATAAAAATCCTCTGTCATGTGAGCGTAAAGACGGTGTGGTCTGCTACTGGGATTGTTGGGGCGGGGTTATAATTTCAGTGTTCTTTTCTGTCGGTTCAGTATCAGTCGTTGCTCGAGATACGTGGGTATTTCGGCCATTGTTCGGCTCGAATCCCGGTTACGTAAAATCGGCGAGCGTCGACTGACCGGCCGTGCGAGTCCCGCAAAGCGAAGCAGAGTCCAGATCTGAATCGTCTTCGTCCGTCGCGTCGTCCGTTTTGACGTCAGTACTGCCCGAGTTTTCTTCCCAGCTTTCGAGGCTGGCCTGATCTTCGGCAGCGAACTCGAGGTTGGCCACTCGAACGCCGAGTTTGCGGACGGGTACGTCCTCGAACTCCGCGAACAGGTCGTGAGCGATGCGATCGACCAGATCGGGATCGTCGACCGGGCCGGGGAGCGACCGTTCGCGCGTGTTAACGTCGTATGGCGGCGTGACGGCCTTGACACCGATCGTCCGGTACAGTGCGCCCTCGCGTCGTGCACGATCGGCGACTGCCGAGGCGAGCGTTTCGATCTGTTCGTATTTCGAGGCCGGTGCGTCGACCGGTTCGGCGAACGCGGACTCCCGGGAGAAACTCTTCGGATCTCCCGTGGGCTCGACCCGCCGGTCGTCTTCACCGCGTGCTCGGTCGTACAACTCTCGGCCCCGTTCGCCGAACCGGTCGACTAACGGCTCGGGATTAGCCGCGGCGACGTCACCCGCCGTCTCGAGGCCCATCTCCCGAAGTTCGCGAGCGGTCACGGGGCCGACACCGTGCAACAGGTCGACCTCGAGCGGAGCAAGAAAGTCCCGGATCTCGCCCGGTTTGACGACCGTGAGTCCGTCCGGTTTGTCGAAGTCGCTGGCGATCTTGGCAGCGGCCATCGACGGAGCGACGCCAACGCTGACGTCTACGCCGACTTCTCGGCGGATGCGGTCTTTGATATGGCGGGCGAAGCCGTCTGCGACCGCCCAGGCAGTCCGGTCTGTCACGTCGAGGTAGGCTTCGTCGATGCTCACTTCGCGGACGGTGTCGGCACAATCGTGAAGGATTTCCCGCACGTCGGCCGCGACCGACTCGTAATAGTCCATGTCGACTGGTCGATAGTAGCCCGTCTGTTCGCGCTCGAGGTCCGGATCATCGACGGCCCCGTTCTCGTATACCGCGCGTCTGGGCAGTCGCTCGAGCGCCGTCGAGATAGCTTGAGCGCTCTCGACCCCGAACTCGCGGGCCTCGTAACTGGCGGTGGCGACCGCGCCGACGGTTTCGCCTTCCTCGTAACCCATGCCGACGACGACGGGTTCGCCGCGAAGTTCGGGCTCGCGAAGTCGCTCGCAGGAGGCGTAGAAGCAGTCGGCGTCGACGTGACAGACGATTCGGTCTCCCTCGTCTTCGTCCTCGACGCCCGGTAGCCGCGGCCCATCGGACATTCGTCTACCGGTCGATTCGTCCGGACGAACGTGAACGTTGCGCCCGCGCTACGATAGCCGCACGTATGTGAACGTTGTGCCTGTGCTACGATAGCCGTACGTATGTGAACGTTGCGCCCGTGCTACGATAGCCGTACGTATGTGAACGTTGCGCCGGTAATACCGCCGTCCAGGTCCGTAAGCAGTACGGACGGTCGCCATCCTGGGATTTCTGCTCGATCAGTCCGATTCTCCCGCCGGTTCCGGGAATTCGACCAGGAGTCGCTTGCTCTCGGACGCGAGGTCGGCCCAGTTTACGGTCCCTTGAGCCGCGATGGTCATTGGGTCCATCATCGGATCATCGTACACAAGCGCAGCGGTAAGAGCCGGCGGCCGGAGTTCCACTTCGCCGCCGTCGGTCTTTACGTTCCCCTTCGGACCGAAATCGGCCGTCGGCTCTCCGACGACGATTCGCGCCACCATTCCGTATATCTCGTGCGGTGCGCAGAGAACGTCGTAGACGCCCGGTTCGTCGAACCGGTAGAGCCAGAACGCGTTCATCCCCAGTACAGGGGAGGAAAACGGTGGCACGCCCTCGGGGATGCGTCGCTGGCGACCGAGATTCGGATGATAGGCGGTGACGGTGTGTTCTGGAGTCGCAAAATCGAATCGAACGACGTCACCGGTTTCGACGATGAGTCCCGTCGGATCGAAGAAAAACTCCGGCACCGGTCGGTTCTCTCGTGGTCGGATTCGAAGATCGACTTCGTAGTCGGGCCGCATCGATTGCGGCAGTTGTTCGTCTTCTTCGAGACCTGTATAGCCGAACACCGGGTGAATACAATGCGGTTGTGGACACGCGCGTCGGTCTCGGCTACTGGTGGGCCGGTCGTCACCGCTCGCCACACCTGGTTCAGACGCGAGCGGAATCGTCGACGTTGCGCCTGCCGCCTTCAGAACCTGTCGTCGGTCCATGCACCCTGTCAATCTCGTTCTGGAAAATAGTTATGACGGGCTATCGTACGTCTAATTCGTTGTTGTAACACTATTGTCACGTATAGTGGCATGTCGCTGGTCCGCTCGTTTTCGAAAGAGGTCAATCAGGGCAGCATATCAGACGATGGATCAGACGATCGACGATAGTATCGGATGCCACGTCACCCGTATCCGTTGTTTCCGGCCCTCGACCAAGCGATCTCGGTTCGATCGTAATCGGTTCAGTAAATGTCCTCGAGATCGCTTTCCTCGTGACTGTGTTCCTTTGCAGGGAACTCGCCGGATTCCACGGCTGTCACGTAGGCGTCTACGGCCGACTCCATTTCCTCGCGGACGTTTCCGAATTGCTTCGAGAACGACGGTGACCAGTCGCTAAGGCCCACAGCATCGTCGACCACGAGAACCTGTCCGTTGCAGTCGGGACCGGCACCGATTCCGATGGTCGGGATGTCGAGCGCCGCCGTGACCTCCGCCGCGAGGTTCGAAGGAACGTGTTCGAGGACCAGCGAAAACGCACCCGCGTCTTCGTGGGCTTTCGCCAGTTCGAAAATTCGCTTTGCCGTGTCTCGATCGGTTCCCTGTCGGGGATAGCCTCCGTACTTGTTGACGTGCTGTGGTGTCAGCCCGAGGTGGGCCATCACTGGAATTCCGATCTGGCTCATCTTTTCGGTCAGGTCGACAGTGTGTGGGCCACACTCGAGTTTCACCGCGTGTGCGTCCTCTTCCTGGAGCATTCGGCCGGCGTTCTCGAGGCTCGCTTGCTCGTCGACGCCGATCGACAGAAACGGCATGTCTGCGACGACGAGGGCGTCATCGGTCGCCCGCGCGACCGCGCCGGTGTGACGGGCCATATCGTCGACAGTCACTGGAAGCGTCGTTTCGTAGCCGAGGTTCGTGTTTCCGAGGCTGTCACCGACGAGGACGATGTCGACGCCGACATCGTCGATGATTGCAGCCGTCGGCGCATCGTAGGCCGTTAACATCGTGATCGGTTCCTCGCCTGCTTTCATTGCGATATCTCGGACGGTAGGCATACACATATGTTGGACTCCCATGATTAAACGTCGTTGCTATCAGTTCACGGATGAAGCCGAGTTCTCGCTCACCGCAGAGATGACATCTCGAACGCGATCCTGCACCCGCGTCGCTTAAGAGGAGTGGGGAAACATACTCACGCGTGCCAGAACGAGTCGAAACGACCTCGCCCGACGGCGTCGATTACGGCTGGGTGATGCAGACGACGTTCGTCCTGACGATCCTGATCGGCGCGCCCCTCGTCGCCGGCCTGTCGACGACTGTAACGCTACCGACGTGGGGCGATCGCGTCGAATTCGCGATTCGAGTCGGCGCCCTCGTCTGGTTACTCACGTCGATAACGGTGTTCGTGTACGCGAGACGGAACCAGCGGTAACTGACGTACTATCGAACGGGAGGGTGAGTCCGGACCGCCAACTCTTAGACTCCCGACGGACCCTCGCCAACGTACTCAAAGTCGACGTTCGCTCGTTTCGCGGTCCGTCTGTCTCGCATGGAGTCACCGACGAAGAGCGCTCGCTGGGGGTGGGCGTCGAGTTCACGAATAGTCGCAAGCAGCGGTTCCGGATCAGGCTTCCACGTTCCGATCGTATCCCGCCCGACGACCGCATTGACAGCCGACTCGAGCGCGTGCTCGTCGAGTGCAATTCGACAGGCCTGCTCGCAGTTCAACGAACAGACGCCCGACGGAACGGATTGCTCGAGGAGTTCGTCGGCGTGGGGGAGCCTGTCCGATGTCCGCGCCCCGTCGTGTTCGTGAGCCGCGATGGCTGACTCCACTTCGGTGACGAGTCCTGCGTCCGTCGCCATCTCGAGCATGTCCCAGAGGCCGTCGCACGGCGGTTCGATGTTCGCACGTCGGTATACCTCACGGACATCATTGGCGACGGCTTTCCAGTCGACGTCGAGATTGACGAGGGTTCCGTCCAGATCGTAGACGATGGCGTCGTAACCGGTCACGGTTCTCGATAGGTGTTGCGAACGAATATACTGTTCGCCCACCTGTATTTCACAACTCGAGGACTGGCGATACTCACTCGAGCAACTCGCGTGCGATCACCTGTTTTTGAATTTCGGTCGTCCCCTCGTAGATTTCGGTGATCTTGGCGTCGCGGTAGAGGCGTTCGACCTCGCCCTCGGTGACGTATCCGTAGCCGCCGTGGATCTGAACCGCCTCGTTAGCAGCGAACATCGCCGTTTCGCTCGCGAAATACTTCGCCATACTCGCCTCGAGCGCCGCACCACCCGCAGCGCGTTTCCGTGCGGCGTCTCGCGTCAGCAAGCGGGCGGCCCTGATCCGAGTCGCCATCTCGGCGAGTTTGTGGCGGATTGTCTGGATGTCCCCGATCGGTCCGCCGAACTGGTCGCGTTCCTGACTGTAGGAACGCGCCTCATCGAAGGCACACTGGGCGAGCCCGACTGATTGGGCAGCAATCGCGATGCGACCGCCGGTAAGGATGTGGAACGCGGCAGACAGCCCAGACCCCTCCTCAGTCAATCGGTTTTCGGCAGGAATCCGTGCGCCATCGAAGGTCAGGCTCGTGGTATCGCTCGCTCGCAGGCCCAGTTTGTCTTCTTTCTCGCCGACGGTCAATCCGTCGACGTCGCCGGGAACGAGGAACTGGGTAACCGTCGACGGATCGTCGCGGTCGGTCTTTGCGAACAAAATGTAGACCCCCGCGCGCTCGCCGTTCGTGATCCACTGTTTCTCGCCGTCGATAACATATTCGTCGCCCTCCCTGCGAGCCTCCGTCGTCATTTCTGCGGGGTTCGACCCAGCGTGGGGCTCCGAAAGCGCGAACGCGCCCACAGGGCGTCCCTCCGCCATGTCGGGCAGCCACCGCTCTTGCTGTTCCTCGCTCCCGAACTCCGCGAGACAGGAGGTCGCCAGCGAGTGAACCGACAGCGCCGTCGCAACGGCTAACATTCCGTACGCGACCTCCTCGTTGACCACGGCCGCGGTCACCGGGTCCGCGTCGTAGCCCCCGTATTTCTGGGGAACCGTCAGACCCGTGAGATCGAGGTCGGCAAGACCGTCCCAGACCGCTTCGGGAAATTCCTGTTCACTGTCCGCCTCCAAGGTGGCCGGCCTGATCTCGTCGCGAGCGTACTCCCGGACGACGTCCCGGACCGCCGTCTGTTCCTCGGTGAGTTCCATGACGGCCATTCGAGGGCCGCGATAAAAGTCTCCGTGGCATCGGAAGACGGCGAGCGGTCAGAGCCCATCTAGATCGAGTTCCTCGAGTTGGGCCCGCATCTTCGCCGCGGAGTCATCGTCTTTTAGCCGGAGCGGACTCCGCAACGGGCCGGCGTCGAACCCGCGCATTCTGAGCGCCGTCTTGACGCCGGACATGTACGCGCCGCCGGTCTTGAACGCATCTCGAACGCGGAAAATGTCGCTCTGTATGTCGCACGCACGATCCTCGTCACCGTCGTTGTAGGCCTGATAACAGTCGACAACCAGTTCGGGGAACGCATTGGCGACGGCGCTGACCGCGCCCGAACAGCCAACTTCGAGACCCGCGAAGACGAGTGAGTCCGACCCTGCGAGGAAGGTCATCTCGGGATGTGCATCGACGGCCTGTGCGAGCCAGGGGACGTTCTTGCTCGAGTCTTTACACCCCACGAGGGAGTCGATTTCGGCGAGGTCTGCCAGCGTCTCGAGCGAGAGTTCGTTGCCCGTTTTGCTCGGAATGTGGTAGACGTACATCGGCAGGGAAGTGGCATCCGCAATTCGCCGATAATGCTCGAGCGCACCCTCGTGGTCCAGCGGGTAGTAGTACGGCGTAACGACGACGATTCCGTCCGCACCGACAGATTCGGCATGTTCGGCGTGGGCGACCGTCCGATAGGTACTAGGGGAACCGACACCTGCGATGACCGGCACCTCACCGCCGACTTCGTCGACGACGGCTTCGACGACTCGATCTCGTTCTTCGCTCGAGAGTAGCGGGAACTCGCCGTTCGTCCCGAGGGGGAAAACGGCGTGAGCGCCACGATCGACGACGAACCGGGCGTGGGCAGCGGTGGTCTCGTAATCGACGGACTCGTCATCTTGAAACGCGGTGACGGTCGGTGGAACGACGCCGCGAAGCGACAGTGGGTCGGCGGTTCCGGGATCGTGATACGCCATGCTCTCCTCTCCGACGGGTAGCGTCAAAAACTGCGGGCCGGCAGTCCGGGTCGGCTGCACGGACGGATTGTACAGATGCTAGCGGCGGACCAACGAGCGCAACAGCACGGTGAGAGGAAGCAATCATCGAAAGGGATCGATCCCCCGCGTTTCGAACCGCCGATCGCCTCGACGACGTCGACTGGACCTCGGTCAGATCACGCTACTGAGCTGCCCCGAGGCCTCTTCGAGGCTCTCGATGAGTGCCCCGCCGTGGTCGAATATGTGCCAGTGGAGTACCAATAGCGTCTAACAACGAGGAAACTCACCACGTACCCGATAACCCCGTGGCACTGCTCGACGACTGGTTCGGGTCGCGTCATCCACGACGGTATCGACCAGTAGAGACGACGGACGCCCTCGAGTGAACTGCACACCCCCATCCCGAAGTGAAACGATCCGGGTACGACGACTGGCAGACGAGTGGCTCAGTTCCGTTCGAAATCTCGATCCGGGAACCGTTTTTCGCTGATCACCCCGTCTCACCGGCTACTCGTCTGACGACGACTGCGATTCCGACATATGCAGGTAGACAGACGGCGAGGATGGCCGCTATGAGACCCCAGTCTGCGACGCCGAGTGGAACCGTCCCGAAGTACCGGTTGAGCGGCGTGTAAAGCACCGTAAGCTGCAGACCGATCGACGCCGCGACTGCGGTTGCGAGCCACCGATTAGATAGCGTCGGCGTCTCGCGTAGCCAGCGGATGACGTAGAGCTTCTCGAATTCGAGGAAGACGAAACCCGTAAACACCATCGTCATCGCGTAGGGGGTGACAGTAGCAGCACCCTCGAGTGTAACGAACATGAGCGCGAGCATGACGGCTGTGGTAACCATTCCGGTTCCTCCAATCAGTCCGAGCATCTCTTGGCTGATGATCCCTCGATCTGGATCGCGTGGTTGTCGGTCCATTACGTCGCCGCTTTTCGGGTCAGCACCAAGTGCGAGCGCCGGCAATCCGTCGGTCAGCAGGTTGATCCACAGTAACTGTACGGCCGGCAGGATGAGATAACCGGACAGCGAAGCGAGGAAAACGAGCGCGACCTCGGCGACGTTCGCGCTCAGCAGATAGGCGACGAATTTCCAGATGTTATCGAAAATCATCCGTCCGCGCTCGACGGCCCGCTCGATCGTCGCGTAATCGTCGTCCAGCAAGATGATGTCCGAAGCCTGTCTGGCGACGTCCGTCCCGCGGACCCCCATCGCTACGCCGACGTCGGCGTTTTTCAGCGCCGGTGCATCGTTGACCCCATCTCCCGTCATCGCGACGTTGTGATCGCGGTCCTGGAGAGCGCGCAGTATTCGAACCTTGTGCTCGGGCGATGCTCGGGCGAAGACGTCGACGGATTCGACCCTCTCGCGCAGCGTCACGTCATCCATCCGCTCGATCTCCCGTCCCTCGAGCACCTCGCTTCCGATCCCGAGCGTCTCGGCGATCGCGCTGGCGGTTTGGACGTTGTCACCGGTTACCATCTTGACGTCGATGCCGGCGCCCGTCGTTGCCGCGATCGCGTCGGCGACTTCCGTCCGCGGGGGGTCTATCATCCCGGTTAGCCCCACGAACGTCAGCCCACCCGTTAGATCGTCTGGACCGGCCGGCTCGTCCCGATATGCCATCGCGAGAACGCGAAGCGCATCGTCGCCGAAGGTACGAACGACCGTCTCTATTCGGTCGCGTCGATCGTCGGTCAGGGGCGCTGAGCCATCCGTGGTCAGAATTCGATCGCAGTTTGCGAGGACGACCTCCGGGGCACCCTTGACGTACCCTCGGTCGTCGTGGACTGTCCCCATCCATTTCCGTTCCGAGGAGAACGGAATCTCGCCGGTTCGAGGGTTCGCGTCTCGAAGCGACTCGCGGTCGAGTCCCCACCGATCCGCCGCCTCGATCAACGCTTGCTCGGTCGGGTCACCGTCCTCGAGGGTCGAGTCGTTACAGAGCACGCCGATTCGCAGGAGCAGTTCCTCGCGAATCGAAACCGAATCCGGGTCAGGAACGGTCGAACGGTCCGGTTCGTTCTCGGCGACGCCAACGTGGGTGACGGTGTCGTTAACCCAGAGCCTGCTAACGGTCATCTGTCCCTTCGTGAGCGTGCCGGTTTTGTCGGTACAGACGACGTCGACGGCACCGAGGGCCTCTACTGCCGGAAGTCGGCGAACGAGCGCGTTTTCGTACGACATCCGGCGGACGCCGAGAGCGAGGGTCAGCGTGACGACCGCCGGTAACCCTTCGGGGATCGCAGCGACGGCGAGCGACACTGCGGTCAGCGCGGCCTGAATCGCACCCGTCCCGCGTAGGACCAACAGCGGACCGACTAGCAGGGAGAGGACGACAACGCCGATCCCGAGAGTGCGACCCAATCGATCGAGTTCTCCCTGAAGCGGCGTTTCCGTCTCTTCGGTCCCAGCGAGCACCCGGGCGATTTCGCCGACTGCCGTCTCCATCCCGGTGTCGGTGACGACTGCGACGCCCTTCCCACGGGTGACGTTCGTTCCCTTGTAGACCATGCACTCGCGCTCTGCGAGGGGAGTCTCTAACTCGACTGAATCGGTGGATTTCGTTACCGGTACGCTTTCACCCGTCAGCGCCGCCTCGTCTATCTCGAGGTCGGTTTCCTCGAGCAATCGGCCGTCGGCTGGGACGACGTCTCCGCCGCGCAGCACGACGACGTCACCGGGGACGAGTCGTGTCGCATCGATTGTGAGCGATTCGCCCATCCTGCGAACGGTTGCAGTCGGCGCTGCCAGTTGGCGAAGCGACTCGAGGCTCTGCTCGGCTCGGTAATCCTGTACGAACCCGAAGAGTCCGTTTGCCACGACGATGATGCCGATCAGAACCGCGTCGACGCCGTGGCTCGCCCAGATCGAAAGGCCGGCCGCCGCCAGCAACACCCAGATCAGAACGCTATCGAATTGCGCGAGGAGGATTTCGACCCACGACCGGCCACCGCTCCGGATGATCTCGTTCTCGCCGTATTCCTCCCGTCGCCGACGCGCTTCCTCGCTCGTCAACCCCTCGTGTCGTGACTCGAGGTCCTCGAGAACCCGGTCCGACGAGACGTCGTATGGCGACTCGCTCATTGCCCGATGCTTTGTTCTGAAAGCCCATAGACATACCACGGCGCTTCGGCAAAGATGGTGATAAACGCGCCATCGCGTCCTCAAATAATCCCAAAGTAGATCTCTCATCCCAGGACTCTCGACTCGAAGCGTTCAAACGGCCAGTCCGTTATTGCCTTCCCATGGCGGGGTGGCTCGAGGTATTCGCAACAGCTTTTCTATTACAACTGCTCGCCCTGCCCGGAGAAAAAGGCCAGCTCGTAATCGCGGGTCTCGCGACGATGTACAGCCCGTACGTCGTCGTCGCCGGGGCAGCCACGGCTTTCGGTATCTGGACCGGCCTCGAGATACTCCTCGGTGAGGCGCTCAAAGGCTCCGTTCCAGTCGTATATCTCGATGCGCTTACAGCTTTTCTGTTCGTCTTCTTTGCCGTATGGATCTTGTATACCGGGAATAAAGCGAAGAGTGGCGATGACGGTCGGCGAACCGACCCAGGAGATCCACACAGTGACGGCGGCAATCGCGGGGTCGATCGCGACATCGACGAGGGAGGTCTGCTCGGGACGGAACTGAACAGTTCCTCGGGCGCAAACGGCTACGTGTCTTCGTTCGTGACGATGGGGATCGCCGAATTTGGCGACAAAACGCAGTTGATCACCATCAGTCTCGCCGCCCGGTACGGAGCTGATCCGGCGATCTGGTTCGGCGAAATGCTCGCCATCGTTCCGGTAAGCCTCGCGACGGCGGTCTTTTTCTCGCGGACCACGCGCTACCTGAATCTCACGTGGGTGCTGCGCGCATCGGCAGCGATGTTTCTGTTGTTCGCTGCCGACATCGGCTCGCAGTACCTCTTCGAGGTCTCACTTCTCCCGATCTAACTGTCGAGAGCGACAAGAAGGGGAGCGTGGTCGGCGCCCGTTCGGCGGAATCGGTCGCAAACGAGAGAGAGCACAGCCTGTGCCGGAACAGATGGCCGTGAGCTCCCCGGCCGACGCCGACACAGCGCCGCCGAGGTGCAGTCGCCAGAGATGAACCTCCAGAACGTACTTGCGCCGACGGCGATACCCATTCCGAGACGGAACGTACGCGGACATCAGGAGTTGGAAGTCCGTAATGTTCTTGATCTCGGTGATGGAATTCACTGGTATGACATGTAATTTCACAGTATGATCAGTAGCTTTTGTCGTACGTAGCAAATAGTATTACGTGATTTTTGCAAGACCAGTTCCGTGTAGGCAGGCGATAAGATAGCCGAATGCGCAAGTGAGAAAACAATCTGTAACTTGCATCTCATTGCAAGCCGATCCAAGGATTCTCAGACTCTATGCCGCAACCGATATGCTTTTATGGATGTGAACAATATTGTGTGGTAGCTCCAATACAGAGCACAAAATACCATGAGTTCCGAATACACTGTGTCAGAGACGCTCGACGTAAAAGGACAGTCGTGCCCGATGCCCATCGTGAAGACGAAGCAGGCTATCGACGATCTGGAAGCCACGGAGGTGCTCGAAGTTATCGCGACGGATTCGGGCAGTATGAGCGACATCGATGGCTGGGCGACCGGCACCGACGGCGTCGAACTTTTAGAGCAGGTCGAGGACGGCGACGTGTACAAACACTACGTGCAAAAAACCTCGTAACATGAGTACGGACAACCCCACGACGTCGGTCGACGAAAGCGAAGTCGAGGCTACGGAGGTTCAGGCCCTCCGCGATCGCGTCGAGGAGCTCGAAGAGTCGATCGCCGACATGGATGCCGGTGACGACCAGCAAAAGATGACGATCGTCGCCACCCAGGGCAGTTTCGACATGGCCTACCCGCCGCTCATCCTCGCGAGTACGGCGGCCGCCTTCGGCTGGGACGTTGTCGTCTTCCATACCTTCTGGGGACTCGATATCCTTCACGAGGAGAAATCGAGTAACCTCAAGCTGAGCGCCGTCGGTAACCCGAACATGCCAATGCCGAACGCTCTCGCTGCACTTCCCGGGATGGACACGATGGCCACGAAGATGATGCAAAAGCGGATCGACGATAACGGCACGGCCACCATCGAAGAACTGATCGACCTTTCGCTTGAAAGCGGCGTCGACCTTCAGGCCTGTCAGATGACGATCGAACTGATGGACTACGACGAGGACGATTTCTACGACGTAACGACTGGCGTCGGGGCGGCGACGGCAATCCAGCATATGGCCGAGTCCGATGTCCAATTACTGGTCTAAACAACCTGCGAGGGCTGGTTCCCCGCGTCACCGGGCGCAGAGATGAAGCCCGACACTCGGCCTAGTGGTCCGTCTCCCCGATATACCGTTCAACCACTTCCTCGGACACACTGCCCCCGAAGCTGTTTACTTCGTCGTTGGATCGTCACTCCAATCGAAGTCGACTCCGACAGCGACCGGGACCCCGCATTCGAGTCGAGCGTAATCGTTCATTCGATCCGGACGTCCGTAATTTGCTTCACGTCCGGCATCGCCCCGACAGGTGCGAGTTCGAATGGTTCACTCAGAACGCCGCAACCGATTGAGTAGACCGGTAAGACGCTCGGTCGAACTGCCTGTGAGTACGTTCACCAGCGTCTGACTCCGCTCGTACATCGTCTTTAGGGAACGGATCTGCTCGAGATCGTCATCAGCACGCTCCGAATCGATCGATTCCAACTGTGCTTCGGCTGACTCGAGCGCCCGTGTCATGACGTCTATCTCGCGTTGGACTTCCCTCCGCAGGAACTCCTGCAGAACGTGCCAGAAGTCGGTTTCGGCTTCGTAATACGCTTTCTTTCCTTCACCGGGAATAGATCGTCTGTGAACGAGGTGAAGCCGCTCCATCGTTTTCATCGCGGTGCTTACCGTGGACTTGGCATATCCGCTTTGCTCGACCAGTTCGTCGAGAGACACCGGTTCGTTTTCGAAATGAAGATTCTCGTCGGTGCGCTCGACGCGGACGAGGGAACTGTCGAGGCGAGCGGTCGAATCGGATGGTGTCCCCAGGAGGGACTGTTGTACGACCGACTCACGATCACGGAAACTTTCAGTCTCTTCGGGGAGGCATACGGGATGACCGACGAGGATATCGCGACTGCTCGCAACAGACTCGCCTCTACGCTCGATTTTGAGCGATTCCTCGACTGCCGAATCGATCATCTCTCCGGAGGCAACCGTCAAAAGGTCAACCTCGGCATCGCGTTGATGCACGACCCTGACGTTTTGCTGCTCGACGAACCCTACACAGGTTTCGACTGGGACACGTACCTCGCGTTCTGGGACCTCACCGAAGACCTCGTCGAGCGCGGGACCGCGATCGCAGTCATCAGCCATCTCATCAACGAGCGCGAACGCTTCGATAGAATCTACGAACTCCGCGACGGACGACTGTACCCCGACGAGGTGGCCTGAGATGCGAGCGATAACCGGAACCAGGGCTCGTCTCGTGGAGTTCGCGCGACAGCCGACCACGTTGGCGATGCTTGTCTTTCTACCCCCGGTCGCCATCGAAACCTATGGGACTGCGATGGAATCGTTCCCGGCGCTCACCGGACTGAACGCCGATCCCATCACGGTCGGTCGGATGACCGGAACGCTGTTCGCCGTCGCCTTCCTCGCCGGACTGATCGGTCTCTTCCAAGTGATCAGCGCGAGGAGCGGTGACGAGCGACTCGCACTGTGTGGGTACCCCCGTCACCGTCTCCTCGCTACTCGCCTCGCAACGATGCTCGCGGTCTCCGGTATCGGTGCCGCGATCGCCTTCGGGATCTTCTCGTGGCGAACCGACGTCGCAGCGCCCGCGCTCGCGTTCGGTATACTGGTGCTCGCCGGACTATTGTACGGCCTCCTCGGAGTGCTCGTGGGGACGTTGCTCCCAAGCGACCTCGAGGGATCGCTCGTCCTCGTGTTCCTCGCCGACCTCGACAACGTCCTGTCGAGCGACCTGTTCGACGTGGGATCGATCGCCGAAATCGCTCCCCTCTACCATCCACACGCACTCTTCGAGGCCGCCGTTCTCGAGGGAACGCTAGACGGAGGCCACCTCGTGCCGGCGCTTTCGTACGTGGCTGTACTTCTCGTCGCTGCGTTCGTTGCGTTTGTCTCCGTCACCGGTGAGGAGGGGATGCTGGCATGAGTCGGATGGCAGTTTCGTTCGCGATGGGCGCCCGACAGATCAGGCGCACCCCGGTTCTGCTCGGATTGCTCGTGTTCTTGCCTGCCTACCTCGTCGGCGTCTTCACGTACGTCGCCCCCGACTCGACGGTGGCCTTCGAACTCGTCGGTGGTGAGACGGTGCGTGTAAGTCTCGCGGAGGTGTTTCCCGCGTTCACCACGCCGATGGTCGCGTCGTTGCTTGCGGGCATCTCTGGCCTCTTTCTGATACGTTCGACTGCCGACGCCGACGCGAGACTCGTCATCGCAGGTCATCGCCCGTTCGAGGTGATACTCGCCCGTCTTGCACTGTTAACCGGGATAAGCACGATTGCCACGCTGGCCGCCGTTGGCGTAATGCGCGTCGCATTCGCGCCCGAACGGCTCGGTTGGTTCGCCGCTGCAGTCCTCCTTACGGCCCTCATCTACGGCACGTTTGGCGTCACAGTCGGCACACTACTGGTCAAGCTCCCTGGCGTCTACCTCGTGCTCTTTGGGTCGATGATCGACCTGTTCCTCTTCCAGAATCCACTGGCGACGGAGACGCCGAATGCGGCCACGCTCGCACCCGGTTACTATCCGCTTCGTCTCGCGATGGACGCCGGTTTCAGTCAGCAGGTCGACCTCGAACCGCTCGTGTGGAGCCTCGGTGTCCTCACCGTCTTCGGGGCACTTGCCGTCGCCTCGTTCTCTCGGTCGGTCCGCGTCTAGCGCTTCGAGCTATTTACACCACGACCTGAGTCGAGATCGTATCGCCCCATCCCGGCGAATAGTCCACGAAAACGCTGTCAGTCCCCGGGCGCGAAACCGGATGATCGCACTGTCTCGGTTCGACAACGAAAATTCGGCCCCGTCGGAACACCGATCCCGTTTCGCCACAGGACCTGCACGCGAGACATGTCGTTCAGACTGAGGTAATAATTGTGCCAATCTCTGACGACACGATTGCTCGAGAACAGCCCGATACCGGTGCGAAAGGGATTTCTATCGGACGTTCTACCGGTCCGTCGTCGACCTATCAGTCAGAATATCTCGCCGAATCGAACAGATCGATACGGGGCCGTTCACTACCCCCTTCGTAACCAGGGTGGGCCGTTCGACCCATCCGGAATTCGTCACTCTATGAGCGCGTCAGAATCTACAGTAAACGTCAACCGATTCGTCACGAATCTCCTCGAGTTCAGATATCGGGAGGTGATGATGGTCTTCGCCACGCTCAGCGTGGTCGCGGGATCGATCGTTTTCTTCCCGGGAACTGAAAACGTGGGTGCTGGTATCCAGTCAGACGTGTCGCTTGGACTGCTCGCAGCGTTCCTTCTCGTCGCGATCGCTGCCGGTGCTGTCAAGGGTATGATTGGATTCGGCTACGCCCTTATTACGACCCCGATCTTCGCAACGGTGATCGATCCGACCTTTGCAGTCGTCGTTCTGGCGATTCCGCCGTGGATGATCAACATGTTCCAGATCGGAGAAACCGATACGGGGCTTTCCTTCGTTCGCGAAGAATGGCAGCTCATGTTGCTGGCCGTCGTTGGAACGGTAATCGGCGTCGTCTTTCTGGCCGAATTCAGCGCCGGCCCCATCGTCCCCTTCGTCATCGGTTTGATTATTTTCGGCTACGTCGTCTTCCAGTTCATCCAGAATTTCGTGACCGTCGAAGAGGCCCACCACCCAGTTGCACTCGGCACTGCCGGCTTCCTCGAGGGGTTTTTGCTGGCCGTCGCGAACCTCGGCCCGCTCCTCCCCGTTTATTTCCACACGTTCGAGCGCGACGCAGAGCGATACATCGGCGGCCTCTCGATGGTTCTCGGAACGGTGTTCACCATTCGAATCGTGCAGATGGGGCTTTTCACCGACCTGCTGACGACCTATCGACTGTGGCTCGGATCGGTGATCGCCGTAGTCACGATCGTCGGGCTACTTTTCGGCACGTACCTCCGCCGACTCGAGGTCGACCAGGAGACGTTCAACTGGTTCGTCGTCGGACTGCTGTTTATCATCTCGATCAATATCTTCCGGAACACCGTTCCCGCACTGTTCTTCTAGGCGCCACAGTTCATATCAATTGGTCTAATCTACGCGGCCGTTCGGTATCAAATCCGGAGTGCACTGCTCAACCGACAAAACCACTCACCGGGCCGAGGCCACGAACGTAGAAGCGAATTTCCTGTTCTCACCAGTCCGACCCTGGTTTCTGAGCTGTCCGGGCTGGCAGTATTCTCGAGTCGAACGGGCACGCGTAATCGGTTTTCGGGCGAGTAAATGTACAGTTCACAGTGACGTGCCGAAATCGGTATTCGATGTGAAACCGACAGAAAGTGAATGCTCCGACTGGGATTCGAACCCAGGTCATTGCCGTGAGAGGGCAATATGATTGGCCGGACTACACTATCGGAGCGCGCCGGTCAACGCATTTTATCGTAGCGCAGAACGATGTTTAAGGATTCCGTTTCGATTCAGGCATGGCGGTTCCTCGCATAGGCACGGACGTTGACGTCCGCTATTCGTCGAACGGTGACTTCGTCGCTTCGGGTTCGAAGCCCTCGAGGCTGATGATGTTTTCGCGGCCGACCCGGAGTTTGCTGATCGTTCCGTCGTCCTCCATATCAGAGAGGAGCATACTCACTTTCGACTTCGACCACCCTGTTTCGTCGACGATGTTGACCTGTTTCATCCGACCACCGTTTTCCTGAATGAGCTTCACGACACGGTCTTCGTCCGTCAATAGTTCCTCCTCAGAAAACGGCGTAGATTCTCGTCGATCGTCGGATTCGCCCGGCGCGTGACGGTTCTGTTCGGTATCCTTGGCTGCCCCACTCGATGCGCCACCGGCCGCAGACGCCGATGTTGCTCCTGGCGATCGATCGGCCGTTTTTTCGGCGGACCGCACGGAACCGGGACCGTATCGTCGGTACCAGACGGCTACTGCGATAGCAGCACCGATAACCACGAGTCCACCCACGACGTATCGTATGAAACCGTCGCCTCTGTTCGGCGAAGAGAGATCGCTGCCCCCGGTGCCGATGTCGCTGCCGTCGGGATGGTCGAAAATCGCGCGCGGACGCCCGTCGACGAACTCGCGCTCGCCGCTCCACCGGACCGAATCTGCGTTCTCGAGCGAGTTGCCAGCGTACTTACCATCGGGTTCGACGCTGTGAAAACTGAGGTCGCCTCCCGCCTCGATGACGATCGATTGATCGGAGGCAAGGTAAATATCCTGAAAGGCATCACCGGCGTGGACCTGCCCACTCTCGGTTTTGGCGAAATTCGTCCACAGAAAAGACATTTCGACGACCCCCGTCGCTGTAAACTGTTCTTCGACGCGTGCGGATCGGCGAAAGTTCGTCGCCTTCATTTCGCGACCCGTCTCCTGAGCTCCTGTTTCGGTCAGCAGCCGTGACTGGTTTTGAAATCGGTCGTACAGTCCGGTTTCGTTGGCTTCGAACTCGTCGGCGAACGATTCGAAGTTTTTCCGAGCCGCGGTCGCGTTCTCGTCGTTCGAGAACCGCTGTTCGTGACGGAAGGTCCACGTCGCACTCCCGTTCTCGTGGACGACGATTTCGAAGGTCGTGGTGTCGAAGTTCTGTGTGTCCTGTGAAACGAATTTGTTAGGCTCAGGGGTGGTGGCCACCGCGGTCGGGTTCCCCCCGTCGGCGGTCGTATCCGCCGTCGACTGAACAGCCGATCCCGTAGTCGCCAGGACGACAGATCCGCTGGCGCCGACGACCGATGCGAGGATGGCGAGAACGACGAGTCCGACGGAGACCGGCCGATTCATTCGTCTACCCACTACGTGCCGTAGCTAAAAATCCTTGTGAATATGAAGGGGGTGACGAAAACGCACCGATCGACCGCCTAATCCCCAGAGATAGCGTCCTACAGCGTATGAAGCCTAAATTCGTTCGTTCTCTGGCGTCTGCCACCATGTCGATACCCACAAATCGATCGACCGCATACGAGGGTCCATGATCAGCAACCTCGCGCAGGGAGTTCAGGCCTTTACGAGCAACGTCTTTCTCGTGACCGGCGATCGACCCGTCCTCGTCGATACGGGAGCGAATTTCGACGTCGTCGACGCCATTCGCTCTCGAGTCGACGAACTCGAGGCGGTCGTTCTCACGCACACACACCGCGATCACGTCGGCAATCTCGGGCCGGTCACGAACGACTTCGGGATAGACGCATGGGGGTACGACGCGTCGATCGACGGCGTCGATCACGCCATCGCCGACGAGGAACGCATTCAATTAGGCGACCACGAGTACGTCGCTCTTTACACGCCGGGCCACAAAAACGACCACCTCTGTTTTTACTCCGAGACGGCTGGCGTGTTATTCGCTGGCGATCTCGTCTTCCAGAACGGAAGCTTCGGTCGGACCGACCTCGAGGAAGGTGACAGAGGGACCCTGATCGAAAGCATCGATCGTGTCCTCGAGCGAATCAGTCCCGACCTCGAGGAGATGCATACCGGCCACGGACCGAGCGTATCGACGAATCCGTACGAACACGTCGAACTCTCGGCGCAGATGGCCCGCCAGAGGTAATCCAATTCGCCGACGACCGCCGTAAGGACCCCGTACGAATCGATATCGGACGGTTGAATCCCCTCTGGAGATGTTCGAACGGCTTCCGTCGGTCCACCGACGGAGACCGGTTACACCTGTCCAGCGGATTCAAGTAATGCGTCGTAAGCTTCCCCGTACGCGAGTGCGATCCGTTCAGGGTCGGCTCGACCGTCGCTGCTGAGTGCCGGCAGGTGAAGAACGTCGAGCGGATCGAGATAATCGAGGACGTGAGCAACGCGCTTTTCGAGGACGCCGTCTTTCGGGCTCGAGCGGGCAATTTCGCATGCGCGGCAGTAGCGATCGCCCGAATAAATCCGTACGCGGCCGGGTTCGACAGCTGCGACGGCAGCGATCGATGCTGGATCTACCGACGCAAGAGGGAGCGCGATGTCGCTGTACGACTCGACGACGGCGACGTCGGCCCTTTCGATCTCGTTGGCCAGTCGCTCGAACGTTGGAACGTACTCCCGTTCGGCGAGGGCATTGAACTCTTCTACCGTGTCGACGGAAATCGCGTCCTCGAGCGGGAGCGCATCGGCCACCGCGTCGGGGACGTCGGCAGTGGCATTGCGAACGAAAAGCGGTTCGTCGTCGCTTCGTCCGATGCGGTCGACGACGAACTCGCGATCGGTTCGACCGAGCAAGCCGTTTCCGCCGCCCGGTGTGGGTTGCCAGAGGCGATGGACGGGATTCAATTCCTCGGGTGGCCTGCCGCGGCCATCAGCTGACGAAAGACGAGCAGCGTCCTTGCCGTAGAGCCGGCCGTCGGTGATCGCCCGCAGACAGTCGTCGTGGTCGAACCAGAAATCGTTCCCGGCGCGTGGTTTGTAGCCGACTGCGCCAGTCCGATAGAGCAAACCGGTCGAAAACGTCGTCTTGCCGGCGTCGACCCGATCGGCGCCGACCACAAGGAGGATCATTCTTTCAGTCCGTAGTAGCCCGGCTCGTCTTCAGACCGAGGCTCGGCGACGACGAGATCATCCGCGTTGGTCATAATCCACGGAATTGCCCAGTCGAGCAGAATATCTTCGGTCTCTCGGTCGATATCGGCTTCGGGCTCGAGGCCCTGTAATAAGCGTGCGATTTCGTAGACAGTGTACATGTGATCGGTCTCGAGGAGTTCCTCGGGTGTGTAGAAGTCACACGGCGGAAGGTTCTCGAATTCGGATTTCGGGACGGGCATACGCTGACGTACTGGCGGCCGATGCCTAAATCGTTCGTTCGACCCCGCCCGTACCGAACGACGCGAGATAGTCCTCGAAAACGGACGATCGTCGACGGATGGATACGGCGGTATTCCGTACGATGATACTACCGTGTACGGAAACGGTATTTCTTAGGAGTTTCGAGAGCTGACGACTGCGGTACGAAACCAAACCGACGAATTAAAAGAGACAAAGCACACAGACCCCAGAAACCTGCACCCTCCGGTCCCGGTGGGCTGATAAAGTTTTATTTCCAAACATATCATCAGTTCCTAATGGCGGGAGGTAATGGGTTAATACAACTAATCTACGGTCTCTCAACCGCCACTGCACTTTTCGTCGGATTAAAAATACATAGTTATAGAGGCAGGAAAGGCGCTGAACGAATAGCCATTTACATGTTTGGCTCGGCTATCTGGGCTGGTTCGCTCTTTCTCGCCACGATCGTTGACGGATTTGCACTTTCCTTTTCTTCCAACAGTCACTCTACGTCGGCGTCGTCCTCTCTGTCGCCGCAGCGTTCCGTTTCGGACTCGAGTATACCGGCCGCGAACGGTTCGTTCATCCCAGAATAATCGCGCTGCTCTCGATCGAACCAATCGTCGTCGTTGCGCTCGTGTTTTCGAATCCGTGAGATATTTTTTACACATCGCTCGCACGGGATCCGACGACGCCGACCGGCGTCGGATCGAACTGGGACCTGGATTCGCGCATCACACCGTCTACTCGTACGTCCTTCTTACGGCGTTTACGCTGATGATCGTCGAACTGTTATATAATTCGCAGTCGCTGTACCGGGGACAGGCGCTCGCTCTGTTCACCGGAACGATATGTACCTTAGCTCTGAACGTAATCACGATCTTCGGTTTGGTCGACATTCATTTGACGCCGATCGGGGTCATCCTCAGCGGGACGCTGTACTCGGTCGCGATCATCCGCTATCGGCTGACCGATATCGTGCCGATCGCCCGCGATCGCGTGCTCGATCACGTTTCGGACGGCGTCTTCGTTCTCGACAGGGACGACCGATTGATCGACGTCAATCCGGTCGGTCGAACCCTTCTCCAAGATCTCGATTCCGCTCCGATCGGAGAACGCGTCGATTCGCTGTTCGCTCCCGTTCCGAAGCTCAAGGACGAATACGCAGCACTGACCGAAATCCGGACCGACGACGAGCGCGAGATCGAACTCGATGGCGACTACTTTTACGCACAGGTGACGCCGATCGACGATGGTCGCGACCGCCACGTCGGCTGGCTCCTCATCATCCGCGACGTCACCGATCGAAAGCGACGCGAAGCCCAGCTAAAACGCCAGAACGAGCGCCTCGAGCGATTCGCCGACGTCGTCTCCCACGACTTGCGAAACCCACTGAACGTCGCTGACGGCTACCTCGAGTTGGCCTCCGAGGCCGACGACCCCGAATCGCACCTCCACAAAATCGAGCAGTCTCACGATCGAATGGAAGCGATCATCGAGGACGTCCTTACGATAGCTCGAGAAGGCGACGCCGTCTCTGACACAGAGCCGGTCGCACTGGGAGAGCTAGCTGAGCGGGCCTGGGCGACCGTCGATAGCGGCGACGCCACGCTGACGGTTGCATCCGACAAGCCGTTTCTCGCCGATCCCGGTCGGATGCGGCGACTGCTCGAGAATCTGTTTCGGAACGCGATCGAACATGGCAGGACAGACGATTCCGACCCAGACGGAACGGACGGCGCTAGCGGCTCGGGTGGCTCTCCGCTCCACGTCGAAGTTGGCAATCTCGAACTGGATACGACCGATGAGAGCGCTGGATTTTACGTAGCGGATGATGGCCGAGGACTTCCTGCTGACAGAGACCGCGTCTTCGAAGATGGCTACACCACTGACGCAAAAGGGACGGGATTTGGCCTGCGTATCGTCCGCGGAATCGCCACCGCCCACGACTGGGAGGTCGACGCCACCGTAGGCGAGGCCGACGGTGCCGGATTCGAGTTCCTCGGTGTCGAGACAGTCACAGATACTGGCCCATCGGATTCGGTGGTCAGTCCCGATTCAGAGGGAAAGCCCGCATCCTCCTGACCGGTGGGTGAACTGAGGCCGTCAGATGTGGAGACGGTCGTTCGATCGACCGGCTTCCGAGACTGGGTTGTTTCTGTCTCCTGCTCTGTGAATCACATTCGTCACGCCGCCTCCTTGCCGGAGACTACCCGCGAGGGTATTCTTATCCCTCTCTCGCAGTCGTTGATCGTCATTGCCGACCCCGCTCGCGAAGTCGCGGCCAGCGAGTACTCGCTTGCCGCAGCAGTGCGAACGGTGGGTCCATCGTTTCAATGAGTACTATATTGCCAGTATACTTTAGTAACGTTACGTATCAGTACGTTCCAGTAATGGTCGGGCACGGGATGGCACAGGCGATCTACGCCATTGCGGCCGTTACGGCACTCCTCGTTTGTAGCATTATATTCCGTCATCGAGAGAAAAAGGGTGCTGTTTGGCTGGCCGTGTTTATGTTCGCTTCTGCTGTCTGGGCCGGTTCGCTCTTTCTTGCGACCATCGTTGACAGTTTTGCCCTTTCGGTTTTCTTTCGAAAATCGATCTACTTCGGCGTGGGTCCAGTCGTCGCCTCAATGCTTCTGTTTGCCCTCGAGTATAGCGGGCGCGAACGATTCGTTCGTCCCGAAATCGTCGGTCTGCTCTCGATCGAACCGATTCTCGTCATCGTACTCGCGTATGTGAATCCTCGGGACTTTTTCTTCGCAACGGTCGAACCGGATCCGACGGTTCCATCCGGCGTTATTATCGACATAGGACTCGGTTTCGTGCTTCACACCGTCTACTCGTACGTCCTTCTCACGGCGTTTTCGCTGATGATCGTCGAGATGCTCTACAATTCGAAGTCGCTGTATCGAGGACAGTCGGGTGGCCTGCTCGTCGGAACGGCATTCACGTGGGCGATGAACGTGTTAACTGTTTTCAGTTCGGCAGAGGTCGACTTGACGCCGATCGGATTCATCGTCGGCGGGACGTTGTACTCGGTCGCGATCATCCGCTATCGGCTGACCGATATCGTGCCGATCGCCCGCGACCGCGTGCTCGATCACGTTTCGGACGGCGTCTTCGTTCTCGACAGGGACGACCGATTGATCGACGTCAACCCGGTCGGACGAACGCTCCTCGAGGATATCGAATCGTCTCCGATCGGAGAGAACATCGGTTCGCTGTTCTCCGACTATCCCAGGTTACACGATGAGTACCAAACGCTGACGGCAGCCCCGACAGACGGTGAACGCGAATTTAAACTCGATGACAATCACTTTCACGCGCGAACGACGCCGATCGACGATGGTCGCGACCGCCACGTCGGCTGGCTCCTCATCGTCCGCGACATCACCGATCGAAAGCGACGCGAAGCCCAGCTAAAACGCCAGAACGAACGCCTCGAGCGATTCGCCGACGTCGTCTCCCACGACTTGCGAAACCCACTGAACGTCGCAGACGGCTACCTCGAGTTGGCCTACGAGGCCGACGACCCCGAATCGCACCTCCACAAAATCGAGCAGTCTCACGATCGAATGGAAGCGATCATCGAGGACGTCCTCGCCCTGGCTCGGGAAGGCGACGAGGTCTCCGATCCGGAACCGGTTACGCTGGCAGAGCTAGCCGAGCAGGCCTGGGAGACGGTCGATAGCGGCGACGCCACGCTGACGGTCGCATCCGACGAGCGGTTTCTCGCCGATCCCGGTCGGACGCGGCGACTGCTGGAGAACCTGTTTCGAAACGCGATCGAACACGGCATGTCGAACAATGGTGATCCGAGCGAGGCAGGCGAACAGGGTCAACAGACCGACCACGATTCGGGTTCAGAGATCGAGTCGGGCGCGGACGATACCGCGTTCGCGTACAGCGGCGACGTAACTGCCGACTCGGATCCCTCGGCGCTCAACGTATCGGTCGGGAATATCGACTCGGAAGAGAAGAGTGGTCAGACAGGGTTTTACGTCGCCGACGACGGTCGGGGCCTTCCCGACGACCGTGACCAGGTCTTCGAAGACGGGTACACGACCAACGAAGACGGAACAGGGTTCGGCCTGAGTATCGTTCACGGAATCGCCACCGCCCACGACTGGGAGGTCGACGCCACCGACAGCGAGACCGGCGGTGCCAGATTCGAATTTACCGGCGTCGAACCGGTCACCGAAGCGGTCTCCGAAAGTTCTGCGATCGATCCCGATATAGAATCAGGGTCGCCCCCCTGACCGGTAACCGCAAATTGGTCGCTAGGATCGACTACCAACGAACGTCTCGAACGTGTCTCTCGAGTGATGGAAACTACGCGATGATTCGGGGTGGGTCTCCGTTGCGTCTGAAGCCCTCGCTCAGAAACTATCGTAGTCGTTGACCGTCACTGCACCCCCCGTTTGCGAATTCGCGGCCAGCGAGTACTCGCTGGCCACAGCAGCGTGAGCGGTGAATGCGTCGTTTCAATGACTCCTATACGTACCAGCGATCGTACGCCCCCCGAAAAGTCGGTTTCGTCGACCAGTTTACGCTGAAGCACGACAGCTATACGCAAATATATCTGTCTGCCAACAACCTTTTGGTATACTGAATACCAGTATTGTCCAGTGAGATCAGGGGACGTGATATTTCTCGTAATTTACGCTATCGCCACGATTACGTCGTTTGCCGTCGCCGGAGTTATCTATCACTATCGAGATAAGAAAGGGGCGATTCCCCTGGCCGCATACATGTTCGGCTCGGCTATCTGGGCTGGATCACTCCTAGTCGCCACTGCCGTCGACGATTTTGCGCTGTCGGTCTTCTTCCAGAAACTGCTCTACGTCGGCGTCGGCATCGTCGTCCTTTCCGTATTTATTTTCGCCCTCGAGTACACCGGCCGCGAGCGATACGTTCGACCCGGAACGATCGGGCTCCTATTTCTCGAACCAATCGTCGTCCTCGCCCTGGTGTTTCCTAATCCGGACGGCATCTTTTATGCGACCTTGGAGCCGAATCCGGCGATGCCGACCGGTGTCGGCTTCGAGTTTGGACCCGCATTTCTCCTTCACACGGCCTATTCCTATCTTCTGCTGATCGGAACGACGCTGATGATTTTCGAAATGCTGTACAGTTCTCAGTCGCTGTACCGAGGCCAATCGCTCGCCTTGCTCGCCGGAACGGTATTCACATGGATCATGAACATCGTTCACGTTGTTGGCCCGATCAATGCCGACATAACGCCGCTCGGATTCATGGTCGGTGGGACGCTGTACTCGGTCGCGATCATCCGCTATCGGCTGACCGATATCGTCCCGATCGCCCGCGATCGAGTCCTCGATAACGTCTCGGACGGCGTCTTCGTTCTCGACAGGGACGACCGGTTGATCGACGTCAATCCGGTCGGTAAGGCGCTTCTCGAGGATATCGACTCGTCTCCGATCGGGGAACGGGTCGATTCGTTGTTCGCCACGTGGCCGACGTTGCACGACGGATACGAATCACTGACTGCAACCCCTACGGATGGAGAACACGAATTCGCACTCGACGCGGGTCACTTTTATGCACGAGCGACGCCGATCGACGATGGTCGCGACCGCCACGTCGGCTGGCTCCTCATCGTCCGCGACATCACCGATCGAAAGCGACGCGAAGCCCAGCTAAAACGCCAGAACGAGCGCCTCGAACGGTTCGCCGACGTCGTCTCTCACGACCTGCGAAACCCGCTGAACGTCGCAGACGGCTACCTCGAGTTGGCCTCCGAGGCAGACGATCCCGAATCCCACCTCGACGAAATCGAGCAGTCTCACGACCGAATGAAAACGATCATCGAGGACGTCCTCACACTCGCTCGCGACGGAACGGACGTCACGGATCCGGAACCGGTTTCGCTGACAGACCTTGCCGAAGGGGCGTGGGAGAACGTCGATACAGGCGACGCCACCCTGACGGTCGCGTCGAATGCGACGATCCTCGGAGACGCCAATCGAGTAACGCGGTTGTTCGAGAACCTGTTCCGGAATTCGGTCGAACACGGCACGCCGAAAGAGTCGAACGATTCAACCGAGGTCCTCGGGTCAAACCACACCTCGCTCGACGTCGAGGTGGGGACCATCGACACCGGCGCGACCAACGATCCGACGGGGTTCTACGTCGCAGACGACGGCCACGGACTGCCGGATGGCGGTGACCGTATCTTCGAGGACGGATACACGACCGAGATGGATGGGACGGGATTTGGCCTGCGTATCGTCGACGAGATCGCAACCGCCCACGGCTGGATTGTTGAGGCCGCGGAAAGCGACGCCGGCGGTGCTAGATTCGATTTCCGCGGCGTCGAAACGGGAACGAACCAACATCTCACGGATTTCGTCGCTGACATCGAGGGTACGACCGAGTGATTTCGATGCTGACCGGGCGATACCGATCACGAGCGAGCAGTTCCCGTCACTCATCTCGTGTCCCACCGTCCAGATAGTACCGAATTCGGTCACGGCTCGAATCGGCTACCTTTACGAACTCGACGACGCGCTCCCCGTTCTCACACTGATCGAACTCTCGTTCGATCGTCAGCGAATGCTCGTGTAAGTGGTCGAAGAGTGCGTCGATCGTCTCCGGGTCACCCCTGACTCTGTGGCGTTCACCGACTGTTTCACCGGCTGCCACGTCCTGAATGGTCGAGATCATCGGGCGGAGGATGGATTCGCCGAGGTCCCGTGCTCGCTCCTCGAGTTGCTCCTCGCTCTCGTCCAACTCAACGGCCTGAAACGCGTCTCGAACGACCCGGGAAAAGACGAAATCCCGGCCGTAGTCGAACGGCATCGAGAAGGCGTAGGCGAGTTCGCCGTGGTGTTGGGTTTTCGTCGTGTACTTGACCATCTGCACTCCGTCTGCCGATTTCAAGACGACGCCTTCACGGCCCACCGCGTCGAGGTCGTCGATGGTGTCCCGAACCGTCGCGATCGTATCCGACGCGACCGCTCGCCCGAAGAGTCGCGGTTGGCCGAAGCCGTATTCCTCGCAGAGTTCACGACGATCAGCCACTGGAAGCGGCACACCGGATTCGCAGTCGCGAACGTCGAACACCCGAAATTCGTGGGTGTCAATCCCCTCGTAGTCGTGGGTTGTATAGGGCGTTTCCGGGCCGATCAGTTCGGCACAGATCGTCTTCCGAGGATGTGCCGCAAAGAACTCCTCGAGCGGAAGGGAATCGCGAGCTTGCGCCGTCGTGTACGGACAAACGTAGCCGCTTCTGGTAAACGCAAGCGGGTCGCCCACGTCCGCGATTCGGACGTTAAACCCGTCGAGTTTCTCCTCGATGGCGACGGTCTCTCCCCCCTCGAAGAACGAAGGGATGCCGGGATCGAGAACGAGAATTCGGGGAATACTCGGATATCCGCGAACGACGACGTCGGCGTCCTCGACGATAACTGTCCCCCGCTCGACGCCGTGGCGGGCCGCGGTAAGCACGTAGTGTGTCTGACCAGCCACCGAGCGTTGCTCGAAGTGCTCGAAGAGGTCGTCGGGCTCCGCCGTGGTGGCCTCGAGTCGCTCGAGATACTCCTCGGGGACCATACCTCGTCCGACCACAGACCTGGTAAAAAACACCGGGCCGGCCACCGATTGGTGGTCGGTTCTGCAGTTATCGGCTGTCCCTCGAAACCGCGACGTGGTTCAAATCCGGGACGAGGTCTATGTGGGTCCTCGCCGTCTTATCGAGTATGCCCGGTGAACTACCGCGTCAACGGTTCGTCCTCGACACGTCGTTGTTCATCACGGAGGAGATCCGTCGAGACGGCGAATCGCTCGAGGAGGCTGTCGGCCGCCTGCTCGACCTCGTCGCGACCGCCCGGCTCGAACTCAATATCTCCTGTTACGTGCCGCCATCGATCCACGACGAACTTGCCACGATGTTGCGCGACCGGAATATCGAGGAAGACGTATTCTCGCGACTCGATACGTGGGTCGTTCGAAAGAGTCCCGACCGGTACGGCATCACGATACCCGCAAACGTCGTCTACAACTTTATCGATGAGATGAGCGACCGAGTGGATCGGGGCCTTCGCGTCTCCGAAAAGGCGATCCGCGAAGTCGAACAGCTCGAGCCGGACGACCTCGTCACCGATGCGAATACGGACGGACGAGAGGAATACATGACCGACGCCGATCGGATTCTCTCGGACTTACGAGATGAGTATCGACGCGCCCTCAGACAGGGCGTCCTCGATTCGCGGGAGGATTTCGACCTGCTGATCCTCGCTCGAGAGTTAGACGCCGGCGTGGTCACCGAGGATCGGGGCATCATCTCCTGGGCCGACGAGTTCGGACTCCGGTACGTCCGCGGCGGTCAGTTCCCGACGCTGCTCGAAGAATACCAGCGAGCGACCGGTGTCGATGACGAGTGAGCCGCGCTACGGATCGAGTCCCCCCGCGAGCAACTCGACGGGGTGGGCGGGTCGCTCGTACCCCTCGAAATCGCCGATCTGCGTTCGACAGGAGGTCCCCGGCGCAACGACGAGTCGCTCTCCGTCCCCGCCAGCCCGGCCGTTCGCACCGTTCCCACTGTTCTCGCCGCCGCCATCGAAGTCATCTGCCGCCAGTCGTCCAGCCGACGGGGCTGAAGCGGCGCTGTCCTCGAGTTTCTCCCGTAACAGCGAGCCGATCGCCCGCGAGAGCTCGTAGTGTTCTGCCTCGTAGCCGAAGCTGCCCGCCATGCCACAACAGCCCGAGTCGACCGGCTCGACGGTGTAGCCCGCCCTGCGTAGCACACCGACCGCGTGGTGGTCCGCGCCGCGAGCTTTCTGGTGACAGTGGCCGTGGAACGTACAGGGGGTTCCCGCCGTTTCAGCAGGGTCGAACGACAGATCCTCGACGAGCCGGTTTTCATCGAGGTACTCGCAGACCCCGAACGCGTTCGCTGCAAGCGTTTCGACTCGCGTCGTTTCGAACAGTGACCGGTACTCGTCGACGACCATCGCGGCGTCGGACGGTTCGACGAACAGTACCGACCACCCTCGCTCGAGGAAGGGATCGAGGTCGTCCAGTAACGTTCGCCCCTGCTCGGCAGCGACCTCGAGCATTCCCTGTGAGTAGGCTGCGCGCCCGGTCGGCCCCAGTTCGGGGATCACAACGTGGATATCCGCGGCCTCGAGGACCTCGACGGCGGCTTTACCGGGTGCCGGATTCGAGTGGTTGGTGTGGGCGTCGGGATAGAGGACGACTCCGGCGGTGGCAGTTTCGGAATCGACGGACGCACCGCGTTTCCGGAACCAGTCGGTGAGCGTCTCCCGCTGGAACGACGGCAGCGATCGATCGCCGGCGACTCCGACCGTCTTCTCGAGGACGGTCCGAGAACCCGGGAGATCGGAAACGCGGTTTGCGACCGGCGCAAGTGCGCTTCCGACCGCTGCGAGCCGGTCGACGTTAGCGAACAGGCGCTCGCGCAGGCTCGTCCCTTCGCGATCGTGGTACTGGTGTTTGACTTCGGCCTTGAGTTTCGCGAGATCGACCCCGGTCGGACAGTCGCTCTGGCACCCCTTGCAGCCGATACAGAGGTCGAGTACCTCCTCGTGAAATCGTTCATCGTAGAGTTCCTCGTGATCGATCTCGCCGCTGATCGCAGCTCGGAGCAGGTTGGCCCGACCTCGCGTGGTCGCGATTTCCGCTTCCGTCGCTCGGTACGTCGGACACATCACGTCGCTGCCGGTCTGTCGACAGGTCCCACAGCCGTTACAGAGTTCGACGAGATGCGAGAAGCCACCGTCGTCTTCGAAGTCGAGCGTCGTCCGCGGCTCGAGCGCGGCGTAGTCGGGTCCGTATCGGAGATGGTCGCGGATGTCGGTTGGCTCGTCGTCGCGGTAGACCACTTTTCCGGGATTCATCAGCCAGTCGGGATCGAACACCGACTTCACGTCTTTGAAGGCCTGCCAGAGGTCAGGGCCGTACAGCTTGGGATTGAACTCCGTCCGCGCGAGTCCGTCACCGTGTTCGCCAGAGAACGAGCCGTCATGTTCGACGACGAGCGAGGTGACGTCGTCGGCGATCGCGCGCATTTTCTCCACGTCGTCCCCGTCTTTCAGGTTCAGGACCGGCCGGATGTGGAGCGTGCCGACGCCCGCGTGCGCGAAGTACGCCGCGGTGGTGTCGTGCGTTTCGAGCACTTCCTGAAAATCGGCAACGTAGTCGGCGAGTTCCGCGGGCGGGACTGAAGCGTCCTCGACGAACGGGTACGGCTTCGGATCGCCCTCCATGCTCATCAACAGCGGGATGGCAGCCTTCCGGAGCTTCCAGAGCCGGTCTTGCTCCGCGGGAGAAAACGCCTGGAGGGAGTCGAATGCCGCCCCGTTCGCGACGAGCGCCGTCGTCGCTGCACCGATCGCATCCGGCAGGTCGTCGGCAACTTCTGAGTCGAACTCGAGCATCAGCGCTGCCTGCGTTCCGTCGGGAATTGGCTCCGCGTACTCGACGTATTCCGTCGATTCGGCGGCCAGCCGGAACACCTCGCTGTCCATGAGTTCGACTGCGCTGGGGTCGTGTGCGAGCGCGTCCGGAACGGCGGAAAGTGCCTCGAGCAGATCGTCGTAACAGCAGACCGTAAGGGCGGTTTCGTCGGGCCGCGACACGAGCGAGAGCGTCGCTTCGACGACGACACCGAGGGTCCCTTCCGAACCGACCAGGAGCTTCGAGAGGTCGATCGTCCGCGTGCCGGTCGCATCCGTCCCGAGAACCTTCTGCAGATTGTATCCGCTGACGCTGCGCTTGAGGTCGGGATAGCGCGACTCGATCTCGGCGGCGTTATCATCGACGATCGCTCGAACCGTCCGATAGATCGCGGCTTCGCGGTCGTCTTTCGAGACGATCCGGTCCCACTCCGGGCTATCGAGTGCTATTTCTCGGGTCCGGAGCAGCGACCCGTCCGCGAGGACGACCGCACACTCCTCGACGTAGGCGTCGGTGATGCCGTAGCGAACCGAGTGTGCCCCCGTCGAGTTGTTTCCGATCCCGCCGCCGATCGTCGCTCGGTTCGACGATGCCGGATCGGGAGCGAAGCGCAGGCCGTATGGTTCGAGGGCGGCGTCGAGATCGTCCTGGACGACCCCCGGCTGCACGACGGCGGTTTGCTCGTCCGGATCGACATCGCGGATCGCGTCCATGTGTCGCGACAGGTCGAGGACCACACAACCCGGCCCGACCGCCTGTCCGGCGAGCGAGGAACCAGCTCCCCGGGCTAGGACGGGTGCGCCGTGATCGGAAGCGACGGCCAGCGTCGCCCGAACGTCGCTCGTGTCTCGAGGGAACACGACGCCTGCCGGTTGTGCGCCGTAAATGCTTCCGTCCGTTGCATACAGGACCCGTGTATATTCGTCGAATCGAACGTCACCATCGCAGGCGGTTCGGAGATCGGCCGCGAGCGCTTCGCCTGCGTCACCTGGGTTCGATTCGGCCTCGATCGAGGGGTTGTCCGGATTCAGACGTCGATCCTCCCCGTTCACCTGTGGCCCGTCCTCAGCAACCATATCCTGTCTGAAATCGTTTCACACGAAGTTAAACCATCGTAGTCTATGGCGCCACAGTGTTGGCTGCCGATCGAACGAATCGCTGGTTCGAGGGGGGAGGAAACGAACGTATCGCCCGCGGTATAGCGACTGTTTTCACTCACTTATCCAGTCGCGGTTGAGGCCAAAAATGACGTGATTAACCGACTCGTCGCTCGTATCGGAGGCAGGATTACTCGAAGTGGTCGAGGCACTTCTGGTATTCTTCTTCGGACTTCTCCCAGTTGACGACGTCGAAGAAGGCATCGATAAAGCTCCCGCGATCCGGTCCGTAGTCGTAGTAGTAGGAGTGTTCCCAGACGTCTAGCGCCAGAATGGGATGGGAGCCCCAGAGTGCACCTTGGTCGTGCTTGTCGACCGCAACGTTTCGCAGCTGCTTTGCGACTGGATCGTAAATCAGCAGCGCCCAGCCACCAGCAGCACCGGCAGCAGCCTCGAATTCGCCCTTCCAGCCCTCGTACGAACCGAAGTCTTCCTCGATACGGTCGGCGAGGTCGCCTTCGGGTTCGCCGCCGCCGTCGGGCGACATGTTTTCCCAGAACAGCGTGTGGAGGTAGTGGCCACAGCCATTATGGGTAACGTTGTTGAGGGCGCCGGGCGTCGATCCGAAGTCGCCCTCCTCGCGGTTCTCTGCGAGGGTTTCTTCGGCAGCGTTGAGGCCGTTAACGTAGCCCTGATGATGGGTATCGTGATGCCAGGTCAGTACCTGCTCGGACAACGACGGTTCGAGCGCATCGTAGTCGTACGGAAGTGGTGGAAGTTCGTGGTCAGCCATAGTATGCACCTCATTGTCTGTATCGGTATCTCGCTTGTTAAGTTTTGAGGAGTGAAACGGTATCACACCTCATAAATACTTGGCCGTCCTGTCGTGCGATGTACCGACACGTCGGTGGTTTCCACTACAGACTCCGTCTTAAACCTTTCAGCACCGCTGTTTGATACCCCCATCGGTACGTCAACCACCATCGACCCCGAAATTGTCAATTATGCTACTTCTTTGTGATAGGCGTGTTCGAGCCACTCTTCGAGCGACGGTTGACTCCAGTATCGTACCGTCTCACTCCGCCTGTCGTGTTCGAGAATGCCTGCATCCTCGAGTTTCGGGAGGTGAACGTGCGTGAGTTCCGTTCGGATACCCGTTTGCTTGTCCACCGGTTCGCGGTCGGAGCCAAGATCGAACGTCGAACTCGTGGTCACGGCATCGTCTGCGTCGTTGGTTTCGGCGGTCCGCTCGAGAGTCAAAACGTTCTCGGTAAGCGCTTCGACGGATGCGACGCCGTCCGGTTGATCGTTGAGGTAGTATAGCGCATACCGACGGCGACAGTTGGAAAGCAATTCGAAAACGAGACTGAGCGACGGTGTCGTATCGGCTGTCAACGCCGCCGTTTCGCCCTCTGTTTCACGCATCCACTAACCACCTACCATGTGTTACCATTCGAAACCACCAGCCGATCCTACTGCAGCCGTCACATTAGACCTTACGTCTACCTAGAAAAATACCTGTTTTATATACGTTAATATACTGCTGGAGAAAAACGGCTGAAACGACGACGTCGTGAGTTGCCAATCAACACCACGATCGTTCGCGAGGAGATGAACCGTTCGTTTGACTGTGAGACGAAACTGGATCCCACAGTGCGGTATGGAGCGTTCCGTTTTGTCCTTCCAGAGGGCGTGGCAACCGGATTTTATGAAGAGATGGGTACAAAACGAGTATTTGAACGGGCTGGCCGTTGCTGATGGGATGGTCCTCTAGTAGTCGGCGAAAGTCATCGCCCACCCCGCTCGCGAATTCGCGGCCAGCGAGTACGCGCTGGCCACAGCAGTGCGAGCGGTGGGTACATCGTTTCAGCGACTACTATAGCGAAAACTCTCGGATCGCTCGTTCACCGCGCAGATGGAAACGACCGACGAAAAAGGTCAGCAGTTGCGAACCGCACAGATCGTCTGACCGCCAGAATACACTCGACAGGCAGACGTAATTATTCGTAGAGCCACTCGGCGTCGTTTTGCTCGTAATCGGTCAACTCCTCTGCGTCGAAGTGAATCCCGATTTCCCGTTCGTTGGCACCTTCGTCCTCGTGGTCTGCAGCGTGAACGACGTTTCGGCCGAGGTCGAGTGCGTAGTCGCCTCGGATCGTTCCGGGTTCGGCCTCGAGCGGATCGGTTTCGCCGATCATCTGGCGTACCTGGCGGGTGGCATCCTGTCCCTCCCAGACCATCGGAACGACCGGACCCGAGGTAATGAAGTCGACGAGGTCGTCGTAGAACGGTTTGTCCTCGTGTTCGCTGTAGTGTTCTTCGGCCCGCTCGCGGGGCATCGTTTCGACTTTGATCCCGACGAGTTTGAGTCCGCGGTCCTCGAGACGGGAGATGACCTCGCCGATCAGACCCCGGGCAAACGCGTCAGGCTTGACCATCACGAAGGTCCGCTCGTGATCGCTCATTGTTCGGCCTCGGTCTCGGCTTCGCTGCTCTCTTCGTTGCCGCCGGCGACATCATCGGATTCATCCTCGGCGGCGCGCTCGGCTTCTCCTTCGACGGATTCGCCTTCGGCGATGTCTTCGTCACCGGCCGACTCGGTACCTTCGCCCTCGTCGACGGCTTCGGCGTCTGTTTCGACGTCTTCGTCGTCCGCAGCCGTCTCTTCCTCATCGGCTGCCGTGTCGACCTGGGATGGGCCTTTGCCGCGGCGGCCTTCTTCAGTCCACTCGAGATCCCGTGGTTCGCGCCCGAGCTTGTAGTTTTTCTCCGCTTTCGAATCGACAAAGTGGAGTACTGTACCGTCGTTCTGGACGTACATGATGCCCGTGCCGGGCTCGATCTCTTCGCCCGTGTAGTCGCAGGTTCGTTTTTCGACCATTATTGTCCACCGATGGAATCGGCCTCGCGAGCCGTCTCGCGAAGCTGGAGTACGTCCCCTTCGCGAACCGGTCCGAGGCAGTTACGGGTGATGATGCGTCCTTGATTCTCGCCCTCCTTGATTCGGCATTTGACCTGCATGGCTTCGCCGTGCATGCCGGTCTTGCCGACGATCTCGATGACCTCGGCGGGCGTAGAGCCGCTTTCTTCATCTTCAGCACTCATCTCTGATCACCTCAGTCGAGATCCTCGACCTTGTCGGCGATATCCTCGACGTCGTCTCCCGCTTCACCGGCGTCGACGATCGCCGCGGCGGCCGAACCGACCTCGAGGCCGGCAGCGTGACCGACGTCGTCTTGTGTCTCGATGAAGATGACGGGGATACCCTTTTCATCCGCGAGTTCCGGGAGGTGCATCACGATCTCCTCGGGAGAGACGTCTTCGGCGACGTAGACGAGGTCGGCGTTGCCGCGTTCGATCGCTTTCGTCGTTTCGTTGGTTCCTTTCTTTACGCGTCCTGTGTCTCGAGCGACCTCGAGCGCCTCGAGGGCATCGTCTGCGAGGTCGGCTGGGATGTCGGTTGTTACGTAGACTGACATTGGTTGTTCACCTCTCCTACGCGCGGGCTCGCACTCCCCTGCCGTCCGGGCGCTGGGCACCCGTGCCGAATTCGTCTCGGCGGAAGTCCTGTGAGGCTAGGAGCATCATCAACCCCGCGTAGGGTGTACACTCGAGTAGCGTTCCCCCCCTTAAAAGCGTGTTCAAACGCACGAAGCCGTGGGAGAGTGACGCACAGGAGTGGCGGTCGCGATTTGCGAGGGAGCGCACGAACGGATGGACGGACTGTCCGGCCGTCTCGAGTGGCGGGCCTATCCGGGGTCGGTCCGGCGAGTTAAACGCCTTCCCGTTTTCGCTGCGGATCGTGATACTGGTTCCGAACGCGGGCTGCGATCGCAAGCCGGAACCCCGCCGAGATCGGGAGGCTCGCCTACCGGAAGGCAGCCTTCGCGGCGTCCATCAGCACGTCCGGCTCGTACTGGTGGGCGCTGATCGGCGGCACCTCGTCCTCGAGTTCGAGTTGTTCGTAGACCGCCATCATCGCGGATCGGACCGAGTACTCGACGGTGAACACCACGTCGTCGGGCACCTCGGCAAACTGCCCGATGAACGCGAGGTTGTTCGACCCCGGCGGGACGACATCAGGTCGATCGCCGCGGGTTCGCGGCATGAACTGGCTCGTGATGTACGGCATGTTGCAGGGAATGCAGTTCGCGTCCTCGAGGACCGACGGGAGTTCGTCGAGGTAGCCGAGGTGGTAACACAGCTCTTCGAGGATCTCTTCACCGGTGCAGTCTTCCATCTTCTTCTCGACGTGGTCGCCCTCCTCCTCGGGGAACAGTCCGTACCCCCAGAAGATCTTCACATCGTCGGGCTGGTGCGCGAAGTGTGGCTGTGCGGCGACGACGATCGACATCAGCCAGTTCGATTCGGTGAACGTGATCAATCCGTTCCCGGGTTCTTCACCGGTGACCTCGACGATGTGTTCGAGCAGATCCGGCTCGTCGAGCGTGACCGTGTAGGACGGCCACTTCGTCTCCTGAACGTGGTCGGCGAACGCCGAAGGCGTCCCGAACTCCGGGTGGTCCTCGACGACGGTCTTCCACAGTTCGAAGGAGGCGCCCGTCGTGTTCAGATCGGGTGCCTCGGTCATCGATCCGAGGTCCGATCCATCGGTCATCGACCCGTTCGTCACGAAGACGAGGTCAGTCGGATCGACGTCGATAGTATCGGCCGTGCCGTCGGACTCGTAGTGGATGGTCTCGACCGTCATCCCGGCCCGAGCGGGCACGATGTCCAGATCCGACACTTCACAGCCGCCCCGGAACTCGACGCCGTGTTCTTCGAGCCACCGCCGGATGGGCCGCACCAAAGAGTCGTACTGATTGTACTTGGTCCGGTCGACGCCTTCCAGGGTATGCAGCCGGGGGGAACTCGTGCATAAAGCGGTGCATGTACCGGCGCATTTCGGCGGCGCTGTGCCAGGGCTGGAAGGCGAACGTCGTCGACCACATGTACCAGAACGGTGTGTCGAAGAACGACTCAGAGAACCACTCCTCGATCCGGGTATCACCCAGTCGCCGTTCGGGCGTCAGCACCAACTGTAACAGCGAGAGTCGGTGCTCCATGTCGAAGTCGTACGACGAAACGTCGAGCACCTCCTGGTCGTCGCCTATCAGCCGCGCCTTCGCGTGCGTCGGGTTCCGTTCGTTGAACTCGTCTATCACGTCCTTGACCGATCTATCGCGGTCTTCAAGCGACGGTATCGTCTCCAAGAGATCCCACGTACACTCGTACGTCGGATAGTTCAGCATCCGACCGCCGCGGATGATGTATCCGTCTTCCGGTGACCCGGCCCCGTCGAGTGCACCGCCCATCACGTCTACCCTTTCGAGGATGGTAACGTTCTCACCGGGCATCTCGCCGTCACGAACCAGGAATGCGGCCCCGGCGAGGGACGCGATCCCGCCGCCCACGAAGTAGGCGTCGCGATCAGCGACGTCCTGTTGTTGGCTGCCGTCGTTGCGTGTTGATTCAGTGGTCATTGGTGCTCACGTGGGACTGTCGGACCCGGACCGGTAGAAAACTTCAAACTGAGTCTCGATTTCTAAAAATATCCGTAGCCGTATTCACTTGGCTCATGAAATTCACTTCGGAAATGAACCGCCGAAACTGCGCGATCGCGAGACCACCGGCACTGGATCGAGCCGAAAAAGAGGCCCATGTTACGACCGGACGACCGTTCGAACACTGCTATAACGTTAGAGTCCCCAGGCGGACACATGGCCCCGGATTCGGACCCGGATGCGTCGGTCGTCGAACTCGCGCGCAGTCTCCACAGGGAAGCAACGCGGACGAACGAGCGCAGGCTTCTGGTGCTCGCGGGTGATCGCGACCGGGGCTACGCGGCCCTCGAAACCGTCCTCGACGATCTCCCGATTCCGATCTCGCGGACGACGCTCGTCGGCCCCGAGGATCGACTTCGCTGCGAACGGGTCCCGCAGTCACGTGCCGGCAACCTCCTCGGGACGACGCGGGACGCCGTGGCGATCGACGCACACGCGGAGCTTCAACCAAACGCCGTCGGGAAACTCGTCGGCACCGTCGACGGCGGCGGCCTGCTCGTCCTCGTGACGCCACCGCTCGACGCGTGGGCAGATCGACACGACGGGTTCGACGAGTCGCTGGCCGTACCCCCATTTTCGCTGTCGGACGTACGCGGTCGGTTCCGGCGACGATTCGTCCACACCCTCCGCGATCACCGCGGGATCGCGATCGTCGACTGCGATGTCGGCGTGATCGAGGACGACGGGCTGACGAATCCTGCACCGCGGCTCGCCGCGGACAGCGCATCCCCGGACATTCCGGAGGACCGCCGCTTCCGATCGGCCGCTTACGACGCCTGCCTCACGGCCGATCAAGTCGAGGCCGTCGCAGCGTTCGAGTCACTGGCGGGCGACGAGTCCGAACGCGACGAACCGCGGGCGGTCGTCCTCGAGGCCGATCGGGGCCGGGGCAAGTCGAGCGCTGCGGGACTCGCGGCAGGTGCACTCGCCGCCGACGGCGCGACCGTGCTCGTCACCGCACCGCAATACCGGAACGCGCGGGAGGCGTTCGACCGTGCGGGCGAACTCTGCGAATCGCTGGGCGTCGCGTCCACCGTCGAATCGACCCTGGTGAAGACGGACACCGGAGGGTGGGTCCGGTTTGGCGACCCGGTTGACGCCGTCGACGAGTTCGACGCGGCGGACATCGTGATCGTCGACGAGGCAGCCGCGCTCCCGGTCGTGACGCTCGAGGAACTGCTCGCCGCCGATCGCGTCGCGTTCTCGACGACGATCCACGGCTACGAGGGTGCGGGACGGGGTTTCTCGGTCCGGTTTCGGAACCGACTCGCCGAGAGTGACCACGTCGTCACAGACTGCTCCCTCGCAGAGCCGATTCGGTACGCTGCAGGCGATCCAGTCGAGGTATGGGCCTTCCGTGCACTGTTGCTCGACGCGCGGCCGCCGGTCGAGCCCCTCGTTGCCGACGCCGATCCCGAGACAGTCGAGTATCGGCGGCTCGACTCCGACGACCTGCTCGCCGACACACACCTGCTCCGGGAATCATTTGGTTTGCTCGTGCTCGCTCACTATCGGACCGAACCGAACGATCTCGCGCGGTTGCTCGACGCTCCGAACCTCGAGGCACGCGCCCTGACGTACGACGGTCACGTCGTCAGCGTCGCGCTGCTCGCACGCGAAGGTGCTCTCCCCGCCGACGTTCGGTCGATGATGTACGAGGGCGGCCGCGTTCGCGGTAATATGCTGCCCGACGTACTGACGAGCCAATTACGCGACGAAACGGCGGGCGAGCCGGCGGGCATTCGAATCGTCCGCATCGCGACCCACCACAGTACGCGGTCGCGAGGGTTGGGAACACACCTTCTCGAGCGTGTTCGAGAGGAGTTCGCCGACGACGACGGAGACGGCACGATCGACTGGTTCGGAACAGGCTTCGGCGCGACCCCCGGCCTCCTCGAATTCTGGCAGAAAAACGGCTACCGGACGATACACGTCTCGATGACCCGCAACGACGCCAGCGGCGAGTACTCCGTGCTCATGCTCGCGCCGACGAGTGACGCAGGACGGGCACTCTACGAGCGCCACGCGGACTGGTTCGCCGGTCGGTTCGCCGCACTCTGTACCGATGCGCTGGACGACCTCGATCCCGACGTCGCCCGCGCGGCGCTCCGAACCGTCGGTTCCGGCGCCGAACTGTCGCTCGAACTGACCGACCACGAGTGGCGAGTCGTCGCCGGTGCCGCGTACGGACCGGGACTGTTCGACGTCGACCCCGGACCGTTTAGACGACTCGTCGTTCGATATTTCGTCGACGATTCCGACACCGACGACCTGACCGATCGCGAGGAGCGGTTACTCGTGCTCCGCGCGCTTCAGGGCCGCAACTGGTCGACCGTAGCCGACCGCCTCGGGTATCCATCGGCCGGACAGTGCAAGCGAGCTCTCGGCGACGCATTTTGCCCACTTGTCGACCGTTACGGAACGGAGACGGCGCTTACCGTTCGGGACCGATTTACGGACGACTGAGCCATTAGTGTGTGTCACGCTGTCGCTCAAAACAGCCGTCGGAGCAATCCGTCCGGAACGAGGTCCAGGAACCACGCAACCAGCCGCCACCGTCGGACGACGTACGCGTGCGTCCGCTTTTTGTGGATCGCTCGAGCGATCTGGTCGGCTGCCGTTTCCGGCGAACACTCCCAGAGTCTGCCCAGGGAAAGGTCGCTATCGACGTATCCCGGTTCGATAGTCGTGATCGTCACGTCCGCGTCGCGATCTATCTGGCGACTTCGCAATCCCTCGAGATACGTCGAGATGTAGGCCTTCGAGGCGTTGTACGCCTGCACGTTGCCCATTCCGAAGTGTGCCGCGACTGAGGAAATGCCGACGAGATGGCCATCCGTTTTACTGGCGTGATCCGGATGCTGTTCGAAATACTGTATCGCGGCTGTCGCAATCGCTGTGAACCCGCGAACGTTGACGTCTATCGTCTCCCGTTCGAGTTCCCACTCGAGATCGCGATTGACGTGTGCCACGCCGGAACTGATGACTACGACGTCGACTGACGACATAGCGTCGGCAAGTTCGAAAAACCCTTCGCGGGCGTCTTCGGTGTCGGTGACGTCTATCGTCGCAACGTACGATTTGGTTGGAAGCTCCGATCCAATTTGACGCATGCGTTCCGTTCGTCGAGCAACGAGGCCGATTTCGTACCCGTCATCGGCGAGTCGCCGAGATAGTGCCGCCCCGATGCCCGAGGATGCGCCGACGATGATCGCGCCACGCTCCTGTGACATACCGACACGTTCGGTTCCTGATACGTATAGTATTCGCTGTCCGTTCGACCCGATCCGCGGAGTGACCGTGATCCGACGCCGAACCAAGACGGCGACGTCGGCAACGATCCGTGTCACTCGGCACGGAGAACGGCACAAACGGCACTGAAGGCAGTACGGTTTTCCCGTCGTCGCTCGTCGAACGTCGTATGGTCGACATCGTTACTGTCTTTGCATTCGCGTTGCTCCTCGGTGCGATCGTTGGTGCGGCCGTCCCGATGGTTCCCAGCGGCCTCCTCTCGATCGCCGGACTCGTGCTCTACTGGTGGGGCGCCGGATTTGCCGAACTGAGCGCCCTCACGTTCGCCGTTCTCGTTTTCCTCGCCGTGATCACTGCGCTCGTCGAGTTCTTCGGCGGTTCGATTGCCGCCCGCGCCGGAGGCGCATCCTGGTTGACGACTGTCGTTGCCGCCATCGTTGGTATTATCCTCATGGTCGTCACTGGACCGCTCGGCCTCCTCGTCGGACTCTTCGGGACGGTCTTTGCGCTCGAGTTCGTCCGAAACGGCGAACTCGAGGGGAGCACGCGATCGGCGGTCTACACGACGATCGGAATCCTCGCGTCGACGGCGGTTCAGGTTCTGCTGACGATGTCGATCCTCCTGGGGTTTGTCGTCGCCGTCTTCCTGCTCTGAGGGAAACACTGAAGCCGTGGGTACCGTTGACTCGGATTGATGGAGTGTTCCGAGTCACACTGCGAACGTCCCGCGGCGGTCGAACTGCACATCCCCTGGGACGAGAATCGTCTCGTCTGTGCTGCTCATGCCCGCGTCCTCGGCCGGCAAGACGGCGTCGTGGCCGATCCGAATCCGGATCGGGCCGAGGATCTGCTCGGCTAGGAAGGGGGTCGACGGAGCGGAGCCGCTCGTATACACGCGGGTCGACAGAAACCGGCGCCATTTTCGTGGCCCATCGGCCATCGCTGCAACAAACGGAATCGATCAGGGATGCGTGTAATATGCGACCGTTTCCTCGTCGGCGTGACGGTCGATTCTCGCGAATCCAACCCGTTCGAACTGAACAATCCCATCGGGCTCGATGTCGGCGACGCCCGGTTCCGCCCGGCCGGTGACGTCGCCGTCCATCGTCCGCATGCGGACGGGGACGCTCTCTGCGGCCGGCACCCAGTGAACGACGTCGACGTCGCCCTCCCGGACGACGTCGATATCCTCGCCCGTGTACTGCAACACGTCTCGTGTGAACTGGAAACAGCCAAGCCCCTTGAGCCAGATGCGATCCTCGCGCTGGGGGAGGTCGTCCGGCTCGAGCAGGACGGAGTCGCCGACCGGAATCTCCCGAACGCCACGGTCCTCGTAGTTGGGATGGAACGGCGGATTCGCTTCATCGGGCGGACTACCTGCGAGGGGGACCTGATTGCCATCGCGGACGAGAAACCGTCGATCGGTCTCGTCGTCGATTCGCTCGCGGTTGTTCGCATAGATCGCGCTCATCGCGAGATCGACGTCGCTGGTCGAGGTGCCGAGGCCGACCATTGCCTCGACGATCGCTCCGCCGCGGATTCCACGCCGGCGCAGGCTCTTCAGCGTCGGCGCACGCGGGTCGTCCCAGCCGTCGAGTTCGCCTCGATCGATCAACGTAGCGATCGTCGAGGTACTCATCTTCACGTCGTAGTCGTCGAGTTGGACGTGCCCCCAGTGGATGACCTCCGGGTAATCCCAGTCGAAGTAGTCGTAAACGAACTGCTGTCGTTTCGCGGAGTCCTGCAGATCGATGCCGCGGATGATGTGCGTGATCTCGAGGAGGTGATCGTCGACGCCCGACTGGAAGTCGAGCATCGGCCAGCAGCGGTATTCGCTTGCGTCCTCGCGAGGGTGGGGCGTATCGATCATCCGGAAAGCGACCCAGTCCCGAAGCGCCGGATTCTTGTGCTGGATGTCGGTTTTGACTCGAAGGACCATCTCTCCGCTACTGAACTCGCCGTCGACCATCGCCTCGAATTCGTCGAGGACGGTGTCAGCGCCCTTGTCGCGGTGCGGACAGGGCTCGCCGTTGTTTTTCAGTTCCGAGAACGCCTCGCCGGAACACGAACACGTGTAGGCTCCTCCCTTCTCGATCAAGTCTCGAGCGTGGTCGTAATAGGTCTCGAGCCGATCGCTCGCCCTGTACGTCGCATCGGGTTCGAAGCCGAGATAGTCGAGATCGTCGAGAATCGCGTCGTAGGCGTCGAGGTCCGGGCGCTTGGTTTCGGGATCGGTGTCGTCGAACCGAACGCAGAACCACCCGTCGTAGCGGTCGCGATAGGTGCCGATGACGGCGGGCATTCGGGCGTGGCCGACGTGCCAGGGTCCGTTCGGATTCGGCGCACACCGCATCCGGATCTCCCCGTAGTCGTCCGCGTTCGGGAGAGCCGGCAAATCGTGTTCGTCCTCCTCGTCTTCCGCCTCTATCTCGGCGAGTTCTTCAGGTGCCAGTTCCTCGAGCCGAGCGCGTTTTTCCTCGTACTCGAGATCGTTTACCCGACTGACGACTCCGCCGACGACATCGGGAACGGCATCGGCGTGTTCGCGAAAGTCCGGATTGTCGCCCATCAACGGCCCCATCACGGCGCCGACGGCGGCGTCGCTCTCGTGTTTGACGGCGTTCAATAGCGCGTGCTTTTCGGTCTCTCGCTCGACGCGCTCGCGTAACTCATCGTTCATTGTCGTGGGATATTCGTGCCCGACCCAAAACCCTCGCGATTCGCTGTGTCTCCGGTTTGCGTTGTCCCGTTTGCACGGAGGGATTTCGGCTCCCCTCGTCAGTCCTCGAAATCTTCCTCGTAGACGCGTGTGTTGAGGACGTTGCTCATGAGGATCATCGCAGCCGCAGCTGCCGGAGACGTGTTTGACTCGTTTGTACTGGTGTCGTTTTCTGTACCATTGCTGGTGGTCGCATTCGTCTCGGTCCCGTCGTCGGCACTGCCACGCTTACTATCGGTGACGGCGGCGTTGTACCGCTCGCACCATTCCGTTTTGACTCCCCAGCCACGTGCCTGTCCGTCGAACGGATCGGCGATCTCCGTATAGAGCATACCGATCCCGGCGTCGTTTTTCACCAGATTTTCGTTATAGACTGTCGTGATGATCTCGATCTCCGTCGTGGATTCCGATTCGGTCTCGGCGCTCGAAGAGTACCGTAATACCAGATCCGAGCCGTCTTTGCGAAGGGATTCGACCGGAATGTCGTTTCGTTCGACGAGCGTGTAAAACTCGCCGGGGGTCCCCTTGCGTGGTTGACTCGGCTCAACGGGTTCGATTTCGTTCGCGGTCGACGTCTGGCGTAGCGATCCGACGCAGCCAGCCGCCGCAGTCGAACTGGCGGCAACGGCCGTCACGAGAAATCGTCGTCGGGATCGGCCCACGGGAGAGGTATCGGGAAAGTCGGCTGTCATAACCGTCGCTCAGTACGGTATCCGCAAAAAGTCCCGGTCGATATCGAGCTGTGAGTTGCGCTGAAGTGCATGGGTCACCAAAACTCGTTTGCGAGCCGAGTACCCCCGCAAAGAGTGAGGTTCTCCCTGCTAGTACATCCGCCAGGCCAAACGGATGCGTCAGTATCCCCGCTCAATCAGGTAATCTGCAATCTGACAGAGAAGGTCGCGAGCCTCGTTGTCCGGAAGGACCTCGAGTCTGTCTTTCCCTTGCTCGACTAAGTCGCGGGCGGTTTCGTTGGAGTAGGCGATCGAACCGGCGGCCTCGAGTTCGGCGACCGCGTCGTCTATCTCGGACTCGGTGACCGCGTCGACGTCGTCGGTATCGACCAGAGTGTTGACGTCGACTCCTTGTCGACGGGCGTGGACGGTGATCAACGTCTGTTTGTTCTCGACGAGGTCGCTCCCTCGTTGTTTACCGAGTTGCTCGCTGGGTACCGTCAGGTCGAGAACGTCGTCCTGTATTTGAAACGCGCGACCGATGTCGAGGCCGTAGCCATATAAGGCGTCGATCGTGTCGTCGTCAGCCCCCAGCAAGATTGCGGGGAGACACGCAGAAGCGGCGTACAGGACGGCCGTCTTCTGTTCGATCATCTCGAGGTATTCCTCGGGCGAGACGTCGGCGCGTTCCTCGAAGGTGACGTCGAGGGATTGGCCTTCGCATATCTTCGTACAGGTCGTCGCGAGGACGTCGAATGCCTCGACGATACGATCCGATTGGGCCTCCGTCTCGAGCATGATCTCGAAGGCTTTTGAGTAAAGAGTGTCGCCAGCCAAAATAGCCGTCTCGAGGTCGTATGCCTCGTGTACGGCGGGTACTCCCCGCCGAAGGTCGTCGTCATCCATGATGTCGTCATGAATCAGCGTGAACGACTGAATAACTTCGACGCTGACGGCTGCTGCCATCACGTCGACAGGGTCCTCTTCGTGAAGCGACGGGAACGACCGATACTCTGTTGAGAGTGGGTCGACATCACCCAGAGCCTCCGCCGTCGTCAACAGGACGGCTGGCCGTAACCGTTTGCCGCCCGCATCGAGCAGATATCGGGAGGCCTCATAGAGCCGTTCGGGTCGCTGGATCGGTAACTCTTCAGGGATCGCTTCGTTGACCTGCTCACGACGGTGCCGTACCGCCTCGAGCACCGCTTCTTCGCGTGCCTCTGGGCTCGTCATATCAGTCTACTAACTGGATGAGGTTCCCGTTTCGCGTAACGTGGAGATCCCGTCCAAGTTGGTAGCCCTCGCTCTCACAAAGGTTGACGTAGCTGGAATAGCCGCTCATGTCCTGGTGAGCCGGAATGATGTGTTGGGGCTGGAGTGCGTCGAGCATCTCGTAGTGGCCCTCCTGGTTGAGGTGACCTGAAACGTGAATGTCGTCGTACACCCGCGCACCTTGCATGCCGAGCAGTTTCTCAGCCTGATACCGTTGGCCCTCGTTGGTCGGTTCCGGAATGACGCGAGCCGAGAAGACGACCTTGTCGCCGTCGTCCAGTTCGTACGGCGTTTCGCCGCGTGCCATTCGAGTGAGCATAGCGCGAGGTTCACCCTGATGACCGGTGACGACGGGAAGGTAGTCGCCCTTGCCCTCGTTCATGATGCGTTTGAACGTTCTATCGACCGATTTTCGGTGTCCGAACATCCCCAGATCAGTGGGGAAGTCGATGAAGTCGAGTCGCTCTGCGGTGCCGGAGTACTTCTCCATCGACCGACCGAGCAAGACAGGTTGGCGACCGATGTCGTCGGCGAATTCGACCAGGGATTTCACCCGTGCGATGTGACTCGAGAATGTGGTCGCGACGATGCCGCCGTCGTAGTCCTCGAGGCTGTAAAGGACGTCGCGGAGATGTTCGCGAGCGACGTTTTCGGAGGGCGTCCGGCCCTTCTTGCTCGCGTTAGTACAGTCCTCGATGTAACAGAGAACGCCGTTGCCCTCGCGGCCGATCTCGCGGAACCGATCCATATCGATCGGATCGCCGATGACCGGCGTGTGGTCCATGCGTTTGTCGAGACCGTAGACCACGGCGCCTTCGGGCGTGTGGAGGACGGGGTTGATCGCGTCGATGATCGAGTGAGTGACGTTGACAAACTCGAGATCGACCTTTCCGGAGTCGCCGATCGACATCGTCTCGCCGGCGTCCATCTTGATCAGGTCGTTTTCGACGCCGAACTTCTGTTCGCCTTCGATCTGTTGTTTGACGAGTTCGATCGTAAACGGCGTTGCGACGATCGGCGCGTTGTACCGGTGTGCCAACTTCGAGATGGCACCGATGTGGTCCAGGTGGCCGTGAGTCGGCACGATAGCCTTCACGTCGCCTTCGAGGTCGCTCATGACCCGGTCGTCGGGGATAGCGCCCATGTCGATCAGGTCGAGGCTGTGCATCCGTTCGGTTTCGACGTTGTCGTGGATCAGCACCTGCGAGAGGTTCAGACCCATATCGAAGACGACGACATCGTCGCCAGCGCGGACGGCTGTCATCTGCCGTCCGACTTCTTCGTAGCCGCCAATGGTTGCGATTTCGATTTCCATGATTCTGTAGCACTGAAAGCCGCATCGTGGACTCTCATTCAAACGGTCCGCGGACTCCCGGTCGTGCGGCCCCGGCATCTTTCAGCGCGTCGGCCATCCCGCTATGCGCACGGAACAACGGCCGGTCCATCGTTGTCGACTCACGACATCGTGAGTCCCGAACGCACTTGCCCGCGGGTTTCGCTACGTACCTGTACACGGCCGGGTGTTAAAAACGCAGCGGGTTGGGTCGTAGCGTCATCCGTCCTATCGTGAGGCCAGTTGCGTCGGCAGATCTATCGAGTGACGCGAGGTTCCGCGTCAAATGCCACTTTTTAACACATCGTAATCCATTTGCCAGTCGCTCCGAAAATGGGTGCAAGAACCATGATTTCGGAGGAATCGTCGTGTACGTAATTATCGTCGGGGCCGGTGAGGTAGGCCGCTCGATCGCCGCTAATCTGGAAGATGCTCACGACGTGGTCATCATCGACCGTGACGCAGAAGTAATTGAGGAACTCACCTACTCGCTTGACGTGCTCACGATTCACGGCGACGGGACCGACCTCGAAAGGCTGCGTGAGGCCGGCCTCGAACAGGCGGGCCTCGTCATTGCCTGTACGGACAACGACGAGACAAACGCCGTCGTCTGCGGCGCCGCAAAGGCAGCCACCGATGTGTTTACTATCGCACGAGTTCGGCGCCGGACGTTACTGGAAACCTGGCAGGGATCACAGGGCGCGTTCGGCGTCGACTTTATGGTCTGTACGGATCTGCTGACCGCCCAGACTATCTTCCGAATATCGGGTCTACCAGGTGCACACGACGTCGATACGTTCGCGGGAGGCCTCGTTCGGATGGCCGAGTTCGACATCCCGGTCGACAGTCCGATCGCCGACCGGACCGTCAGCGAAGCCGACTATTACGATTCTCTCACCTTCGCCGCGCTCTTTCGAGACGACGAAATGATAGTAACTCGGGGCGATACGGTAATTCGAGGCGGTGATCGAATCGTCGTGATCGGGAGCCCTGATTCGATCAACGACTTCGCCGACGAAGTGACAGCGACGCCGGACGACGCAGAAGAGGTCGTCATCGTTGGTGCCAGCGAAATCGGCTTTCAGGCTGCTCGCGAGTTCGAGGAACACGGCTTTCGCCCCCGCCTAATCGAACAGGATCACGACCGCGCTCGCGAGGTCGCCGAATCGTTACCCAACACGATGGTCATGGAAAGCGATGCGACCAACACCCAATTCCTCGCCCGGGAACACGTCGGGGAGGCGGATGTCGTCGTCGCGGCTCTCGACAGCGACGAGAAGAACCTTCTCGTCTCTCTGCTCGCCGACCGCCTCGGCGTCGACAGAACCGTCGCCGTCATCGAAACCGTCGAGTACGCTGAGCTCTTCGAGACCGTCGGGATCGACGTGGCGATCAACCCTCGAGAAGAAACCGCCGAGGAAATCGTCCGCTTTACGCGAACAGATCACACCGAGCAGGTCGCAATGCTCGAACACGACCGCGCAGAAGTCATCGAAATCGAGGTCGGCGTCGATAGCGTCCTCGTCGGCCGAAACATCGCAGACGCGACCAACGATCTTCCGGCTGGCGTCGTCATCGGAGCGATCTCCCGCGGCGGCGAGCACATTACCCCCCGCGGCTCGACGGCCGTCCAACCCGGCGACCACGTAATTATCTTCGTAGACGCAGCGGTTCTCGATGAGGTCGTCAACCTGATATAGTTGCGTCGTCGACGTAGCGTATTGCCGTTGGTATTCAACCGGCCCGGTTTCGACACTGGACCGATCGTACTGTCGTCGCTCTTTCACTCTCGAGCGATCATCGCTTCTACCCGAGACGGTGATTTCGTTTGGACGCAAACGCCGTCGTGGCGTCTCGTACTGTGGATTCTCTCTCGCCTCGAGTTTCCCGTCCGAACGCGACCGACCTGAGACTCAGCTCCGCACTCCCAGATAGAGGATATATGCGACGAAAAAGAGGACGTACGTCGTCGCGATCCCGGTCGTGATAACCGACCGACCGAGGATTGCAATGCCGACGATGAGAACGGGACCGATGAGCAAGAGCCCGTCGAAGACACGGTCCTCGGCCCCCGATTCGAGAAGTTGCCCGACGACGGGGAGATCGCTGACCGTCATTCGTAGATTCCTCCACGTCGGAAGACCGCCCGTAGCGTCACCAGAACGGGAATTATCTCGAGCCGGCCGATCCACATGTTAAAGAGGAATACGACCTTCCCGAGCGTCGGAAGCGACTCTGGACCGGTAATTCCCGCTGAGAGGCCGACGTTACCCTGTGCACTCGCGACTTCGAAAATGATATTCTCGAGCGTGTACTCGCCCTGCGGGAGTATGAGTAAGAGGACGAACATCCCGATACCGAGGAAGATGAACCAGAGTAACCCAATAATCGCCGCTTCTTCGAACTCCTGTCGCATTTCCCGTTCGTCGAGTCGGCGACCGTTGATTTTCAGTCGGCGGACGGCCGTTTCCGGGTAGAAGACGTCCGTGATTCGGAATCGGATCCCTTTCAACAGGGTGAGTACGCGGATCAGTTTGATACCGCCGACGGTCGAACCGGCTGCACCGCCGACGATCATCCCGAACGTGACGGTGAGTTGTGCCTGTGCCGGCCACCGTCCCAGAGCGACGTTAGTGGTGTCAACCGCAGTCTGGAAACCGGCGCAGGTCGCCGCGGAGACGAACTGAAACGACCCGTACCGGAACGCCGCGAACAACGAGTCGTACGTGTCGCTCGCGTACACAAGTGCGGTGAGAGCGAACGTTCCGACGCTCATGTAGATGAATACCCACCGCGTCTGGAGATCCGCATAGAGATTCCGAAGATCGCCCTGCAAGATGAGATAGTGAACAGGGAACGCGATACTCCCGAGGAGCATGACCGGCAGGAGTGCGAAATCGATCGCCGCGCTATCGTAAGTGGCGATCGAGTTATCGGTGATCGAAAATCCGCCGGTCGACAGGCCGGTCATCCCGTGGTTGATTGCCCCCCAGATCGGCATGCCAGCGGTCCAGAGGAGCAGGATCGAGACGAACGTAAAGAGGATGAAGATCCACCAGATCGTCTGCACGGTCGAGACGATACTCGGATGAATTCGCTCCGACCGCGCTTCGCTCTCGTAAAGGGTCAACGAACCGCTGCCGGGCCGTGCGAGAATCGCCGTCGTGAGGACGATCACGCCGACGCCGCCGACCCACTCGCTGAACGAACGCCACCACTGCAGCGTCCGCGGCAAGACCTCCTCGTTGTCGGTCATCGTTAGCCCGGTTCCCGTAAAGCCGCTCATGCTCTCGAACAGCGCGTTGAGCGGATTGGTAAACGCCGCAAGCGTCCCCGTCTGTGACGGTGTCTCGAGCAGCGGCAAGCCGATCTCTACCGTCCACGCGATAAGCAGGAAGGGAACTGATCCGAAGACTGCGACACAGAACCACCCCGTTGCCGCGATGATCATCCCGTGTAACTTACCCGGTCTGGTCGCCTCCCGAAACCTCGTTCTGAAGAAATACCCGATAGCGAACGGAATCGATCCGGAGACGATCAGCGCGGGAATCGCGTAGTATTCGCCCCAGACGAGGGGGACAATAATCGAGACGAACAGCAAACCGGCCAGCGCCTCGAGCATTCGCCCGAGGTCCCGACCGATCGTTTCAATCGTCTCGTTCATATAGTGATCAGTTTCTATTCGGGATTCATATACACGTCGAACCGTTGACCACGGGGCCGAGGACAGGCGCTCGAAAGATCCCATCGCGCCCGACGGGTGCGGTGCTGTCGTCCGCCCGTTCGCCCGTCATTTCAGCCGGTCTTCGTAATGCCCGAACACGTCGGTGAGCTCCGGATCCGCACCGAATCCCGAATAGACGGTGAGTAAGTCCCCAGTCCGAATCGTCGTATCGCCTTTCGGAGTAATGGGCGGGTCCTCTCCCTCGCGTTCGATCGCGACGATCAGAACGTCATCAGGGAGTATCTCCTCGTGGGCCGCCTCGACGATCGTTCGGCCGGAGATCGGCGCGTTCTCTGTGACGCGAATTTCGAACACCTCCGCTTTCTCCCCGATCCGCATGTAGTCGACGATCGCCGGACGAGCGACCGCACGGTAGAGGTATCCAGCGATGAGTTCCTGTGGGTTTTCCATCGTGTTGACGCCGATCTGGCGGAACACGTTCATGTGCTCTGGATCGTGAACCACCGACACGATCGTCGGAACCTCGTGTTCCTGTGCGAGCAAGCAGACCATGATGTTGATCGCATCCCGGTCGGTGGTGCTGATCAGTGCGTCTGCCTTCTCGATTCCGGCATCCTTGAGCGTGCCGTGTGCCGTCGCATCGGCGTTGAGAATCAGACAGTCGTATTCTCCGGCAGCCCGGTCGGCCCGCTCGGGATCCTTTTCGATGACCACGACTTCGTTTCCCGATCGGGTGGCGATATCGATGAGCGGTATTCCGATATCGCCCGCGCCGACGATAACGATGTACATTAGGCCGTTCTTGTCACCGTTCCGTTGAAAATATACCGAAACGCAACGCCCTATCACGACGGACTATGTGGAACGGAGGCCACCGACCGGTACACGCTAGCGGTTCGAAACCGGAATCCCGTCGTCAACGTTACTGATTCCACGGCGGCTTCCGTCGTCGCCGTTGCGAACGCTTCGCGGATTCGGCCAGAATCCGTTCGATGGCCCACCCGGCCCAGATGAAGACGACCGTCATGAAGACGGCCATCTCGAGCCTGATGACCGACCCATACCGAAGCGTGAGTACGAGCGCCATTATCGTGACCGCCACGGCAACGACGCTAAAGACGTCGTAGAACGTCTGCGGGTGACGGACGCTCGGTAATCGGATGGTCATAGTCCATACTACGTGTGGCACGTATTTAGACCTGCGTCACGTGACACGTTTGGAGAGCCGATGCGACGGATCGACGAATCACCCAGCGCGTACCGTCGCCTTTCCCAAACGAATTAGCGGCCGTACTTCGCCAACCTGGGCTGCCTACCGATCCGGTCGATTCTGTCTGTTCGGGGCGAGAATCCCAACGTGTCCCCCTTTTTGCGTGACGATGGATTAATACGGTCCTAACGAAACTCCATTACATACCGTGTCGGGAAACCACCATGCGAGCAGGGTGTTTCTATGAGGCTCCGAACCGATTGGCGCGCCAGTTTCGCGCTCGTCGGTACCGTTCTGAAGTATCTGTCCGTTCCGTTGGTTATTCCGGTCGTCGTCGCGCTCATCTACAACGATCCGCTAGTCCCGTTCATCGCGACGATCGCACTCACCATCGCCGTCGGTCACGGCCTGGAACTCCTCAATCCGGAACCGGACCTGGAAGTTCGGGAGGCGATGCTATTCGTGGCGATTTCGTGGCTCGCAGTTGCAGCCGTGGGTGCCGTACCGTACGTCATCGCGGGTTGGGGAACAGGATCGACGCTCGCCCACCCCGTCAACGCGCTGTTCGAGTCGATGTCCGGCTTCACGACGACCGGAGCGACGGTCCTCGGGGAAATATCGCTCGAACGCCACTCACACGCCGTGATGATGTGGCGCCAGCTCACCCAGTGGCTCGGCGGGATGGGGATCATCGTGCTGATGGTCGCGATCCTGCCAGAGCTCGCGGTGAGCGGCGCTCAACTCGTCGAGTCGGAAGCACCGGGTCCGCAGCTGCAAAAACTCACACCGCGAATCGCCGAAACGGCACGCATCCTCTGGCTCGTCTACTTCGCATTTACCGTCGTTTACATCGCAATTCTCTACGGTCTCCACCTGGCGGGAGCGGCTCCAAACATGACGCTGTACAACGCTATCGCCCACGGGTTCACGACGCTTCCGACGGGTGGATTCTCACCGGAAGCCGACAGCGTCGCGGCTTTCTCTTCGATCGTACAGTGGACTGCCATCCCGTTCATGATCGTTGCCGGGACCAACTTCGCCCTGTTCTGGCACGTCTTTAGCGGAGAGAGCCACAGGTTCGTCAGAAATACCGAATTCAGGGCCTACACCGGCGCAATAGCTGGATTTGCCGTTCTACTAGCGGGTATCCTGTACGTCGGTTCCGCACCCGCACTGGGAGAACTCGGCGGCGTGACGGAAGGCGTCGTCGAGAACTCGCTGCGACAGAGTGCCTTTCAGATCACGTCGCTGTTGACGTCGACCGGGTACGCGACGAGCGACTTCGCCACCTGGAATTCGACCGGCCAAGTCGTGCTCCTGTTCGCGATGCTCGTCGGCGGGTGTGCCGGCTCGACCGGCGGCGGCATCAAGGTCGTCCGGTGGCTGATCATCTTCAAGGTGCTTCGTCGGGAGCTGTTTACGGCGTCTCATCCCGAAGTCGTCCGGCCGATCCGGCTCGGCGGCAACATCGTCGACGAAGACGCTATTCGCGGTGTTCTCGGCTTTTCCTTCCTGTATCTGGTTATATTTGCTATTGCGACGTTAGTCATCATGCTGGATGCGAGTCGCATCGGCTACACGTTGACGCCACTCGAGGCGTTCAGCGCGAGTCTCGCGACGATCGGCAACATCGGTCCCGGATTCGGCTCTCTCGGACCGTTCGGTAGCTACCTTCAGTTTCCGGTCAGCTCGAAGCTCCTGATGATCTTTCTCATGTGGCTCGGCCGCCTCGAGATCATCCCCGTCCTCGTCATGTTCACTGGTGGGTTCTGGACGCGCTGACCGTTCGCATCGCTTCGCATCTAGTCGATCGTCGTCCCTGGAGTGGACCCGTCGAGGAACGTACGCAGCGCATCGAGACCGAAGATCGATGCCTCGGCGTCTATGTCCAGTAGCGTCCGTACCTTCCCGGCCATCCCGCCGGTCACGTCAGTCGCCTCGCTCGCACCGAGCGCCGACGCGACGGACCCGAAGTCGGAGATTCGGTCGACGACTGCATCGTTTTCGTCCAGAACACCGGGGACTGTCGAGCAGAGGCCGACGCGGTCGGCCGCGAGGGCCCGGGCGAGTTCGGCGACGAGTTCGTCGCCGCTGACGACCGTCGCGCCCGCACCGGAGTGGGCGATCACGTCGCCGTGAAGGACTGGGACGAATCCCTCCGCCAGCATCGTTTCGACCTGTTCGGTCGGGAATTCGAGACGGGCCTCGACGTCCCGATGAGCGGTCGAGAACGGATGTACGGGAACCGCTTGCACGTCTCGATCGACTAGTCGGCTCAGAACGAACTGGTTCAGCGTCTTCATCGCACCGTGGATTTCTAGAATCGCACTCGCGTCGTGAGTCCCGTTAGTCGTGCTGACACCGTGCTCGCTGGCGTTGTGGTGTCCGAAACTTCCGCCACCGTGGACGACGATGAGATCGTCGAGTCCATCGGCACGCGCCGCCGCGATAGCATCGGCCGCTCGCTCGAGTGACTCTCCGTCGAGCGTTTCTGGCCGCTCTTTTTCGGTGATGACGCTGCCGCCGAGTTTGAGGACCATCATTCGAGCGACGTCACCCCATTCTCGGTTAGTTCGGCGCGGAAGGCATCCTCGCAGCCGGGTGTAAACGAGAGTGCCGTCTCGGTCTCCGGGGTCGGATCCAGGGCGACGATACAGCCGCCACCACCGGCGCCGGTGAGTTTCGCTCCGTGTGCGCCTGCGTCGCGGGCCGCCCAGACCATCGTATCGAGCGAGCGAGAGGAGACGCCGAGCGCGGACAGCAGACCGTGGTTGAAGTTCATCAACCGACCCAGTTCCTCGACGTCGCCGTTGGCGAGCGCCTCTTCCCCGTTCCGGACGACGTCACCGATCGCGCCGACCGTATCGGCGGCGAAATCGTATTCGTCGCGGAGGTCGCGTACACCTGCGACCAACTGTCCTGTATCGCCTGCGCCGCCATCGAAGCCGATCACGATCGGCAAGTCCGGTGCTTCGAGCGAGCGGCAGTCGTCCCCCTCGACGCGGACCGCGCCGCCAGTGGCCGAACAGAACGTATCGGCTCGCGACGCCTGACCATCCTGGACCATGTGTTCGGTTCTGTATGCTCGCTCGGCGAGCTCGGCGGTCTCGAGGGTGACGCCGAGTTCGCGGGTGGCGGCGTCGATCGCAGCGACAACGACTGCCGCGGAGGAGCCCAGTCCCGCCCCCAGCGGGATGTCGCTTTCGATCGTGACGTCGAAGCCGACCTCGTCTTCGCCGGTCACGTCACGGACTTGCTCGATAGCGCCGTCGACGTAGCCCATAGCGGCGCTTAACAGCGACTCAGAGACGTCGACGTCAGGACCGTTACCGGTCGATCCATCGTACTCGACGGTAAAGCCGTCGAGACTGAGATCCTCAGCATGAACCCGGAGTTTGCCGTCGTCGCGTCGTTGGACGCCAACCCGCGCCCGTCGCTCGATCGCACAGGGGACCGCTGGTTCGCCGTAAACCACCGCGTGCTCCCCGAACAGGTATACTTTCCCAGGAGCGCTCGAAAGTGCCATGCTCGGGCGTTCGCACGACGATGGTTAATAGCTATCTTCTCCAGACCGTTCCGACGCGCGTAGCTGAACCAGAGTCGGCCCGACCGCGGTAGTCGGACTTAAGAGCGAGTCGGCACAACGCGATCGTATGTCTCTCGTTTTGCCGAGCGAACTCGTCGTCGATCGGTTTCTGCCGACGGTTCGGGCCATGCTGGCGGCTCGACTCGCCGAACGCGGACTAACCCAACAGGAGATCGCCACCCAACTCGGCGTGACACAGGCTGCCGTCAGCAAGTACGTCAGCGGGAACGGCGGCGGCGGTGATGACCGGTTTCGCGACGATCCCGAGACGGTCGCGACCGTCGAACGTATCGCCGACGGGCTTGCGACCGACGAAATGGATGGCTACGACGCGCTCGCCGAACTCCTCTCGCTCGTCCGAAGTCTCGAGAACCGCGGTCCAATCTGTGAACTTCACGAGGAAGTGATGCCCGAACTTCGCGGGCTCGGCTGCGATCTCTGTGTTCGCGGACTCGACCCCGACGTGCGAGCCGAACGAGACGTCCTCGCGAACGTTAGAACCGCCGCTCGGACCTTCGCATCGATCTCCGGTATAGCAGATTACGTCCCGAACGTCGGGACGAACGTCGGAATGTGTCTTCCGAACCCTCGCGACGAAACTGACGTCGCCGCGGTTCCCGGTCGGATCTACGCTATGGGCGGACGGATCGAAATTCCGGCCAATCCCGAATTTGGCGCGTCGAAACACGTTTCGACGGCCATTCTCGCCGCGACTGCCGTCGATCCCGAAATCCGCGGCGCTCTCAATATTGCCACGGACGAAGATATACTCGCAGCCGCGAAAGCGGCGAGCGGGATCGAATCACTCGAATTCGACGCAGATTACGAAGAACGCGGTACCCATCTCGAGAATCGGTTTCGGGAGCACGGATCAGTCCCCCAGATCGCGTACCACTGCGGTGCGTTCGGGATCGAACCCGCAACGTACGTCTTCGGAACGACAGCCGTCGACGCCACAGAACTGGTCGCGGATTTGCTCTCGACGTCATCCGGGAACTGATTCCCCTATATATCCGGACATCAGCGGTCGGTCTTCGACTCGAGTGGTGTCCGACCGAGGGCTTCTCGGCCGATTTTGACGGCGGATTTCGAGCGATCGAGATGACGCGGGCCACGATTACTCCTGTCGATTACTCTCGAGCCCCGTCTACCCGATAGCTAATCGAATGAAACGGTTGCAGCCACCACCATCGTCTATAAATAGGTGTCTGTGCCAGGTTCGCGTTTTCGGTGAGGGCACTCTCACAACTGAAATTATAATACATATATTGCACACGGTGGCTGTAAACATATGATTAAAAAAGTCGTAATAAAGCCATTGTACTTACTTTAATCAGTTGATGGACATCATCATCACGATGCAGCATGGGGGGAATGTTCATTTCTTTAAACACGTTATACGAAAACTTCAGACTACAGGACACAATGTCTCCGTATTTGCTCGAGAGGCAGAAGTCGTCGGTTCCCTCCTGGATACGTACGATATCGACCACGAACTCCTCTGTGACGAACCGGATAGTTTGTTCGCTCTCGGACTAACTCAGTTGCGTTACGAGGCGAAAATTTTCAAGCGGGCCCGCGTTATCGACCCGGACTACATCATCAGTAGTCACGGTATCGCGGCGTCTCACGTTGCCAAACTCGTGGGGGCGGAAAGCCACGTCTATATCGACACCGAGACCAGTATCAATCACGGAAACCGCCTCACGATTCCGTTCGCAGACCGTATCTACACACCCTCGAGCTTCAACGAGGACATCGGCAGCAATCACGTGAGATATCCCGGCTACCACGAACTCGCATACCTCCATCCGGATCGATTCGAACCGGACCCGGAGCTCCTTCGTCGAAACGGCGTCGAACCGGACGATCGGTACGCCGTCGTTCGCCGTGGCGCGTTCAACAGTAACCATGACATCGGGAAAAGTGGAATCTCGAGGGACGGCTATCAGCGTATCGTCGACGAACTCGCCCAGGACTGGACGGTGTACGTCTCCGACGAAAGCGACCGTCCGCTGCCGGAAAACGCCGAACGGATTCCCGTCGACCCGGCGACCTTTCACCAGTTGCTCGCGTTCGCTGATCTGGTCGTCGGAGACGTCGCCACGACGACGATGGAAGCCGGCATCCTCGGGACGCCCACCGTTCGCATCAGCCCGTTCGCGGGATCGTCGGACATGGGGAAATTCCTCGATCTCGAGGAGTACGGTCTCATCAGATCGTTCCCGTTGGATCGCGAAGACGAGGCGATCGAAACGATCGAGCGTCTCTACCGCGATCCCGCAACGACCGAGAAGTGGCAGCAACGGCGGGAGATGCTGCTCGAAACGAAAATTGACGTTACCGAATACCTCCTCAAACAACTACTCGACGAGACGGAACTCGATGATATATCGGGAACGACGGATGACGAATCGGTCACGCTCGAGCGGCGGCCTGCCGAGTCGAATACTGATGACCGACAGGCCGACGAAGCGGTCCCCAATTCATGAGTTCGACCCGCGTTTTGAGCCTCACGACAACCGACTGGCGAAGTTTCTATGAAACACAGATCGCGGCCCTCGAGGCGGAAGATATCGAGGTGACGACCCTGGCGGTCCCAGGAGACCATCGTGCTCTCGATGACGAAGTTAAACGGCGAACGCCGTTCGATTACCTGCGCTATCTCCCGCAGGTACTTCGCGAGGCCAGCACCGGCTACGATATCGTCCATGCCAACTACGGACTCACCGCGCCGTTTGCCTTCGCAGCATCGGCGATTCCAACGATCGATCTCCCGTTCGTCTGTACGCTCTGGGGTGGCGAATACGTCGGCAATCGATACACGCCGGTCATGAAGCCGTTCGTCTCACGCGCCGATCGTATCGTCGTCCCCTCGAACGTGATGGCCGACCGCATCGACCACCCATGCGACGTGATCCCGTTCCCGGTCGATACCGACCTGTTCCGGCCGATCCCACGCACAGACGCCCGCGAATACGTCGGCTGGGAGACCGATAAACGAGTCGTCCTCTTCCCGTATGCACCCTCGCGATACGAGAAGAACTATCCGCTGGCGAAACGCATCGTCGACGGCCTCGAATGTGACGTTACCTTGCGGACTGTCGCCAACCAACCCTACGAGGACGTCCCATACTATTTGAACGCAGCTGATGTCGTTTTGATTACGTCTCGATACGAGAGCGGGCCGATGACGGTCAAGGAAGCTGCCGCCTGTAACGTCCCGGTCGTCTCGCGCGACGTCGGCTTCGTCCGGGAGGTACTCAATGGCATCCCGAACTCCTACGTCGTAGACAGCGACGACGCGCTCCGAACGCGTCTGGCGTCCGTCCTCGAGGCCGACGAACCTGCAGCCGGCAGAGAACGAATCGCCGACTACGGCCTCGACGAAATGGGAACGCGGCTACGTACCGTCTACGACCGCTGTCTCGCTGAGACGACGTAGCGCGTCCCGGAACGCGTCGCTAGTCGTGAGACAAATGGCTCTCCTGTGCTTCGGCGAGAAAACGACCAGCGCTGATGGTGAACGGTTTAGACGGTGCTCTCGAAGTCCTCGAGCGAGTAAGACGGCTCGGCACCGCGTCGATCGAGGACCTCGTTTGCGAGGAGCCAGTAGACGACCGAGAGAGCTTTGCGGCCCTTGTTGTTCGTCGGGACGACGAGGTCGACGTTACTGAGCTGATTGTTCGAGTCACACATTGCGATAACCGGGATACCAACCGTGATGGCCTCTTTGACGGCCTGGGCGTCACCGATCGGGTCAGTGACGACCACAACGTCCGGTTCGATGTAGCCATCGTACTTCGGATTCGTCAGAGTTCCCGGAATGAATCGCCCGGTTCGAGCGCGCGCGCCGACGGCCTCGGCGAACTTCTCCGCTGGGAACCGTCCGTACTGGCGGCTCGAGGTGACCAGAATCTGTTCCGGATCGTAGTTTGCGAGGAAGTCCGCGGCTGTGCGAATCCGGCCGTCGGTCTTCGAAACGTCGAGCACGTACAGACCGTCAGTCCGGACGCGGTGGATGAACCGTTCCATGTCCGCGGTCTTCTGCTGGGTGCCGATGTGGACACCGGCGCCGAGATAGTCCTCGACGGGGATCAGCAGGTCCGCTTCCTCGTCGGACATGACGTCGTCGTCGAGAGTCGGACCGGCGTCTTCGCTCTCGGCGTCGTCGGCTGGTTCTGCGTCGGCCGTGGGCTCTCCCTCGGCGTCGGTGGGCTGTTCGTCTACTGGCTCGACGTCCTCCTCGGCGGCGGGGCCAGCCCCTTTGGCTGGCTCCTCGTCGATTTCGTCTTCGGCGGCGTCGAGCCCTTCCTGGGTTGCGTCGTTTTCTGTCATGTCGCGTCGTCTGCGATTCGAATGAGCTCGTTGAGCTTTGCGGTTCGCTCGCCGCCGACGGCACCCGTCTTGATGAAGGGTGCGTCAGTTGCGACGGCAAGGTGTGCGATCGTCGCGTCTTCGGTCTCGCCCGATCGGTGGGAGACGACCGAGTCGTAGCCGTTCTCTGTGGCGAGTTCGATCGCATCGAAGGCGTCCGACAGTGTTCCGATCTGGTTTGGTTTGATCAGGATGCTGTTGGCCGCGTTGCGATCGATCCCATCGACGAGGCGGTTGGTATTGGTGACGAACAGGTCGTCACCGCAGATCAGCGTCTGGTCGCCGACCTCGGCGGTGAGGTCTGCAAACGCGTCGTAATCGTCCTCGTCGAGTGGGTCCTCGACATAGACGAGGTCGTATTCCTCGACCAGATCGGCGATATAGGCGATCTGCTCGTCGGTATCTCGACTCCGGTCGCTGTATTCGTACGTTTCCGACTCGGCATCGTACAACTCCGCGCCAGCGACGTCGAGCCCGAAGCCGATGTTGAAGCCGACCTCGTCTTGGACCATCGACACCGCCTCGGCGACGATTTCGAACGCCTCGCTGTCGTCGATCGATGGCGCCCATGCCCCCTCGTCGCCTTTCCCACAGGGAACACCGCGTTCGGAGAGTAGGTCGGCGACGGCGGCGTGGACGGCTGCGTTGGCGAAAACGGCATCTTCGACGCTCGGTGCGCCGACTGGTGCCGCGAGAAACTCCTGAATGTCGGTCGCGTCGGCGGCGTGTTCGCCACCGCCGACGACGTTTCCGAGCGGAATCGGGAAGTTTTCACCGCGGAACGTCCCGCCGAGGTGCTGAAAGAGCGGAGCACCGAGGACGTCGGCACCAGCTTTCGCAGCGGCCATCGAGATAGCGACCGCGCTGTTGGCACCGATTTCCGAGAAGTCGGTGGTTCCGTCGGCAGCGTGAAGTGCAGCGTCGACCTCACGCTGGTTACCAGCGTATACCGTGCCGACGAGCCGAGGGACGGCGTGTTCCCTGGCCGCAGCGATTGCCTCTGTCGGCGGTCGTTCGACAGCTTCGTACTCGCCAGTACTGGCGCCACTGGGTGCTGCGGCGCGACCGAAGCCGCCGCTTTCAGTAACGACGTCTGCCTCCACCGTCGGGTTCCCTCGAGAGTCGAGGACTCGACGCAGGCGGACGTCGGTAATGAGCGTCATTTCCGGTCGTACCCCCGCTTGACGGTGAACGGAAGGACGCCAGCGTCGTACTCCTCGGCCGCGATGAGGATCGGTTCCGTCTGCTCGGTTTCGATCAACACCGGCGCGCCGTAGGAGACCTGCAGCGCTCGCGCACCGAGGATGCGTGCCTTCTCGTAACGGTTGTGTTGTTGTTGTTGCATTGGTTACTGGTACGGGGAGACGACGTCGACGAGGTCGGTGTGACTGACGAGCATGCGCCGACAGCAGTAGCGCTCGACGCCCAACTCGTCGAGGACTTCCTCGGGATCCTCGTTGCCCTCGTTCGCTCGCTCGTCGAACGCTTCCCAGTGTTCGGCGACGACGTTGCCACAGGTGAAACACCGGACCGGTACCATCATGATTGAATCACCTTAGCGGTAGGATTTCTGGTAGCGCGCCCGAGCGCCCGGGCCGCCCCACTTCTTCGGTTCGGACTGGCGAACGTCGTTGACCAGCAGCGATCGGTCGAATTCCATGAACGCATCGCGAAGTTCGGCGTCGTTGGTGTGCTGGACGACCCCGCGGGCGATGGCTGTGCGGACGGCGTCTGCCTGTCCGCTGATGCCGCCACCCTCGACGCGAACGTCGATGTCCATCTCGCCCCGCAGATCCTCGCCGACGATGCGAAACGGCTCGAGCATCTTGAGCCGAGACATCTCCGGTTCGACCAGTTCGACGGGTTGTGAATTGATTCGAACGCGACCCTCGCCTTCGCGCACCGTGGCGCGAGCGACGGCCGTCTTTTTCTTGCCACTCGTGTTGGTTACCATGTGACGTTAGCACCTAACTGTTCGGACACTTCGTGCAGATGGACGAAGCGGATGTTCGACAGTCGATCCAGCGACGTCCCCTCGAGAACCTCCGACTCGCGGCCGTCGTCGTTCTCGTAGGGGTTACCGACGTAGACGCGGACGCTGTCGAGCGCCTCGCGACCGCGCGGCTTTTTGTACGGCAACATCCCGCGAACGGACCGCTTGAAAATCGTGTCCGGACGGCGGGGGTAGTACGGCCCGCTGTCCGAGCCCATCTGTAGCCGCGTGCGGTACGTTTCGAAGATGTCCTCTTTTCCGCCGGTGATGACCGCGTCCTCCGCGTTCACGATCGCAACGCGCTCGCCGTCCAGCGCACGCTGGGCGACCTCGCTGGCGACGCGACCGAGGATACAGTCTTGGGCATCGACGACGGTGTCTGCGTCGAACTCTGCGAGACTCATCGAATCACCCTCACGTCGGATCCTTCGGGGTTTTCTTCGAGCACTTGCTCGAGCGATACCGGTTCGCCGACCTGTTCGATCTTCGTCTCTGCGGACGAAGAGAAGTTGACGGCCGCGACGGTGACGTTTTTCTGTAATGCGCCAGATCCCAGCACTTTGCCGGGAACGACGACAGTCTCTTCTTCGCGTGCGTACCGCTCGATGCGGCCCAGGTTCACCTCAGCGTGGGTGCGCCGGGGCTTCTCGAGTCGATCCGCAACGTCTCGCCAGACGTCGGCGTCCGTCTCTCGGGACGTCGACTTTAGCTCGGCGATGAGATCGGTGAGCCTCGGATTAGTCTTGCTACTCATTGGTTTCCTCCAAATACTGCAACTGCTGGAACGTCGATAGCACGAGAAACGGTGCCGTCGACGGTGGAATCGATTCGAGAGAAGTGATGCAGGGAGCAGGATTTGAACCTGCGGACTCCTACGAGACAGCGCCCTGAACGCTGCGCCGTTGGCCTGACTTGGCTATCCCTGCTCGCACTTCCGTCTACCCGTCGCCCCTTCAAACCCCTTTCGATTCCAGTGGGTACGCGATCGCCGGTCTCGTCGCTCACGGCGCCGGCAAACGGCGTGCCCTGATCGGGTCGGGGGCGTCGGTTCATGTTTACAACTGTACAGCTTCTTCGAGTTCAGTCGCGCGCGCCTCGAGCGTCTCGGCGGCTCGCGTGACCAGTTCTTCGATGGTAAAGGAGCCGTCCGTCTCCACGTGGAAGACGAAGGCATTGGGGACGTCCTCGACCCTGACCTGCTTGCCCGGATAGCGATTCGAGAGGTCGTGATCGAACTCGTTCGTGGAAACGAGTTCGCCATCGTCTTCGATGACGCCGCGGATTATCCGGCGTTCCTCCTCCTCGAACTCGGGGAGATCTCCGTCGACTTCGATGCGCTGGAGATGCTGATACCCGACCGCGACCCCGCCCTGGTGTTTGGCGTGGTCTTTACCACGGTCGAGAACGGCGTCAGCCTCGGCCTCGAGGCGTTGGCCGTCCTTGAGTTCGATGATCGGGACGTTTTTGTCTGCGGGACGAACGAGATCGTCGCTGGTGATGAGATCGCCGGAGTAGGCGGTGGCCGGCCCTTCGACGTCGATCGAGAGCGTGACGGTGTCGTCCTCGCTGAATTCGCCGACCGGTGGCGTCGTTAATGGGACGAGACCGAGCCGAAGTGCGAGTTGCTCGTCGAACATGACTGACGAGTTCTCGACGAACCGGACGGTATCGATCGCCATCGTAGGCACGTCGGCGACCATTGCTCGGCGGATGCCATTGGCGAACGCAGGCGTCACGCCGCGAACGAGGAATCTAGCTTCTCGATCCTCGCGTTCGACGAACTCGACGTCGTACTCCTCAGTCATGATCTAGTAGCCGCCCTTGCCTTTGGGAGCGCGCGATCCGTCGTGGGGGATCGGCGTGACGTCCTCGATGCGCCCGATCTCGATACCCGAGCGGGCAAGCGCACGAATCGTGGCCTGCGCGCCGGGACCGGGGGATTTCTGGAGATTGCCGCCGGGACCGCGGACACGAACGTGTAGCCCCGTGATGCCGGCCGCTTTGACCTCTTCGGCGACGGACTCGGCCATTTGCATGGCTGCGTACGGCGACGCTTCGTCTCGGTTCTGCTTGACCGCCGTCCCACCGGAGGACTTGGCGATCGTTTCCGCACCCGTGAGGTCCGTCACGGTCATAACGGTGTTGTTAAACGATGCGTGTACGTGGGCGATGCCCCATTTGTCGTCGTCCTGACTCATGTTATTGACCCTCCGCGCGTTCGGGGTGGAGTTCGTCAGCGAGCGGGCTGTTCTCGTCGAAGGCCACCAGATCCTCTTCGTCGACGTCGACGATGTAGGATGGAACGCGGTGGCGCTGGTCGCCGACCACGACGTGACCGTGTGTAATAAACTGACGTGCCTGTTGGGTCGTATTCGCCAGTCCGGACCGGTAGACGACCGTCTGCAGGCGGCGCTCGAGAATGTCCTCGATTTCGAGCGAGAGGATATCGCCGAGTTCGTCCGTTTCGTCCAGAATGCCGACGCGCTTGAGTCGACCGAGGAACTCCTCGGAGCGCTGTATGACGATCTCGTCGTCCTGTGCCTGGCCGAGCAGTTCTCGAGCCTCGCGCCGGTAGGAGCGAAGTTCGGACTGGGCACGCCAGAGCTCTTCTTTGTTCGAGAGCCCGTAGCGGTCGACGAGGGAGTGCTCGGAGGCGATGCGTTCACCCTGGTACGGGTGGTTCGGCGTCTCGTATTGCTTGGTGTCAGTGCCGAGTGGCATTATTCACCCTCGTCCTCTTCGGCGGCGGCTTCTTCGGCCTGTTCTTCACGGATCTCTTCGACGTTGACTCCGATGGTGCCCTCCGTCCGGCCGGTGGACTTGGTTCGCTGCCCGCGGACCTTCTGGCCGCGCTTGTGGCGCGTCCCCTTGTAGGAGTCGATCATCTTCATCCGGTTGATGTCGTGCTGGCGAGTCAGCTGGAGATCGTTACCGATCTGGTGGGTCGTTTCGCCGCTGTAGAAGTCCTCCTGACGGTTGTTGAGCCAGTTTGGAACTTCGTCGGCGTAGTTCTCGACGATCTCGACGACCTCGTCGATGACGTCGTCGTCGAGTCGACCGAACGTTGCCGTCCGGTCGACGCCCGCTTCTGCGGCGATGAGTCGGGCGGTTCGTCGACCGATCCCGTTCATCTCCGTAAGCGAGCGCTCGACGGATTTCGTCCCATCGAGGTCCGTTTGCCCGATGCGGACGAAATACTGGAGATCTTCGTCGTCCTGTTGTTCTTGAGGTTCTTCCGCGCTCATATGTCGTGTATCTGTGTCTGGTCTGCGTGCGTTGCAAGTCGACTGGCGGGAAAACGCCAGCGTTGAATCCGACGTCGTGGCGGGGATTCGAACCCCGGAGGCTTGACGCCACATGGTTAGCAACCATGCGCCTTGGGCCGCTTGGCTACCACGACACCGTCGGTCAATCGTCGCCCTCTCGGACTCGGGGATCGCTCCCCTACACGTATCGCACCCGAACCTACCCCCGTGCACTACTTAAGCGCAACGAAAGGTGGCCGGATTCTGCGCGCATGTTTCGTGCCAATCACGGACAAACTCCCAAATCACGGACAAACTCTCCCGGGTTCCGTACATCCAAATAGATCCGAGATGAGCGCATTCACACCGGACGAAATACGGACGGGAAAGTCAGGCTCCGGCGTACTCCTCGATATACTTATCATTGATCTCCCACTCGCCCTCGTCGTTTCGAATCATGTACTCGCCGTAGTAGGGGACCCGGTTTGCAACGACATCGCGGAAGGCCGCTCGAATCTCGGACCTGTCCATGTCGCCCATCGAGACGAGGTCGTCGTTGCGGTTGAGACAGCCTTTCAGATACCCTTCGTGGGTAACGCGAACTCGGTGACAGTTCGCGCAAAACGTCGGATTCTCGACGGGGTCGACGATTTCGACCATCCCGCCGTTTATCCAGTAACGCTTTCGGTCGTGCATCTCTCTGTGTTCGATATCGTCCGCCTTCTCGGCTAGCCAGTCGTGAACGCGCTCGATGTCGATATTCCACTCCGGCTTGCCGGTCAGTTCGGGCATATACTCGATCAACTGAAGCTGGAGGCCCTCGTTCTCGGCGACGTGGTCGACCATCTCCGGGACGTAACCGGCGGTGTGTTCGAAGACGACCATATTGAGTTTGACCGGCGTGAGACCCGATTCGAGCGCGGCGTCGACCCCCTCTATGACCTTCTCGTACGCCCCACTCTTGGTGATCTCGGCGAAATCCTGTGGATCGAGCGCGTCCTGCGAGACGTTGACTCGTTCGAGACCGGCGTCGACGAGCGCCTCGGCGCGCCCGGGGAGAAACGTGCCGTTGGTCGTCAGAGAGACCTCCATCTGGTCGGGAGTGCGTCTAATTATTTCCTCTAAGTCCTGTCGAAGCATCGGCTCTCCGCCGGTGAACTTGACCGAGTCAACGCCGAACTCGGCTGCAACTTCGAGAAAGCGAACGACGTCGTCCGCGCCCATCTCGTCGTCTTGGGGGTCCATCGGCCCCCGGGTGTCGCCGAGGCCTTCGTTGTGGCAGTAGACGCAATCGAAGTTACACCGATCGGTGAGAGAAACGCGAACCCCCGTTACCTCGCGCCCGAACTCGTCGGTGAGCATGGCACCGGTTTGCAGCCGGATCCGCTTAAACGCGCCGGCTTATTCGATCTTCCGTAACCGAAATCGGTTTCGTCTGCTGACAGCTCGCAGTCATGAAGCTGATCGTCCACCGGTCGCGGACGGACGAGGTCCGGGACTCTTGGTCGTCGACGTGATACCGTCCGACATGAGTACGATCGCGGAGTTCGCGGTCCCTGCTGCCGAGTTCGCACTCCGGCACACGCTCGAGGCGACCGACGACCTCGACGTGGAGATCGAACGCGTCGTCGCGTACGATCCGGATCACGTTATGCCGTACGTCTGGTTTTCCGGGACGGGGGAGACGCTTGAAACACTCGGCGATGCGCTAGCGAACGACCCTAGCGTCGAAGAGGCCGAACAGCTCACGGACCTCGACGACGAGCGGTTATATCGAATGAACTGGGTAGACGACGTCACCGTGATACTCCACCTGTTGACCGAGGAGCAAGCGACGGTTCTCGACGCGCACGTCAAGACCAAACGGTGGCGGTTTCGGGTTCTCTTTCCCGAGCGGGAAGCGCTCTCTCGGACCTACGATTTCGCATCCGAGCAGGGGCTTGGCATCGAGATCCACAAGATTCACCAGTTGGAAGAGAACCGCCACGGTCGGTTCGGCCTTACCGATGCTCAGTACGAGACACTGGTCGCAGCCCTCGAAAGCGGGTATTACGAGATTCCCCGCGGGATGGACATGGACGAGCTATCTGGCGAGCTCGAAATCTCTCATCAGGCGCTTTCCGAGCGGCTTCGACGAGCACACCGCGCGCTCGTCGAGGAAGTAATCGACATCGGTGAGTCGGACGAAGGGGAATAAACCGACATCGGTGAGTCGGACGAAGGAGAATGAACCGACATCGGTGAGTCGGACGAAGGAGAATGAACCGACATCGGTAAGTCGAGCAGCGAACGCCGAATCGACACCGATGAACGGCACAACGGACCCGTTTCCTTCCTGTGATACGATAAGGGAGGACGGAAGACCTACCCTGATCAATCTCGAACGTGCCACCATGGACGAGGATATGCTCGCAGACCAGCGTCGCCTCGTAGAGATCATCGAGGAGGAAGGTTGGGACGTCACCGACCTCGAGATATCGGCCTACGACAGCCCGTGGGCCGACGAGGACGATCCGGAAGCGACGGTGACGATCACCGCTCGAAAACCGTACGAAAGCGACGACGATGACGACGACGAAAGTCCGTATCGGTTGAAGTAAGCGCAAGCCGAACGTCGAGTAGATCCGGTCCCGTTGTGTCGGACCGCAGATGTCACTTATCCTTTGATGTTACAGACCGGGAACGTTCGCGCGACCGTATCGCCGATACCCAGCTCGTCGGAGACGCGGACGACCTCGTCGACGTCCTTGTAGACGCCCGGTGCTTCCTCGGCGACCGTCGCGCCGGACTGGGCTTTGACGTAGATCTGATTCCGGTCTTGTAACTGCTGTTTCACGTCACCGCCCCAGTACTCCTTTTTCGCCTGCGTGCGGCTCATGAGTCGTCCCGCCCCGTGGGCGGTCGAGCCAAAGGTGAGGTCCATCGAGTTTTCCCCGCCTCGGAGGACGTAACTGCCGGACCCCATGCTGCCGGGGATGATAACCGGTTGACCGACGTCGCGATAGGCCATCGGGACCTCGGGATGGCCGGCCGGAAACGCCCGTGTCGCGCCCTTGCGGTGGACGTACAGTTCGCGCTTTTCGTCGCCGACTGTGTGCATCTCCTTTTTGGCGATGTTGTGGGCTACGTCGTACAGCAAGTGCATGTCCATCTCCTCCCAGGAACGGCCAAACACGCGCTCGAAGACCTGGCGCGTGCGATGCATGATCAGCTGGCGGTTGACCCACGCGAAGTTAATCGCCGCGTTCATCGCGCCGTAATAGTCCTCGGCGAGCTGGGACCCGGCTGGGGCAGCAGCGAGTTCTTTGTCCGGTAGTTTATTCAACAGCCCCTGATGTTGCTGCTCGATCTTTCGCAAGTAGTCATTGCAGGTCTGGTGGCCGAGTCCGCGTGACCCACAGTGAATCAACACGACGATCTGCTCTTCCTCGAGTCCGAACGCCTCACCCACCTCGTCGTCGAAGACGTCGGTGACCCGCTGGACCTCGAGGAAGTGGTTGCCCGATCCCAGCGAACCGATCTGATTCTTTCCGCGATCTTTGGCCTTTTGACTCACTTTCGACGGATCGGCCCCCTCGCGCATGCCCTCGTCCTCGCAGTGGAGGAGGTCGTCCTCGACGGCGTGGCCGTTCTCCAGCGCCCAGTCGACGCCGCGGGCGAGAATTTCGTCGACGGTGTCGACGCCGGCTTCGACGACGCCACCGCCACCCAGGCCCGACGGAATGTTGGTAAACAGGGAATCGACGAGTTCCTCCTCGCGGCCCTGCAACTCGTCGTACGTCAGGTTCGTCCGCATCATCCTGACGCCGCAATTGATGTCGTAGCCGACTGCTCCCGGCGAAATACAGCCGTTTTGGGCGTCAAGCGCCCCCACTCCGCCGACCGGAAACCCGTATCCCTGATGGCCGTCGGGCATGCAGATCGCGTGTTTCGTTATCCCTGGTAGGTGGGTCGTGTTCGTGATCTGCTCGAGCGTCTTGTCGTCCGCGATCTCCTCGAGCAACGCTTCACTCGCAAGCACCCGCGCTGGGGCGCGCATCCCGTCTCGTTGTGGGATCTCCCAGACGTATTCGCGTACCCGCTCGAGCGAGATACCGTTGGCGTCGAAGGTAGTCATACCTCAAAGTCGGACTCCAGCGATGAAAGATGTTCGTCTCTCCTCTCGACCTCACACGTCGAAGACGACGTACGCTTCCCAGCTCCCGTCGATACGCTCGAGTTGCATTTCAGAGTAAGTCACGGCCTTTACTTCGCGAGCGTCGATGGCTGCGAGCGGGACGCCGCGGGCGCTGGCCTCGAGGTGCCACTCCGGCGAACCGTCGGCCGACTCGACCCGCTCCACCGACTCGACGCGGTGATCGACGGGAAGTTCCACGCGGACGTCCCGCAAATAGATCAGTTCGTCGAGATAGTCGAACAGTAAGGCGTCGCGGCGCTCCGCGCTCACAGCGAGTGAAAAGCGCTCACCCGTATCGCCGGGTATCTCCCCGCACGATGCCGCCGCGAGACCATCCGCCACGGCCCCGAATATCGCCTCGAGCGAATCGCCGGTCGCCGAGACCGCGATGTCAGCCGTGTGGTCGCGCAGTTCGAAGTTCATTTTTGAGTCCTTCGTCGTCGGTGATCCTATGCCCGTCGTTTCGGTTTCCCGTTTCGGAGCCGCCGTCGAATGTCGGATTGATACTGGATCGGAATACCGGACACTCATTATTACCGTCTGACGTTACAGAGCCACATGTGCCGGTGGAATTATATTGACGTCGCTGGTATGCTGTGATAGTGAGCGTCAACATCGACAGTCGCGTCGTCGCCCCGGGGAGCGACGATTTCGTCGACGAAGCCTGGCAGCTGAAAGAGGAGATAAACCGTCAGGAAGGTGTACTCAAACAGCGGCACGATTTCTTTACCGACGCATATCGCCGGTCGACGGTACACTGTTACGTCCAGAAGGGGGACCTCATCGGATTCGCCGCCGTCCGTCGCGACGGATATTTGCTCTTTCTGGCAGTGGCTCCCGACTACCGAAGCGAAGGGATCGGCAAACGTCTCATCGCTCACGTGGCGGAAGATCACGATGCGATCACGTGTCACGCCCGGACGACCAACGAGAACGCCCTCCAGTTCTACGAGCACCTCGGCTTCGAGATAAAGCGCAGAATCGACAATTATTACGAAGACGGCGGCGATGCCTACTACCTGAAACTCGGTGCCGACGTCGGTATCGCCGACCGGATCACGGATCTGATCCGCCGGTGAGGCGTCTCCTCCCCGACCGAAAACGAGACAGCCCGCTACGCTCGCAGTTACATTCACACGGACGTCGACCGTCATTCCTTTCGGCAGGATTATAGACCCCCACCGACGACTACTCGAGGCGCATGGAGGAGCGAACGAGGGCCTACCTTCGGGGGCGGTTTCGCGATCACTATCGACGGACAGAGATCACACCGCCACCAGCCGCCAACGAACGCGAGTGGGGGTTCATTCCCTGGACCGACGGTCCCGACACGACGATGGTCCGTCATCGATCGCTGCTCGAGTTAGGCGATCTCTCGGAGTTTCTCGTCAGGAAGCGGCCGCGACACGTCTACTTCTCCGCGGGACACTTTCGCGATCCCGGCGCGAGCTCGATGCACGCCAAAGACTGGCAATCCGCGGATCTCGTCTTCGACCTGGACGCGGATCACCTGCCGACCGTCACGCTCGGCGAGGACAGCTACGCGGAGATGCTCGCGAAGTGCAAGGACGCCCTCTTTCGGCTGCTCGATTTCCTCGAGAACGACTTCGGCTTCGACGACCTCGAGATCGTCTTTTCGGGCGGCCGGGGCTACCACGTACACGTTCGCGACGACGGTGTTTCCCGCCTCGAGCGGGAGCACCGGCGAGAGATCGTCGATTACGTCCGCGGTATCGGCCTCGAATTCGACGAACTGATCGAGAGCGAGACGGTGGTCGGTGTGGGTCGTAAGACCCCGGCTGAGCGTCGTATTCTCCAAACCGAAGGCGGCTGGGGTGCCCGAACCCACGAGCACTTCATGGAGTACGTCGACAACCTGCTCGAACTAGACGAAGACGTGGCTCTCGAGCGCTTACAGGAATTCGACGGCATCGGTGAGGGGAAAGCCACAGCAACGCTGAATGCGGCCCGCAACAATCGAGAGCAGCTCGAGGCGGGCAACGTCACCGTTCACACCGCGATCGCACAACTCGCCGAGCGGTTTTCGAACCTGGCCGTTGAGCGGGACAATGCCCCTATCGACGAGCCGGTCACTACCGACACGAACCGCCTCATCCGATTGCCGGGCAGCCTCCACGGCGGGAGCGGGCTTCGGACCGTACGGCTCGATCGCGACGAACTCGATGCGTTCGATCCACTCGTCGATGCCGTTCCCGAGACGTTTCGCGGTCACGAGATTACAGTCGACGTGGTCGAGGGGGGCGAGATCGAACTGGGAGGAGATAGCTTTACGGTCCAGGAAGGCAACCAGTCACTACAGGAGTACGTTGCCGTGTTTCTGATGGCACGCGGCCGCGCAGAAAAGGAAAAAGAATGAATCTAGACGAATTGCGTTCGATCCAGAGCAAGGAGCGCCAGAAGGATAGCCTCCAGAATTTGCGCCCTACGTTCTATCAGGAGGTCGGCGAGTACATCGCTAGCCTCGAGACCGAACGCGATCGCGTCGCCGAGCAAGCCGACGACCCCTTTTCCTCTCCGGAAGTCAGTCGACTGACAGACGAAATCGAAACCGCAAAAGACGTCGTCGAAGCGGTTTACGAGCGCAGAATGGGAAAGCTCGTCAAACAGGCCAGTCTCGCCGCGGCCGGGATGGCAGCCAATGATGAGGGTCTAACGGCCGAAGAAGGAGATCTGTTCGAGGATCTCGTCGATCGCATCGGCTCGAACAAGAACCGTGTACTCGACGTTCTCGAAAACGTCGACGATACGGCCGTAGCATCGAGTGCTACCGAGACCGACTCGCCTCGTACAGCGGAGTCGGAGGATTCTACCATCCACGCCGCGGATGCGGCTCCCGATCAGCATTCCTCGGACGACGCCCCGCAACCACCGCCCGACCACCGTCCGGCGGATACCGGTCGAACGAAGGACGAGATGACCGAGCCGGGATCGGAAACGGTGTCGGACGACTCGAGTGGTGTTTCCCCCGCGGATGTCATGGGCGAGAGCGGATCGGCAGTCGATGAAGCAGACGACAACGCGGCCGGGCGTGACGAGGCCACTTCGACCTCCCACAATACTCAGCCGACGAAAGCAGGAAACGAGAACTCGGGCGAACCGGACCAAACGAACGCCACGCCTATCTCCGATACCAGTTCCGAGTCGGCAAGTCACGGAGCCGACCCTGGACCGGGCGCGGATGCGGGAGCCAACGATGGTGCGAATACCGTCACCGCAGACGTCGACCGAACCACAGTCAGGATCACCAGCGACATCGGTTCGATTCTCGGCGTTGACGACCGCGAATATACCCTGACCAGCGACGATGTCGTTACGCTGCCCGAACAAAATGCCGCTCCTCTCGTCGACCGGGAAGCGGCTGAACGACTCGAATGACGCCGTCGAACGTCGAACTCCCGTTCGTCGTCGCGACCGGACGCTTCTCTCGTGTGAAACCGTAACGCATACAATACCTGTCGCTAACTGGCGTGCATGCTCGACGTCGGTGACGAAGCACCAGAATTCGAACTGCCGAACCAACACGGCGAAACGGTTCGCCGCTCTGACTTCGACGGCAAGCGACTCGTCGTATATTTCTATCCCCGGGCGAACACGGACGGCTGCACCGCCGAGGCCTGCGGATTTGACGACTCACTGTCCGAATTCGCATCTCTCGATGTGAGTATCGTCGGCATTAGCGACGATTCCGTCGACGACATCGCCGACTTCGCGGCGGACTACGACTTCCAGTTCGATCTGCTCGCCGACGAATTCGGCGAAGTCGCCACGCTGTACGAATCGTACGGCGAAAAACGGATGTTCGGCACGACGTTCGATGGAGTCTTTCGAAACACGTACCTCGTCGGACCGGCCGGTCAGATCGAAGCGGTTTACGAGGACGTCTCGCCCGACGGTCACGCCGAGGAAATCCTCGCCGACCTCGATCCTGTCGACGTCACCCTCTAAGACTGCTCGTCCATTTGGTCCTCGAGCGGCCTCAATACGGCCTCGGTCGGGATGAAACAGTAGAAATCGGCTGGGATGAGTCACGACCTCATCGAACCGGTTTCGTGACGCGCTCGAGTGACCGTTGGCGGTTGCCGATAGAGGTGCTACTGACAGTCGGAACATACCCGATTGCACGACGGCTGTGCGATGGATGTGTATACAGTTTTAGGTAGTTCCGCAGCCGCAAATCGATCGAAAACAGAAACGCCAAACGACGAAACCGGAGGTGGCGACCTTACTGGAAGGTTCGACCGACCTGTTCTTCGCCAGTGGGTTCGGCCTGCTGAAACTCCTCTTCGAGTTCTTCGTACTGCTCTCGCGTCTCGGGAGTCACGCTCGGATTGACTTCGTTGAGTGCGTGCTCGAAGTGTTCTTTCCCGATGCGAACGTTGCCGATGGTGTCGTCCATCTCCTCGGGATCGACCGAGTTGATGAACTCGCGACTGGCTGCCATCGATGCCTCGCGAGCGACCGCTTCGATGTCAGCACCGACGTAGCCATCCGTCTCGCTCGCGAGCCATTCGAGGTCGACCGCCTCGGCCAGAGGCTTGTTGCGGGTGTGGACCTCGAAGATCTTTTTGCGGCCACCCTCGTCGGGAACCGGCACGTGGACGTGGCGGTCGAGCCGACCTGGTCGCAACAGGGCGCTGTCGATCAGGTCCGGGCGGTTGGTCGTCGCGATCACGACGACGTCCTCGAGTTCCTCGAGCCCGTCGAGTTCGGTCAACAGCTGGGAGACGACGCGTTCGCCGACGCCGGAATCACCCTGACGCTGACCGCGTTCGCCCGCGATCGAGTCGATCTCGTCGAAGAAGATCACGGTCGGGGCGTTCTCGCGAGCCTTCTCGAAGACCTCGCGAACGCCCTTCTCGCTCTCTCCGACGTATTTGTTCAGCAGTTCGGGGCCCTTGATCGAGATGAAGTTCGACTGGGCTTCGTTGGCGACTGCCTTTGCCAGCAGCGTCTTCCCGGTGCCAGGCGGTCCGTACATGAGGACACCCTTGGCGGCCTGCATGTCCATCGCCTCGAACACGTCGGGGTAATCGAGCGGCCACTGGATCGTCTCGCGGAGGCGCTCTTTGGTGTCTTCGAGTCCACCGACGTCGTTCCAGGTGACGTCCGGCACTTCGACGAAGACCTCACGAAGCGCAGATGGCTGGATACCCTTGAGTGCCTCCTTGACGTCGGCTTCGTTCACCTCTAGTGACTCCAGGACGTCGGCATCGATCTCCTCGGACTCGAGGTCGAGCTCGGGACGGATCCGACGGAGCGCGTTCATCGCGCTTTCGCGAGCCAGCGATTCGAGGTCGGCACCCACGAAGCCGTGCGTGTTTTCGGCGTACTGTTCGAGATCGATCGACTCCGAGAGCGGCATTCCGCGGGTGTGAACCTGCAGGATTTCCTTTCGGCCCTCCTTGTCGGGAACGCCGATCTCGATTTCGCGGTCGAAGCGCCCGCCGCGTCGGAGTGCGGGATCGATTGCGTCGACGCGGTTGGTTGCGGCGATGACCGTGACTCGCCCTCGTTCCTCGAGGCCGTCCATCAGTGAGAGCAACTGGGCGACGACACGTCGTTCGACGTCGCCACCGGCCTCCTCTCGTTTGGCGGCAATGGAGTCGAGTTCGTCAATGAAGACGATTGCGGGCGCGTTCTCTTCGGCCTCCTCGAAGACTTCACGGAGTTGTTCTTCGCTCTCTCCGTAGTACTTCGACATGATCTCCGGACCGGAGATCGTTTCGAAGTGAGCATCGATTTCGTTGGCGACGGCCTTTGCCATCAGGGTCTTTCCGGTGCCCGGCGGGCCGTGCAGGAGGACGCCCTTCGGCGGCTCGATTCCCAGTTGCTGGAACAGCTCGGGGTGGCGCATCGGCAACTCGATCATCTCGCGCACCTGGTCGAGTTCGTCGTCCAAGCCGCCGATGTCCTCGTAGGTGACGTTCGGGACGCCTTCGGCGGACCGTCCACCGCTGGAACTGACCTGCTCGGCCGGCGTTTCGGAGATTTCGATGTTCGTCGAATCTGTAATGACGACCGTCCCGCTTGGCGACGTGTTAGCGATCTTCAGCGGGACTGATTGGCCGGAACTGGCCATCGGCCCGAACGAAAGCGAGAACGGCACCGTCTGGCCTTCGGTGACGGCCTGACCGCTCAGCTTGTCGCGAACGAGGGGACCGATATCACCGCGAATCCGCAGGTTCTGCGGAAGCGCGACGGTTACCGACTTCGCGGGCTTGACGTCGGCTGGTTCGACCGTGACGGTGTCGTCGATCCCGACGTTGGCTTCCTGACGCAGGCGGCCGTCGATCCGGACGATTCCCCGGCCTTCGTCCTCGGGGTAACCAGGCCAGACGCGTGCAACGGCCTGTCCGTCGCCCTTTCCGTCGATGACTATGTAGTCCCCGTTCTCTAGATCGAGTTCGTTCATCGAGACGCGGTCGATTGCAGCCAGACCGCGACCCGCGTCTTTCTGTTTCAGGGGTTTGACGGTGAGTTTCATCGTTTCTCCTCCAGTTCGATAGTGAGGACGCCGTTTTTGATAAACGTGTGCGCGTCCTCACCAGTTTTGGGGAGTTCGATCTCGTACTGGTCGTCCTCGAGGACGACGATGACGGTGTCGTCGACGAGATCGACCGTGGCGTTGGTCCCGTCGGTACCGAAGTCAACGGCAAACACCGTGCCGTCGTCGTAGTCGTACCGACGGGCCAACTGCCCATCTTCGCGGGTGAATTGTTCGAGAGTCATGCTGTAACTAACCCAAGGTAAGCACCCAAAGCATATATATCTTTCCATGGTATATCGCAAGAAGGCGGCGGGTCCGATCTGTAGTCCTTTGTTCGTGGTTCACGGAGAATCAGCCTTCGTCCAGTCTGGTGTACGGTTCGGATGAGTATTCGGTCGGAACGATTATATCACCGGTGCTGGCAGTTTCCGGGACGGCCGGATCGAGTCTTTATGCCAATTCCGCTCGTTTCGCAACGTATGGAAACGGTACCACACCACGGCCGGGAGACGGCTTACGATGTCGTCGACCGAGGCGGTAACGGTCCTCCGATCTGTTGTATCCACGGAAGCGGCGGTTCGCGCGGCATCTGGACCGGCCAACAGTCACTGGCGGATCGGTATCCGATCGTTACGGTCGATCTAAGCGGTCACGGAGATTCGTCTGATGCGGACGCAAGTGCCGGGTACACGGCGCTATCAGCCTACGCGGACGACGTACTAGCCGTCGTCGATGAAACTGACGCCGAAATCCTCGTCGGGAATTCACTCGGCGGTGCCATCGTATTACATATCTTGCTCGAGCGCGAGTTCGATCCGACGGCGGTCGTCCTGACGGGGACCGGTGCACGACTCGGCGTCCTCGACGATCTGCTTACGTGGCTCAAATCGGACTTCGAACGAGCAGTCGAGTTCCTGCACGGACCGAACAGACTCTTTTACGATCCGGATCCCAAACTCCGAGAGCAATCGGTAGAACGAATGTACGACTGCGGACAGAGAGTGACTCGACGGGATTTCTTGACCTGCCACGAGTTCGACGTCCGCAACGAACTCGGCAGTATCGACGTTCCCGCCCTCGCTGTGTACGGCGAATACGATCAGTTGACGCCGCCGTGGTTTCACGAGTACCTCGCCGACGAGATCGATGACGGAGAACTGGCCGAAATCGAAGACGCGGGTCATCTGGCGATGCTCGAGCAACCGACGGCGTTTAATGTGGTTGTCGACGACTTCCTGACGAAAACCAGCACGTGAGTGTCGTAGGACGAGGGTCGTCGTCTCGGGTCGTCGGCAATTCGTATACGGGCGCCGCTGGGTCGAGTCCAGTCGCCGTCGTTACTGGTCCTGCTGTTGTTCCCGCCGGCCGACGAACGTCTGGTATTTCAAGTCGTCGTCGCGCAACTCCTCCAGAATGCGGTCGACGAGGATTTCGTCTGGGTCGTGCAGCCCGGATACCCGCTCGGACAGTTCCTCGAAGCTCTCGAACGGTTTGCGTTTGCGCTCGTCGAGGATCCCATTTCGGAGTTTCTTTCCGATTCCGGGCAGCAGATTCAACTGGTGGAGTCGCAGCGTAATCGGCTGCGCATCGTTGTAGAAGTCGACGAAGCGCTCTTCGTTCTCCTCGACGAGATCAGCGACGACGTACTCGAGTTCCGATTGTGCACCCGACGAGAGATCGTCGTACTCGACGCGATGTGCCTCGGTGACGACGTCCCGGTGAGCGGGCGGCTCGATGACTATCTCGCTCCCGATGGTTATCCGCTCATCTTCGTCAAACGCGACCTGATAGAGCTGAAAGTCCTCGATTCCGACAGCATAGCCTGCCGGTGACTTCGCATACTGTGGTCGGCCGTCGTCCGACAATCCGTGTGCGAGGTAATCCAACACGACCGCTCGTCGAACGTCCATCTCGTCGTCATCGGCTTCGCTCATTTGATACAGATACGGCGACGGCATACTTAAAGAGTCGGCCCATTAGTCGGCGGAGTCGGATTCCGTTCACATCCGACGCTTCTCTCCGAACGGCGCTATCATGGCCGTGAATACACCGCTGCCGAAACAGTAGTAACTCACGGATCGAGTTCGATGGGTAGGTGTCGGCTGTGATACGTTTTGGGATCGCAAGTGACGAGACCGGATGCGGAAAAACCGGCCACGGTGAGGCGGATTTCGGTTTGAACGGCAATCAATCGATAGCCACGAACCAGAGCCCGATACCGACGACTATCGCCGCGACACCGAGCACCACGGCGGACAGTTCCAGGCTCGCCAGCAATATAAGGTTCGACCCAACTGCGGCCATCGGGACCCACGGAACGGCCGGAACTCGAAACAATCGTTCTCGATCCGGGTTCTTCCGGCGAGACCAGATCAGCGCACCGTTTACGAACACCAGCGCGGCGAGTAGCATGAAGTCGGCGAGGTGGGCGAGCGACTCGAGGCCTAACACCAAGCCGTGGGATTGCCCGGCTTCGGCCGATGGCGTCCCGAAGAGAACGCCGAAAAACATGAAAAACGCTAGAATCAGGCCACCAGTCAAGATAACCGCCACCGTCGGAACGCCGGATTGTGGATCGACCCGGTCTACTGGTTCCGGGAGATGATCCCGGTCGGCCATCGCCAACTTCACTCGCGAGCCGGCAAGCACCGTCGCGTTGGCAGCCGAGATCATGGATAGCAATGCACCTCCGATAAAGACGTAGAACCCGATATCGCCGAGGTAATACTGAGCCGCCCGCGCTAACGCGACTTCGCCGTGGGTAGCGACAAATGTTGTGGCAGCCGTAGACGAGGACATCGACGTTCGCTCGGCGAGAAATGCGTGAAAGCCCGCATCGTTGATCGCCAGCACCACCACGACAACGACGAACATATACAGCACGGTTACGATACCGATGCTCAGAAAGATGGCCCTGGGGACCGTCCGTTCGGGTGCTTCGATCTCGCCTTCGCTCGTCGCGATCGCTTCGAATCCGAAAAACGTGATGAATACGAGTGCTGACGTAAGAGCAACGTCTTCGAACTGCGCTGCGTGAGTTGCGAAAGACGTAGCAACGACATCCGCGTCGAACGCGCGAAACCCGCCGACCAGAAAGAGGCCGATCAGAGCGACTTTCAACCCTGTTAGTGCGATCTGTAACGTTCTGGTTTCTGCCGTACCGATGAGATTGATCCCAACCAGTACCGCGAGGACGGCGATTCCAGGGATCCAGTAGGGAAGCGCCTGGGGCAATGCAATTGCAGGACGTGCGAATCGGTTGAACCAGTCCGAAAAACTTGCCAGGTAGAAGGCTGCGCTGGCGGGATACCCTAGAATCAATAGCCAGCCGACGAGATACGACCAGTCCGAATCGAACACCTCAGCCACGTACGCGTAACCTCCGCCATCGACGGTGTAGACGGTCGCGAATTCGGCGTAGGTCAGGGCAGTAAACGACGCGGCGACCGCCGCTAGCGCGAACGAGACGGTCGCCGCTGCGCCGACGTTTCCGACTGCAAGTCCCGAGAGTACAAAGATACCCCCAGCGATCATCGTCCCCGCACCGATCGCGGTAGCTCCGAGGAGGCCGATATCACGTTCGAGCGTTTCGGATTCAGAATCCGACCTCGAATCAGTCACCGCATCGGCTGGAGCCACTATCTACACCCCCTCTCGGTGTTCATCCCCTGTTTAAGAACCGCAGGGTAGTCCGCAATCGGACGACGTCCCTGAAGAGATTGTCATCGTATCGCTCTCCGGGACAGGTCTCGAAAAGGAGTATCGCTCTCACGTTTACTCGATCTTTCTGATGCGTATTTGATTACGCTTGTGGCCCTTCGAAACGCACGACAACACTGGAGTTTCGTGCTTTTCGATCCACAACAGAACGGTAATCCGCTCGGCCTGTTAGACGTACTGAGCGATGACGTTGAGAATTTCGTCGAGTTCATCGCCCGACAGTGAATAGCGTTGCTGTGCATACACCGACCGGAGCTCGTCCCGATCGCGGGGCAGGAGGTTCGCTATCTTATATGCAGTCGGTTCGTCGACCTTCTCTATATCTCGCAAGTCGTCGACGAGCGCCTGGGATTCCGCTGGCTCCAAGACGGTAAATCGGTTTGCGTGTTCGATCGCTCGCGCGAGTTCATAGCGCAGTTCGCGATTCTCGTCCATCGCGCGTTCGGCTTCGATGTCGGCGAGCAGTTCCTTCGTTTCCGAGACCGTCAGGAACTCCTCGTCGACGATCTCTTTGAAGATCGTCATCCCCGATCAGATCCGGCTTTTTTCCTGGTTTTGCGCCCGCAGATGGGCCGCGGTTACCAGCAGCGTCTTGTTCTTGCCGCCATCCTCGATCTGAACCTTGAACGCGCTTCCCTGTTTGCCGACGACTTCGCCGGTCCGACCGTCGAATCGTGGGTGGAAGCGTCCGTTTGGGACGCTTGGGTCGATTTTCAAATGGACTTTTTCGCCCGGCTCGTACTCCTGAATCGCACGCTGAGGCGGTGACGTGCCGCGATCCCGGGGATTGTTCGCGAGCTTCCTTCGAGTTCCCTGACGAGGGCCATTAGACTTCGGCATGGTCGTACGACCGGATTGTCCGGTGACGGTTATAAAACACACGTATTCCGTATTGACCGCTCGACGAGGCCAGTTTCCCGACCGGGCGGCCACCTGGATCGCTACCCTGTCAACGAGTCCTCATGCTCGGGCTGGTCCACTCGGTTCGGGCTATCGACCGATTCGTTCGTGAGCGACTCGAGAACCATTCCCCGGACGGGGTCCCAGTTCTCTGCCTCCCAGTCGGTGACGAGCAGGGTTCCGTCGCTCGTCTTGACGACGAATTGCTGGCTCGCCTGGAAGACCTGAACCACCGTTCCCGGTCGCTCGTCGAGCAGCAGATCCGAGGAGAACGGCTGGGCGTTCCAGATCGTTATGCGTGTTCCATCGTGTTCGGTGAACGCGCCCGGATATGGATGTGCGACGGCCCGAACGAGGTTGTAGATCGTCTTCGTCGGGTCTTCCCAGTGGATAGCGCCATCCTCCGGGTTCCGCTTCGGATAATAGGTCGGCTCAGCCGTCTGAACCTCGAGCTCGGCGGTTCCAGCTAATACGTCGACGAGGATTTCCTCGAACAGTTGCTGGCCGGTCATCACGAGCTTGTGATACAACGACTGGATCGTGTCGTGGCGGTTGATGTCGAACTTTTTCGTGGCGACCACGTCACCCGAATCAGCCCCTTCGTCTAAATGCATTACCGAGAGGAGGAACCGATCGAGGTCTTCGATGAGCGACCAGTTCATCGGCGACCGCCCCCTCCCCTTCGGCAAGCCAAAGGCCGACCCGTGGAGGCCAAGTGCTCCGCGTGTGAACGTCTCGAGAACATCACCAGGGATGAGTCGTTGCCAGCCGTGGACGAGCAATAAATCGGCATCGAGGGTGACGAAGTGGTCGACGTCTCTGTCGTCCATTCCGTAGGTTTCGGGATAGTAGATCGAAACGTCGTGGTCCGCGGCGTACTCGGCGTGATCGTAGTAGCTACAGACGCCGTATCGCTCGCCCTGTTCGGGCGTCAGCGAAACGAGTTCGTCTACTTCGACCAGCTCCTCGTGAACGTACCGAAAAAGGTCGAACCCGGCATCTGTACAGCTGGCAAACACTATTTGCGGATCGCGAACCGGTTCGTCGTCAGTTGCGAGTTGATCGTGGGTCATGTGGAGATCGTCGGATCGTAAATCGGCTGTCGTCTAGCTCGGTCGTTTTACGAGCGGCTTACGTTGTCGTCGATGAACTGGTGATTGAGGAATCCACTGAGCGACCGAAACCGATTATCGCGTTCGCGATACAGTCGCTCGGCGAACGACTGGTCGGATTCGGCCCACAGCCCTGGGTGGACCAGAATCTGCAGCCGGTCGGGAAACCCATCGGCAAACGGAGGCGAACCACGCCACCGCTGGTTCGAGTCACCCCGGTACGCGATGGAAGTGAAGAACCGTTCCTCGTACGTACTCACGAACCCCTCGTAGCTCCGTTTCAGCACCCAATCCGGCGGGATGTGAAACGAGACGGCGTCGATCGGTTCCTCGATTGCCATCGAGAGTATGTTGCGTTCCTTGTCGACTGCCGCGACGAGATCCTCGTTTGTGGGTTCCGACGACCAATACTGGTGCGGGCTAAAGTGCAGGCCGATGTCGTGACCCAGCGAGGTGATCCGATCGATGGCGTTTCGCGTTTCCTGACATAATGTGTTATAAAACGGCGACGAGAGCAGGAAGAAGTACGTAGCGGTGACGTCGTTGTCGGACTCGAGTTGCGCCATCTTCGTCGCCCGCTTCGGTGACCAGTCTACGTCGTGTCGCAAAAGGATCTCGCCATCGTCGATGGGGCCACCGTACGACGTGAACTCGTATCCACGCGACCGTAACTGAACGAGGAGTTCCTCGTACGTATCGTACGTAAACTGGATCGAGTTCGGGCAGTCATTCCCTCCGTTTTCGAGGTCATCCGTTGCGTTTTGTGATAACGACCCAACCATACCCACTTCGGTGCGACGATGGATGAAAGTTATGAGCGATGAAGGATCACCTAGGCTGCCATTACGATCGGGATCGTTCCTCGAACGTACTACCGGCTACTCGTATCCCTAATGGGATGATGACTGCGTTTAGCGTCGAAAGCTGTTCATACTGGAGGAGCACTCACTCCACATTCAACTGGAGGCGATGCCCGCTCAGTTCGGTCCGACGGGTTTCGGTGGTGGACCGATACCCAGCGCCGCATACAGGGAGAGTACTATAGAACCGAATCCGGGAACGAGTACGCCGTGACCCGGCCCTCACTTGAGACCCTCGCTCGAGATGTGATAATCCAGTATTTGTTCGAACCCCTCGAGATATGCCCCTATATCGACACTCTGAATCTCGGATTCGAACTGCATCGCTCGTTCGTACTCGCCACGCCAACACTTCAGGAAGTGCTCGACGACGTTTGAGTGACGAATCGACTCGACGACGGAGCGAATCGGCGCCTCGGTCGGATTCTCCCTGATCAGTTGTATCGTCTCGTGAGAAACGATGTCGTTTTCCATCGCGTAGACGACGACGCCGGAACTACAATCGCCCTCGGCTAGTTCTCGCTTCCAGGTCGAAATCCAGTTTCCAATGCGGGCCATCCGTTGGGTCCGGTCGCAGACCTGCCGGAGAACCGATAACTCACTCGAGTCGAACGTCGGGGCGTTCGAGAGGTCGATGTCGGCGTAGACGAAAATGAGCATGTTGTAAACGTCGTACCGCCATAGTTCGCGTTCAGAGACGAGACCGGGGTACGCGTTCGCGAGATACGAGTATTTGATCGCCTGAAAGACTTCCTGAAGGTCGAACTGAAGCAACTCCCTGAACTCTTTCGATCGAGGTCCGCTATCGTACAGCGTCGAGAACCGCTCCCAGACATCCGTTAAAAATCGAACGACGTCGCCGTCGACGTCGTCGCGGTCTGGATTCGCGCGCCGGTGGTCGAACGGAATCGCAGTCAGTTCGTCGAACGTCGCTCGGTCGGCGTGTTGTTCGGCGACGTCGTCAGCAACGACTGCGAATATCGTCGCAACCAGTTTTGCGTCGCGAACGGGGCGGGTACGCTCCTCGTGGACGCAGGAAAGTCTAACCGTCGGAAAGAGGTGATAGAGCCATTGCCAGAGGAAACGATCCCTGTCACCGGCAATATCGTCGTACGAATCAATCAATGGCAGGACTGTCTCGGGGAGATTTTGTTGTCGAACGGCAGCAAGTGGCCTTTCACCAGTACTGTGAGTGGAAACTTCAAACTCGTTTCGCATTACACTGAAGCTGAAATTCAGGATTAATAAATTTATACATTCGCACACAAATTACTGGAGGCAATTTATGACGATTGTCTCTCGAATCGCGACGACACCGGAGAGTAACACACGCCTATCGTGCTGGCACCAAAGAAACACCCAATTCTATCGTGCTGGCACCGGAAAGGCCTCAGTATGCATGAAAACGCTGGCGTTCACGCGTTACCGATACCGGTCGAGTACGCCGGCCGGGAGATCACGATCACACCGGTAGTCGTCGAAACCGACCGAGGACTCGTACTGCTCGATGTCGGTCCTCGAGGGGCCATTTCATCGCTAGAAACGCACCTGATGAAGGTGGGTTATAGCCTCGAAGACGTCTGGTTGGTGGTCCTGAGCCACCACGACGGAGACCACGCTGCTGGCCTGGCAGCACTGCTCGAACGGGTCGATGCAGTCGTCGCAACCCATCGCGAGGAAGCGCCGTTCGTGTCGGGAGAGAAGGAGCCAATCAAGAGCGACGGGGAACGCTATCCGCCGGTGACCGTCGACCTCGAACTGGTAGATGGCGTTCGGATTCCGACGGACGCAGGGCTGATGGAAGTCGTCGCGACGCCGGGTCACACGCCGGGTCACGTTTCGGTGTACTTCCCGACGGGAAACCTGCTGATCGCTGGCGATGCACTCGTCGCAGACGGTGACGAGCCACTCGCCGGACCGAAACCGAACTTTACGCCGGAGATGGAACGTGCGACGGAGTCTGTCGGTACGCTGGCGTCGCTCGAGGTCGACCGGACGGTGTGTTATCACGGCGGCTACGTCGACCGCGGAACCGAGCGGATCCGGGAAATCCACGATCAACTACGCGGTTGAGGGTCCCAGGCGAGTCACAACTCAAGCGAGGATAGCAGGAGTCGAAACGCGGCCGAGTTTCGAAGCGGAATTCTCATCGGTCTCCGTCACCAACTGATCGGTAATGCGTCTCGAACTCCGCGTCTGTCAGCACTGTCTCGAGGGCGATCATGGCAACGAGCAACGAACAGCACTCCTCAACGACATGGTAAACTGCGCCGAACAGATCAAAGAGCACAAAGAGGTAATCGACCTGGAGGAGGTCCACATCCGTCGTGTCAGAGACAACGAGCCGGGAAAACCGGAAGCACTGCCGGTCGTTTCGGCGACGATCCAGAACGATCAGATAGTGTTAAACGACACGCAACTCGTCGCAGAGGGACAGGACGGAAATATGCTCCTGTATGCCAATCCCGACGACGTGTTGACGGTGCTCGCGGGTAATCTAGACGAAATAAGTAAAGCCGTTACCGAGGACGTAACTGTCGATCTCTCGTCGGTCGGTGCGGAAATCGTTTCCCAGGCTGACCTGGGTGCGGATCGGTGAGATCGCCGTCCAGGAAACTGAGAGCACACGAACGTCGCTTTTCGAGAATCCGTTACCCAGTTCACGGCCAGCCGCAGGGAGTGATATTACTCGATCTCTCGAGTGGCCATTCGAACCCCTCGAACGCCCGTGAACCGTACTACAGAAGGGGAGACACTTCGGCCGCTGTCGACGTCCATCGTTCGTCCGCCGCCAGTAGGGAGCCATTGTGTGATCGATGGTGTCCAGTTCCACCGTCGTCCTCGTATCCGATACGGTTAATGTCCGGTGGTGGAGATTACCGGGACATACCGAATGTGCTGTCAATACGAATTCGATCCGTCGGCGTGGAAAAACGCTAACGACGGGCGCTGTTTCGTATACGATTCCGACCTCGAGGACGGCGTCTGGTCGTGCCCGCACGATGCCGTAGACGGGTTCGATCACTGTGTGTTTCACCTCGATTCCGACGCACGTCCGGAAGGTTGTTCCGTCGAGCGGGCGCTACTATCTCTCCTCCGCAGTACACGGGATCAGCCGTCCGACCCGGGAACTGTCGAGACGACGATCATCGGGGCGCGATTGGACAATCTTTCGTTACCGAACGCGCTCGTCAGCGGGTCACACCAATTTCCGATCGACCTCCGTCACGCCACCGTCGACGGATCCGTCGTCCTCCGGGGTGCGCGCGTCGTCCAGCCGCTTCGGTTGTGCGGGGTGACGATCGGCGGTGATATCGATCTCGACGGCGCGACCGTCGCCCACCGTCTCGATCTATCGGGGGCGACGATCGAGGGTGATTTCACCCTCCGAGAAACGGTGTTTCGTGAAACGGTTTCGGTGTACGACGTGACGATCGGTGGCCACGTCGAAGCAAAGGATGCCGCGTTCGAAAAGACGGCGACGTTCGACGAGGCGACCGTTCACGATCGCTCAAGTTTTTGGGGAGCGACGTTCTCCGGCCCGGCTCGGTTTTCCGGACTGACGGTCGACGACACGATCCAGTTTAATTATGCGACGTTCGAAGACGATGCCGCGTTCCACGGGTTCGAGTGTGAACAAATGCTGGCAATAGAAGCGTCGTTTGAACACGGTGGCACGTTTATCGATACGACGGTCGATGGATCCGGAGACTTCGCAGGCGCATCCGTTCCTGACCATCTGACCTTCGAGCGAGCGAGCATCGGCGACACCCTCTCGCTCGATGGCGGGACGATCGAATCTATCGACTTCGATGGGGCGACGATCGATGGGCGACTTTCGGCCGAACGGATCACGGTAACGGACCGACTTTCGTTAGAGGAAAGCCAGTGTCCGTCGGGAGTCGACGTTCGCGGCGGTGACATCGAAACGTTATCCGTGTCGCTGACGCTGGCGGAACGCGACGCAGTCAGAGTCGATTGCCGCGACACGTCGATCCGATCGGGGACGCTAAGACAACCATCGGACGGATTCGTTCTCTATGACGTCGCCGACGGGACACTGGGAGACGTCCGCTTTGAGGCACCGAGCGCCAGTAACGCGCTCACGGGGACGCGTTTCTCGCAGACGACGTTCGAGGACTTCGACTTCGATCATCACCTGGATGCTCTTGCGGCGGCCAACTGGGATCTACACGCCACGGTCGCTCCGGAACTATATCGGTCGGTCGGTGGTGACGAAAGTGTAGACGAACGGTCCGACCCGGGCGTTCTGGAATCGACGTACCTCAAGGCGAAAAACGGCGCCCAAAAGACCGGGAGCGATAACGTCGCCGCCGAGTTCTTCCTTCGCCAACTCCGGCATCGGCGGTCCGGTCACGCGCGTTCGTTCCGGGAAAACTCCGGTTTCGCTCGTCTCAAACCGGCAACGCGATGGCTCCGGAACGCCGGACTCGATCTTCTGGCCGGATACGGTGAACGACCACTTCGGGTCGTAGGAGCGTCGCTCGGAGTCATCCTCGGCTTTGCGTTGCTGTACGCAGTACTGCTCCCGGAGTTGCCACCGTACGGCTCCACTGCGGGCTATCTCGTGTTGAGCTTTGAAGGATTCATCACGCTCGTACTCGGCGGTGCAGCAGCGATTCCTAACCCGCGAATCCGTCTCCTCGCCGAACTCGAGGGATTTATCGGTGCGTTCCTGATCGCACTATTCGTGTTTACGCTAACGCGGTCGATCCATCGATGATCGAACCGTTCGAAAAAGTGTCCGTCCGACTAACCGGTTAGATGCGGCCAACTTCGTCGATCTCGACGCTCTCGATGCCGTCGACGTTCGCGAAGTTTTCCTCGACGGATTCCGTCCCACCTGCATCGTCGGGGACGATCACGGTCGGATACAGGGCGACGAGTCCAAACGCGACGTCTTCGCGGTCGACCCGGTTGATCTTTGCACCCTCTGGAAGGGCGCTTTCGAGGCGCTCCTGGAGCGCATCGAGGTCGATTTCGGGGCTGTCCGGCATGACCTTGATTTTAGCAGCGACTTTTCCCATGGTGAACGTTATGGACCGGTGAACCCGCAGTCGGGGCACTCATAGAGGTTGCTCTGTTTGCGGCACTTGGCACAGCGGTAGATCTGCTGGCCGCACTCGGGACATTTGAACGCGGCGGCGTTCGTGCCCGCGATATTGAGTCCACAAGAGACGCAGGAGCGCGTCTCTCGATCGTCGATCGTACTCATACCCACCATTTCCCGCCCGCCGTTTTTAACGGTTGTCTTTCTCGAGTCTGCCCAGAACCGTCCGTCTCGAATTCCGCCAACGCCGATTCGATCGCACGAGCAACGGCGGTCACCGACTGGAACGGTGTTATATTTTCTACCGTTTTCCAGCTCAGAAAATGCTCGACCGGTTACTTATCGAGCCGACGCGTACGAAGAGATGAGGATCGGTGGCTCGACGCCATCGAACCTCTGCCTCTGACATCTCCGCTGATCGAACTTCGGAGCTGACCGAATCGAAAGTCGATAGGATACGTTCGTGTCTATGGAGCGATACGAAGCGCCCGGAACTCAACATTCAAAGCCGTGGCATCCCTTGTTCCGATGAATGCGCCTCGACGACTACATCGAGGATCTCGAGCCCGACGAGGAGGCAGAACGGCGCCGCCTCGCCAAAGAGAAGTCCTACGCGATCACGGACCACCTCGAGGAGTTCGAACGTCGGTTCGATGATGCCCTAAGCGGTGATACCCTCGTCGGCTCGACGTCTCCGTCGATCTTCGTCGGGCGGTCGAACTATCCGGATATCCCGGTCGGATTGCTCTCTCCAGTCGGCGACGAAGGCGCCGCCGAGGAGTACGTCACCGACGGAGACTGGTATCAGCAGGGCTACGCGATCGACGACGTCCTCCAGCGCCGAACCGGGCTCTTGAACTCGAGCAAACGGGCGAACGTAGAGTCCCCGAGCATCGCGAGCCGATTGGCTCCCTCCGTCCACGACACCTGGGACGGCTTCGTCGGCGTCCAGCGCGAGGTCGCCATCGCTGATCGGCCCGTCGACCTCGAAATCGGGCTCGACGACACGCCGGACCTCGGTCTCGATACCGGAACGGATGTCGCGACGCCGCGTGGCCCCCGCGCCAACGCTCGTAACGCGGAATTGCGGGAGAATCCGTACGTTCCCCGTCCGATCAAGAAAACGCTCGAGGACGACGACTGGCAGGCCCAGGGGGCGATGACCTACCTCTACCGACGCGGGTTCGACGTCTACGACATCAACTCGATCCTTTCAGCGGGCGCACTTGGCGAGACGAAACAGCGCCGGCTCGTCCCGACGCGGTGGTCGATCACCGCGGTCGACGACACGATCGGCACGTACCTGCGCGGACGCATTCGGAACGCGTCCAGCATCGATGAGGTGCAGGTATGGGCCAACGAATACATCGGAAACCGCTACTGGATCGTTCTCGCGCCCGGAACCTGGGAGTTCGAACTCGTCGAGATGAAGGCCCCCGGCAGTATCTGGAACCCCGATCCCGGGGACGACGTCTGGATGGCGAGCGCTTCGGAAGGATACGAGGGGCGTTCGAACTACGTCGAGGAGACTGCGGGTGCATACTACGCGGCGAGACTGGGCGTCCTCGAGTACCTCGAGTCGATCGGTCGGCAAGCCAAGTGTCTTGTCTTGCGGGAGGTCAGCGACGACTACTGGGCTCCGGTCGGCGTCTGGCAGGTTCGTGAGAGCGTTCGGAACGCATTCGACGGCGAGTTCGGCGAATCCGAAACGTTTCACGGAGCGATATCGGAAATCGCGACCCAGTTGCCGGTATCCGACGCGCGATTGCGGCGCAAATCCGAACTTGCCGCGGGATTGCAGTCGAACCTGAACAGCTTCTCCGGGTCGAACTGAGAGCGATAGGAGTCGTTGAAACGAGTTACCCACCGCTCGCACTGCTGCGGCCAGTGAATGTTCGCTGGCTGCGAATTCGCGAGCAGGGTGTGCAATGACGTTCAACGACTACTATACCGACCGAACGCAGTTCGTGGCGGGCCGCCTACCGTTTCATCTCCGCGATCGAGGTCTGCCGATCGACGGGAGGTTCCGGGGCCTGGTTCTCGATGCGATTTACCACCGTCACGACCGCTTTGAAACTTGCGAGGACGACGGGACCGACGAACAGGCCAACGATTCCAAACAGGGAGATGCCACCGATGACCCCGAGCAGGGCGATCGCCGGATGCAAGTCGGAGCCTCGGTCGACGAGTATCGCCCGTAGGTAGTAGTCTGTCGCGGTAAGGACGACGAGCCCGTATCCCAACGTGACGGCGCCGCGGACGGGTCCGCTCGCAGTCGCGTAAGCAATCGTTACCGGTCCCCAGACGAGCCAGACTCCGATCGTCGGAAGGAAGGAGACGAGGACGAGGACGACCGCCAACGTAGTCGCGTATGGCACGCCGAGAAGCGCCAATCCGAGTCCACCGAGCGCTCCCTGTACGACTGCGACCAGGACGTGGCTGCGAAGGACCGCTCGGGTGACGACTGAAACCTCACCGAGCAATTCGTCGACGACTCGAGGATCGAGCGGCGAGACCCGCCGGAACCAGTCGACGACCGCAGGGCCGTCTTTGAGTAGATAATACAGTACGAAGACGAAAACGATCAATCCAATGACCACGTCGACGCCAAGCGTCACGATGTCGATGGTCCGGGCCAGTGTCATTTCGGCAGCGTTCGAGAACGCCCCTTCCAGTTCAGATCGAACGATCGCCTCGAGTTCGGCGACCGTCTCTTCGCTCATACCGAGTTCGGTGCGTGCAATTTCGCGACCGGACGCCACGATCTGCGCACCATCGAACGTGGTGACGGTCGAGACAGTCGTCCGAAGAGCGACCAGCGAAACGAGAAGTAGTGGAACGACACCTGCGACGATCGCAACGGCCGTGAGCGCGACCGCAGCGCACCGGTGGCCGATTCGTGGGGCCAATCGTTCGTTCGCCGGACGGAGAACGGACGCGAGAAGACAGGCAGCCAGCACGTATTCCACCAGCGGCAGGACCACCAGGGCAGCAAGCGCCCCAAGTACGCAGACGAGAAGGACGAAAAACGCCGTACGGGCGTCCATATATTACAATCCCGAGTCGGGCCAATAAATGTTGGTATTAGTGACTGTCACTTCAGTCGAATGAATGGGCCGACTTTTCGTGACGCGCCGAACGGGCTACTGGCCGACCAGAGACGTCGAACGGGCTACCGGCCGACCAGAGACGTCGAACGGGCTACCGGCCGGCAGTTAGAGGCTCGCGTACGCCTCGTCGACCATCGCACTGGTCTCGTCGACGATATCCTGCCAGTTCTCGTCGTCCGGGGCGATCCCGAGTAGTCGTGCGATTTTCATAATTGAGACGTGGTACACGACCTGACGAGCCGGTTCTTCCTCCCAAATGACGACATTACAGGGGAACAGCGCGCCCATCTCGTCAGTGACGTCCAGTACCCGGTCTGCGATTTCGGGGTTGCAGGCTCCGAGGACGTAGTAGGGGTCGCGGTCTGCGTCGACCTTCTCGTTGAGCAACTCTGAGGGAGAGAACTCTGTGGGGACGCCGAACCCCGCATCCGTAAACACCGTTCGAGTGTGTTCGATGGCTTCCTCGTGGTCCATCTCGAGAACCGCTCGTTGTTCGCCGTAATCCGCCTGATCGATCTCGGTCGGGTCGATTGGCAGCGCCATACGCGTCGGTTAGTCGGCCCGTCACTTATAGTGACTCCGCGTCGGACGCAAGGTCAGGAGGACGACGGCCGGAATCGAATCGCGTTACAGGGGAACGGGCAGCCACTCGAGATACCGCATGATGAGCACTGGATCGAACAACGGTTCGTGCAGAACGAGCCAATCGAGCAGGACGAGACCGCCGCCGTGGGCGAGGACGGATGGAAGAATCGAATTCGATTTGTAATCGACGGCACCGAACAAGACGTCCGTCGGGCCCGAGAGGAGAAACTCGATCGGCGGCTTCGACGAGTGGTGGAGCATGTAGACGATCGGGCTGATAAACACGGCACCGAAGCCGAGTTCTTTGACGCCGACGCAGAGCAATCCTCTGTAGTAGGTTTCGGCCGCCAGCGCAAGCGTCATGAGCCTGAGTGCGTGCGGAACGAACGCCGCCGGTGCACTCGAGGTCTCCCAGATCGGATAGAACGTGCGAATCGTCGGGAACGTCGAACCCACAACGTAAAAGGGCAGGACGAACAGTGCGAGCAGGATCGTATTTCGAACTGCCGTCAAGTCGACCCGCCAGCCGATTCGGTTTCCGTGCGATAGACCGAGCGCGAGCGGCCCCGCGATTAGTAGGACGCCGTCGAAGAGGACCCGTTGACGCAACTCAACCGGGACGAATCGCATCCACAATAGTGCGAGGATGGCACCTGCAACCAGCGACTTCTGGACCCAGGTGAGTTTCAGTCGGTTCCGGTGCCAACGGTCCTCGTGGTGATCCGACTCCGACGCCACGATGTTACTCGTCTGTAGTCGGGATCGGTCCGGTTCCAATCACGTCCCGAACGTGATCTTCGAACTCCTGATGACGCTCGAAATACGTCCCGTCGACGTCTTCGAGGATGGTCGTCAGTTCGCGTGGGCCGTCGGGCGTCCGAACGACCGTGTCACCTTCGAGACGGTCGATTTCGCTCTTCTCTTTGGGCCAGGTTAGACGCGAACTCACGCGGGCGAGCGGCGCACCGTCGACGCGCGCGTGTTCTCCGAGCGAAACCGCTGGCTCCGATTCGTCATCCTCGTCACTCATGAACGGTCGTTTGCATGGGCAGCGATTCAAGCTTTCGCTTCGGAAGTATGTTGGGGTCACCGCTCACGCTTTGCGGCGAAACACATACAATAACCCACATGTGTCTGACGTATCGTTTTGTGGTGGGCCACCGAACACCCCGATATGACAAGCCTGACGGAGGTCTACGATGGGACAGCGCCCGAGGTGACGCGTCGCCGACTGTACGCGGGAACGGCGTTCGTCCTGCTGGGTGCATTCCTGGCCGTCGTAGCCGTCCTCGTTGCGACGACTGACCTCGTCGGCGGCTACGCTGTTGACCTCTCCGGCGAGATGGCCGCACAGTTCGCGACCGTCCGTGCCGCAGGCGTTCTGGCCGGTCTCAGCGTTCCTACCGTCCTCGTCGGCGTCTTCATCGTGTTGCCGGCCAGCCGCCGCATTCAGGCCACTGCCGCGATCAGCGCGAGTCTCTGCCTGCTCGGTGTCGCCCTCTTCTGGTACGCCTACCCACACCAATGGCGGTACGGCAGTGACCAACTGACGCTAGAGGTTTCTGCGGTCTATTTGCTCGGGCTGCTGACCGCAATCTGGTGTTTGTTCGGCGCCGTTGCGACGTTCAAGCGACGTAACGATCCCGGCGGGAGCCTCGAGATGAACGTTACCCGCCAACAAAAGACCGTCCTCGAAGTCGACGACTCGAGCAGTTCTGGCGGGTTGGGCGGCATCGGCTTCCTCGGTGGCACGCCGGATGGTGACGTCGAAACGCAGACCAACGCTGATATCGACGCGGCCGCGAGCGACGCCGGAAACACGACCGGTTCAGGCGGAGATGACTCGAGCGGGCGTCTATCCGCAGCGGAGTCATCGGATTCGTCGGTAACAGGGAAGACCACGGGAGCCGCTGTGTCCACACCCGGTCGGTCCGTCGGTGCCACGACCAGCGACGGCGGATCGACGACTGCTGACATCTCCTCGCCGCTCGATGCGGGCGACGGTTGCGACGCCGAGATAGTCAAGTCACAGGAGGACAGGCCGGACGATCCGACGGACCGATACTGCGGGAACTGCACGCACTTCGAGTACGTTCGTTCGTCTGACGGGATGGTGCCGTATTGTGCCCGCCACGACACGGCCATGGACGATATGGACGCATGCGAAGTCTGGGCGCCGAATCGGCGATGAGGCTCGAGATTCCTCCTCGTCTCTCCGTCACATTGGTCTCGAGTTCCGAATCGTTCATCAGCTTCGGACCGTTCGTCAGTTTCGAATCGACCGTATCGAATTGTCGCCACCAGCGTTTGGTCGTCCCATAGACGGGGTGTCGAAGGGATCGTTCAGCTGTTGGCGAGGCGTTCGCTTCGCTTTTCGGTGATAATACCCGGCTTTCAAATTGGTAATTGCCACCCGATAATCACAGCATACCAAAGTGAGTCGTCGATGGCCTGCACCATAGAAGTGAATACATGGGGGATGAACTGTTCTGTGGTCGATACGTCTGGTCGAGTACGACACCGACGGTTGCGATCGTCAATGCCATCGCTGGTATCGAAAACGTCGACCCGACCGATCTTCCGGTGACGCTCAACACCGCCCTGTACGATCACATCGATCCGGAAGCGCTCGATACGCTCGTCACTACCAGCAACGACCCGAAGTTATCATTCGCCATCGACGAGTACCGAATCGAGATCGACGGCAACCAGCTGTTTATCGTTCCTGACAGCGACTGGTGATGCAAGAGACTCGTACGCAAAGCATTCGCCATCCCGATTGAGAGGTTCGAGAAATGCTGGCGACTAGATTCCGAGAAGCTGCCGTCCCATCGAAAACCCCCATTGGGGTATCCGGAACACGAGTATCCCGGCGATTATCAGTTCGGCAGCGGTAACGAACATCATCATGAGATCGGCTCGTTTGCTGCTGACCGTGACGCCGATCGGTAATCCGAACTCCTTCTTCCAGACCGGGTAAAACAGTGCGATCCCGCGCTTGCTCCCCGCGACGTCGAGGACGTAATGGGTCAACACGCCGATCCAGACGTACTCGAGATTGCCGAATACGTATGGAAACGCCACGAACCCGACCAGGATGGGAAGGTTGTGCAGCGTCTTCCGATGTGACCCGAATGCCGTGTCCACGTCCGGGAAGAGCGCACCCAACGTCACTGGGACGCCGATCATCACGATCGTCTGGAACGTCGCTACGTCCCCCGCCGGCTCGAGCAGATATCCAAGCCCGATACTCAAAAGAACGGCATTCAGTACGTGCCCCTTCTTGTTCATCTACTCGTCTCTGGGGAGGCGATCGGGGAATAGTTTACTCTCGAGATTGTCATCCAGTCGTGTTTTTCTCGAGGTTACTGTAACAAAACTGAACGGATAACTCGGCATAGAACGAATTCGACCGCAGGATCAGCGCATCTCGAGTTCCGCGAGTAGGTCTTCCAGCGCTCGATCGACTGTTTTTGCACGGACGGCCGCTCGATCGCCGTCGAACTCGTAGCGGGAAACGGACGAGTACGACTCCTCGGTTCCCCACGGAGCCGCGTACGAAACGCCGATATAGACGGTGCCAACTGGATCCGCCTCGCTTCCGCCGGTCGGCCCGGCGACGCCAGTGGTCGAGACGCCCCAGGTTACGTCCGCGACGTCTCGGATTCCTGTTGCCATTTCTCGAGCCACTGGCTCCGAGACGGCACCGTGTTCGTCGAGTGATTCGCGACTGACGCCGAGGTGACGACGCTTGGCGTCGTATGCGTACGTCGCTAACCCGGCGTCGAAGTAGTCGCTCGCACCCGGGACGGCGGTGATCGCAGCCCCGACCAGGCCGCCGGTACAGGATTCAGCGACGGCAAGCGTCTCCTCGGCGTCCCGTAGGGCGTCGCCGACCTCCATCGGTAGGTCGCGGTCGAAGTCGAAATTCTGGTCCATATATCGGGTGAGGGCACGACGGGTTGTCAAATCGATGGGCGAAGGTGACGGCTGGTATAAGCGGTGTTGTGATAGCATATAGTACGTCGAAATGAAATAGAAATTATTTTCATCGTTGCAATGCGATAAGTTATTGTTGATGCTGATGTGTAATACCGAAACGTCGAGACGATCCGTCCTTTGCGGAATCGCCGGAAGCACCATCGCAGTCGGGGGGGTCGAGGGCGTGCGTTCGACTGACCGTCAAGCGCCGGCAGACCACGAGATATACATCGTGCTCGGAGGTGGAGCGGGGCTCCGGTCTCGTCTCGAGAGCGCGGGCTTCGAGGTCCTGCACGCACTGGCCGACGGATCGGTCTTCATCATCCAGGGTCCGGCGGGGAAGGAAGACGAACTCCGATCACTGGCGGCCGTGGCTGACGCCGTCACGAACGAGACGTTCGCTCTCGGAGAGATCGAACGAAACGAGCGAGACATCGAACGCGGGGACGAAGCACTGTCCGAAGAGCAGTGGGACAATCAGCTGATCCGGGCCGAAAGAGCCCACGAGCGGGCAACTGGAGCAGGAACGACGCTTGCGGTTATCGATTCTGGGGTAAGCTTTGCACATCCGGACCTGCGATCGCAAGTCGACACGGACCGGAGCCGACTCGTTCGGGACGCCCGGATCCGCTCGGGAACCGACTCGGTTACCGTCGCTTCGGGGCCGCAAAATCCGCTTAGCCGATTGAATCCGATCGAAACGACGACGCAGGCACTGGCGACCGACGTAGACGGACACGGGACTCACGTCGCCGGTATCGCCGCTGCATCTCGAGGGGATACCGGTGTCGTCGGCGTGGCACCCGATGCATCGGTCGTCTCGCTTCGGACGATGTTTTTCGACCCGGTGTTGGAAGATGGAGAGTCCACATACGGTCGCTTGATCGGATCGATCGCGGACATACTCATCGCGATCGACTACGCCGTCGAGATCGGCGTCGACGTGGTGAATGCGAGTTTGCGAACGATCCAACCCGGAGACAGCCGTGCATTCGCCGCGTTTCGGCGGGTGATTCAACACGCGATCGAAAATGGGACGCTGATCGTCGTTTCCGCCGGGAACGACTTTCTCGATCTCGATCGCGTGGCAAGGTATGTCCTGCCCGCCGACGTCTCCGGCGCAGTCGCCGTCGGTGCGACCGGCCGAACCGATACACGGGTTCTCTTCTCGAACTACGGTGACGCGATCGACGTCGCTGCACCCGGCAGCGGGATTCTTTCGACGGTCCCGAATCGTCTCTACTACGAATCGCTGTACAGGCGCAAGCCCGGGACGTCGATGGCGGCACCGCAAGTGGCCGGACTGGCGTGTCTGCTCCGGGAAATCGATCCAGATCTCCATCCCCGACGCGTCGAACAGGCGATCGAGATGGGCGCGATCGAACTCTCAGGCGAGTCCACATCGGGTCTCGGGGCCGGACGTATCGACGCACCGGCCGCCATCGAGCAGATCGCCGGTCAACCCTGACTGCTCGCTCACGCACCGATCCCGACTCGACGACCGATCCCCTCGAGAAACTTCCGATTCGGACCGGGAATCGGGAGGGGAAGAACGAAAGAGGAAACGACCCATATCGTCGCGCATGAACTACGAAACGCCCCACATCGTCGCGCATGAACTACGAAACGCCGCTGTTCTTCCAGGTGATGGAGTACGCGAACGCGGCGGGCCGCGACGTCATCGACATGGTCAGCGGAAACCCCGACTGGGAGCCTCCGGAGGCGCTTCGCGAGGGGTTCACCGAATATGCCGAACTCGAGCCCGACAGGCTCCAGTACCCGCCCAGCGGGGGCTTGCTCGAACTCCGCCAGGAAATCGCGGCGCGCCGCGGCGTCGCCACTGATCAGGTAGTCATCACGAACGGTGGCGGAGGGGCGAACTATCTCGCGATGGCGCGTGCCCTCGAGCGTGACAGCGGGAACGAGATTCTGTTGACGGAGCCCGTGTATCCGTACTATCCGGGAAAGACGACCATGCTCGGCGGAACGCAGGCGTTCGTCGAGACGGCCAGCAACGGCCAACTCGACCCGGTCGACGTGCGCAACGCCGCCAACTCGAACACGGCTGCGATCGTCGTTAACACGCCGAACAACCCGACAGGCGCCGTCTACCCCGAACGGACGATGCGAGAACTGGTCGCGATCGCCGAAGAGTACGATGCGATTCTGATCAGCGACGAGGTGTACGACCATTACGACCTCTCGGAGAAATTCACGAGCGCGCTCTCGATCGACTCCGCTCACCGGATCGTCACCAACGCGTTTTCGAAGTCGATGGCGATCACCGGCGTTCGAGTCGGGTACGCTATTCTGCCGCCGGATCTCGTCGAAGCAGCAAAAAGCCGGCACATGCTGGTCAACGTCGCGACTACTCGGCCCGGCCAGTACGCGGTCTTGAACACTCTCCGGGAGACGCCGCCCGAGTACTCCGAGCGCAATCGGGAACGGCTCCGCGAACGTGTCGTCTCGTTTACCGACGCGCTCGAGGCTGCGGGAGCGGCCTATACCAGAGCGAACGGGTCGTTCTACGTGATGGCTCGGTTCGACGGCTATCCGGGGACGCTCGAGAACGTGGCGCGATTGATCGACGAAGCAGGCGTCGCGGGGATGCCGGGTGAGGCATTCGGTGACTCGCGAACGGCCTGGGTGCGATTTGCGCTCGTCACCCCGCGGGTCAAGGAAGCCACAGAGCGGTTGGCGAACTACTTCGAGTGATCGATCGGAGTACCGTTCCCAGGCCACTCGATGATCGGTCGCTCGTTCGATCACATCTCTATCTGGCCACCATGGATGCACACTGGCTCGAGAGGTAGCGGGAGATGCTGCTCGATGCCGTCGTCGTTGCGTTCGGTCTGACGCAGGGGGCCTATTTCATCGTCAACTGCGGCCGCCTGTCCCGTTTGGTCCGCCGATCCGGGAATCAAATCGACGATAGCGCGCTCGCTCGCGCCGTCGACTAGACGGCATCCCAACACGAGACGACCAACGCAAATCGACGCCGTCCAGCTCGTCTCCGCGACGACAGCAACCGAGTCAAGCGCTCCGTATCGGTATCGAAACCGAGTGCGACTGCAGGGTGTCGTCTATCGGTACGTACGGACCCGGTGTCCGGATACCTTCAATTCGTGGATACGACAGAAGCGACACTGGGTCCGCGGCGTGTATCGGCGCCTCTCTGCACCGAGCACGCGGTGACTCGGGCGAGGGTGGAACGGAATGGGAATGGTCGTGTTGCATGCAGTTTCGATGACGAACGTCTTCGGAATCCCGATCGGGGCTCTCGTTTTGATTCTGACCGTCAGCGATACCACTGTCGTCTCGATTCCCTCGTTTCTGACGCCGGTCATCCTGTTCAACGTCGCCATCTGGGCGTATTACGGCTGGCGCTCGTCTCATGCCGCATGGGAAGGAGTCCCATTCAGTAGCGGCTGGGATCGCCTCAGATACTCCGTACTATGTAACCCGATCACGCAGGCCCTCTACGCGACGCTCTGGGTTGTACCGATCCGTCTGGCTGTCCTCGACGCAACCGGCGTCGTGGAACTGACTAACGACCCACCACAGGACCGGTACGTCTGATCCGGTCGACGGACGCTCCCGTTCGAATCGGGTGTCGAAACCCTGGAGGAACTCGCATCCGAACCTTCTCCGCGCGCCAGACGTGTCGGATCGGGACCGACGAATACTCGTGCCTGGACGGGCAACCGAAGCGCATGAGCGGTATCGAGGTCGAGCCGGTCGATGGGGACGACGAGACAGCGGCCGAGACGAACGACGGCGCAAAACGGATCGAGGTCACGCCGACCGACTCGGTCGAGGACGAGAGATCCGGACGAGAGATGATCGATGTCCAACCGTCCGAGGAGCCGATAGACGGCCCCGACTACGTACTCTATGGCGGAAAAGGCGGCGTCGGGAAGACGACGATGGCCGCAGCAACTGCGCTCGATAGTGCCCGCGGCGGTACCCGAACGCTCGTCGCTTCGACCGATCCGGCACACTCCCTATCGGATACCTTCGAAACGGCTGTTCCGGCACGACCCGATCGAATTCGCGAGGACATCCCGCTCTTCGCTGCCGAAATCGATCCCGATACAGCACTCGACGAGGGCCAGACCGCGTTCTTCGGCGGTGGGAACGCCGAGGCCGACGACGGTATGCTCGGCGGTGGCGCCGCGAACGGTCCCCTCGGCGGCCTCGGCGAACTGCTCGGCGACGAATCGCCAATGGACGCTCTCTTCGGCGGTGCGATGCCCGGTGCGGACGAAGCCGCTGCGATGCAACTCTTACTCGAGTACATGGACGACGATCGGTTCGATCGCGTGATCATCGATACGGCCCCGACGGGCCATACGCTCCGACTGTTGCAACTTCCAGAGATCATGGACACGATGATGGGACGGCTCGTCCAGTTTCGCCAGCGCATCGGCGGAATGATCGACGGCGTCAAGGGCATGTTTGGCGGAGACGAGGTCCCTGACGACGGGGAAGATCTCGAGGATCTGCAGGAACTACGGGAGCGCATCGAGCGGCTGCGGGCGGCGCTGCGCGATCCAGCGCGGACGGACTTTCGAATCGTCATGATCCCGGAGGAGATGAGCGTCATCGAGTCGAAGCGGCTCCGCCAGCAACTCGGGGAGTTTGAGATACCCGTCGGCACCGTGGTCGTCAACCGGGTGATGGAACCGCTGTCGAACGTCACCGACGACGTCGAAGGCGAATTCTTGCAGCCCAATCTCGACGACTGCGAGTTCTGTCAACGACGGTGGGACGTCCAGCAGTCGGCACTGGCCGAAGCTCAGGACCTCTTTCGCGGGACTGACGTGCGCCGCGTTCCCCTGTTCGCGGACGAAGTTCGAGGGGAACAGATGCTCGAGGTCGTCGCGGCCTGCCTGCGGTAGCCGTTCTGGCGGTAAAACGCCTCGACGTACTTCGCCTGTAGATTCGCGAACGCGGGCGGAGCGTGCGGGCCGACGTCCGACCTGGGGCGAGTGACGCGAGTAGCTGGGAGGGGGAGCGCTTTTTGATCGAATTTTGCGGAGAATGGGTCTTTGTCGCACCCACAGAGGAAAATTTCGCCTCTCAGTCGTCAGCGTGCATCGGCTGTCCGGCGAGGTCAGGACGGCTCACGTCTCGATCGGTCTCTTCGCCGTCTATGTCGTAGGGATATTCGCCAGTCACGCACCCGAGACAGAGATCGATGCGTTCCTGTTCGAGGACGTCGGCGACGGCGTCGGTCGAGAGGTACGCGAGACTGTCGGCGTCGATCGCGTCGCGAATTTCGGCGGTCGATTTGTCCGAGGCGATGAGTTCCTCGCGGGTGGCCATGTTGATTCCCATGTAGCAGGGGGCGACGATAGCCGGTGCTCCGATTCGAACGTGGACCTCTTTTGCCCCGCAGTCTTTGAGCAACTGGACGAGCTGGGTTGAGGTCGTCCCGCGAACGATGCTGTCGTCGATGACGGTGACCGTCTTGCCCTCGACAGTGGATTTGATCGGGTTGAGTTTCAGCCGCACCGCGCGTTCGCGCTCGTCTTGCGTCGGCATGATGAACGTCCGGCCGACGTACCGGTTTTTCATCAGGCCCTCGGCGAATTCGACACCGTCGTCGTCCGCGGCCCGGGGTTCGCCGTCTGCGGTCGTTTCGCTCGCTGCATCAGCATACCCCGAAGCGAAGGCGCGCCCGGAGTCGGGAACCGGCATCACGACGTCGGTCTCGACGCCGCTTTCCTCCCAGAGCTGTCGCCCGAGTTCTCGCCGGGCTTCGTAGACGAGCGTGCCGTCGATGACGCTGTCGGGTCGTGCGAAGTAGACGTGTTCGAAAAAGCAGTGAGCCGTGTGCTCCTGATCGACGAGCTGGTACGTGTCGAACCCCTGCCCGCCGTCCTGGAGGACGACCAGTTCGCCTGGCTGTACGTCTCGGACGAGGTCTCCATCTAGCGTGTCGATCGCTGCCGATTCGGAGGCCAGCATGTAGCCGTCGTCGAGTTTCCCGATACAGAGTGGTCGATTTCCCTGTGGGTCCCGTACACCGAGGATCGTATCGTCGTGGCTAATAGTCAGCGAATACGACCCGTGAATCCGACCCATGGTGCGTTTGACGGCCCGTACCAGATCCTCCTCGAGGAGGTTGCGCGCCAGGTCGTGAGCGATGACCTCGGTATCGCCGTCGCTCGTGAACGCGTGGCCCGCGGCAGCGAGTTCGTCGCGAATCTCGTCGGCGTTGACGAGGTTGCCATTGTGCGAGAGGCCGAGGGAGCCGCTCTTAAACGAGACGGAGAAGGGCTGGGCACAGGAGGAATCGACAGAACCGGCCGTCGGATATCGAACGTGACCGATCCCCGCCGAGCCGTTGAGCGTATCGAGGTCGTCCTCTCCGAAGGCATCTCCCACGAGACCCATTTCGACGTGGCTGTGTTGCTGGAAGCCGTCGTGCGTGACGATCCCCGCGGACTCCTGTCCACGGTGCTGGAGTGCATAGAGTGCATAGTACAGCGGACGTGCTGCGTCTCGACCGTCGAGTGAGACGCCGACGACGCCGCACTTTTCGGTCATTCCTGTTCGCCGGGGAGTCTCGCCCCGCCCATCAGTCATGAGAGTCAGTACGGCACCGAATCGATAAAAATCCCCGTGTTTGTGCTGCAACGGTCTCCATCGTTCCCTATTGTTATTCACGTTCTTGGATACCTATCGGGCGATGACGGTCGGCGGAAGGATTCGAGACGCGGTGACGGGCGGTGCGAATCGCCGGGAAGTCACTCGTGGACGGCCGGCGCCGACGAAGAGAGGCAGGTATTCGCGATCCGTCCACGACCGTGGACGGCTCGCGATACGGCCGTGAACAGCAACGCACGACGGGATCGATTTCGGCTCGGGACTCCCGTCCGTATAGATGGGGCCGTTGATGACATCGATACGACACGGCGATGACACAGCGTTCAAGACAGTCGCCTCGAGTGCAGGACGTATGCGACTCGAGGAGTACTGGGGGGTCGGTCCGAAAACGCGGGAGACACTGGTCGACGAATTGGGAAGAGAACAGGCGATCCAGGCCATCGAAAGCGGCGACGTGCGGGCGCTTTCCGACGCCGGCCTCGCCCGTGGCCGGGCGACGCGAATCCTGCGCCGAGCGACCGGCGGGGCTGGAATGGACATACTAGCGACGCGCGATGCCCGGTCGGCGTACAAAGAGTTGCTGGACCTTGCGGTCGGTCACGCGGTTACCCAACGTGCAGCCGACCGAATCCGAGTGCTCACGCCGCTTGCCAGCCGTGACGCGATGGAAAGCAGACTCGAGGACGTTCTTGCGGCACGGGACGCCTGGGCAGGGCTTCCGGACGAAGACCGATCGGCGGTCCTCGCTGCCTACGACCGCTACGACGAGCGTGACGGCAGCGAACACGCGGCCGTCGAGGCCGCGCTGGCGCTGCTCGAGGCGGGAGTCGATTCCGGACCGTTCGCCGCAATCGCCGACCTCGAGCCCGACCGTCTCGAGGAGTCCGCGGAGGCGCTGGCTGCAATCGACGGCGGGCGAGTCCGCGACGGTGTAGACGAGGAACTCGACCGCTTACGTGACGCGCTGGGTGCGATCGAGGATATGGACGCGAACGCCCTCGCGTTGATCGACGACCTCCGTTCGGAGGGCGTTCGCGACGTCGAGGGATTCCGCCAATCGTTCGAGGACCATCTCCTGAACGAGACGGACGTAACGATCGACCGGGTTCGAGAAGCGATGCCGACGGACGCGTCGGATGCGACGGACTTCGTCGGCGCGACGCTCCGAACACTTCGAAACGACCTCACCGCGGCGGTCGACGAGCGCGAGGAAGCCGTCGCGAGCGACCTGCAGGACACGCTCGAACAAGCCCGTGACGGTATCGATCAGGCCGTCGAAGCTGTCGACGACATCGCGTTGCACCTCTCTCTTGCGCGTTTCGCACTCGAGTACGAGTGTACTCGTCCGTCCTTCGTGACCGGTACCGATGCCGCGGTTTCGGTCGTCAATGCCCGCAATCTCACACTCGCCGCCCGCGATGACGCTTCAGGAACGCGAAGCGCGGACGACCGCGAAGGTGAGTCCGTCCAGCCCGTTACCTACGCGCTCGGCGATCACGACGTGACGGCCGTTCCCGACGAGGTAAACGAAGTCCCCGGCGAGGAACGCGTCGCCGTCCTGACGGGCGCGAACAGCGGCGGGAAAACCACGTTGCTCGAGACGATGTGTCAGGTCGTTCTGCTGGCAACGATGGGGTTGCCGGTTCCGGCAGATCGCGCGGAAGTGACGCCGGTCGACTCGCTGGTCTTTCACCGCCGGCACGCGAGTTTCAACGCCGGTGTCCTCGAGTCGACGCTTCGCTCCATCGTTCCGCCGCTATCGACGGATGGGCGGACGCTGATGCTGGTCGACGAGTTCGAGGCGATCACAGAACCGGGCAGCGCCGCCGACCTGTTACACGGCCTCGTCACGCTTTCCGTCGATCGCGAGGCCCTCGGCGTGTTCGTCACCCACCTCGCCGACGACTTGGAACCGCTGCCGTCCGAGGCGCGGGTCGACGGCATATTCGCGGAAGGGCTGAATCCTGATCTCGAGTTGCTCGTCGACTACCAGCCCCGCTTCGGGACAGTAGGTCGTTCGACCCCCGAATTTATCGTCTCGCGACTGGTGGCGAACGCGAGCGACCGGACCGAGCGGGTCGGATTCGAGACGCTTGCCGAGGCCGTCGGTAACGATGTCGTTCAGCGGACGCTCGCTGACGCCCGTTGGGCCACCGGCGAGTGATCTGCTGGTCCGCGTTCGGCGCGTTATTTTCCCTCCTCACTCTCCTCCTCACTCTCCTCCTGTCTCTCCGAATCGTCCTCGACGCACATATCAGTCGCCAGTGGAGACGCCGTTCCGGCACGGCTTTGCGGTTCGGTCGAGTCGCCGTACGTGTAGACGACCCCATCTTTCTCCTCGCAGATCCGAGCCTCGAGATACGCCCGTGCGGCCCGCCGCGAAAGGACACCCATCTCGATGGCGTCTGCAAGTGCGGTCTTGGTCGCGCGAAACCAGACTCTGAGAGCACGGTCTTCAGCGGGTTCGGTCTCGACGATCACACCCCGACCGCTATCCCGTCCGAGACCCCACTCGAGCCAGCAAACTCGAAATGCGTCGGTCGCGTAGTCGGCCGTCGGTGTGACGAGGTAAAGCGCCTCGTGAATCCGAGGGTCGAGATAGTCCGTCAGGATTCGATCGCACGTGATCGAGTTCGTCAGCACGTCGCTGTCGATCGCACCCTCGGCGAGGGGAGTGCTGGCGGTTATTTCGGCAGCGAACGATAGCTCCTCACCACCCCAGTGACTGTACCGCAGGTCGTAGAGCCGATCCGGCCGCTGGTAGGCGACCAGCGCCCTATGCCCCATGGTCCACCCGGCAGAACCGACGCAACTCGACCGGAGCGACTGCATCGACGTTCGATGGGGGTACGGTAGTACGGATCACGGAGAGTCTGGCCGCCCATCCGTACTTGAATCTGCGGACGTGCCGGAACTGGATCTGCGATCCCAGCCGACGTTCACGTCCGTCGTTTACGAGTGTCCCTCGCATCGCACGGGGCTCCCCCGGCGCACGGGACGCCTTACTCGCAGGAGGCGGCGATCAACTCCCGTCGGATCGGCTCGCCGACCGGGCCGTCGGCATCGACCGGCTGGTCAGCGCGATAGATCGTTATCGATTCGACGTCGGCCGGAGCACGACCGCAGAAGTAGACGGCCGCCGGCTCGAGGTGGGCCGCTCCTGCGCCCTGTGTTTTCGTTCCGTACCGTTTCCAGAGTGTCGTCGGATACCGATCCATCGCGTCGGGCGGCCGGTCGAAATCCGCCGCTTCGCCGTCCACGAGATCCATCGAGGCCCCGGATTCGCGTTCGGCTTCGATCACGTACCAGCTGTACGAATCCGGCGGGTTCGGCGCGAAGAATGCCCAGCTCGCCCCATCCAGGTCGCTATCAGCCACTGCCGCAGGTGCGTCGACGAGGCCAGCCGCTACCACCTGCCAGCATCCCGAAATGAGAACGAAACCCACGAGAAACGCCACTCCGACGAGGCGAGCCCCGCGGCGTATGCGCGGCGGGACTGCGATTTCGGACGACGATGATTCGGATTTGTCGCCGGATCGTCTCTCTGTCGCGAGGGACTCGAGCCGACGACCGCGGTCGAACCTCGAAACCAGGTGAGCGAGACGATCCCACACTCGCGGGGGAAAGAACAACAGCAGGACGGCAACCATGACGAACGGAAAGGCGCCGAGACGCATCGTCGCAGCCATTCCGAGGTGCGCGACCACGAAGGCCGAGACGGTCACGGATCGAATCCAGCCGGACGAAAGGACGAGTAACACCGACGTGGAAAGGGTCACGATCCAGAGCCAGTTGATTGCTGTTAGAACCGCGGTATGCTCTGCGAGAACGGGCCCTAACAGATAAATGAAGTCCTCGAGCTGGAAAATGCGCGGGACTGCGACGCCGCTCATCCACGCATCGCTCCGGAACTTGAGAATCGCGTTGATCGCGTAGATACTCACGACGTGGACGAGGACCGTTGCAGTCGCTATCGAAGTGATGCGGCGGTTCTCGACGGAACGCGTGCCGACGCACCGGCCGTCGAGGCGACGACGGAGCGACCACCGCGCCTCGAGCGGCAGAAATGCTGCGATGATGAGCAGCGAGATGAGGATCGTATCGCCGCCGTTTACCAGAAACGGATTGCGCGCGTGCAACGACGCGAGAAGAAGGGCCGTACCGACGGCTGCGAGACGGGATCGGTAGCCGGCCAGGACGCACGTCGCGAGGAGACAGGTACCTGCGAGCAGGAACGCCTCTATCCAGAAAGACCCCGACTGCGCGTGGAGGGACCACCTCGCGAGGGCGGGATAGAGTTCCCCCAGAGCAGACCGCGGAAGGATTCCCCCGTCGGTATAGAACGTACCCAACCCCGGGGCCCGGAGAACGAGCAGATCGAAAAGAACGACGAGCCCGAGTCCGATCCGGAACGCACCCAGCGCTCGCGGGTCGATCCCGAGACGGGAGCGGACGACCGCTCGAACCGACGACGGTCTCGTCCCATTTCCGCTGGTCGTCGATGTCGGTTCGGATCGAGCAACTGTCATAAAACGACCAGTGGAGTCGATCCTCGGTTTCTAATAGTCGGTTAAGTACTTTCTCATCACTCGAGACCGGAATCGAGCGCAGAACTGTTCCGAAAGAGAGGGGGTCGATTCCACGCCGAAACGGGGCGAAATCCCCGGTGGCAAAACACCGAAATCCGTCCGTCACTACGTATGGAATGCATGAGTACCGGGACGGCATACGACGCGGTCGTCTTCGACAACGACGGCGTACTGACGACGCCGACGGATCGGGACGTGCTAGTCGAGGCGATGCACGAAGCGTTCGAAACCGTCGGCGTCACGGAGCCGCCGGCCGATCACGTCGACATTCTCTTGAGCCCCGACGTTCCGTCGTTGCGTGGAGTCGCAGCCGAACACGCCATCGGACCGCACGAGCTCTGGACCGCCCGCGAAGAGGCGGCGATCGCGGCCCAACTCGCCGAGCTTCGATCCGGCCGAAAACGCGGCTACGATGACATCGCGACGCTCGAGTCGCTGTCGGTCCCGACCGGGATCGTCAGCAACAACCAGCACGAAACGATCGGTAACATCCTCGACCACTGCAATCTCGAAGGCTTCGACGTCTGGTACGGCCGCGAGCCGACGATCGAAGGAATCGAACGGAAGAAACCGACGCCGTACTACCTCGAACAGGCGCTTGCGGACCTCGGTGTCACGAATCCGTTGTACGTGGGGGACAGTCGAGTCGACATCGCTGCCGCCGATGCGGCCGGAATCGACGCGGCGTTCATTCGTCGCGATCACCGGGCTGGCTACGAGCTACCGACTGAGCCGGCACACGAAATCGAGACGCTTTCGACGCTGACCGGGTTGGTCTGATAGCGACTCGAGCGATGCTCGGATCGGCGTTCTGGTCGCGACTCTCGGTCAAATAGTCGGACTCGCTCGACGTTCGGCCCGGGCGGCGATCGCCTCGTTCATTTCGACGAACGCTCGTTCGACGCGATCGTGATCGAACGCGAAGGGGACGAGCGCTCCCCGAACGGTCTCCCGTTGAAGCAGTCGCGTCCGTCGACTACCGTCGGAAAGTGGTTCCGACGTGAATCGGCCGCTATCGGTGATCGGCTCGAGGTGAAACTCGTGGTAGCGGTCGAAGGCGAACGGGACCACGAACCGATCGAGCCAGGCGAGTCGCCGGTGCGGTTCAACGGCTACCACGGACGATTCGATGGTGCGTCGGCCACGCCCGGATGGGGCGGCCGGTGGTCGTTCTATCCCGGGATCGACGACGACACCCTCGATCCGTCGAGAAGCCGGATTCCACTCGGGATAGCTCTCGAACGAACGAAGGGCTTCCCATACGTCGGGTGGCGGGGCATCGATTTCGACGAACACTTCGACCTCCTCCATGATGGGAGGTAACTCACCACGTGCTATGGCAGTATCGGTCGCTTCACCGATGCGATCGAGTCGGTTGTCATCGACGACCGAACGGGCACGATGGAACCACGAATCTGTCGGGCCAGAGACCATCGGACTGGAACGCGTTTCGATCCGAAGCAATCGGGAGGCAGTTGCGATGGCCCGCTTATGCGCTATCGTTGAACCGGCGGTTCGTCGAGTAGGGGGCATCGCCGGGTTCGCCACGGATGAAGTGGCCTGCGGGGTTGATCTCGCCGTCGCGCTCCATCGAGAGCAGTTCGACGAACCACGCCTCGTGTTCGATCTCTTCCTGAAGGATGCGGGAGGCCATGTCGTAGGTCCGGGGGTCTTTCCCCTGGGTCATGTCGCAGATTTCCGACCACGTGCGGATGGCACAGCGCTCGGCCTCGAGCAGTACCTCCAGAATCGACTCGGCGTCGAGGCTGTGGGTGTCGAAACCGCCCTCGTCGTCCATTGGGGTTGGGACCTCCGCATCCGGACAAGAAGCCCGGTCTGCGAAATCTCGGATGTCGTTCGGTAACGCACCGCCGAGTTCGTACACTCGCGGCGCGACGAGTTCGAAGTGCGCCCGGTCCTCGAGGCGGGCATCTTCGGCTATTTCCTTGTAGTCTTCGTGACCAGCAAGATGCATTCGCAGGTTCGTATAGTAGTAATAGGTGGTGAATTCGGCACCAATCGCGTCCACTAGTTTTTCGCGAAGGTCTTCGGGTTCGAGTCCCCGTTCGCGAAGGACATTCATTCCAACTCGTTCGCTCGTATCCCCTGCATCGACGTTGCCTGCAACGTGTGGTTTTTCGTCGGACATCGCACCGTACGACTCCCATAAGCCACCACTTAGATGTTTGCCCAAAGCCAGCGAAATTTATTCATGCTGAAGCGACTGTCAGTCGATTCGTCCAGTTTGCCGGCGACTGATGACGAGGGCGTTCGGACCGCAACCCCCTTTTGCGACGGGCCCGCAGACTCGAATATGGACGGACCGGATCGCGGACTCTCGCGTCGCGCGTTCGTTCGTAGTGCAGTCGCTATCGGCGGCGCGAGTGCGCTCGCCGCTTGCCTCCAGCGCGAGGAAAGCGAGGACGTGCCACAGGCAGCCCTCGCTCCCGAGGACCTCCCCGATCGCCAGCACGCCTGGAACGAATTTCTCTCGACTGACGATCACGGCAACGTACACCCACCCGAACACCACCTCTTGCTCGGCCTCGAGTACGTCGGCAACGGCCCAGCCGATGCGTCCGGCGAACGCGAACGACTCGAGTCCGCGTTCAGAACGCTCGAGAAAGCGTACAGGCGGGGGAACGACGGTCTGGTGTTCGCAGTTGGATACGGGCCGGTGTATTTCGACCGGTTCGACGGCGACGGACCCGAAGGGATCGACCTACCGGCTCCGAAGGCGTTGACGCCGTTCGAGGATCCCGCATTCGACGAGTACGACGCGCTCGTTCACCTGGCCAGCGACTACGGTCACGTCACCTTAAGCGCCGAAGAGGCCCTGAAAGGTGAACTCGAGCAGCTAAACGGTCTCGAGACCGAGGGGTCGTTCAACGATATCTTCGAGGTTGCCGGCCGTCGGACGGGATTCATCGGGCGCGGCCTCCCCGCAGAACGCCAGTCGGGCGTCAGCGGCATTCCGGATAGCGAACCCGTCCCCGAGGATGCGCCGATGTTCATGGGATTTAAATCCGGGTTTCGACACAATCAGGCGAGCGAGGACCGCGTTACAATTCCGGACGGACCGTACGCGGGTGGGACCACGATTCACCTCTCGAAGATACAGCTCCACCTCCACCAGTGGTACGAGCAAGACAGCCGGGCCCAGCGCGTCTCCAAGATGTTTTCGCCGACCCACAACACAGATAACCTGGTCGAAGGAGCCGGCCAGAACCTCGGCGACTCGAGTGGCGTAACCGACGGTCCGAACACCGCAGCCGAGGCTGCCCGGAGCAAGGGGACCGTCGGCCACGCTCAGAAAGCCGCCCGCGCACGTGAAGACGGTGAGCCGATCATCCTTCGACGGGACTTCGACTCGACCGACGACGAAACGGCGACCACTCACTTCCTCTCATTGCAGCGCTCCATCGCGGACTTCGTGAAAACTCGCGAAGCGATGACCGGGGCCGACCTCTCCGGTCCGCCAACCAACAGCGGTATTCTCCAGTATCTCACCGTTCGTAACCGGGCGAACTACCTCGTCCCGCCGCGGGAGCGTCGGTCCCTTCCCGTTCCGAACCCCCGGTGAGGGACAAACTCGCCGTCTTCTCCGTGCGCCGTCGTCGTCGCTCGAGCCCGGAAACACGATCCGGGGACAATCCACCACACTCACGGCGTCGTCCTGCCGATAGAGCCAACGCCCGACGGGCCGGTGTTCGCGCCGGTCCCGACTGCGTTCGAACTGCCGAACGGGGAGACCCAGCACTTTGTCCATGCAATGTGGGAGCAGGACGAACTCGTCGACGGGCCGTTCGCGGACGGGAATATCCCGGTGACGGTGGCGAACGGGAGATCGGCAGCGACGGTGCCGACATTCGTCTCCTCGCCGACGCATCCGGCTGGCGAGGCATCGCGCCCGAGGATATCGCGGAGACGGAGAACCCGACGCTGACGCTCGAAGCAGGAACCGAGTACGTCCTCGGCTGGGAGAACGGCGACGGCCTGCAGCACAATTTCACGCTCGAAGACGAGAACGGCGAGGACCTGCTCGCAACGAACCTCGTGGGCGAACAGGGGATGACCCAGTCGGTCACGTTCACGGCCTCGGCCGAGATGATCGAGTACTACTGGCAGGTCCATCCGTCGTCGATGCGAGGAGCGGTCGACGTTCGCTGACGACAGCGTTATCTCACGTACTCGGCACGTGCGTTCGCTCGCCGTTCGCCGCCAGCTCGTCGAACAGCGCCGCGGCGTCGTCGACCAACGGATACGCGTCGTGATAGGGATCGATATCGCGGTCGACTCCCGAAACGGACCGGACGGCGTCCGCGAACCGCTCGTAGTTCTCGTCGACGATATCCCGGACTAGAACAGGCATACCGGCACGGTCACAGAGTTCGCTTGCCGCGGCTCGGCCCGCCCAGACCGTCTCGGCCGCTATATCGACGTAGAACAGGGCGAACGGAGCCTCGCCGAATTGCGCCTCGAGAAACGCCTGTGCGGCCGGGTCGTCCCACGGAACGGCGACGACGTCTTCTAGTCGACGCATCGCGGTCGACGCCGCCGAACAGAACGGGCAGTCGCCGTCGTAAAGCAGAACGCCGGTGACCTGCGGTTCGGGCATATCGCCTCGTACGCCACGAGGGGAAACCGTCCGGTGGAGCAGTTGCCGGTTTCGGTAATCCGGACACGTTTCGACCGCTATCCGAGCTTCGATCGGCCCGGTGGCTTGTCGTGGTCGGCCCGGTGTTGAAGCAGTTCGGCGTACTGTTCGGCCTCGATGACGCAATCCGATCGGGGGCGGGCGACGCAGGTGAGGACGAAACCTGCTTCCTCGTCCTCCGGATAGTACCGTTTGGCCTGACTGTGGTCGACTTCGCCGGAAACGAGCTTCGCGCCGCACGTGATACACCACCCCTGCTGACAGTCGGCGGACAGCCACAGGTCAGCGGCGCGGGCTGCCGCCAGTATCGACTCGTCCTCGCCGACCTCGATCGTTCGCGACTCGCCGGCCGCGTCCAGATCTGCGTCGTCGGGGAGTAGCAGTTCGACCTCCCAGGTAGTGGGGGCTGTCACGGGATCGTATACGATGGGTTGGGGAAAAGACCTCCTGCCGGACGGTCGCAAGCCGCGAGAGAAATCTATACCGATCGAGGGGCAAGCGAGACCCGTCGTCGGGTCCACGATGGGTACCCAGGACGACCTCCGGCGACTCGTCGATTTCGTCGCCGCCGACGATCTGTCGCCGGAGATCGACCGGACGTATTCGCTCGAGGGAACTGACGAGGCCTTTGCGGCAATGCGAGACCGCGGGATCGTGGGCAAGATCGTCGTCCAACCGTCGGTCGGCGGGGCCGGATCGGAACGCGACAGTAGCTACTGGAAGTCGTGCGCACCCGATTCGGCCGACCGCCGTCGACCGGATCGTGGACAGTTCCCGTCGGTATAGTCGTCGTTGAACGTCATTTCACACACCGCTTTCGAATTCGCGGCCAGCGAGTACCTACCGACCGCAGCAGTGCGAGCGGTGGGTGAATCGTTTCAACGATTACTATACCAGCGGTGCTCGCGCTGCTTTCGACGTCTGAGCTGGACCGACGGACGTTCCGGCTGTCGTCGACCGCTACTGCGGTCCGAATTTTTCGAGGGCGTCTCCTCGGAGGAAGCGGCCGGAACGCGCTGGCCCGATCTATTTCCGTCAGTTCGCTGTTCGTCGCGTATGACTGATATCGCCATCAACGGCGCGGCGGGAAACGTCGGCCGGGAAGCCGTCGATTCCTTTCCGGACGACGACCACGAACTGACGCTATTTTCCCACAGCGAGACCGACGATCTGGATGCGACGCCGCTCGAGATTACCAACAGCGAGGCGTTCGGCGACGCGCTCGAGGGACAGGACGTATTGATCCACCTCGCTGCGAACGCGTCGCCGCGAGCGGAGTGGGACGAACTACGTGGGCCGAACGTCGACGGCCTCTACAACGCCTTCGAAGCCGCAACCGCAGCCGACCTCGAGCGGGTGGTTTTCGCGAGTTCGAACCACGCGGTCAACAGGAAAAATACGGTCTCGCCGATCCGACCGGAGTCGTCGGTCGCCAGCCCCGCTATCGTCCGACCGTCTGATTCGACGGACCCCGATACCTACTACGGCGTGACGAAGGTTTTCGGGGAGGCGATGGGATCGTATTACGCCAAGCGCCACGGACTCGACGTGGTGAACTTGCGGATCGGCTGGCTGCTCACTCGAGACGAACTCCGTCAAGAGTGCCAGAAGCGGGATGGGGCAGGCGAGCGCTACGCACGCGCGATGTGGCTGAGCCCCGGCGACTGCCGCCGAGTGATTCACGCGGCCGCAACGGCAACGCTCGAGGAGTCGCCGCTGATCGCCCATGGAATTTCCGATAATTCGGAACGGTTCCTCTCGCTTTCCGAGACCATGCAGGCGCTCGAGTATCGACCGCAGGACGATGCGGAAGCGGTACTGAGCGACGAATCGAACGGTCACAACGGGCTCGAAACGACGTAATACCCGACCACCATTTCCTGAGCGTTTGTCAAAAGACGGGCCGTTCGGTCCGGACGCTACTTATGGAGTCGAAAGACGGAATAGCGACACGTTCGTATCGTCGCACATGTCACCCAAGGTGTCGGAGTCGACAGGCTACGGGCCGAACACGCAGATGTCCCTGTTCGGATACGTGATGGCCGCGATTCTCGTCATTGTTCTCCTTCCGTTACTTCCGGTCCTCGTTCTCGCGTGGATCCTCTGGAAAGTGTTTGTTTCGGAGGAGGACATCGAGCATAGCTTCGAAGACTGGCGTCGCGAATCGGGCCGCCCGCCGAGCGGGTCCTGATACCGGAAATGAGTTGTTCCTCAGGCGTTGCCCTCCCAATCCAACCTCCCGTCTCTCCAGTTTCCAGTTTTCCGTCTCCCATCTCTCGTCCGAATCAGGTTTGGTTCGGCCTCGACCACTCAATCGTCGACGCTCGCAGCGGTGGCGAGATCTGACGGTGGGCCGCCGGGGAGTTCGTCCCGATCCTGTGGCGCATCGAAGTTCAGATCGGGACCGCGAGCGACGATCCGATGCGGGTTGACGTCCGGGTGCGTCGTGTAATAGTGTTCTTTGATGTGACCCATGTCGACGGTCTCGGCGACGCCGGGCGTTTGATACAGATCGCGGAGATAGGGCCAGAGATTGTCGTATTCTCTGACGTACTGAACGTTACACATGAAGTGAGTGTGATAGACGTTGTCGAACCGAACGAGCGTCGTGAACATCGCGATGTCGGCCTCGGTCAATCGATCTCCTGCGAGGTACCGCTGATCAGCGAGTACATCGTCCCAGCGATCGAGATCCGAAAAGAGGTCGTCGACCGCCTCGTCGTAGGGCTCCTGTTCCGTCGCGAAGCCCGCACGATAGACGCCGTTGTTGATCGGTTCGTAGATTTCGTCGATGATCCGGTCGACTTCGTCGCGGTAGCCGTCGGGGTAGAGATCCACGTTCCGCGTCGCGTATTCGTCGAACTCCGTATCGAGCATCCGCATGATCTCCTCGGACTCGTTGTTGACGATCCTGTCCGTCTTCGTATCCCAGAGGATCGGCACTGTGACCCGACAGGTCACGTTCGGATCCGCACGAACGTAGAGTTCTCGGAGGGAGTTCGCGTCGTGGACGTGATCGCGCGTACAGCCCTCCTTCTCGGGCGTGAACTGCCAGCCGTCCTCGTCGCGATAGGGGTCGACCACCGAGACGGAAATCGCGTCTTCGAGCCCTTTTACCGCCCGTGTCACGAGCGTTCGGTGGGCCCAGGGGCAAGCGTAGGAAACGTAGAGGTGGTACCGGTTTGCCTCGGGTGGAAACTGAGCATCGGGATCGTCGCGGATCTCGTTCCGGAACGTCGTCTCCTGACGGTCGAACGAGCCGTCGTCCGTTGTCGACTCGTACGCGTCGGTTCGCCACTCACCATCGACGAGCATATTCATACGGTCAAAAGGGACGCGGGCTACAAAGGGCCTCGCTAATCCTCGCGTCACCAGCCCCGCGACGGTCGCGTCGAGACGTCGCTACCGGCTCCGTCCTCGAGTCAGACGACGACGCTGACGACCCAGTAGCCTGCTCCGAGGGCGATGAGCGCGACCCCCTCGAGACGGGTGAGCGTCCGGCCCGTCGCGAGCACCACCGTCGCGAAGGCGGTGACCACGGCGAGCCACGCAAGCCCGAGGAAGACCGCCGGATCGACCGTCAGCGGTTGGATCACCGCTGCGATCCCCAGCACGCCGAGGGCGTTGAAGACGTTCGACCCGATGACGTTGCCCGCAGCGATGCTGACGTCGCCCCCGCGGGCGGCCACGATCGACGTCACGAGTTCCGGCAGCGAGGTTCCGGCCGCGACGATCGTTGCACCGACGACCCACTCCGAGATGCCGACGGCCAGGGCCAGCCCAACCGCCGCGTCGACCAGCACGCGTCCACCGCCGATCACGAGAACGAGCCCGACGAGAACACGGACGGTTTCCGGGCCGAATTTCGCGTTCCGTCCGTCGTCTCCGTCGGACGGAACAGAAGCGGTCGCCACCGTCGTTGCCGCCTCGGGCGATTGGGTTCCCGCGTCATCCGCGCCATCGGCGTTTCGAATCGCAACGCCGAGCGCACCGAGATAACAGCCCAGAATCACGAGGAGAATTCCTCCATCGAGCCGCGAGACGATGCCGTTTGCGAGGACGACAGTTGCGATGCCCGTCGAGAACGCCATCGCGAGCGCGTCCCGGCGGACTAGCGTCTCGGAGACTCGAAACGGCGAGAAGGTCGCGACGAGCCCGAGGCTCACCGCGAGATTGAACAGATTCGAGCCGACGACGTTTCCGACCGAGATGCTCCCCCGTCCCTCGAGTGCCGCCTCGGTCGAGACGACGATCTCCGGGGCAGAGGTCCCGAAAGCGACCACCGTGAGGCCGACGATGAGCGCGGAAACGCCGGCCGCGCCGGCGAGTCTCGCGGCCCCAGTCACGAGTAGGCGAGCGCCGATCCACAGAGCGAGAACCCCGACGACGAGCAAGCCGACCTCACCAGCGGGAACCATCGTGGCGAATTAGTTCGGACGGGATTCTCAAAAGAACACGGACTATTCGCCACCGGACGATGCGGTTCGTTCGGAGGGAGGCGCAAGCGTTTAAGCGGTTCGCGTGAGGACTCGAGGTATGGCAGACGACGGGGATCGACACCGCCAGAGTCGCCTGTTCACTGATGACGATGGGTCGTTCGACGCCGAACGGGCGCGAGAGGAGTCCCTTCCGGTCGAAGACGGCGAGGTGATCGATACCGACGAGTTGGCAGACCACCAGCGCTACGTCGAGGGGCGCGGGATCTACGACGAGCGCAATCGGGTGAACGACCTCACGGGAAAGGAGTGGAAGTACGCCACGAAGTCAGTGATCGACGAAAGCTATCCGCCGGCCGTTCAGCATGATCTTCGCAGCGAACACGGCGGTCAAAAGCCGCCCCGACTCTGTGCCGATCTGATCGGCCAGTTCTCCGCGGCCGGCGATACCGTCCTCGATCCGTTTGCGGGCGTCGGCGGCACGTTGCTCGGTGCAAGCTTTTGCGAGCACGAAGGCACCGGTCTCCGGGAAGCCATCGGCTTCGAACGAACCGAACGGTGGATCGAAATCTACCACGAGGTCCTCGAGCGCGAAAACGAGGACCGCCACGCTCGGGGTGAGTCGCCGCTTGCGGCCCAGGACATGCGCCACGGGGATTGTGCCCAGTTGATCGAGGACGTTCCCGACGACTCGGTTGACCTCCTGTTGACTGACGTCCCTTACTGGCACATGGACGAACTGGAGCAGACGCGCAACGAACGCCGAACCCGCGAGAGCAAGCTCGGCACGTTCGCCGGGGACGCGAACACCGAGGGAGACGGTACCGATGCGACCGATGCGTCCGCGAAGCGAGAGACGAAAAACGAGTGGCTCGCGGATATGGCCGAGAAATTCGATCGGTTTACGGACGCCGTCACACAGGCTGGCCACGTCGTCGTCTTCATCGGGGATATGTACCGGGATCAATCCTACGAGTTCCTCTCTGCCGACCTCGCGCGCGCGATCGAGTCGACGGCACCACTGACGCTCATCGCGAACCTGGTCTGGTACGATCCGACGAAGGACCTCCACGTCTACGGATATCCCTTTTCGTTCGTTCCCTCGATGGTCCATCAGAACGTTCTCGTCTTTCGCCTCGAGGACGGGACCGAAACCGATGACTGAAGTTGTCTGACCGGCGTCTGTCGGCCGTCTGACGCGGTTTTATTGGAAAGCGCGGTGACGAAACGATCAGACGCGCCGACGATCCCCAACACCTCATCCACTGCTCCCCCATCCCTCATCCCCCATCCCTCATCCGTTCGTCGGCGCGTCTGGTCCCGTTCGTCGCCGCTCGTTCGACGCAGACCCACGTGACGGTCGAACGACCCCTGCGGAAGCCGTCGACACCTCCCGATCAGGCGCTTGCCGGCAGCAGCGCTGACCTGACCGCCTCCATGCGCTCGGTCTCGCTAATAACCGCGATTTCGTCACCGACCGCGAATTCGGTTCCCGGCAGCGGAATCGTCAGCGGTTCGCGAGCGCGACCGTGGGCGTAGATGCGTGCGGACTCCGGCAACTCGAGTTCGCTCATCCGCTTGCCAACCGCAGGTGATCCGTCCTGAATCTCGAGGACCGTGAGTTGAAGGTTCTCCGCGAGGTCGGTGACGACGTTGAAATCGCCGCCGAGCAGGGCCGTTTTCGCGCCTGCTGCACCGAGGCGCTCGGGATAGATGATGTCGTCGACTTCCTCAGCGTACTTTTCGTAGATGTCTTCGCGGTAGTCTTCGTCGATCCGAAGGACGGTCCGACAGCCGTGATGTGTGCCAACCATACAGGCCGCAAAATTGACGTTCAGATCGGGCGTGAACGCACCGACGGAGTCGACGGTATCGATCCCCGCCTCGAGGAGGGTGTCTTCGTCGGCGCCGTCGCCCAGCACGGTTTCGAATCCATCGTTGGTGGCTCGCTCGATCCGATCACTGTCGCTGTCGACGATGACGACTTTGTGGCCCTCCTCCGCCAGTATCGTCGCCGTTCGGGAGCCGACACGACCGTACCCCACGATAACAAACTTCATGGTAATACAGTACGTGCTCGGAGATGAAATACGTTGGTCCGTCGGGTACCTACCGCTCGATAGAGCAAAACAGGGTCTGATAGGCCAGACCCGACCGCAATCTCTCGATACGACCAGGGAACCAATCGCCACGTCGTGGAACTCATTCATTCACAAATGAAGTGATTCAAGCGCCAGAATCGGCCAAAATATTTAACTAATCGGTCTGGTAATGCTCGATCGTCCAATATGAGCTCCGTAGATCAACTCGGCAGGTATTTCGGATTCGACGAGCACGAGACAGATTTCAAAACAGAATTGATCGCGGGGATTACGACATTTTTGGCGATGTCGTACATTATCGTCGTCAATCCGACGATCCTCTCTGCCGCGATCATGGCAGGCGGTTCAAACGGGACAACGACAATCAACGGGGCGGAGTACACGGCAAACGAGGTGTTTCAGATGCTCGCGATCACGACGATCCTCGCTTCGGTCGTCGCGATGCTCGTTATGGCGTTGTATGCCAAACGACCGTTCGGGCTCGCGCCCGGAATGGGACTGAATGCCTTCTTTGCGTTCACCGTCGTCCTCGGACTGGGTATCCCGTGGCAGACTGCTTTCGCAGCGGTCTTCATCGAGGGGATCATCTTCCTCTTTCTTACGGCTGTCGGGGCTCGAAAGTACATTATCAACCTCTTTCCCAAGCCGGTGAAGTTCTCGGTGGGTGCGGGTATCGGTGTGTTCCTCCTGTTTATCGGCCTTCAGGAAATGCAACTCGTCGCGGCCGACCCCGCGACGATGGTTACGCTCGGAAGCATCGCGCAGAACCCTGCTGCGGCTCTCGGTGTGGCTGGCCTTTTCCTGACGCTGGTGCTCTGGGCCCGAGGGGTGAAAGGTGCGATTATCCTCGGTATCTTTACCACGGCGATCGCCGGTTGGGCGCTTCTGTTCGCTGACGTCGCGAGTGCGAACGCACTCGCGCCTTCGACGCTTCTTACGGAATCCGGAGAAGTCAGCTTCGACGCCGTAACGTCGCCACACTACGATATTACGCCTCTTGTCGGGGCGTTTATCGACGGGCTAACCAATATCGACACACTTGACTTTTGGCTGGTCGTCTTCACGTTCTTCTTCGTCGACTTCTTTGACACTGCCGGAACGCTCATCGGCGTCTCGCAGTTCGGCGGGTTCCTGGATGACGACGGAGAGTTGCCCGAGATTGAAAAACCGCTGATGGCAGACGCGATCGGTACGACGTTCGGCGCGATGATCGGGACGTCGACGGTAACGACCTTCATCGAGTCCTCTGCAGGTGTCGAAGAAGGCGGGAGTACCGGATTCACCGCCCTCGTCGTCGCTATCCTGTTCTTGATATCGCTGGTTGCGGTGCCGGTCGTCGCCGCGATTCCCGCGTACGCGTCGTACATCGCGCTCGTCGCCGTCGGTATCATGATGCTTCGTGGCGTCCTCGACATCGACTGGCAGGATCCAGCGTGGGCAATCTCAGCCGGACTAACGGTCACCGTCATGCCGTTGACCTACTCGATTTCCAACGGTCTCGCGGCGGGGATTATCGCCTTCCCGCTCATGAAGACGGCGATGGGCGAACACGACGACGTCCACTTTGGACAGTGGATCCTCGCGGCCATCCTCGTGGGCTACTTTTACGTGTCCACGAGCGGGATGCTCGGCTAACGACGCTCGCGCCAAACGAATCCACACACTGCGACCTCCTCTTTCGTTTTCCACCGTGACCGCCGCTACCGGTGTTTACTTCTCTCTGGAAGACCCTATTTTCGTCCACAATGGCAGATATCACACTCTACGAACTCCCCGGCTGTCCGTTCTGTGCGAAGGTTCGCTCGAAACTCGACGAACTCGACCTCGAGTACGACATCATCGAGGTGCCCCGCACGCACGGCGACCGAACCGAGGTCGAAAACGTCAGCGGTCAGACGGGCGTGCCGGTCATCACCGATGAAGCAAACGGCGTCGACGGAATGAACGAAAGCGACGACATCGTCGAGTACCTCGAGGAAACGTACGGCGAACGCGCCACCTAAACATTTCAACTCGCGTCAAGTAGTCCGCGCGGATACCCGCTGATAGGTTTCGTCGGCTGTGCTCGAGACTGAACTCGGGGCGATCAAGACCGCCGTACTGATTTGTGAGTTCTCGAGAGTAGTCAGGCCGCTTCTTCGTGCTCGGATCGCTCTCGGATAACGTCCCGGAGTTCGTCGGCGTTTCGGAGCTGTGCGAGTTCGTCGCGTTCGACTAGCGCAGTGCCGTCGACCGACTCTCGTTTCGCCCGGTCGACGACGTAGACTGATTGCGTACGCGTAACGTGACCGATCGAACTCATGATCCGTGCGCGTTTCTCCGCGGCTTTCGTGAAGTTGGAGTGACCGGTCAGGAGGACGTCGCTGTCGTCTTCGTCCTCGCTGACCGCGGTAAACGGCGATCGAACCGTCGGGTGAACGCGGTAGCCGGCCCGCGTGAGGACTGCGACCACTTGTTCGTCGTCCGGATCCGCTTCCGGATCGTCCGGCGTCGAGTCGCTCTCGTGGACCTCATCAGCCCCCTCGAGGACGTCGACGGGGCTCGTAAGCGGTGCGTCGAACAGTTCTTCGAGCGCCATCGCGACTTCGACGGACGCGTTCATGCCGTCTTCGTACTTCGAAACAGTACGGCGGGAGACGCCGAGTTCGGTTGCAAGTTGGCCCAGACTCCAGTCGCGGTCCTCGCGTTCGTCAGCCAGCAGTTCACCGTCGATGTTGACGTAGAGGCCGCCCGGTGCGGCATAGATCAACGGCGGTACGTCCTCGATAAATAGGTTGTACGCGGTGTCTGGACTGAAGACGGGGACGCCGTGGCGGAAGTAGACGACGTCGGGTTTGAGATCCTCGTCGCGACTTCGAAGGCCGATGACCAGCGGCGTCGCCTGGAGATACGTTCCCAGGCGGCGCATTTCGTGGCCGATCGCCTCGTTGAACGCGTCGATGTTTGCAAGAATTTTGACGAGGATGAGATCTTCACCGCGACGTGCAGCGATATCGAAGCTCTTTGGACGAATCGCACACAGGTCGCTTACCACGAATCCCGCGTCCTCTAACATCGCGGTAACGTTTCCGACCAGTGCGGAGCGGGACATACGGGGAGGTAAGCTATTCCTCCTATAAGACGTTTTCCCCGGTTGCCCGTATGCCGTGTCGCGATTGGGATCTATACCGGGACTATACTTATATACCTGCAGTTCCCCTGTCGGAGGATCAGTCCCGAAAGGGGTTACTCGAGCGAACCACAAGGTCCGTCGATGACCGTCGTCGGGATCGATGATACAGACTCGCGCGAGCGAGGAATGTGTACGACCTACGTCGCCACGGAGATCGCCGACCAGCTCCGCCGGAACGGCTCTCCAGTAGTCTCGAGACTCCTCCTCGTCCGCCTCAACCCCGCCATCAAGTACAAGACGAGGGGTAACGCCGCACTCGCGATCCACACCGACTGCGATCCGGATCGTGCCTTTGCGGTCGCGCGCAAACGACTCGAGGCGCTGGCCAAAACGGAAGACGAACGGACGAATCCGGGGCTGGTCGTCGCAGATCACGATCCCGAGGAACGCGACGTTCCCGACGATGTACGTGAGTTCGCGCGCGCAGCCGTCCGAGACAAGCTCAGAATAGCCGACGCAACAGACGTACTCGAGCGCCACGGATATCGATCGTGGCACGCAGGCGACGGCCGCGGCCGGATCGGCGCGCTGGCCGCAATCGGCTCTTGGGCCGCGCTCGAAGAGTGGACGTACGAATATATCTCCTACCGTGACTCCGACCGCTGGGGAACACCGCGCGACGTCGACCGGGAGAGCGTCGTCGTCGCGGCGGACTGGGGCTATCCAGACGTCTGGGATACGGTCGACCGGGGCGAAGGCGAGACCGTTTGCGTCCCACATACGCCGGGACCGATCCTGCACGGAATCCGCGGCGACGACCCCGCCGCGACCCGATCGGTCGCCGAGCAGATCGAGAGCGAGCCCGTTACCGCGAGCCAGCTGTTCGTCACCAACCAGGGGACTGACGTCCACCTCCAGAAGGGCACGCTTGGAGCCGTCGAAAATGGTCGTGCCTACCGACTCGAGGGCCGGGTTGCGACCGAGCCGGAGACACGTCGTGGGGGACACGTCTTCGTCGACCTCGAGGCACCGGCCCCTGCGGCGAACGAAGTTCGAAACGAACCAGACCGACTTACGTGTGCAGCCTTCGAGCCGACGAAGCGATTCAGGGATCGCGTGCGAGCGCTTCGGATCGGCGATCGGATCACCGCCTGTGGCGAAGTGTCCGATGGGACACTTAAGCTCGAGAAATTCGCCGTTCGCGACCTCGTTCGAACCGAACCTGTGACCCCCACCTGTCCCGATTGTTCCCGGACGATGGAGAGCGCCGGCCGTAATCAGGGCTATCGCTGCCGGACCTGCGAAACGTCACGCGACGGGAAGGTGGAACGGTCGCTCGACCGTGGTCTCGAGATCGGTTGGTACGAAGTGCCGCCGTGTGCGCGTCGTCACATTGCGAAGCCGCTCATCCGCGGCGGGTTCGACGCGCCGACGCATCCCGAACGGTGATGTCGACGATTGACACCTGAGCCATAGACCACTATATGTGACCGACGGCACTGGCTCCGCCACGAAGCCGTTCTCCTCCCGATGTAACGGCCTGGGGCCATCTGGTTTTGTGCCGCTCGGCGCGGTCGGCTCTGGCCGTGACAGACACCGAGTCAACTGGCAGTTCTCTACGCACAAGACTCGGTACGGGTGATGTGTAACCAGGCTTCCGGCACGCGTCCCACGACTGTAGTCGTGGGTTTTGCGCCTGCCTTCAACTATAACAGGCTACCGAGTGTGAGCCGAATAAACCAGAGACCACAACCGGTGGCGTCACAGTCGATCGAAAAGGACGATCGGAACGAGGTCCCGTTGGAACGCGGTCTACAGTCAGCGAACGCTGACGCCGTGACGGGCGAGGAACTCGCTGGCCGCTTTGATCTCGACGGGGCTGCCGATGATTCGACAGCAGTTTTCACTTTCGGGAAAGACGGTGACGGTAAACTCGTCGTCGAGCTGCTGTTCCAGTCCTTCGAGTGCCTCTCGGGAGAGGACGATCTGGGTACTGTCTCGCAGCTGCGACGCGTTGGACATAGATGAGTGGTTTTCCGCCCATCGTTTATGTGTGTCGAAGTTCAGTTGTCATTGGTAATGGGACCAAGAAGTCGCCTCGAGGTGTTTCACGAGAAGATACGACCACACCGAACGAGAAGCTGTCTGTCGCGGACCGACGAAAATCGATCCGGAAATACGACGCACGGCAGCGTGATACGTTGGTTTGCCGAGACACGGTGAGATAAGTACGACCCCGAATGTCTCTTCTCGAGTATCTGTCGGTCACGACCGATGTCGAAACCGGGTCCGATACTACGGGTCCATCTGCTCCGAGTCGAGGGACCGCTGTCGGCCCTTTGGCACCATCGAACGCAGTTCGCCGTGGACGTACAGGCCGATGCCGAGGGGTTCGCGCTCGCCCGCGACGTCGTGGGCGGCGATAAGATACCCCCAGTCGCCGTCCCATTCGAGATCTTGGTCCTCGCCGGCGACGAACCGTCGGGCCTCCTCGCGTTCGAGGTGGATCACGCACTCGGTCGCCGCCCGGCCGAAGCGCTGGACGAAGTCCGTCGTCGGTTTCCAGTGTTCCTGCCGAGTACGCAGGCACGTCATCCCGATCGCCTCGATTTCGATCGGCGTCGGAGCCTCGTCGGCGTAAATCCATATCTTGCCTGCCCCCTTTTCCCAGAACGTATAGGCGTCGAACGTTTCGGGCGGAATGGCAAACCGGTCCGCGAAGTAGTCGACGACTTCTTCGCGCGTAGCGCGGCCCTCGACAGATCGCTCCGCCTCGGTGGCCGGTAATCGATCGAACCGCTGTCCGACGTTCGTCTCCGGATCGGCGCCGTCACCGCCGTTGCTCATTCGGCGGTCACCTCCAGTTTCGCGACGAAAAAGCCGCCGGTGTCGTTCTGGTGTGGATAGATCCGCGCCGCTCGCTCGAGGCCGTCGTCGAAGTCGTCGCCTTGCCAGGCCGTGAGACCTGTCGAGTGCTCGAGCCCCAATTCGAAGTCGACGAGGCGACAGGATTCGGTTTCGAGCGCGTGCTGGACGACCGCCTCGTTCTCTTCGGGGGCGAACGTACACGTAGAGTACACGACGGCACCTCCCTTCCGGGTAGCCTGGATAGCCCGTCGGAGGATTCCCTTCTGGATCCCGGCGACGGACGAAATATGTCCCTCAGACCAGTTATCGAGCGCGTCGGGGTTCTTTCGAATCGTCCCCTCGCACGAACAGGGTGCGTCGACCAGCGTCCGGTCGAACGCGTCGAAACCGAATCGCTCGAGCGAGTAGGTGCGCGCGTCCTCGTTAGTCACGGCGAGGCTTGTCGCGCCGAGTCGCTCCGCGTTAAATCGGAGCGCCGAGAGACGACCGAGGTTGTCGTCGTTGGCGACGACCGTCCCGCGGTCGTCCATTCGTGCGGCGAGCTGGGTCGCCTTGCCGCCGGGGGCCGCACAGCAGTCCCAGACCCGTTCGCCGGGTTCGGGATCGAGGACGACTGGCGGCACGGCCGAAACCTCCTCCTGGCCGTGCGTAAAGCCGTGAAAGGAGGTCCAGGTCGATCCCGGGGAATCGGTTTCGAGGCGTAAAACCCGCGGGTTCCAGTTCGCCTGCTCGTAGCCGACCCCCTCCCGTTCGAGGGCCGCGAGCGTCCGCTCGACTGATGACTTGATCGTGTTCACGCGGACGGCGCTCGCGAGGGGCCGCTTACAGGCCGCGAGAAAAGCGTCGAAATCGTCGATGATCGATCGATACCGCTCGAGTGGCTCCATCGACCGCGGATTCGGTGGCCCACCGCTTGTGGGTTTCGAAGCGGCCGGAACGACCCACATCGACGGCAACGAACGTCTTCCCCCGATTTTATGCCGGTAACGATCCTCTGTCTGAGTATGGCAGAGATTCGCCAGCAGGGACAGGAAGCGGAGCTCGATGACCCCACGCTAATCGAGGGTTTTCCGGGCGTCGGTCTCGTCGGGAAAATCGCAGCCGATCATCTCGTCGAACAACTCGACATGCGCTATTACGCGAGCGTCCACTGCGACGGGTTGGCTCAAATAGGTGTCTACCGCGGTGGCGATCGAACCGTGCAGCCACCGGTTCGGATCTACGTCAGCGAGGCCGACGATCTGCTCGTTCTCCAGAGTGACGCACCGATCGCCTCGCAGGCCGTCGAGAGTGTCGCAGGATGTCTGAGCGACTGGATCGTCGATCGAGCGACGACGCCGATCTACCTGAGCGGCCTCCCCGCCGAGCGCAGCGAGGACGACCGACCGGACATCTACGGCATCGCGACCGGCGACGGAGGCGAGTTGCTCGAGTCAGCCGACGTACCGATACCGCCGGAGGACGGCGTCATAACCGGGCCGACAGGCGCGCTTATAAACCGCGCAGCGCGGGAGAACGAGGACTGTCTCGGCCTCGTCGTCCAATGTGATCCCCAGTTTCCCGATCCGAAGGCCGCGAGCGTCCTGCTCGAGGACGGCATCGGTCCGATCGCCGACCTCGAGATAGACGTCCAGGATCTCGTCGACCGCGCCGAGGAGATTCGGTCGAAGCGACAGCAATTGGCTCAGCAAATGCAGGCGATCGGCAAGGATCAGAGCTCGCAGGCTCAGCCGCTACGGATGTACCAGTAATCATCACCTGAACCACTGGCTCGAGAAGAGCCGGCATCGATATTCGTTCTCGCGTGCCTGCGTTCTCTACGAACAGAAACCGACGACGCGTTCCGTGTCCGATCGCCGAAGTGCTACGATTTACGTCCTGCAACCGCGAAAACCGAGCGAACGTATATCATGGTACCGTGACGTTCTAACGGTATGTCATGCAGAACGGAACTTCCGCGGCTTTCCGCGTCTGAACTCGGCGCTCGAATCCGAGACCGGGATGTGACGGTCACCAACGTCATCGATGCCCACCTCGAGCGAATCGACGAACGGGACGACGAAATCAACGCCTTCGTCACGGTCTGTAAGGACGAGGCACGTGAGGCCGCTGCCGAGGCCGATCGTGCACTCGAAGCGGACGAGGACGTCGGGCCGCTCCACGGCGTCCCGCTGGCGCTGAAAGACCTCGGCGCGGAAAAAGAGGGCGTCCGACACACGTACGGCTCGGCGCTGTTCGAAGAGTACGTCTCCCAACGGACGGCTGCGGTCGTCGAGCGTCTCGAGGCAGCCGGTGCGATCGTAATCGGGAAGACGAACACGCCGGAGTTGGGTCACAAAGGCACGACCGACAACGAAGTGATAGGCCCAACGGCGTCACCCATCGACCCCACGCTGAACGCGGGTGGGTCCTCCGGCGGTTCGGCGGCGGCGCTTTCCGCCGGCATGGCGCCGATCGCGACGGGAAGCGATGCCGGCGGTTCGCTTCGCATTCCGGCCGCAGCCTGCGGCGTCTACGGGTTCAAGCCGACGTTCGGCCTGGTGCCCGACGACGGCCGACCGAGCGCGTTCGGCCGGGAGCTGCAACACACGACGAAGGGGCCGATGACCCGCAGCGTCGCCGATGCCGCCTTGCTACTATCGGTGATGGGCGGGCCGCACTCGGCAGACCCAAACAGCGTTCCCGTCGACATCGAGTACACCGCCGCACTCGATCGACCGATCGACGAGTTTCGCATCGCGTACAGTCCCGACTTCGACGCGTTTCCGATCGACGACGAAGTGCGTGCGGTCGTCGACGACGCGGTCGACGCGTTCGCGGACGCGGGTGCGACAGTCGAGACGGTGACCGTCGACCACGGCTACTCGATGACGGATCTGAGCGAAGCGGCGATGCCGACGTACACGACGTCCGTCCTCGAAAGTACGACGGTAATGGAGCAGGCCCACGGCGTCGAGTTCCGGGATCGTTCCGACGAGGTCTCAGACAGTCTGCTTGCGATGCTCCACGTCAGCGGGGAGTACGGTCCCGCGGACGTCGCCCGATCCGGCGTCGTTCGAACCGGCGTCTACGACGCCGTCGAAGACGTACTGGGGGACTACGACCTGCTTGTCACGCCGACGCTTTCACGGGCCGACGTCAGACTCCACGAGGACATCGGCGCGGAGGCCTGGGAGTGGCCGTTGACGTGGCCGTTCAACTGGACCGGCCATCCGGTCGCGTCCGCGCCCGCCGGGGTGACGGAACGCGGCCATCCTGTCGGCCTGCAACTCGTCGGTCGGCGATTCGGTGACGATGATATCCTCGCGGCGAGCGCCGCGTTCGAACGGGAACGGCCCTGGGACTACCTCTACGAGTAGCGCGGTACTGGCGGGCACTCGATCGGCAGCGGGCGAACGGACGGAGTCGGTCAGGATCGTCGTTCACCGTCCGCTGACGACGTCGCCTTCCAGATCCCGACGTCGCAACCCGCACCGCTGACCGGTACCAAAACCCCTTTTCGCGTTCTTACCCATCGTACGTTTATGGAACCCGAACACGCCGACTCGATCGCTCCGGGGACGTGTCCAACCGCTAGCGGTATGCCGATGCTCGGTCTCGGCACCTGGCAAAACGACGACGCGGATCAGTGTGCCGAGAGCGTACGAACGGCACTCGAGGCGGGCTACCGTCATATCGACACCGCCCAGTTCTACCGGAACGAGGAGGCTGTCGGCGACGGCCTCGCGGCCGCTGGCGTCGACCGCGAGGACGTCTTTCTCGCGACCAAGATCTGGATCGCGAACCTGTCCTCCGACGACGTCCTCGAAACGACTCGAGACAGTCTCGATCGGCTCGGTGTCGATTACCTCGACCTGCTGTACGTCCACTGGCCAGCCCGAACGTACGACGCTGAAGAGACACTATCTGCGTTCACCGAACTCCACGACGAGGGGCTGATCGAGAACGTCGGCGTCAGCAATTTCCAGCCCGAACAGCTCGAGACCGCCGTCGACGTTTGTGATACGCCAATTTTCGCAAACCAGGTCGAGCTACACCCGCTGCTCCCACAGGAGTCGGTCCGTAACGCCTGCGACGACTACGACGTCGAAGTCGTCGGCTACTCGCCGCTTGCGCGTGGCCGGGTCATCGAACAGCCCGAGATACAGACGATCGCGGAGAAGCACGACGCCACCGAGGTGCAAGTCAGCCTCGCCTGGGCCCGTCAAAAGGGCGTCACCACGATCCCGAAAGCGACGAGTGCGAATCATATTGTCGACAACTGGGAGTCGCTCACCGTAGAACTCGATAGAGAGGACATCAATAGAATCGACGCCATAAATAAAACGAGCCGACAGGTAGACCCAGATTTCGCCCCCTGGAACTGACGGCTTCACCGTCTTCGAGGGGTTGAAAACACCGTTTTTCTGATTGCATCCGACCTGTCGAACACAAAGAAAAAGCAGGAAAGTTTACGGTACGCCGGGCTTTTGGCTCGCGTATGTCTACCCGCTCGCAACGAAGTGGCGGTGGTGGGTTCGTCGGCGCGATCAGGGCCGACATACAGCGGTTACACGGTGCCTGGATGGAGATCGTCTTCCCCAGACAACGTGGCCGCGGTCACTCCGTCATGGGCAAGTGGAAACCCGAAACTGTCCCCCAGAAAGTCAGCTATTACGGCTGGAGCGTTCTCGGCCTCATCGGTTTGCTCGCCCTCTATCCGTTGACCGTTCTCGGACTCGCGACCCGCTTTTACGCGGCGAAACTCGACTCGACGCGAACCCGGCTCGGCATCGTCGGCGTCACGGCTCTCGCGCTGCTCGGGTGGGGGCTACTCACTGTCGCGTGGGGGGCGATGTCGTACATGGAACAGGTCGACATCCCACTCGAGGCAGTTCTCGCGGTGGCTGCGGCGAGTGGCGTCGCAACGGTGTCGACCGCGCTCGCAGCGACCTTTTCGAAAGTCGGCGGCCGCGCTGCAACGGTTATTCTGGCGTATCCGTTCGCGATGACGGCGCTGTTCCTGCCGCCCGTCGTTGCTGCGCTCGTGACGCCGTCGCTGCATCCCTACGTTCTCGACCCCAGCTACGATTTCGCCGTCTGGGTGCTCGATAACGTGTTGGTCCTCGGCGGCGCAAACGACATTCTCCGATCGAACTTCACGCTCGAAGGGCCTGCCTACGCGGGCATGTGGCTCGGCATCTCCATTCCGCTTGGCTGGTTCCTCGGCAGTATCGTCGCGCTGGCGAACCTGGTTCGGCCGTCGGAGTAAGCACGGACGGTTCCGATCACCGTCGGTGAACGGACTGCCGATTCCCGATATCATTAGTCGACCAGGCTCCAAGACGAAAATATGGAGTTCGACCTCCCAACAACCGCTGCCACGTTTATCACCGTTATCGCGATCGGCGTCGTCAGTCTTATCGCGGCACCGATGATGGCTATGGATACCGTACTGATGATGGTCGCACCGTCGATGATCGTATTCGGACTGATTATGCTCGTCCTCGGTATCAAACACGGCGAGTACCGCGCTATGGGACGGTAGCCAGCCGCACCGTGGCAGCAGTCACCCTCCGTAACCCAGTCGGTCGTTCACCCGGTTCGTTCGCAACAATACGATCGCGACCGAGAGAATCGAGGCGAAAATCGGAGCGTATCGCTTCGACTATCGTCGACCGCGACGATTTACATGTAACCGAGATCGCGCAGGCGCTCCATCAGGTCTTCCTTGTCCTGTGCGCGGCCTGCGCGCTCGGTCGTCCCCTCGAGGTCCTGTAGCCATGCGGGTTCCTGGTCACTCTTTTCCGTACTGACTTCGCTACCCAGCGATCGGAAGCCGGCGAAGTACTTCGGCGAGATCGGAACGTCGTCCTGTTCGACGCCCGCGGGGAGGTCGTCGTCGCTTTCGGGAACGTAGCCCTCCTCCGGGAATTCGTCGACGGTGTCCGGAACCACGAAGTTCCAGAACGCCTCCCACACTGCGGCCTCGTCGAACTGCAGGATGGGCTGAATGCGATCGTGGGGCGGGTAGATATCGGGGTCGTGACGCGGCGAGAAGAACGTCTCGTCGGCTCGAGCCTCCTGTTCGTCCCAGCGGACGCCGGAGATGACGCCGTCGATGTCGTACTCCTCGAGCGCGTCGTTGAGCGCGACCGTCTTCAGCAGGTGGTTGCCGACGTAGGTGTCGAGCAGGAACGGGAACGTGTCCTCCTCGTATTCGAGGATGTCTTCGACGTGGTGCTGGTTGTGATCGGAGAGGTCTGCGATTTCGATCTCGTCGCCGGGCTCGAGGCCGTGCTCGTCGACGTAGCCACCGACGTCTTCGTTACGCGCGTAGATCACGTCGAGGTCCCACTCGTCAGCCCAGTGGTCGACGAAGTCGTGGATCTCGTCGAAGTGCTGGTAGTGATCGATAAACACCGCCGGGGGTACCTCGAGGTCGAAGCGGTCGGCTACCTCCTTGATGAAGTACAGGGTCAGCGTCGAGTCCTTGCCGCCGGTCCACATGACCGCCGGGTTCTCGTACTCCTCGAGGCCATCACGGGTCACCTCGATCGCCTTCTCGATTTTGTCCTGAATGTGTGGATAGTCGACAGGGTCTTCATCTTCGCCGTCGGAATAGTCTACGTTGACGTAGTCGGGGAAGTTCTCAGCCATCTCGTAATTAGATATAATTAGGAGATGTAAATTCTTTGTGTCGCCGGAAAGGACTGTCGACAACGTGGACCGACGCAGACGATTGGACGATGGTTCGACCGACGGTACTCCGCCGCTGCAATGCGACGGGGCCGGTGGCACTTCGTCTCCTGGGTTCCCAGACCATATCTGCCGACGGAATCGAACGGACCGCCTATCAGCGGGTCGAGCGAGCGGTGGAGCGAACGAGTGGCTGATTCGTTCGGAGTGACCGACCGCGAGTGAGTGCGGCGTCTCGTCAACTGGAACTGGCTCGACCGCCTCGAGCGACACGGACGGAATCGGTCTCCGTTATCCACCGCTTTCCACCGTACGGATTCATGACGAATCGTACATCGTAAACTCCCGCCAATGGCGGAGCGACCACATGCCGAGAGCGGTACATATCAACCCTGCAGCCACGAAATACACCAGAAGCCGGGAGCCGACGATCCGATCGGGGTGCTGGCTTCCAAAGACGATACCCTCGATAGCGAGCGAAACCAGCGATCCGCTGCCGATTGCGATACCGGACGTCGCGATGAGGACCGTCGTGCCGTCGACGGTCTCGTCGTCGAGCTTCCAGAGGCTGATGACGAACGCAATCGCGGTCAAAAGAACGTAGTACGGAAACCGCCCGCCTGCCCCGCCCGCCTTTCCAGATACCAGCGCGACCACACCGACCATACTCGCGGTCAGCACGACGGTTACGCCAGCAACGGCGCCGAATATTCGTCCCGGTATCGTTTCAGATGCTCGACCCCAGTTCATATGCTCTCAACCTTCCCCTCGAGAGAAAAACGTTGAGGCCGACTGACCGGTCGGTGAACGGACAGGAAGCATTTATGCAATGACTGCCAATGAGCCGAAACGAATGCCCGATTCGATCGAGAAATTCCCGGTCTCAGACAGTGGATTCACGTTTCCCGCCGAGGACGTACTCACCGGACGTGGGTTCATTACGGGCAAATCGGGAAGCGGGAAGTCCAATACCGCAAGCGTGATCGTCGAAGAGTTACTCGATCGGAACCTTCCGTTGTTGATCGTCGATACCGACGGCGAGTACACCGGGCTAACGGACACGTACGATCTCCTGCACGTGGGGAGGGACAGCGACTGCGACGTCGAAATCACGAGCGACGATGTGACTCCGCTGGTCTCCTACGGACTCGAGGATCGCGTTCCGATTCTCCTCGACCTCTCGACGTACGTCGACGAGGAAGAATTGGAATCGGTCCTCTACGAGGCGATTAAGGCCCTGTTCGACGCCGAAAGCGAGCATCGGATTCCGTTTCTGATCCTCCTCGAAGAAGCCCACGAGTTCCTTCCCCAACACGGTGGGAAAGGCGGTTCGGACCTCAAAACGCTCCTCATCCGCGTGGCAAAACGCGGACGAAAGCGAGGACTCGGGATCTGTGCGTTGTCCCAGCGACCGGCGTCCGTCGACAAGGATTACATCACGCAGTGTAACTGGTTCATCTGGCACCGACTGACGTGGGAGAACGATACCGCCGTCGTCGGACGGATTCTCGGCGACGATTCAGCTGAAACCATTCAGTCGTTAGCGGACGGCGAGGCGATCGTCCAGACTGACTGGGACGAATCGATCGAACGGGTCCAATTTCGACGAAAACACACCGCAGACGCCGGCTCGACGCCGTCACTCGAGGATCTCCATCCGTCCCCTCAAGACGGTACTGATCGAACGACTGACTCGACTACCGCGGCTACGAAGACGACCCCGTCCACGGGCAGCGACGGCGAATCGTCATCGGAGGCCGAGTCGGATTCCCGATCCGTCCAGGCAGATTCCACTCAGGTGAGTTTCGACGAGTCCACCGTTCCTTCGTCGACCGTTCCAACCCACGGCGCGAAGCCATCGCTCGAGCAGCGTCGTGAACGCCGTGACACGCCACTGGATACGGCAGATCCGATCTGGGAGATCGGCGGCATTATCGTCTACCTGTACGATTCGCTCGTCTGGTATCATCTGGCTATCCTGTCGACCATCGAGACGAAGGTGGCAGAAACGGTCGAACGAGTCGACGACCTGGCTGTTGGACGGCGGAGGGCCCGCAAACCGGGAACATACGAGCGGTACGCATATAGACTGGGAGCCGTTCTGGTGATCGGTCTGGCATACGCGTTCGCCCTCCTTGCGTTATTGCTTGTGATTCGAGCAGGATGAGCCAGCGATCCGACTCGGTGACCTGGACGCCGTGTTACCGGCATTATTCTGTCGATTCGCCGTGGCGACGGCGATTCGACCAGTAAATCGGACCAGCGACGATCGAAGCAAGTGGGAGGGCAACGAACGCATTCCCAACAAAGTAGATGGTCGGTTCGGAGACCGTCCGTCCTGCAATCAGTATCTCTCCGGCGCGTACTCCAACGAGTGCGAGTGCTCCGCCGCAGATGTAGAGCCACGGATTCGGCTGCCAACGACCGTCTCCATCCTGCAGTAGGCGACTATCACTATACAACTGAAGTGTGGAATAGCCTGAAAGGTGAAGCAGCGTGCCGAGTAACACGTACGCACCTAACTGCGTAAAACCGGACGCAGCGGTATCGAACACTCCGGGCCCGAGAAGAGCAGCCAATCCAACGTACACTACCGAGACGATGAACGGGGCGAGTAGTTCCGCTGATCCGGCCCGTGGTGTTTCAGGCCCGTCGTCCCCAGTGGAACGAGTTCTCTCGAAGACGATTTCGACTGGCTTCGCGGTCGTTCGTCCGAGCCGAACGATCCGTTCGAAAAAAAGCTCGGGAGTCAGTCGGTACCGACGGTTCCGCTCGGGATCCGCCCCATCGTCGACGGACGTCCGCTCGATGGACTGATCGAGTTCGGTCCGGTCACGTGACTCTCGGACGTCGATAGTACCGTCGTCGTCCGAGTCAGCAGACTGGCTCCTCTGTTCGGCACCTCCTCCGTTCGATGGGTTTTGATCTCTATTCTGATACATGGTGACTCGGCAATTCGTCGGGACGCGCGTCCACCGGCGGTGGGCAAAGACGTGTGACGTGACACGATCATCACGCAACGACGGTTCGTCGCCAGTAGCGTCGCCACTCGCTGGGAAAGGCTTATGCGGTCGTAGGAAGAAGGCAGAGGTGTTCCACTCCCTTCGGCCTTCTCCGCTGTGTCCCTAGTCCCTCAGCAGTGGTACTCTCGTCTCTTTAACCTTTTCACAGTTAACGGATACGTGACGGATACAATAGCTGTCCTGGTGCCACCCGTGGTATCTAACGCAAGTTCTCCCTTTCCATTGACATCCTCCCGCGCCTGAAGACGCGGGAATCCCACGGCACCGCGCCGCTGGATTGGGATATTAGGGTTTGCAGTCTACCACCTCTGCTCGAGGGTGGGATCCTCGAGAGAGGTCGTGGAGGTAGACTCCGGGCTGTGCCAACCAGCCGGTACTCCTATCTGGTGGCGATCCATCCAAATCGGGTGCAGACTCGGAGTTACTTTCGCTACCGTTGATGGTGAGACGGATGTTCTCCGCCCCGTTCACGTCAGCGTTGAACGCCGCATCACACTCCTCGCAAACGTACAGCCCACGTTCAACACGCTGACTATCGTCCTCTCTACTGCACACGCAACACGTCTTACTCGTGTCGCGTTCGGACACTTCTACGACTTCACTGCCACTGACTTTCGCCGTGTAGGTGAGACTCTTCGTGAAGCGGCCGAAGCCCACCCGTGCAAGTCGAGGTTGCCGTGTTTACCCCAGTTCTTCGACTCGCCGTTCTCGTCATCGCGGACACCAGCAAGTTCCCCTCCTCGTGACTGCGGTTGCTGTATACTGTGCGTTGGGTTTTATCATGGCCCGACGACGTGTGCCAATTAATGGCAGAACCAGAATTTACGGTTCGCGGGAATAAAGTTCGTATTGCTGGAAATACGAACGAGAAAACCAATTGTGGTAAGATAGAAGTCTACAAAGACCGGATAAAGATACAGCAGAAGGGGACCATAATGTCCAAAGGCTGGATAACCGTCCAATTCGATAACATCGTTGACGTTCAAGTATCCTCGTTAGGGAAAATGCGATTCCAGACGCGCCGTCAAGATGTTTCCGTAACTGGACTTGGTGGTCCACCCGGTACGAAGCTATTAGAGCATATCCGCGACTATCTCCAGAATCGGTAGAGTAGATTCTGAACGTCTCAGAGACGAGGGTCAGTATCTCGCTTGCCTCTCAGCCACTTCCTCATCTCTGCTTCCAGCTCCTTCGTCAACTTCTGGTGGTGTGTAGTTCGGCATATCTTCGCTCCTCAGTTAGTGAACATACAGCAAGCGACATTTAATTTCCCTATGGAACGCCCAATCGGGTCGGTATCAGCACTCTCTTGGCCGAATCAGGTAGTTTGAAACCCCCGAAAACCGTGATTTCATCTGGACGGATTACGATGCAATCTTGCAAGCAGACCCATAACCTAATCTGCCAAAATCGGCAGTCTAAGGTGAGTCTTAGTTGTATTCTCGCCAGCGGTGACCGCACTCAGTGCACTTGAAAAAGCGCGTGGGCGGTTCGTCAGCCGACGCAGTCTGCTTGAGCGTGTACCACGCTTCTTGGGTGCCGCATTCGTCACAAACGACGTCGGTCGCCTTCGGTTTTCCTTCGAAATTCGCGTTTTCGTCGGATTCGATCACGTCGTCGTCGGTCTGTGACTCCGTCGTGATGAATGCGTCTTCCCGTTCCTGGTCCCGTTCGCTCGAGGCCCCGCAGTCCTCGTTCGTACAGACCATATTGTCCCCCTGGGCTTTCATCATCGAGCCGCATTCGTCGCAAAACTGCATACCGGTTAGCTACGAACTCGAGACGCAAAAATACACCACTCCTCATACGCTTTGGTCCGCTGGTTCCGTCACGACGAGTCCTCGAGCATTTCGTCCTCGCGAACGAACGGGCAGTCCGCAACCCGAACGGTCGTCATCGTTGGGACGGCGAGAATTTCGGTTCCCTTTCGGGAGCATGCAACGTCGGGAGGGTCGGCAAAGTACTCGCAGTCCTGGCAGTACGACCGTTTCTCGATTTCGTGGACGGTCCGCTTGGTCGGCGTTAGGTCGTCGTTCGAGGCAACGGATTCGTCGGCCTCGAGTTGCTCCCAGAGCCGATCGCCGTCGATGTCGGCGACGTCCTGACTGTCGAATAGATCGTCGAAGTCGGGCGAACCCGATTTCGAACGGTCGGTATCGGATCGTTCCGAGACGGTAGCTGCGAGGTCACCGAGCGGTTTGGGTTGTGCGCCTTCGTCCGTATTCACATCTCCATCGACCTCGGTGTCGGTACGGCTCGGAGACTCTCGATCGTCACCGTACGTGAGTTCAGTTTCTTGTGGTTCGGTTCGGTCTGTGCCTTCCCGATTAGCGTCGGTTTTGTCTGTGCCTTCCCGATCAGCATCCTTCTGGCTCGTCTCGTCGCTATTACCTCGGTCGGTCATCAGTCGGTGCCTCCGTCGTCAGTCGATCGGTTCGAACTGTACTGGTCTGACGCCGTCCCATCGGCATCGCCCTCGATGGCCTCGAAGACGCCATCAGCTGTTGCGTCGGTCGCTCGTTCGCCGTTTCCTTCGAGGGCTGGTGGTTCGCCAGTTACGAGTCGATGCGAACCGAACAACGACGATCGTTCGACGACCTCGACGAACTCGCTCCCACAGTGAGGGCACTCGGGCGCAGTCAGCAACGCGATATCGACGCTCGAATCACAGTCCTCACACACCGCGGTTCGGATTTGGAGTTGGTTCGCCGCCACCTGGAGCCGATCGGCCGCCTCCTGACGGCGGTGTTGCTCGGCGAGTTCGGCTTGCCAGTCTCGCAACCGGACCACGGCCTGTGCAAGTACCGTCGAACGGTGTGCGAGATCGTCGGTTTCGTCGACCAGGTCATCGAGGACGGTCTCGAAGTTTTCGAAGCCGCGTTCGACCGTCGTCTCGAGAGTCGCAATGTCCTTCTCGATGGCTTGCCACTCCGCTTCGCTCGGTATTTCGGGGTGATCGTGGTCGGCCGATGCCTTGCTGTCGGTTTCACGTTTAACCTGAATTACTCGGCTGCGGACGTCCTCGATGAGATCGGTAAACTCCTGGTGTTGGGCCTCGAGTTCGCCCTGCAACGCCGCAAAATCCTCACGGGCGGCAGGCTCAAACCCGTCGTCGTCGGTCGCTTCGTGGGCCGCAGTCACGAGACGACGGCACATCTCTCCGGGGCTGTCGCCTCGTCGAGCGGCTTCCTCGGTGAGCCAGTCGGTAATCTCTTCGGATGGGGAAAACGAAATCACACCCTCGTCCCGCTTCTGGCTCGACATCTACTCGAAAATGTGGTCGCGCTCGCATAAGGGTTGGTTCGAACTCAGCCGCTGAGTTCCGGCCGGCGTCGACTTTTCCGGCCGTCCGCCAACGACGATACCGGTTACCTGATCTTGCGGACGTTGCTGATATCGAATCCGCCGTCGTGGATCTCGGTTTCGAACCGAACGATGTCCTCGTCTTCCAGGCGGGAGAGAACCCCTCGAAACTCTTCGACGACGAGGGTTCTGGCCCGCTCCGACCCGCCGCTTTCCCACTCGAACGAGAGGGTACCGTCCGTCGCTTCCTTGAGTCGCCCCAGATCGGACGGCTCGAGCACTTCCGCGTTGACGAGCAACAGGATTACGCCGCCCCAGCGGTGAGATGCTCGTTTGAGGCCTTTCAACAGAACGGTCAGATCCGAGAGACCGAGACGGTCGTCGGCCGCCGCAATGAGGTCGGTCAACGAGTCGATCACGACGAGATTACCCGTCGCGTGATCGGTCAGGAATTCACCCAGCGCCTCGAGAACGTCGGTGCGTTCGCTTTGACTCCCTAATTCCGTGATGTCGGCCATCCCGTCTGCATACCAGTTGGTCGGGACTGGCGTCACCTGGAAGTACTCTTCCGCGAGTTCGACGAACGAGACGTCGGACATCCCTGCATCGACGAGTTCGTCGTCCATGACGAACTCCATTTCGCTGACGACAGCGCTTCGCTCGTCCGTAAACGAGACGTAGTGGATGGATTCGGGGACCGTCACCCCCTGCTCGAGATCGCCGTAATAAAGGTCGAACATGTCGGGGTCGACTTTCACGAGTCCATTCATAGCCGCACTCGTATAACAGAACTCGCGCGCACCGGCGCCGGATTCACCCGCGAGGAGGACGACGCTTCCGGCTGGAGCACCGCCACCGATGGTCCGGTCGAACCGTGAGATTCCAAGCGGCATCCGCTCCATACACTCCCGTTTGGACGGATCGGTATACCTGTTGTGGCAAAACCGAGTGGTCCCTCACGCAATCGGGATTCGCTCCGTCTCCGTTCCTCGTTCATCGAGGCCGGCCCTCAGTCGGAATCTCGGACGACGTCACCGTTTTCCGTCCCGATCGCGAACCCACGGTCTTTCCTCGCGATTCCTCTCGAGTCTCGATGACGGACACCGGTTCGAAACCGACGAGTTCCGACTCGCACGCGATAGGCGCAACTACGTTCCCCCCGCAGAGAAACGGGTGTGCCGTCGCGGTCTTCCGTGTCGGACTGGCGACGGCACAGGCGGTTCAGGAGCGTATCGGGTTACTCGTCCATGGAGGTCCATGGGTACGTTCGGATCAGCAAGAATTCCCGATTACCGTCGCCACCGCACCCCGTCCCACCGAGTGCATATCCGCCGTCTCGCGTCTGGATCGCCGACTGTGCTCTGTATCCGCGATCGAACTGAGCGGTCCATTCTCTGTCTCCGGAGCCGTCTATCTTTACGAGGCCGAGATGAGGCCCCGTGAGCACATATCCGCCGTCGAAAGTCGGCTCGATCGATTTCCACGCGCGATCCGGGAGAGTCACCGTCCACTCAGACCGTCCGATCGGACACGTCTTTACGACGCGCGTATGGAACGTCTCGCCCGATTGAGACACCAGTCCCACGAAGACGAACCCATCGTCGTGAGCCGACACGATAGATGAGGCGTTTTCGCGAGCATTGCTGGTCCCGAACGACGTGAGGAACTCCTCGGTGACGCGCTCCGAGTGGAACTTGCACTTTCCGAGCATTGCGTCTTGCCTTCCGTCCAGAACGGTCCCGACGTGGGTTCCGACGAACGCAACCCCGCCGTCTGCTGAGACCACGAGATCCGATACGGAAACCATATCGGATCTTGAATATTCCCCCACTGCGTTTCCGCGTCGATCGACCTTGAGAATCGAGGCTCGTGGACGATCGAATCCACCGGCTGCGAATCCACCGTCGACCGTCTGAGCGATGGAAAATAGCGTTCCGTCTCCGCCGTACGTTCGTGACCACTCGAGCGAACCAGCTGCGTCCGTTCGAGCGATCCAGAGTTCCGATTCGGCGCCGCTTATTCCACCGGCTATGGCATAGCCGCCGTCGGTCGTCTGCACGACCGAATTTATCGTCCCCCACCCGAAGGTTCGCGTCCACAGTTCTCGCCCGCCCGGATCAGTTTTCACCATCCACGCATTTGCGATCGCCTCACCGTGCGATCTCGTATTACCGACGAGAACGTATCCGCCGTCCGACGTCCGGATCAAATCTCGAACTCGTTCGTCGTCGAGACCACCGTACGTACGGCGCCACAATTCTTTCGGTCCGTCGTGAACTGTTTGTGTCTTCGAGAGTCCGATATCCGTCCGTTCTTCCGTCGGGCTCCGGTCAGCCGTTTCTCTCGCAGTTCCGGGCCGTGTTCCGAACGTCCCTGCGCCGAGCAACGCTGTCGATCCACCAAGTGCGCTTCCGAGAACCGTCCGACGAGTAGTTCGGCGTCTTTCGTCCGCCGCGTCTCTCTTTTCTGCCATACTTTCTATCGGTTATTCTATTTTACTATTTGTTTCGGTATCGAAAACAATGGCTGAAGAGAGGAACAAGTGACGGCATGTCGGCGAAACACACGGCCGTCCCATCGACCCGAGCCGCACGGGAAGCGCGATGTCGACTTTTGAATCGCCACGAGATAGCGGGTCAATCCTGGGCACCGAAAACTGCAGAGCACGCATTCGTCACATGGCTGTCGTCGCCGAAATGTCGATCGGGGCAGACGAGTTCCGTCTCGGTCAGGTTGTCGCCGCGTCCCCGGTCTCTCGGTCGAGATAGAGCGCATCGTCCTGGCTGTAAAACGGGGTGTATCGGTCATTCGAGGGTACGGAACAGATCTGCAATCGTTCGAGAGAGCCACGGGGGAGAGTCCGCACTGACGGTACGACACGTTCACTTACCGATACTACACCATGCAGGAGTAATTACGTGGACTCGAGTCCCCCTGCATCGCGCCGTCTCAGTTCTGGGATGTGCTTTCGGCCTCCGTTCGTGGAGTCAGTTGGCTGCTCGAGTCGACGGTACCGGTCCGGCTGGAAAATCCAGTCGCTGTCAAGGGGGGTACCACGACCCTGAAACGCACGACGAACGACCAGTCACGGATCGATAACGAGCCCGTCTTCACCGCCGTCACGTTCCGTTCGTCTCGACGGTAGCCCCCGCCTTGGCCGGCTCTGTGAGAACGAGACGTCCCTCGAGGCCGCTGTCGGCGAGCGCGTCTTCGGCCGCTGCCCGGGCCTCGTCTGCGTGGGCAGTATCGGTAACGCCGTAGACGACGGGCCCCCACGACGATTGGCCGACGCCGGAGAGAACCGGACAGTCTTCGAGCGCTTCGACGAGTTCTCCCGCAGGTGGCCGGAAGACGCCGCCCTGGGCGTCGGCGTACCAGGACCCGTTCTTGCGGCCGATTTCGCCGATCGCTTCCCCGAAGGCATCGAGCCGGCCCTCGGCAGTAGCCGGCAGGAGTTTTCGAGTGACGACGCCGGCGATCTCGTCGGCCACTGCGGGGTCGGCGCGTTCGACGACCGCGCGCATGCTCGCATCCTCATCGTCCCCGCTGCGGCCGGGTTCGGCGTCCGGGACGATGATCACAAACCGCCACTCCGTCGGCAGGTCATGGCGAGCGACGACCGGTGGCACCGTCCAGTCGCCCTCCGCAGGTGGTTTCGTCGTAAATCGATTCGTCGGATGGCCAGCGTCGACGACGAATCTTCCGCCTTCGAACGTCGCAACGCCGACCCCGCTACGTCCCCCTCGTCCGATCGCCGGGGCGTGGGTCCTGACCCGAGGCCGGCGACCGTGTGCACGGGCCGTCGCAGCGAGCACGCTCAGCGCGAGTTGTGTCCCGCTACCGAGACCGACGTGGCGCGGGAGCGATTCCTCGAGCGAGATCGACACGCCGGGGACGCCGAGGACGTCGACAGCGCGGGTCGCGTATTTTCGAACCAGTGGATCGTCGGTAACGACGGCGGCAGCGGGCTCAGCGGTAACGGTCACTCGCGGCCTCGCGAGCCCGACACCGATGCCACCGTAGAGACGCTCACGTGCGAGCGACAGATTCTGAAAGCCGACGTGGAGTCGCGCACCTGCGCTGACAGTGGCGGTCGCCATGTCGTGGCGTAGGGGGTGGGCAATCAAGGGAATTTCGACGGTGGCAACGAGGAACCACGACGTTCCCTGAGACGTCCGAACCAGGTTACGTCGGAAACAGCCTCGTGCGCAGACACGGGGTTCTCTCCGCACAGTATTCTGCCTCCCGTTCGAACCTGCCTATCGGCTGTTCGGCGAATTCTTCCAGCCGGTCGTACCGGTTAGTATGGTGCATAGAAGACCCAGCCTTCGGGCGGGACCCAGATTTCGACCCAGCCGTCGCCGTCGACGGTAACGTCCGCAGCCGTCCCGCTGTAGTCCGTGAGCGTTTCGTTGCGCCACGTCGTGTATACGCGGTCGCCGTGCCACTCACTGGTGTCGTTGTTCAAGCCCACGAGCAAGGTATTGTCTCGCTCGTAAATCGCGAGATCCGAATCGGTGTGTCGCCAATACGTTGTGCCACCGGCGAGGTTCGTCTTGACCCACACCATGTTGGTTATCGCGTCGTCGTCGAGAATCTCCGTCGGGTAGAGGTTGTACACCAATGGCGTTCCCTCGATCGTGAGTACGTGTGCGTACGCCAAGTGATATTGTGGAGGCGCGCCTTCGTCGTGGTTCTGGACGAACGGCCAGGAATGCCACGGATCCTGCGTCGTGACGCCCGCACCCTCGAGCCGACTCATATCGCCGTAGTCGAAGACGTCATCGAGAACCCAGTATAGCGGATAGTCAAGCGCGTTCATACCGGTGTTGATGTAGGTCCGAACGTAGTCGACGGTGCCGGCCAGTACTTCACCGACACGGTTCATGTCGAATTCGTCCGCCCATCGGTTCGCGTACCGCTCCCAGTACTCGGGGTCGATGTGCTTGACCGCATCGTACCGGTAGCCGTCGGCGCCGAAATCGGCGATCTTTTTCATGTACTCGCGCAACTGCTCGCGGACGTGCGGAGCCGTGTCCTCGTGGCCGTGTGACTCGAGTTGTGCGAGATCTTTCAGCCCGAGGAGATCGCCGTGTTCGACCTGATGTTCGTCGTCCCAGTCGTCGATCGAACTGACGTGCGTGTGAAAGTGCTTTTCGTCGAACTGCGGAAAGTCGTATCCGCGGTTCGCGGCCATATGATTCATGACGCAATCGACGTACACCTCGAGGTCGTTTTCGTGGGCGGTATCGATGAGACACTGGAAGTCCTCTTCGGTTCCGAACTCACTATCGAAGGAGCGAAAATCGACGGGTTGGTAGCCCAACGGTGGGTCGTTCCTGCTCTCCTGGTCGGACCACGACAGCGCACTCTCCTGTGGTGCCTGAATCCAGATTCCATCGTACCCGCGATTGGCAACTGTCGGGAGCGTATCCGTGATCGTCGGCCACGTCTCGTGGAAATACTGAAAAAACACGGACTCGCCAGCGGCCGCGGCAGTCGAGGCGACTCTCGCGCCAGCGAAGGAAAGACCGGCCATCGCAGCTCCGCAGACTAGAGTGCGTCTACTGATTGGTTTGGCCCGTTGATTCCCAGATGAATGATTGCCATTCTCTGCCATGTAGACAGAGTGGACCATTTCACCAGATATATATCTAATGATTATATCTATTAGAACTATATATTGCGAGGGAAATAGTAGGTGTGAATACGATTCGAATTAGTCGAGTTACAGAGCGAAGAAAGCGATTGCGGACAGCGGACAGCAATTCTCCCCTCGGTGGGCGGTGATTACCGTTTCGTCGGTGCTGTACGCCACCGAAAGGCTGGGCAACCGACGACGGCCAGGATGGTTCAGATAATTCGAGTGACGACGATAGCGTCGACTGGGGGGTCGGCTGGATCGACGGGAGGCGAGTCGAGTTCGGCAGGGCGCAGCGATTATAACCTTCGGAAGGACAGTCACCGACGATGGCGAATGTCGATGCATCGGTCGTCGTTCCCGCCCGTAACGAGAGACGTTGCCTCGAGCAGACGCTTGAGTCGCTTTCGGCGCAGACGTTCGACGGGCGTCTCGAGATAGTCGTCGTGGCGAGTGACTCAAAAACGGTGCGAACTGCTCGAGAACATCCGGTCGTCGATCGCGTTCGTGTCGATGACAAGCGGGCAGGTCCCGGCCCGGCCAGAAATATGGGCGTGGCCGCGTCCAGCGGCGATGTTTTGTTGTTTACGGACGCCGATACGGTCGTTCCACCCACGTGGGTCCGACGTCACTGTCGCCACTACGTCACCCCTGCCGTCGTCGGCGTCGGCGGCCCGCTCCGACCGCTCGAGGACGCGTTTCGACACCGCGCCTGTTTTCGCGTTCTCTCGGACTGGTGGTATCGAGCGTGCTGGCCGCTCGGCTTCGTCCAGCAACCCGGCTGTAACTGTAGCATTCGCCGGTCCGCGTTCGAAACGATCGGCGGATTCGACGGTTCGCTGCGGTTCCTCGAGGATACCGACATCTCTCTGCGGCTCCGCCACACCGGGACCGTCGTCTACGATCACACCTGCCCCGTCGAAACGTCGGCTCGTCGGCAAGAGCGCATCGGCTACGGTCGACTTCTCTGGACGTATCTCGTCGGCTACCTCGAGTATACACTGCCCAACCGATCACCGTCGCGAAACTACTTTCGATGAGATACCGAGGACCGATAGGGACCGGAAGGTGGGCGTACGAGCTTCCTCGCCCTGAATATCGTTGGCGGGCGCGGTTACCTGTACTCCCCCGCGATAGTCGAGGTTTGTCGGGGTCGGCACCCGAATCCGTTCGGACTAATCGGACACCCACGTTCGATTGGCCGAGAAAGGGCAACTTATGTCCTTTCGAATCAAGGTCTGACCATGAGCGGTGACAGCGAGTTCAATTACGGGAAAGATGAGACGTTGCGGAGCCGAGAAGTGACGGAAGGTGCCGACAAGGCACCGCACAGAGCCATGTTCCGTGCGATGGGATTCGACGACGACGACTTCGGCGCGCCGATGATCGGTGTTCCGAATCCCGCGGCAGACATCACGCCGTGTAACGTTCACCTGGACGACGTCGCCGAGTCCGCACTCGAGGGGATAGACGAGGCTGGAGGGATGCCGATCGAATTCGGGACGATCACCATCTCAGACGCCATCTCGATGGGAACCGAGGGAATGAAAGCCTCGCTGATCTCCCGGGAACTCATCGCCGACTCGGTCGAACTCGTCACGTTCGGGGAGCGCATGGACGGACTGGTCACCATCGGCGGCTGTGACAAGAACATGCCCGGAATGATGATGGCGTCCATTCGGACCGACCTCCCGTCGGTCTTCCTCTACGGGGGTTCCATCATGCCCGGCGAGCACGAGGGACGCGAGATCACCGTCCAGAACCTCTTCGAGGGCGTCGGTGCCGTCGCGGACGGAGAAATGTCGAGCGAGGAACTCGACGAAATGGAACGGAATGCCTGTCCCGGCGCCGGCTCCTGCGGTGGCATGTTCACCGCGAACACGATGGCATCGATTTCGGAGGCGCTCGGGTTCGCCCCACTCGGCAGCGCCAGTCCGCCCGCTGAGGGCAATTCGCGCTACGAGGTCGCCCGCGAGGCCGGCGAACTCGCCGTCGAAGCCGTCAAAGAGCAACGAAAACCATCCGACTTCCTCAGCAGGGAGTCGTTCGAGAACGCGATCGCCCTCCAGGTCGCCGTCGGCGGCTCGACTAACGCCGTCTTGCACCTGCTGGCGATGGCCGCCGAAGCCGGGGTCGAACTCTCCATCGAGGAGTTCGACCAGATCAGCCAGCGCACCCCGAAGATAGCCGACCTCCAGCCCGGTGGCCAGCGGGTAATGCAGGACCTCCACGAAGTCGGCGGCGTCCCAGTCGTCTTGAACGCCCTCTACGAGGCGGATCTGCTCCACGGAGACGCGCTGACGGTTACGGGCAACTCGATCGGCGAAGAACTCGAGCGACTCGATCCACCGACGATCGAAGATCTCGACGCAGACTTCCTCTACACCGTCGACGAGCCGAAAAACGAGCAGGGGGCGATTCGAATCCTGACCGGGAACCTCGCGCCCGGCGGTTCGGTCCTCAAGGTTACCGGCGACGACGATCTCCACCACGAAGGTCCCGTCCGCGTCTTCGAAGACGAGGAAAACGCCATGGCGTACGTCCAAGAGGGACACGTCGAGAGCGGCGACGTGATCGTCATCCGCAACGAGGGGCCTCAAGGCGGGCCCGGAATGCGGGAGATGCTGGGCGTCACGAGCGCGGTCGCGGGTCAGGGTCACGCTGAAGACGTCGCACTCATCACCGACGGCCGCTTTTCCGGTGCCACGCGCGGGTTCTCGATCGGCCACGTAGCTCCGGAGGCGTTCGCGGGCGGCCCCATCGGCCTCATCGAGGATGGCGACGTGGTCACCATCGACATCGCCGAGCGGACCCTCGAGGTGGACGTCGACGACGACGAACTCGAGGCCCGACGTGAGGAGTGGGAGCAACCCGAGCCGAACTACGAGACCGGCGTCCTGGCCAAATTTGGCCGCGATTTCGGGTCGGCTGCGAACGGTGCGGTGACTAACCCTGGCGTCAAAGACGAGTAGGCGAATCCGCCTTTCCGGACGTTCTGGCTCGGCGGTTACCCACCGCGTCGTAACGTTCCCTTCGATTTCCTGCACGAATCTTTCCCGCCCCTGTGACCGAATAGCAGATAGAACGATCCATGTGTAAATATTGCCTCGAATGCGACTGGCAGATTAGCATGGCCGGTGGCCATACTGAAAAAGAGGTTTCGAAAAAGGCCATCGAACACTTCGTCGAGACGGGACACACAGTCGATTCGATCCGGCTTCCACCGCCAGTGATACTCGAAAACTGACCCACCTCAATCGACGGGTTTCGTTCGTCCGTCGATGCCCGCCGTTTGACTCTGTGGGGGAAGCTGACGCACCCGAGAGGTACGGTCGGTCCGTGAATGTACCAGGCGAAACGTACCGATCGATCCCGCTTACCCTCGTCGCTCGAGAATTCGATCGATGATCAGCCTTGTCGATAACAGTTCCTCCTCGTCGGTCGGTTCGCGGCCGCTTGCCCGACGAACCTCGCAGTCGATGCCGCGGCGCTCGAGTTCGGTTTCGATAGCCTCGTCGTCGAGGTGCTGGTCGTGGCCCAGGGCGATTACGTCGGGATCGATCGTTTCGATCGGGACGAAGATATCCTCCTCGTGACCCAGCATGGCCTCGTCGACGGCCTCGAGTGCGCCGACTACGTCTCGGCGCTGAGTGGCAGGACAGATCGGCGCTTCCTTGTGATCGACGTTCGCCTTTCGCGCGACGATCACGACGAGTTCATCACCCATCGTGGCAGCCTCCTCGAGGTAGTGAACGTGGCCCGGGTGGAGGATGTCGAACGTCCCCTGGGCGATTACCGTCCGTGTCATGTATCCCTCGGTGACACTCTCGCGGCCAGAAGGCTGCACGTCGGTTCCGTCGCGATTCGTCCGGTAGTCGCTGAAAGGATCGTCCCGAGCATAGCAAGGTTCATCGCCGCAGTTCCTCGTCGATATCGGCCTGTGTGAAATCGAAGAAATCCTCCGTCTCAGGCAGTTCGACGTCGATCACGTTCAGATCCGTCGGCTTTCCCTGCGAATCGAACGCGCGCCAGTCCGTCCGGCGGTAGGGTGCGCCGATGATGACGTGGACGCTGCCCCGGCCGAAGGTGTCCAGATCCGCATTGCTCGGACTGATTACGCCGTTAGGATGGGAATGAATGCTGCCCAGCGCCTTCACGTCGTTCGGAATCTGATTCGTCTTGACGGTCGCGCTGACGCTATTTGACTCGGTTCCGGGTACCACGAGGATATCCGTAATGACCAGCCCGTCCGAATCCATTCCAAGTCGATCGGCCTCCGTTCCTCGGAGAAACCCCATGTACTCGCTTGGATGGGTCGCCTCCGAGGATTCTAGGGCGAACTCGAGGGTCTCCTCGGCGATTCCGAGGATTTCGCTCGAGCGAAACAGCGCGTCGAACAGCCCCATACCCCACCTCCGGCCTTGCGGTTGCTAAACGTTCCGATGCGCCCGTTATCATTTATCGTCGAGCACGATCCGACGCCTCGTCGGTATGGGACGACTCGCTGTCCGGAACGGCGTCCGCCGGAACGATGCCGTCGATTTCGCCTCGTATCACGACCTCACCGACTCCGTTCCGACAGACCGCCGAACTCTCCTCGTCGTATCGATCTTCCCGTTCGGTTACAGACTCGAGTCGAAGGGGACAGGTACCCGCTCGCCGATATAGGCTGGCTCGGCGAACTCGAATTCCATATTGCGAGCGATATAGTTGAGTTCGCCGCCAATCTTCGTCGGCAGCGTTGCGGTGAGCAACCCCTGGGCGATCAATCGACCAGCGTCGTCCGGTTCGGTGTGTATCGGCTGCTGATCTCCCGAAATATCGTCGCATTCCCGGGCATCCTCGCGGCTGAAGGGCCGTACGAAGGTGTACTCGTCGCCTGTTGCAGGGGGAAGCGAGACGTCCATGCTGGACCGTCTGACGGTTTGCCTGTAGCTACTGATCGATATGCGACGTATCCGTCGGTTGCGAGGCGGTCGAAGGTTCGTCGTCGTGAATGCGGTCTGACGGGGCAGACCGCCAGTCCAGTTCCGTCGCTCCGTCGACGTTCCGTCGGCGGGTTCGTACGCACCGCCTCGACACTTCACCCAGGCGAGAACCCTATCGACGGGGACGCGCGGTTCTCGAGTGGGATACCGGGTTTCGAAGGCGACCCGAATCGACATCGCATCTTGACAAGGGTTATACGCGACCACCCCCAAACGGCGAACCAAGATGACGCGTGACTCCGCCGGGGAACCCGGCGCAGACGACGGGGATTCCGTCGTCTACGATCTCGCTCCCGAATGTACCGCCGACGACATCGAACAGGGGCTTCCCTATCTCGCCGAAATCAACGGCATCGTCGACTATGGCGTCTTCGTAGATCTCTCCGATTCCGTTTCCGGTCTCGTTCACGAATCCGTCCTCGAGGGAACGTACGCCGTCGGCGATGAACTCGTCGTCGAACTAGAGAGCATCCGCGAAAACGGCGACATGGCCTTTGAGCCCGTCGACATCGATGAATACGTGACCGAGGAAGTCAGCCACGATTACTCACTGACCGGCACTCACCGTCTCGAAAGCAATCTCGGTGAGCAGATTCACGTCGAGGGAGAAGTCACCCAGGTCAAACAGACCGGTGGCCCGACGATTTTCCACGTCACCGACGAGAACGGCGTCGTACCCTGTGCCGCCTTCGAGGAGGCCGGGGTCCGTGCGTACCCGACGATCGAGGTCGGCGACATCGTCCGCGTGACGGGCATGCCGGAACACCGCGAAGGGTCGATACAGATCGAGGTCGACGGCCTCTCGAAACTCGATGGCGAAGACGCTGACGAGGCTCGCGAGCGCCTCGATTCTGCACTCGAGGCTCGAGCCGAACCGCACGACGTTGCGCCGCTGATCGACTGGCCGGCGTTCGAAAAGCTCCGCCCGAACCTCGAGGAAGTCGCGAAACTGCTTCGTCGAACGGTTCTCGACGGGCGCCCGATTCGCGTTCGCCACCACGCCGACGGCGACGGAATGTGTGCAGCCGTTCCCGTCCAGATCGCCCTGGAGCGGTTCATCGCCGACGTTCACGAAGACGAGAACGCACCCCGGCATCTGATCAAGCGACTTCCGGCGAAAGCTCCCTTCTACGAGATGGAAGATGCGACGCGAGACCTCAACTTCGCGCTCGAGGATCGCGAGAAACACGGCCAGCAACTTCCGCTCTTGCTCATGCTCGACAACGGCTCGACGGCCGAAGACGTCCCGGCGTACGAGACGTTGGCCCACTACGACATCCCGATCGTCGCGATCGACCACCACCACCCCGACCCCGAGGCAGTCGGTGACCTCCTCGACGCCCACGTGAATCCGTATCTCCACGACGAGGATTACCGAATAACGACGGGAATGCTCTGTGTCGAGCTCGCACGAATGATCTACCCGGATCTCACTGAGGAACTCCGTCACATTCCTGCCGTGGCCGGCCTTTCGGACCGATCGAAGGCCGACGCGATGGACGACTACGTGGAACTCGCCGCCGAGAAGGGCTACGACGAAAACCGCCTGCAGGACGTCAGCGAAGCGCTGGATTATGCCGCCTTCTGGCTGCGCTACAACTCCGGCGACCAGCTGATACAGGATCTACTCCACCTCGATGACGACGAGGAAGCGCGCCACCGAGATCTCGTCTCTTTCTTCGCCGACCGCGCACGCGAGGAAGTCGATGAACAACTCGATGCCGCGATGCCCCATCTCGAGCACGAAACGCTCGACAACGGCGCTCACCTCTACCGAATCGACGTGGAGAACTACGCCCACCGGTTTACCTACCCCGCACCGGGGAAGACAACCGGCGAAATCCACGATCGCAAGATCGAAGAGACCGGCGACCCGGTAATCACGGTCGGTTATGGGCCTGATTTCGCCGTGTTGCGCAGCGACGGTGTCCGACTGGACATTCCGACCATGGTGTCGGAACTCGAAGCCGAGATAGCCGGCGGTGGCGTCTCCGGTGGCGGCCACCTCGTCGTCGGATCGATCAAGTTCGTCACCGGCAAGCGCGAGGAAGTGATCGATGCCCTGGTCGAAAAGATGGCCGAAGCCGACATCGACGAAGCGCTTTCGAGTGCAGCCCCGATCGACGACTGAAAGCGACCCAACCCGTTGCTCGTAGGTTCTTCGCGCCGTTCGTCTCCAGGGGACATCCGCCAGAGTAGTTGGAATACCTGCCGATGTAGCTGGAATACCTGCCGATGTAGCTGGAATACCTGCCGATGGAGCTGGAATACCTGCCGATGGAGCTGGAATACCTGCCGATGAAGTTGGAATACCTGCCGATGTAGCTGGAATACCTGCCGATGTAGCTGGAATACCTGCCGAAATAGTTTCGATCTCTGCCGGAGCAGTCGGGATGTCTCGTGTTGGCGTTGTGTATTTCGATAGCGTTGCGTATTCCTCGTCACGGCGATGTGAGCCCGAATTGGGAACGGGCGATGCGAATGCGGTCCGAAAGTCGCTCCATCCGAGCGGTAACGGTCCGTTCACAACTACCAAAGAGCGGCGACCGACCGTTTCCGATCGAATACCGGCGGATGCACCAGTAAAGTCGTCATCCGCGACGGATACCGATCTCCGGAGCCGACCCCGTCGCTACGAGTCGGTCGGGCTGAGCGTCCGATATTTCGGTTTCGGACCCCGTTCTGGCAACGGATCGCGTTTTCCACGCCAAACAGGAGGTGGAATAAATTCGTCAGGTAGTAAATTTTTAGTGTCAGTGTCGAGATCGGTATCTTGAAATGATTGATGATTGTTCTCACCAAACATTTCCCACGTATCGACGTCGAGGAGTTCTCGGCGGAATGGCATCGCTATTTGCAGCGACGACTTATTCGCTGAACATCTCGGCCGACGCCGCTTCGCCGGTTCGCGAGGGCAATGACTCGGCGGTGCAGACGGTGTCTTCGCCGGATGGGAGCGTCGCCGTGGCGGTCGACGTCACTGACGGAACGCCGACGTATAGCGTCACGTTCGAGGGGTCATCCGTCATCGACACCTCGCGTCTCGGATTCGAGTTTCAGAACCAGCCGACCTTCGGCGTCGGGAGCGACGGGGACGATATCACCGTTACCGGAAGTGAACGGACGACGGTCGATACGACGTGGGAACCGATCTGGGATCAGTACGACGAAATCCCCGAACGCTACTGCGAACTCCGACTTGGACTCGTCGAAACCACGGGTTCTGGTCGGGGTGGAACGCTCGAGATCCGGGTGTTCGACGACGGACTCGGGTTTCGGTTCCTCTTTGGCGAGAGCTTCGGCGATCCGTTCGTCATCACGTCTGAGCGAACCGAATACGCCTTTGCAGGGGACTACGAATCGTGGTGGATTCCCAGCGATTACGATAACTTCGAACTCGAGTACGAGCGGACCCCGTTGAGCTCTATCGGATCGACGCTCGAGACTGATCTGGGAGGCACGTTCGACGGCGTTCACACACCGATGACGATGCGAACCGACGACGATCACTACGTCAGCGTCCACGAGGCGAACCTCGACGATTACGCGTCGCTTGCAATCGCGCCCCGAGGAGGCGGTGGAACCGACTTCGAATCGGAACTCGCCCCGCTTCCCGACGGCACGAAGGTGTCCGCGTCCGCGCCGCACGTAACGCCGTGGCGGACGATCCAACTCGGCGTGCGACCAGGCGATCTCGTCGAGTCGAACCTCATCGTCAATCTCAACGATGACTACAGCGACGACGTGTTCGTCCAGGGAACGAACTGGATCGAACCGCAGAAGTTCATCGGCGTCTGGTGGCTAATGATCACCGGCCGCGCAGACTGGGAATATCAGGGCCCACAGTCCGGCAACCACGGGGCACAGACCGGTCGCGTAAAGCAGTACATGAACTTCGCGAGCGAGCACGATATCTCCGGCGTCCTCGTCGAGGGCTGGAACCGGGGCTGGTCGAGCTATCCGGGTGACGGAAACGGCTTCGACTTCACGGAGTCCTACCCCGACTTCGGTCTCGAAAGGGTGACCAGCTACGGTGCGCACCTCGACCCACCGACCCAGATGACGATGCACAACGAGACGGCGGGAGATTTCCGAAATTACGAATCACAGATCGACGAGGCGTTCGACCTGTACGACGACCTCGGTATCCGGACGATTAAAACCGGGTACGTCTCGGACGACGGAAATCTGGCCGGTGACGGTTTCAATCACCACAATCAGGTGCTCGTCAACCATCATACGCTGGTCGCGAAGACGGCAGCAGCCAACCGGCAGCTGCTCGACGTCCACGAGCCGATTCACCCGACCGGGCGCCGTCGAACCTATCCGAACATGATGACTCGCGAGGGTGTGAAAGGACAGGAGTACGACGCGTTCGGTGACGTTAGCCCCGCACACCACGTGACGTTTCCGTTTACGCGCATGCTCGGAGGTCCCGTCGAATACACCCCGGGTATCTTCGATATGGACTCCGGCTCCGGCGGCATCGAGACGACACGAGCGAAACAGCTCGCGATGTATCCGACGTACTTCAGCGGTCTCCAGATGGTGGCGGATCTGCCCAGTTCGTACCTGGCCGACCAGCCAGCAACGCTTGGCGTCGGCGAGGTCGCTCAGGCACAACACGCCGAACTGTCTGGACTCGAGAGACGGTCGAAGTGGGCCAACTCGCAGGGCGAGGCGTACGTCCCGTTCGCCGGCGACAGCGACGAAAGCAGCCCGGCAGCCACCTGGACTCTCGATACTGTCGATACAGGCGAGTACGACGTCCACATCCGGATCGCCAACTACGAGACCGACAATGGGTTGGACGACGGCGTGGATGCAACCGCGACGCTCCAGATCGATGGCAACCCAGTCGAGCAGCTATCGATACCGGGAACCGAGTACTGGGACGTCTGGACCGAAACCTCCACGACCGTCTCGCTCGAGTGCGGCGATGCAGACCTCGGTCTGACGCTAACCGACGGGGACACCGGCGGGTTCAACCTCGACGCAATCGCCCTCACGGAGCCCGGACGGTCGATGCCAGAACCGGACGAGCCGCCGATCACCGGGCCGACGGTTCCCGAGTTCAAGTTCATCGAAGACGTTCCCGCCGCGGGCTGGGACGACACGCGCGTCGTAGACTCGTCGATCGGCGAGTACATGATCACTGCTCGGAAGAAAGACGACGAGTGGTTCGTCGGCGCGATGACCGACGAGAACGGCCGCGCGCTCGAGATTCCTCTCGACTTCCTCGAGTCCCCGTCCGGTCGCAAGCGCAGTCACGAGAATGTCGACGAAAAACGGAGGGAGAACGGCGGGAACCGGAATAGCCCTGTAACGCGTGGCGAAAACTGCCACGAACGGGATCTGGACCACGGAAACGACCACGCGAAAGGCGCATACGTGGCCGAGATCTACTCGGACGGCACCGATGCGGACGACGACGATCTCGAGGCCGTCCGCATCGACGCGGCGATCGTCGACCGATCGACGACGCTCCTGGCGTCGATGGTCGGTTCCGGCGGGACCGCCGTTCGGCTTTGTCCTGCAACGCGGGACGATCTCGAATCGATGCCGACGTACGATCGGCCCAGACAGGAGATCGACGTTTCGATCGACGATGAGACGTTCGTTCGGGAACCGTTCATCTCCGCGACCGGTTCGAACGACGGGGACTACATCGGCGGAACGAACGTGGAACTCGTCGTGGACGGTGACGTCGCCGATAAGGGGAACGTTCGATTCGCGCCTGATGGATCCGATCAGTCGTTCGCGTTCAGGTCGACGATAGACGCCCCCGGGACCTACGATGTGACCGTCCGGACCCTGGCGGAAGAGACGCTCGCCACCCGAACGGTTACGGTGAGACCGCCGAAAACCGTCGCCTCGTTCGATGATCCGAGCGACGACGATCACGGTCCGGGCGCGTACACGTATCCGACCGCCGACGGGTTCGAAGACGGCATCTTCGACCTGCAGACGGTCGAGGTAACGCGGACCGACAGCAGCGTTCAGTTCTCCTTCTCGGTCGAAACTCTGAACAACGCGTTCGGCAGCGACCGCGGATTCTCGCCGCACATGTTCGTGGTGTGGCTCCGCGACCCGACCGCCGACGGCGGCACCACAGCCGAAATCGGCGACCTCGGCCTGGCCGCGAACTTCGAATCGGCGTGGCACTATCGTCTCGAGGTCAGCGGCTTCACGAAGAGCGCGGTCGACGCGAGTGGCAATCCGCTGACCGATGCCGACGGCAACGAGAGAGTCGTGCGCGACGACGTCGACCTCGAGTCGAATACCGTGGCGCTCTCCGTCGACCGAACGGCGTTCGGCGCGACGGATATTTCGGACCTGGAACTCGTCGCGATGGTCCAGTCAGAGGATCGGGGAGCGCTCCGACCCGTCGACGAAACGGCCGAGGAGTACGCCTTCGGCGGTGCTATTTCCGGTGCAGCCGAGAACGCACCTCGAGTTATGGACCTGGTGACGGGCGGGGACGTCACCCAGGCGGAGGCGCTCGCCTACTCGGCTGACGAGCGGGCGACGTTGCCGTTCGTTCCGCTTTCCGACAGCTAGAACTGGTATCGTCGCTCGTCATCCATCGACGGATACTGGTTCGCACCGGTCATCTCCTCGAAGGTCATACCGGAGAGGTATTCGTCGTACGTCACGTCGTAGGCGGTCCGAAGCTGGAAGTCGAGCTTGCCGGTGTCGACGGTCGACTGGAAGAGCATGTGGATCGCCCGCCGGACGAGTTCGTCCGTCTCTTCAGGCTCGAGTGCCGTCTCGAGCAATGCGAGTTCGTTTCGCGTTTCTCGATCGAGAGAAACGGATAGTTCGTCGCCGATATCCGAATACGATGCCGTGACGTCGTCAGTGAGTCCGTCGAGGCTCATACGACGTGAGACTCGAGCATGCCGGATAGGCCTTTCTTGTCGCGTCGACCGGCCGCCCGGTACTGCGCGGCCAATCCGTCCTGTGGCCGATCGAACACGACTGTTGCTTACGTCGGTGATCGTCCCCTCGGAGCCGTACGCGTCGTCGATCATCATCCATAAGCCGCCGCTTCCCCAAGCGTCGTCGATGACAGCAGAGGCCCAGGAGTGGGCGTTGCCCGACGACTGCGAGGCCGTTCGCGACGCGCTCATCGCATGGTACGAAGACGACCACCGCGAGTTTCCCTGGCGGCGAACGGACGATCCGTACGCGATCCTCGTCAGCGAGGTGATGAGCCAACAGACCCAGCTCGGTCGAGTCGTCGAAGCCTGGGAGGAATTCCTCGAACAGTGGCCGACGACAGCCGAGTTGGCCGCGGCCGACCGGGCTGCGGTCGTCGGGTTCTGGACGGATCACAGTCTCGGATACAACAACCGAGCGAAGTACCTGCACGAGGCAGCTCAGCAGGTCGAAACGGAGTACGCTGGCGACTTTCCAGACACGCCCACCGAACTCCAGGAACTCATGGGCGTCGGCCCGTATACGGCCAACGCGGTGGCGAGTTTCGCCTTCAACGACGGCGACGCGGTCGTCGATACGAACGTCAAGCGGGTTCTCTATCGTTTTGCGGAAATCCATAATGCGGACAACCCGCCGTATGAGGAAGTAGCGAATGCACTCATGCCAGACGGCCAATCACGGGTGTGGAACAACGCCATCATGGAATTAGGAGGCGTCGCCTGTCAGAAGACGCCCCGATGCGACGAAGAAGAGTGTCCCTGGCGGAAATGGTGTCACGCCTATCAGACCGGCGACTTCACAGCGCCGGACGTTCCGACCCAACCGTCCTTCGAAGGTAGCCGGCGACAGTTCCGCGGACGGATCGTCCGCGTTCTGGGGGAACACGATGAACTGGCGCTTGATGACCTTGGGCCACGGGTCCGCGTCGACTACGCACCCGACGGCAAGCATGGTCAGGAGTGGCTCCGTGACCTGGTATTAGACTTAGCCGATGACGGGCTAGTAGATGTCGTGGATCAAAACGACGGGAAGACTGTTGTTCGGCTTCAGCGATAAGCCACTCAGACGTTGTCGAACGAACAGGGGTCGGCTTTGACAGCGGGGTTGAGGGAGGGATCGACACATGACCCGGGCCGCCCCCAGCCTGGGGACGTCGGTCGTCCATCGGTGCGAACTGTTGCACCCGATGTTCGACGTGCCCGTGACCCACGTCGTCCTACCGCCCCGCCGGCCCTGTTCGACGCCGCTTTCCGATATTCGGGATGCCCGCTTCGACGTCGTGGCGACAGGCCTGTTCCCGGGGGAAATCAACGGGTGCGACCACGCCGACGACTACGGGAACTGCTAGCACCTGCTGGTACGCCGGTCGTGGCCGCGACACCGGGCGTCGACCGGGGAGGGGGCGTTTATGTTATTCTACTGTGAACACCGGCGCGTGCCGAGCGGACACGACCCACGCGCGGAGGACATGGAAACGCAGATCCCGCTTCCTGACATGCATCGGTGCGGCTGGACCGTCGGCTATCCGCTTCTCCGATGGGTCCGTTTCCCATCATGGATCGACTACCACTTCCGTGACTGACGGCCCGTTTAAGCCTCCTACTGCATGGTCTGACTGTCACGGGGACGGTAGGCCACACCGTTACCTCCGTGGGCAACGGTTAAGTGAAGGCCACACCATTGCTTCATCAGGCAATGGGTGATTCAGAAGATTCAGACGACGAACGGGACGACACGGGGAAGTTCACCGAAAAATACCCCGCGTCGGCGTTTCTGGACGCGCTCCGTAACCTGGGGGGCGCAGCGGGAACCGCCGACGTCGCGGACGAAATTGGCTGTCCCCAGCGGACGGCGTATCACCGATTATCGAACCTCCGAGACGACGGCCAGATCGACAGCCGTCAGGTCGGGGGCGCAATGCTGTGGGTGGTCGAAAATGGCGGATAGCCTTCACGCGGCCACCTACTCGTCTGAAGATCAGTATCAGCGGTGGCAGGACCGGGCCGACGACCTAGGGATGTCCATGTCGGAATTCATGGAAGCGATGGTTGAAGCCGGGATGAAGAAGTTCGACGCGACGGTGGAACCCGACGAAACAAACCAGGAACTCCGCCAGCAGCGGAACGAACTGAAGACGGAACTGGACCGCGCCCGCGATCGGATTCAGGAACTGGAAGACGCCGTCTACCACGGGGAACGCCGGACAATCAAGCGGTACGTCGAAGACAACCCTGGGGCGACCTACGATGAAGTCATCCAACACGTCATCGACACCGTCCCCCAGCGGGTCACGACGCACCTGGACGACCTGGAAGGCGACGAACTCCGGTACGTGGACGGCGGCTACTACCCGGCTGAAACCGGGGGCGGTGCGTGATGACCCGGAAAGACAGTTACCCGGACCGGCCAGATCGACCCGACGATGCGCCCGGGGAGCGGGACGTCGAATACTGGCTGGGTGTCTACAAGTCGATAGAAGAAGTCCCCGACCGCTACCGGCTACGGAACTACGAAAGCGAATTCGCGGGGGAAGACACCTGGGGCGACTACCTGGCGACCCGCGACGACTTGGCCGAATCGACAAAGAAAAATTCCTGGTATCCGTGTGGCGACCGCTTCAAGAAGTTCATGCAGGAGGAAGTCGGGCGACACCACGCCCTCCCGCTCCCGGACGACGTCGAAGCGTACCTGGCCCACATCAAGGACGGCGGGTATTCGACCAAGGTTACGGAGCGGTCGATTAACACCGTCTACTACCAGCACCTGTCCCCGCTGAAGACTTTCTTCCGGTGGCTGGTCCACCACGTCGACTACCCGCACGTCTACAACCCGGTCCTGATGGGCGCCCACGCCAGCGGTATCACCCGTGAAGTGTGGTACTGGCAGACTGACTACAAACCCGACTATGGAGATAGAAAATGAGCGACAATCAGACGACGCACGAAACGATAGCCGAAGCGTTCGGGCGGACGACGGACCCGCTGGCGGAGTACGACGCCCGCTTCAAAGACCTGGACGTCGATCCGTTCGACCTCTGGCTGGAAGAGCAAGTCTATAGTCAGGACTACTCCGACGGAACGGTGAACACCATGAAACGCCGGGTCAACCAGTGGCGCGACTACATGGCCGACCAGCACGACCGACACGCTGCAGTCCCGACGACGCGCCACGTCATGGACTTCGCCCGGTACTACCTAGACGAACGGGACAACGCGAAGAACACCGTCGCGGCGAAACTGGGTACTCTCAGCCGGATGTTTCGGTACTTCCAGAGTGAACCCGCGTTCCCGCACCCGACCGACTTCAACCCATTCGACGCCGCGAAGGGGAAGATCGATCTTAACGGCGACGACCCGAAGGAGCCGCGCCCGATCCCGTTGGACGAACTCCGCGACGTCGTCCGCGACGACATCAAGCACATCCGCGACCGGGCGCTGATAGTCACCCAGTTCAAGTTGGGGCTACGGGCGTCGGAAGCGTCGAACATTAAACTCAGTGAAGTCCACATCGCCAACTCCGAACTTCAGGATCACTACGATGACTTGGGGGCGCACCCTGCCCTAGAAGCCCGACCGAACGCAGTCTACATCCCTCACGACCGAAAGCGAAACAAGTCGGAGCGCCCCCGGGTCCTACCCCTGGACGACGAACTACGCCGAGTCCTGCTTCAGTACCTGCTCTGTCGCCCGGACAACGGGCGTCCGTGGCTGTTTCTGTCGAAGTCAGGTGGAAAGAAGCTTGATCAAGACAACATCAACGACATATGGAAGAAGCATTTTAGGCCGGAGTATGGCCCAAACGAACGCCACCGGGGCGTATCATCCCACTACGGGCGACACTACTTCACGACGTGGTTCAGGATTGAACAAGAGTGGTCTCGAGACCTCATAAAGTATATGCGGGGGGATCGACAAGGAGGCGGAAAAATACAGTCGACCCGAAATGCAATTGATTCCTATATTCATACTTGGTTTGAAGATATAGAGAAATCATATAGAGAAGAAATATTTAAGCTCGGAATTTAACGGGTTACCTGTTTTCCGAGAGTAAATACAAAAAGAGCTACTAGAAAAGGTCCGCTAAGTGATTCAACTGCCATCAGAATATGAGACCAAAGAGTTGCTGGAACATAGTAATTCGATCCAATTGTCGAGAAAGACAATATACTAAAGTAAATGTTCTTTAGCAGAATCTCGGTTCCTAAAAGAAGATCAAATTTACCATCTAATGAAAAGGCGAATTTTTGGCCTGTGTCTGGATTTTCCACACCACCAATAGAGGGGAATAGAAATGCTCCTAGAAAAGTTGGAAAACCTATTGCCCAAGCGGCTGCTTTCCAAGGCTTTTCTCCGAACCCACAAGAATAGTCAAGGAAAATATTCTTTGCTTGAGCTGTGCTGTGATTTAATTGTTCTCTCCATCCAAAATCAGATGTTAGAGAATTGTGAGACCTTTTCTTTCTTTTGGCCCTCATCTCATTTATCAGGAACTCCGAAGCAGATCGACTGTCCCCTTGTCTTGATGCCCGTTCTTTCGACTTGATATATGTTTCAACATAGTTTCTCATATGAAATTGATCTATATATGTTCGGTATGGGACTTTTGATATCTCATTTGAGAGTGCCTTTCGTATTTTTATGTTTGCTAATCCCCAATCTATGCCAAAATCATGGAGATACCAATTTGACTCCTTTAACTGATTCCGTATCTGAGTAAAATCAAATTCAGTATAGTCACAGTCGCTAATATGTAGTGTCTCAAGGCCCTCATCTTTCATAAGAACATCAACATTCCCCAATGTTGAGTAGGATAGATCAAAATAGGTCGTACCTCGATCTTGCTGCCTTAATGTCCCCTCTTCTATTTCAGAATAATAGATACGAATCAGATTCTCGAAGCAGCTCTTGATGTCAAGATCAATGCTTTCGAAATTGCATTCAGATATGTACAAAAGAAAATCAGTAGCTATGGAGTGGAATCTTGCTTCATTATATATATCTGACTTATTAATTACTATTGAATCCCAGAATTCACTTCCTGATAAATCCAGTCCACCTTTGAAGGTACAATCTTCTATATACACTAATTCTTTAAACCTTGAATCGTCAATGATGAATTTATTGTCAAATGTCGAATTTATTTCCGTATGACCATATATGTCTGTCTGGTTTAATAGAAACTTCGCCCTTGTATCATCAGCGAAAATGCTAAGATTGCCGGTTACAACACTCCGGCGGAATTCAATATCACACACAGATTCCGGATGCCGTATCTCAATATCACCTAAAAGCCCATTTATTATTCTAAAGTCGTCCCCGAATTCGCATCCCTTTATCTCGAGTTTGTCTTGTACTATTGGATGAACGATCTGTAATTTAGGGCTTTCTCCCGCGTCATCGTCGATGTCAATTGCGGTATCCTCAATTGTCACGCTCTGAAACTTTGGCTCAAAGACGGCATCATCTTCATGTAATAGATTAATTATTACATCTGAGTCGCTAATTCCTGCCTTCTTTCTGGTTTTGGAACTAGAATGGTATTTGCAGTAGTTGCTCTCGGAGATTTGTTCTCTGGTGCAATCTACATGATCTTCTGTCACTGGATCGATACCGAACTCATGTTTCCATTTTCCAGGATCAAACTTCGCTTCGCACTCAGCCATCACGTCCAAACTTGCGCGATGAAAGATGATCATTACGATGACGATAAGCGGAATAGGTCTTGGTATAATGTATTTCCGCAATTACCGTGCATTCGGCGTTCGAGACCGCCGCACGCGAACTCATGCCCGATGGTCGGTCTCGAGTCTGGAATAACGCGATCATGGAACTGGGCGGTGTCGCCTGCGAGCAGACCCCTCGCTGCGACGAATCCGGCTGTCCGTGGCGGGAGTGGTGTAGTGCCTACGCCACGGGTGACTTCACCGCACCCGACGTGCCGACACAGCCGAGCTTCGAGGGGAGCCGTCGGCAGTTCCGCGGCCGCGTGATCTCCACACTGCGTGAGTACGACGAACTCGAACTCGATACGCTGGGCCACCGCATTCGAGTCGACTACACCCCTGACGGCGAGTACGGCCGGGAGTGGATCAAGGGGTTGCTGGACGACCTTCAGTCGGACGGGCTGGTCGAACTCGAGCGAAACGGCGACGACCACGTCGTGCGACTCCAGCGCTGAACGGATTTGCGGCTTTCGGCCGAACTATAGTAGTCGTTGAAACGATATACCCACCGCTCGCACTGCTGCGGCCAGCGAGTGCTCGCTGGCCGCGAATTCGCGAGCGGGGTATGCAATGACTTTCAACGACTACTATAACCGGGTCGCTCGAGAGGCTCGTAACTGCAAAACCGGTGGTGAAAACGACGGCCATCGGCGGACGCCGTGCATTCCCTGGTGCTCAAGTACCTGCCGTTGGCCACCAGAAACAATGGCGGCAGTACTATTTGTAACTGATCAGGAATTGCACGGTCTGAGAACGCCCATGTTTATTGGTAATACCTTATCGAGGTCGTCATTTTCTCCAGAAACCAACGTGTGAGTAGCCCGCGTTTCAAATTGACAGTAGTCGGTCACGAAGAACACGATCGAAGCTAACTTTGAAAGCTCGACCCAGACAGGTTATCGAAAGTGACCCTTTCGTCAAACTGACAGTCATCGGAACTGGGTGGCGGGAAAGGCTACCGGAAACCAAATCCGTCTATATGTCTTTGTGGTGGACTTCGATGATGACCACAGTCGTCGAACTCGAGATTCCGGCTGATCGACTCGGACTCGCCCGGACGTTCGATCGAGTATCGACGTTCGAGTTTCAGGTCGGTGGAATGATCGGTGGCTCCCCGCCGCTCGTCTGGGCCGGCGGCCAGGACCGGGCAACCGTCCAGACAGCTCTCGAGTCAGATCCGTCGGTCGAGCTGATCGCGAGCGTGGCCAACGACGATGCGGGGACTACGACGGACGACGGAGTCGGTGCCATCCCGAGCGACCGCTGGCTGTATCGACTCGAGTTCGGGGACGGCGTAAAACTATTCGAGGAAATCGTCACGGAAAACGACGGTGCTATCCTGACGGCACAGGGGCGCGAAAACCGGTGGATGCTAAAGTTACTATTTCACGACCGGGAGTCGGTTTCTGCGTGTCACGAGCTCCTTGAGCAGTACGAGTTCACAGTGAACGTCACCAGAATCAGCGGCGTCGACGACCTGGCGACTGCACGGACGCCCCTGACCGAAACGCAGTACAAAACGATCTGTAAGGCCCACGAACTTGGGTATTTCGACGTCCCTCGAGGGGTGACGCTAAAAGAGCTAGCTGCGGAACTGGACATCTCCCACCAGGCGCTCTCCGAACGGCTTCGCCGAAGCCACGCAGCTCTCGTGAGCGCGGAGCTATCCGATCGAACCGCTCCGATGGAGATCGATCCCTGACCGAACGAAACGTCTCGATCCGGCGCGACGAAGCCGTCCTGAGTAATTGTTTCAGTCGGACGGTCGCTTTGATCGGTCGTAAACGCGTGGTCGATTGGGGGAGCGAAACCAGCATCATTCCCTGCCTACGAGGGGGGATTCGACAGATCACGACAGAACTGTCGACCGCTGTTCCCGGCTACCACCGGTCGAACAGTCATCGGTGCGTAGTTTTATCTGTTAGACGAGGGTACTGTCTGGAAGGAACGAACGTGCTCGGACGTAGCCAGACGGACGGCGTCGATGCATCGTCTCGAGCGCCTACTGGAATCGAGACGCCGCCGAACCTGGAGCTCGATGATATCTACCACATTCTACAGACGAAACGCCGGCGAGACGTGCTTCGATACCTCCGCCAGTCGGACGGTCGAGTTCCCCTCCGCGACCTCGCCGAACAGGTCGCAGCCTGGGAACAAGAAACGACCGTCGAAAATCTCAACTCGAGCGAACGGCAGCGCGTCTATATCTCGCTGTATCAATCGCATCTTCCGAAACTCGACAATCACGGCATCGTCAACTACGACAAGGATCGCGGGTGGGTCGAACCGACGCCACGGATGGCACACCTCGATCAGTATCTCGACTCTCCGTACCCGGCCACGTCTGCCGATCGATGGCCGCTTCGGTACGCAGGGACGGTCGTCCTGTGTAGCGCATTTTTCGCAGCGGTCGCGACGGAAATCGTGCCAATCAGTGAACGACTCGGGACCGTAATCGTTCTCGTTACGTTCGCGACCGTGACCGTCGTCCACGCGTTGTCGACCGACCAGTTACGAGACAGTTCGACCGGAGACGAGGAACCGAACGCGTAACCAGTGACAACCGTCAGTCGGCGCGGGAGAGGGCGTGAGCGTCCGGTTCGCCGGTACGGTCGAGTAGTCGATGGGCGTGAAATGCAACCGAGAAGTCCTGTGGGCTAGGAATCGAACACGCGAGCCAGCCGATTGCCGCTGCAGCGATAATCGGCGCATCGGCTGTAACGTGGCCAGCAAGTCCGAGCCCGAAGACTGGAATTGCGAGGAGGGCGGGCGCGAGCGCGGCAAAGCGAAGGACCCAGGCCGGTTCTCGTCCGGTCGGACGAGGGGTGACGGCGGCCCAGGGACGGGTCGTCAGGAGGGCGCAGAATCCGTCGGATTTGCCGGGGAGGTAGGTGACGGAGTGTTCGACTCGTGCGAGTCGAAGGACGACCGCGTGCGCCCACTCGTGAGCCACCAGCCCGACCGCTACGGAGAGGGCGAGCACACAGCCAGCAACCACAACGTTCGATCCGATCATGGGGCACGCGAGAGAGACACCCGTCGATCAGCTCGTCTACTCGATCCGGGAGCCCATCTCGCGCAATCGGGACGATGAACTGGCGATGGAAGGATAGCAGGGTGTACAGGTTGTCGCCTTAAGGTGCCAGACGAGGACGCCACCAGTGGAACTTCGAGCAGTGATTCGCGGCGCCACTGTCTGCCTACTGGATGTCGTTTGTCCCGACCCCAGATGGCCATTCTATGGCGTCGACGACCGTTCGATATAGTAGTCGTTGAAACGATTACGCACCGCTTGCACCGCTGGGCCAGCGAACCCTCGCTGGCAGCGAATTCAGAGGCGGGGCGCTCATTGACGACCAATGAATACTACCGGAATGGCCTCGAGGAGGAACTCACCGCCAGCGATGCCGGAGATGCACCGGTGCTGAAAGGCGAAGCCAGCCGTGGAGTAGAGTAGACGAGAGCACCGACGCTCCTGTCGTCGAAAGCTACGTCGAGAGAATTGGCGCTATTCTCGGTCGTGAAACAGTACTCGCCGTCGCGCAGTTCGCGACGAGCCACTCTATTGAGGCCCCTTCGATGGCAACTAATGGCCATTCCGCGGTATTCGTTTCGGGCCGGCCACCTCGAGCAGTTGGCCGCTGTGGGCGTTCGCTATCTCGTACCTCACCGACGAAATCCGATCGCTGTCGGTTCTGCTCTCGTCGTCGGTATCGCTACTGCTGTTGGGGCTGTCGCCTGGCCCTGAAAACGAACCCCGACTTCGACGGCTCGCGTCCACTCCGCGAGCCACTTCTACCGCTCCCTGTCGGGACTGACGAGAAGTGAACGGTCACCGACAACCCCGGATAACCGCCTCTAACGTCGCGATGGCCAACAATCGAAGCGGCAGTCGGGTCGTTCACTACCCACGCAGTCGGTGATGATCCGGACCATACGCCGGTCCGTACTCGTTCGATCGGCAGGTCGGTCACCGACAATTGCAGGGTGTGACCCCCGGCTTCGTCCGGCGTCAGCTCCAGGAGGCAGCACTGTGATTCGCCATCGAATCGTGTCAGCGCTGAATCGACGACCCCGCACACCGATCACCAGCGATCAGCTCTGATATCTCTCTACGTTTCAATGAGAGATAGAGAAACTACTTTATATTACAACAGTTTATACGAATGTAGCTTTCGGAAATTGCCATGCGATTTGGCGCTTGATTAGAAACGCGTAGTCGCTTGACGTTGGCCTCGACTGGAGACGAAACGGCGAAACGATCTCAGACGATGAATCGGTGTTCGAGTCAAATTCGACAGTTCGTGACGGGACGAACACCATCCTCGGGTTTGCATCACGCCCGATGGTTCCGAGTTGGCTTCACCCGGCAAGGATTAAGTAATGGTAGGTGGTACCGAATGTCATGGTAGTGACTGATACGCTCGAATTCGGACACGAAGATCGTAAACAGATTTACGAGTACGTCGAACGTCACGGGACGGTCGACGCCGAGGAAACCCAGGAGCGACTCGGGCTCGATCCCGGCGGGTTTCGCCACCACGTCGCAATTCTCAAGCGCGACGGACGACTCGAGCAGAAAGACAGGACTCTCAGAGTGACGATCGATGGAGGTGCCGAAGAAGAGTACGTTTCCGAGGACCTCGAGTTTCACATCCGACCGGCCCGCCAGGAGGACCTCACGGGGATCGTCGGTGCGATCCGGCAGGTGGCCGAAGAAAAGACCTACATCGAAGCCGAGAGCGTCGCCGACGAAATCGATCACGAGAACGCCCTGCTACGACACAATGAACTCGAGTCGCGAATGTTCTTCGTCGCGACGGTCGAAGACGAAGTAATCGGCTGGGTTCATCTCTACGCGCCGGAACTGGAGAAACTGAGCCACACCGCCGAACTCACGGTCGGCGTCCTGGAAGAGTACCGGGGTCATGGCGTCGGGTCACATCTCCTTTCACGAGGACTCGAGTGGGCTGGATCGAACGGCTACGAGAAGGTCTATCAGAGCGTGCCCTCGACCAACGAGGAGGCGATCGCCTTCCTCGAGGCGCACGACTGGGATACCGAAGCGATTCGGCGTGACCACTACAAGCTCGAAGGCCACTACGTCGACGAAGTGATGATGGCAGTCGAACTGTGATCTGGCGCGGTGACCGTAGTCGGAAACATCGCCGTCTCGGACGCGGCGACTCGCCTCGACAAACGAGGCGGCGAGTTTCCCCGTCCACCTTTCGTACCTGATTTCATAGCGTCAGCGACGAAACGCTCATCTGTTCAGCACCTTCCGCCGCGGTCGATTCGCGAGGCCGATCGACGCACCCGCACGATGAACCCTCTCGAGCGTCGCGAACGGTCCCTCTCGGGCGTCGCGAACTGTCCCTCTCGAGCGTCGCGAACGGTCGATCGGTCAGATCGTACTCGAGTTCGAGTACCGCATTTCGGTTACTGGATGCGTCGATCGAAGACCGCCAATTCGGCGACGGGTTCGCGGTTGCGAGCAGCGAGAGTGCACTCATCGACGTACCCCACGTCCCGCATGAGACGACCGTGGTCAGTCGAATCGAAAGACAATTCCTGCGGACGGGGCTACGGACGCGTATGCTTTCCATTGCACTTGCCGGGAAGCCAAACGCCGGCAAGTCCACGTTTTACACGGCGGCGACGATGGCAGAGGTGGACGTCGCCAACTATCCGTTTACCACGATCGACGCTAACAGGGGGGTGAGTTACGTCCGGACAGAGTGTCCGTGCCTCGAGCGAGACGAACGGTGCAACGCCGACAACTGCGAAGACGGCAAGCGCTACGTTCCGATCGAACTCCTCGACGTCGCGGGGCTGGTCCCGGGTGCCCACGAGGGGAAGGGGCTCGGCAACCAGTTTCTGGACGAGCTGACGAACGCGGACGTGATCGTCAACGTGGTCGACGCCTCGGGCGGGACCAACGAAAAGGGCGAACCCGTCGATGTCGGCGACCACGACCCGCTTGCCGACATCGACTTCATCGAAGAAGAAATGGACCTCTGGCTTGCGGGTATCGTCGAGCGCAATTGGGAATCCGTCGAGCGCAAGTCCCGCTCTCCCGATTTCGACATCGACGACGTGCTTGCGGACATGCTCTCGGGCTTCGGTGCCTCCCCGAAACAGATCGCGACCGTTCTCCGCGATCTGGACTACCCCGACGATCCGATCCAGTGGGAGGACGAACACCGCGAGGCGCTCGCTCGAGACGTTCGCCAGCGAACCAAGCCGATCGTCGTTGCGGCGAACAAGATCGACGTAGCGCCCGAGGAAAACGTCGACCGCCTGCTTGAACTGGACAAACCCGTCATCCCGACCACGGCCGAGGGCGAACTCGCACTCCGCCGGGCCGCCGACAATGGGCTCGTCGAGTACGACCCCGGTGACGAAACGATCGACATCGGCGAGGGCGTCTCCGACGCACAGCGCGAAGCCCTCGAGGGGCTCGCGGAGACGATGGCCGAGTGGGGCGGAACCGGCGTCCAAGCGGCGTTCGATTACGCCGTCTACGACCTGCTCGACCACCTCACCGCCTATCCGGTCGAAGACGCCTCGAAGTGGTCCGACGGCAGCGGGAACGTCCTGCCGGACGCCTTCTTGCTGCCGCGCGGATCGACCCCGGTCGACCTCGCGTACACCGTCCACTCCGACATCGGGGACGGCTACCTCCACGCAGTAAACGCGAAGACGAATCGAGAGATCAGCGAGGAATACGAACTCGAGGAAGGTGACGTAATAAAGATCGTGAGCACTGCTTGAGTTCCGATCTGGGGGAAAACCCTCTCTCCGGTTCGGAAAACAGGGAACACTCCCGGACCCGTTTCCGGGCGACGATGTTTTGCGCTCGTGGCACTGTCCACTCCATGCAACGCCACGGCAGTTCGGCGTAGCCCTCCGCAACGGAGACCGTACCGACCGCCGTTGGCGGCGATAGCGTAGAACGATGTTTCCCGACGCGTTCAGTTGGCTCGTGGCCCGCGAACGGCTAATCGGTTCTCTGTCGCAGAGTATCAAAAAGATGGGAGGGTAGAGATGCGCTTTTCGCTGGTGGCGATGTATACTCCATACGATGCCACGCCACATTCGATTCCCACAGACCAAACGCGATCGAACGGTGAAGGCACAACTGGTTGCGCTCAACGAACGCCTCGAGGCGATGGAGCAGCGCCACTGCCTGTTACGACGGACGGTCGAAGCGCTCGGGCGGGAAAACGGAGTCTCGGTAGGATCGCCGTGCAGCCACTGTGAGAAGAGCTACATGTTAATCAAAAACGGGCATATGTACTGCCCTCACTGCGGACACAGACGCACGATGTAGCGCCGAATTACCGGCACGGGCGAAGTCGGGGTCCGCGTACACAGTAATATATTGGGAGTCACTCGACCCAGTGTCCGGGAGCGCGCGGGTCGAATGCGGCGGTCGTAGAGAAACGTATTCGACTTCCGTGGGGTGTTGCTACGTTGGTACCTGTCGGCCATCGCCGGTCGACTCAGACCAACCCACCAATCGGATCGAAGCGGACCGCGGCAACGAGGACGGCGAGAAAGACGTACGAGCCGCGGATGAGCAACATGGTCGCGAGTTCGGGATCGGCACGCCGCGCGACGAGAGCCACGGCAGCGAATGCGAACGCCGCGAGGATGGCCGTCAGAGGGAACACCCGAGCGAGGGCGAACCCGACGACGGCGACTAACGCCACGATCATCAGGCCGTAGGCGACTCCGATCGCCCGGTCGGGTCCGACCGCCACCGCAACGGTCCGCTTCTCGATGGACCGGTCGTACGCGTAGTCCTGGGCGTCGTCGATCACCTTGACCCCAGAGAGAAGCGTAAGGAAGACCACGGCGAACGCGATCGAAACGGGAGTGAGCGTTTTCGCTTGCACGTAGAAGCCACCGAGAATAGCGAGCGCGATCCCGAGGGGATAGCCGGTCGTAGCTGTCACAGGGTTCGTGTCGAGCTGTGGCGCGTGATGGTACGCGATCAGCCACGTCGGGATGACCAGCGCGACCGCGATTCCATTGACGAGTACACCGAGGACGACACAGCACAGGGCGAACGCCGTCGTCGAGACGACGAGTGCAACCCGACATCCGGTCGCAGTCAGCGGGTGATCGTCGTCCTCGCCGCGGACGTGAAAATCAACGTAGCCGTCTTTGACGTGGGCCGTGTAGACCGCCGCGAACATCGCGACGAGGTGGACCGCCGCGAGTAGCGGGTCGACGTTCGCAGCGAGGATCGCACCGAACAGCGATGCGGCCAACGGTGGCGTCATGAAGACGGGATGAACCTGCGACCAGAACGCTATAGCCGTCCCGCGAAATCCGGTCCCATTCCTCACGAGGGCCATACCGGCCCGACAACGAACTGATGTATAATACCCAACCCGGATTCGTAACCTGTCGAATCGAGTAACCGAAATACACAGTTTGATGTGAAATGCCGTGCGACGAGGCTGCATGACGGATAGCCACACGGGTGCAGATCTCTTCACTGACGCTCTCGAGTCCTACGGCGTCGACTACGTCTTCGGAAACCCGGGGACGACCGAACTGCCGATCATGGACGCGATCAGTCGAAGTGATCTCGAGTACAGGCTCGCACTCCACGAGGACATCGCGGTCGGGATGGCCTCGGGCTACGCCCAGCGGCGACGGTACCACGCCCACCACGACGACTCGATTATGCCGGTAGGAGTGGCGAACCTGCACATCGCTCCCGGGCTGGCTCACGGCCTCGGAAACCTTTACGCGGCCAAGATCGCGGGTGCGCCGCTGGTCGTGACCGCGGGAAATCATAGCACGGACTTTCGCCACGAAGAGCCGATCCTGTCGGGACGGCTCGCCGACATGGCACGGGAGTTCTGCAAGTGGTCCGACGAAGTGCTGGACGTGTCGGCGCTACCGACGATGCTCCGGCGGGCGTTCCGCGTCGCGATAACGCCACCAACCGGACCCGTCTTCCTCGGCCTTCCGCTCGATGTGACGATGGCGGAAACCGACGCCGAACCGGAACGTCTCGGGGCGATTCCAAACGCCGGCGGCGGCGACCCCACACAACTCGACCGCGCCGCCGATCTGCTGGCCGACGCCGAACGTCCGGTGATGGTCGTCGGCGATCACATCGCCCGATCCGGTGCCGACGCCGTCGCCGCGGCCGTCGATCTGGCGGAGGCGACGGGCGCTCGCGTCCACGGCGAGATCCTTTCCAGCGAGGTGGACTTTCCCCCGGACCACGACCAGTGGGTCTCCTACTTGCCGGTGAGCGAAACACTCGCCTCGATGCTGATGGACACGGATACGCTCCTCTTCGCCGGGTGTTCGACGAATACGACGCTGACGCGCCACGAGGAGCCGCTGGTAGATTCGGACGCGACCTGCATCCACGTCAGCGACGACGCCTGGCAGGTCGGCAAGAACCAACCGGCCGACGCGGCCGTGATCGGCGATCCTGGACTCGTCCTTCAGGGACTTACCGAACGCGTCCGAAAGCGCCTCTCGGAAGACGTCGTCGCGGATCGGCTCGAAGACGTTGCCGCGACCAAGGAGATGGTCGAGTCGGAGATGGCCGGCTACGGCGAAGGCGACGGGGACGATCCGCGGGCCTCGAAGGCGCAGTTGGTCGATACGATGGAACGAGTCGCGGGAGACGCGGCGATCGTCGACGAGGGCGTCACCTCGAAGTTCGCCATGCTGATCCGTTGGGATCTCGCACCGGAACAGTACACGTCGAACAAAGGCGGCGGCCTCGGCTACGGGCTCCCGGCATCGGTCGGCGCTGCCGTCGCTGAAAACCAGCGAGACGATCCACGGAACGTGGTCGGCTTTATCGGCGACGGATCCTACCAGTACTACCCGCACTCTATCTACAGCGCCGCCCGTTACGATCTCGATCTGACGGTCGTCATCTCGGACAACCGTAACTACCGTATTCTAAAGAACAACACGCTCCACCTCATGGGCGGCGAGGAAGACGATTACGACTTCGTCGGCATGGACTTCGAGCCGTCGGTCGACCTCGTGAAAAACGCCGAAAGCCACGGCTCGCGCGCCCAGCTCGTCGAAACGCCGGACGAAATCGAATCCGCGCTTTCGGCCGCACTCGCTCGCGACGGTCCCGACGTCCTCGACGTGCTGGTCCACGACTGAGTACACGATCATCGTTTCGAACGGGTGATGTATTGGTCGTCAGGTATTGTCACGGGAACGATCGTCCGGGACCGTCGCGTAACACGACTGCGAGTTGCCCGTGTCGCTACGATCGCCAGTATGTAGGCGTCAGGATAACCAGTACGGAGAGGATTTCGAGCCGCCCGATCCACATGAGGAAGATCATGTACAGCTTCGCGGCGTCGGAGAACGGTTCGTAGCTGTTCATCGGTCCGACAACGCCGACGCCCGGGCCGACGTTGCCGAGCGTGGCGATGACGGCGCTTGCCGCCTCGAGCGCCGATAACGAGAGGCCGGGCGTTCGATGGGCGTCGACGAGGAGCACGACGGTCGAAATCACGAATAGCGTCAGAAATACCGCCACGAAGACGAAGATACCGAGAATTGTCTCCTCGTCTATGACATCGCCGGTGGTTCCCATTCGGACCGGGCGGACTGCTTCTGGGTGAACGAGCCTGAAGAGTTCGCGCCGCATCGACTTCTGGATCACGTACCAGCGGATGATTTTGATCGAACCGGCCGCAGACCCCGCTGACCCGCCGAGAAACATCGTAAACAGGAGAATTACCTGCGTCGTGTCGCTCCACGCGTTGAAGTCCATACTGGCGTACCCGGTCGTCGTGACGATGGCGATGATCTGGAAGAACCCGTGTCGCAGCGATCGTTCTACGCTGCCCGGAATCGTCGAGACGCTCTCCGGAACCGTCGCGAGCCCGACGCCGAGAAACAACAGCGTGGAAATGAGTCCACCGATGACACCCATCACCAGGATGTACGAGCGGAATTCGGCGTTTTCCGTCAACCGCTCGGGACGGCCGCGCCAGGCGTACCAGTAGAGCGCGAAGTTCGTCCCAGCCACGATCATAAAGAGCATGACCGCCCACTGGACGATCGGTTCGAAGGCTTCGACGCTGCGCCCCTCCGGCGAGAACCCGCCGGTCGGCAGCGACGTAAGCCCGTGGGCGACGGCGTTGTACGCAGTCATGTTCGGAGCCAACCCGGCGAGATGGAGGCCGTAGTAGACGACCACGGCGGCGAGAGTGAACCAGGCGTAAATCAGCCACAGCGCCCGCGCAGTCTCCCTGATCCGCGGGGTCAGTTTCTCGACTTTGATCCCCGGTGCTTCCTGTCGGATGATCTGTGTCCCGCCGACTGAGAGCTCCGAGAGAATCGCAACCATGAGAACGAGAATCCCCATCCCGCCGAGCCACTGGGTCAGCTGACGCCACATCATGATCGACCGCGAGTGAGTCTCGACGGAGATACTGCCCATGACCGTCGCTCCGGTCGTCGTGAATCCGCTCATACTCTCGAAAAACGCATTGACGGGATCCGCGACCGTCCCCGTTCCTGCGACGAGATACGGAACGGTTCCGACGAAGGGGACGACGAACCACGTCAGCGCGACGAGCAGAAACGCCTCGCGATGATCGAGTCGCGGCTCCGCCTCGAGGCGCTCGAGGCCGACCCCCACCACGACAGTGACGACCAACGTGACTAGAAACGGGACCGGACTCTCTCGGTAGTAGAGCGCGATTCCGGTTGGAAAGAAGAGCGTGAGCGAGAGATATTTCAGCACCGTGCCGAGAAAGCTGCAACTGGACCGGACATCAACGTGAAGCCTGCGTATCATTGTGGAATCGTCGTCGAACCGCCCTCGCTCGACCGCTGCCGAACGGTATCTACTTCCGACAGAGTTGGAGTGTCGTAATAAAAACTGTGACCAAATCGATCCACCAGGTCACGCCTCCTGATCGTGCTATGACAGGAACTGTCGGTGATGTTCGCCCATCGCAGCTCGCGCGGTCCGCGAGAACGCGGGGACGTAATCCATAGCGAAGTAAGACCACGATTCGTCGACGGGATCGGCATAGGTGTCCAGGCCGTCCGTTTCGGTCGCGAACTTGTGATCTCGGGGAGTGTTCCGACTTTCCCGGGCCGAATAGCCCGTTGCCATCGGCGTGATCCCGTGGCGTGCGAACCAGCCGCCTGGAACTGGGTGATCCTGTGCGCCGCAGCTGTGTGCGCGCAGGCCCGGGGAAGGATCTCCTTCGGTCGCGTCGGCCGGGTAGTACGGGATGTCAGCCCAGCCCAGTACCGCGTGTCCACACTCGTGGGCCGCAAAGTTGCGCACTAGCCCGTGGGGCATCCCCACGGGCAACCCGAACAGTCCGACGAGTTCGGTGTTGACGTAGCCATATGCACCCGGTTCGGCGTACGTACGACCATCATTGCCGGCGTACGCGCGCATCGCACCCGCGGTCGCTGCTCCGTCTTCGAGGACGAACAGCGACACCGTTTCGGGCCTTCGATCGGATCGGAGGGCGTCGTCGTCTTCGATCGCGTCGAGTGTTTCAGCGTACGACGCGGAAATATCGAAGTCGGCGACAGTCTCGGTCTCCGTTCGGACGGTAACCGTCCCCGGTGTCGAATCCGTCCACGTCTCGGCGAAGAGTTCCACGCCGTCGATGACGTAGCGAAGCGCGTCGTCAGTCGGCCGGACCGAGCCGTGACGGATCACCTCGACCGTGAGGTCACCGGAACCGCCGCCGGCCGAGCCAACGGTGGAACCGGCAACGGTGCCGGCGGCGGCACACGAACACACGAGAAACTTCCGCCGTTGCATTAGGACCGCTCATTCGTCGAAATTGGCATAAACGTTGTTGCCGATCCGGACCCGGTAGTCCCGAGTACCCGCAGGGACGAGCACAACGGCCGATACGGTCTCGAACGCACGGATGACGCGATACGGCGAATCGGGACCGTCGATCGGAATCAGCACTCTGGGCCCCGAATACGCCCGCCCTCAGACGTTTCGGGGAAAATCTTCCCGGGGTTGAGCGTATCGGTCGGGTCGAGCGCTCGCTTGATGACCCGCATTGTTTCGACCGCGGCGGCTCCGTGTTCCGGCTCGAGATATTTCTGTTTTCCGTCCCCGATACCGTGTTCGCCAGTTGCGGTCCCGCCGAACTCCATCGCCAGTTCGACGACCGAGCGGTAGAGGTGCTCGCCGCGCTCGAGTTCGTCGGCGTCGTCGGGATCGACGAGAACGCTGTAGTGTAAATTCCCGTCGCCGGCGTGACCGAAACAGGGAACGAGCAGGTCGGCCTCGTCGGCCAGCCGTTTCACCTCCCGGACGACGTCGGGGTAGGCACTGATCGGAACCGTCACGTCGCCCGGGCGAAGCGATTCGAGGTCGGGGTCGTAGTTCGAGACGGCGTACGCAAGTTCCCGACGGGCCTGCCAGAGCGCTTCCATCTCAGCGTCGTCGTCGCTCATCTCGAACCGGTCGACGGCGTGATCTGCGAAGATCGTCCGGCAGAGATCGATTTCCGTCTCGATGCCGTGATTGGCGTGGAATTCGAGAAAGACCATCGGCGCATCGGGCAGGTCACTGCCCAGGTAGTCGTTGGCCATCGTCGCGCTCAGACCGTCGACGAGTTCGATGCGGGCGACGTCCACATCGGTCCGGACCGCGTCGAAGACGGCTTCGGCGGCCTCATCGAGCGTCTCGAAGATTGCCCGCCCGCCGCGGATCTGCTGGGGTCGGCCCGCAAGCGCTAGCGTCGCCTCGGTGACGACGGCGAGGGTCCCCTCGCTACCGACGATGAGATCGGTCAGGTTGTACCCGCTCGACGTCTTTATCGCCCGCGAGCCCGTCTCGATGATGGTACCATCGGCGAGAACTGCCTCGAGTCCGAGGACCCAGTCGGCGATCTCGCCGTAGCGAACGGTTTTCATACCGCTTGCATCCGTCGCGATCATACCGCCGACCGTCGAGATGTTACCCGACGATGGAAGCGGCGGAAAGAACAGGCCATCGTTTGCGACGTATTCGTCGACTGTGGAGCCGATGATCCCCGGCCCGACGTCGATCTGGAAGTCGTCGGGACGATAGTCGACGACGTCGTCCATTCGCGTCAGATCGAGGCTGATCCCTCCGTAGGCCGGAACGGCGTTTCCCTCGAGTCCCGTCCCGGCGGCGTACGGCGTTACGGGGACGCCGGCATCGGTCGCGGCGGCGAGTACGTTCGAAACGTCTTCGGTGCACTCGGGCCAGACCACGGCATCCGGAAGGACCCCACTGCCGCCGTTGCGTTCGGTCCCGTAGTCGGTCGCATGCGATTCTCTCGGCTCGGGTGAAAACGAGAGCTGATCGTCCGCGAGAGGGCAGTCCTCGAGAAACGAACAGTCATGTGTCATACGGCCACGTTGGCCACGGGAACTATCAACGTTTTCCACTGACTCGGCTCGTGCTGACGCCCGAATATCCCGACGAGCTTGGATCGTCCACGGCGCGATTCCCGGATCGAGTGAGCAATCGCACTTCTGCGTGCAATCAGTGAGCGGAAACGTTACAGATTTATGTGATTGCGTACCGCGTTGCATGGTGATGAGGCTTCGACACGCATCTCGAACGCCGGCGCGGAGGGACGAACTGTGAACGCCGAACTTGACCTGCTGGTGAGTCTCGGCGACTACGACCGGCCCCAGGAGGTCGCCGACCGTGCCGTTCAGGCTGAGGAACTCGGTTTCGATCGAATCACGGTCGGCGAGACGACCGGATGGGATATCGTTCCGCCGCTGACGTTAGCTGCCGACCGAACCGACGAACTCGGAATCTCGACCAACGTCATCTCACCGTATAGTCGAACGCCCGCGATGCTCGCCCAGACCGCGCTCACGCTTCAGGCCGCCGCCGACGGCCGCTACCGGTTCGGAATCGGACCGAGTTCGCCGGCGATCACGGAGCGGTGGCACGGGATGGAATTCGACCGGCCCCTGCGCCGAACCCGAGAAACGATCGAAATAATGCGGAGAGTCTACGACGAGGGCAATCCAGCGTACGAGGGCGACGTCTTCGATGTTCCGGGGCTCGGGTACGAACGTGGACCAACCGAAAATCCCCCACCGATCGACCTCGGCACCCTTGGACCCAAAGCCACCGAGATGGCCGGCCGCTTCGGCGACGGGTGGGCCCCACAGATGTTCACCGCCGACGGCCTGCGGGATCGACTCGAGGATTTAGAACGCGGTGTCGAACTCGCGGACAAGGACCGTTCGGACCTGCGAGTGGCACCGATCGTCCGCGTAATTGCGGGAGAAGACCGCCAAGAAGTGCGCCAAAAGGCCCGAGGAGCGATCGCGTTCATGCTCGGAGCCTACGGTCCTTACTACGGCAACTCGGTCGCCGAACAGGGATATCCGGACGTCGTCTCGGAAATCCGTGCGGCCTGGCAAGATCGGAATACTGACGCGATGGCGGCGGCATTACCCGACGAGGTTCTCGACGAGTTGGCGGCTGCAGGTACGCCCGACGAGGTCCGCGAGTGGATCGAAGCATACGGCGAAATCGACGGCGTCGATGCCGTACAGATCGGTTTCATCAATGGAATATCCGAAGACGAAAAACACACGACGATGGAAACGGTCGCTGACCTCGGCTGAGGGTCGACGCGACGTCCCGCAATGGGTAGACCGGGAATGAGTAAACCGGGATGACCACCGAGAATCCGAACGAAATCCGACACCGAGGGATAGTGTTTCGATCGGACTCACAGTCCGTTTATGTACTATTCGGGACCTACCGATGGTATGATTCCACTTCTCGGTTCGCCCGAAACCCTCACGTCGGTCGGTGACACGTACGCGGACGCTGTGGATACGGGGATGAAATTGCTGTCGAATCGACGGCGGCGCGCGGTTCTAACGATCCTCGCTTCGATGGATGGCTTTGCAACCCTTCCGGAGCTGGCGATTGAAATCGCGACGCAGGAAAACTCATCCGAACCGAGTGCGATTTCGGACCACGAGACGGTCTCTCCGCGGAACCGCCGCGCCGTTCAGATATCGTTACACCACACTCACGTCCCGCAGTTAGCCAGTGCAAATGCGGTCGATTACGACGCTGCGGCGAAGACGGTTACGCTGACCGACCACGGCCGAACGCTACTTTCTCGGCGAGACGCCGTCTCCGGATCACCTCAGCACGAGTGATAGCCTGAACGTTCCGGCTTCTCCCACGACTTCAGTCCAGACGTTCGTGCTGTTTTCGCTGTATACGACTGGGTTCTTTCGTCGAGGAACGGGGTGACACTCTCGTATCGATACCGTTTCGCCCCTGTCGGATTCGTCGCACGAAACGTTACGGCTCGAGAACCAATTTGCCGAGGAAACTATCCGCCATGACAGCGCGGTGTGCGTCGGCTACTTCTTCCAGGTCGTACGTCCGTCCGACGTTGACCGAGAGAGCCCCGGTCCTCATAAGGTGGGCGACTCCCCGTAGCGGGACGCGCAGATCCGGCGTGTTAAACATACTCATAAATTGATAGGAAACGTCTTTCGACCGAGCCGGTCCATCGTTCGTAAAGCCAGGGTCCGGGCTATTCTCGCCGATGCCGACCACACGAGCCCCAGTCGCAGCGACCTCCGCATCGAACTGCAGGTAATCGTCGAGTCGGTGATCTAACACGGCGTCGACGCCACCACTAGAGGCATCGATAACGGCATCGGCAAGATCCTCACGGCCGTAATCCAGTACCGTTTCGGCCCCATAATCGTACAGGGTGTCGTGATACTCCTCGGCTGCGGTGGCAATCACTCGTGCACTGACAGCGGCGGCGATCTGGACGGCTGCATGACCAACACCGCCAGAACCGCCGTGGATCAAACAATACTCGGCCGGTTCGAGGCCTGCGTGGTCGATCAGCGCGCGCCAGGCGGTGGCCGTGGCGACGCCTGCTGCACTCGCTTCGGTCACGTCGGCACCGTCCGGTAGGTGGACGACACGATCGGTGGGGACCGTCGCGTACTCGGCGTACGAACCCTGGAAATCACCGTTACCGATCCCCGTGCCGTAAACGCGATCGCCCTCGTCGAACGACTCGACTGCCGATCCCGTTTTGGCGACGACCCCTCCGAAGTCGACGCCGGGCGAAAACGGCACGTCCACCGGCGTGTACGAGCCGTCCCGGAAGTATGTATCGACGGGATTGACACCCGCAGCGGCGATTTCGACCAGAAGCTCGGCCTCGCCGGGCTCCGGCCGATCGATCTCGTCTACCTGCAGTACGTCTGGGTCGCCGTGTTCGTGGAGGCGTACAGCTCGCATGGCTGAGCGCACGCGTCGGGGAGTCAAAAAAATGTCCCGACGATGGTCGGAAATTGTCTCGGCGAGTCGCCATCGGCTGCTGGGTATCCCCCTGTTACACGAGCAAGTGGAATCTTTGTACGCGTGCCGCCCTTGACCCGCCCTGTGTGCAAATCGATCAGCCAACCGCTTGCACTAACCATCACTTCTCTGGTTGTTCGATCAATCTCGCGATAGTTATGATCGCATCGAACTCCGTTGGTGTTCCAGAGACCTGAACGATTCCCTGGTTTTGATCGTACTGCAGGAATTCGACTTCGGCGGACTTCGGGAGATGAGTGTGGCGCAAATCGACGGCGATTTTGTCAAATCGTTCATGCTGGTCGTTCCGCGTTTGATCGGTTTCCCAGTCATCTACCGTTTTGACCAGTTCGGTCACAGCGACCGGGCCGTCCTGTTCGTACAGATAATATAACGCGTATCGCCGGCGTTCATCCTGGAGTAGGTCAAATATTGTACCCAGGGTTACCATATACTGAATTAGTCGAGGGAGAACTTAGCGATTGTGACCGCTCCGTCAGGGTGACAGTCACTTTTACCGTCACATACCTGTTCGTACTGATTCTTCAGACAACTCGACCGTCGGCCGTGTCATCGCACCGACCGTAGGCCGTGTCATCGGCCGGAATCGAACGGACCGCAGCCATCCTCGTCGTACTCTGTCCGTTCTACCGGCGGTGGCACCCAGATGCTAGCGAATTGCTCGAGTCGCGTCGTCGATGATCTCGAGCGCCTCCTTCAATTCCTCCGTCCCGGTCGCATACGAGAGTCGTGCGTAGCCGTCGCCATTTGCGCCGAAGGCGTCGCCAGGGACCACGATCACGCCGCTGTCGATTACCTCCTGACACCAGCCCTCTGGGACATTTGGCATCGCATAAAAGGCTCCCTTCGGGGTTGGAACCTCGAGACCGGCATCCGTGAGGCCGTCGAGAACGAGGTCGCGACGGCGCTCGAAGGTGTCGACCATCTCCTGAACCGGCTCCTGGGAACCCGTCAGCGCCGCCTCTGCGGCGAATTGAGCGGGTGCAGACGCGCAGGCCTGACCGTACTGGTGGACGCGGAGCATGCGTTTGATTCGGCGATTCGAAGCGATGACCCAGCCGAGTCGCCAGCCGGTCATCGAGTAGGTCTTCGAACAGGCGCTCACCACGACCACGTTATCCGTCTCGGCGAAATCGAACGGAGAGTGGTGTTCGCCCTCGAACAGGATGTGTTCGTAGACCTCGTCGGAGAGACAGAGTACGTCGTGCTCGTCAGCTATGCGGGCGAACTCGCGCATGTCGGATTCGCTCTGGACGGCCCCCGTTGGGTTCGCCGGACTGTTGACGACGAACACTGCCGTCTCGTCGGTGATTGCCTCTTCGACCGTCGCGGGATCGAGCGTCAGATCCTCGCGCAGGGGGACTGGCTTCGGCGTGCCGTCTGCAATACGAGTCAGTGCGTCGTAGGAGACGAACCCCGGATCCGGAAAGATCACTTCGTCCCCTGGATTGACGTGTGCCTCGAGCGCGAGATGCAGAGCCTCGCTGCCACCCGACGTGGCGATCACGTCCGCCGGGTCGATTTCGATGCCGTAGTCACGGTCGTATTTCGCGGAAATTGCCTCTCGGAGCTGGGGAGTGCCCTTGTTCGAGGTGTAGGCGTCGACCTGTCCGGATTCGATTGCCTCGATGGCACCGCGGCGAGCGTGAGCCGGTGTCGGGAAATCCGGCTGTCCGAGTCCGAGGTTGATCGCGTCTTCGTCCGCAGCCTCGAAGACCTTGCGAATGCCACTGATCGACACGTCTTCGACTCGATCTGCAAACCCAGTCATGGCTTAACCGGTGACGTCAATCCCGATAACTCTTCATGTACGTCGCCGCAATCGTTCGACCGACTATCATGAACGTCAGACTGTCTTGTCTTCGGGATCGTACTGGCCACAAGGAATATATGGGTCGTACAGAACCTCTCCAGTAATGACTCTCTCTCGTCGATCGTTGCTCGCTGCGGGAGCGACTGGAACGATCGCATTGACGGCTGGTTGTCTCGGTTTCGTCCTCGGCAACGAACCGCTCACGTTCGATTCAGACCGCGTCGCACCGACCGACGAGGCCCTCGGAGACGCCGGATACGAGGAACAGTCCGTCAAAGAGGACTCGATCGAGCGCTCCGAGGAAGTCGCCGGCATCGAACGAGATTTCAAAGCATCGTTCTGGCGCTCTGTCTATACGAAAAAGGTCGAATACATGGGCCAAAAACGCGAGGGTGCGGCCTTCGCTGCCGTCTCGATCCCGGGGATGGAAGTCGCGGGCCGATCGCTCAATCCGCTCGACGACATGTCGAACGAACGCTTACTGGAACGGTTCCTGAATCAGATCGAGACCGATCAGGGCGCGATCAAAAACATTACTCACCAGGACTCGTTCGATCTCGAGATCCTCGGCGGCGGTCGTACTGTCGATACCTTCCTCGGCGAATCCGAACTCGAGGGTGAAACGATCGACATCGAAATCAAGGTCACGTCGTTCAGTCACGAGGGAGATATGCTGGTGTTACTCGGACTCCTCCCGAAGATGCTCACCGAAGAGTCCGCGAACGTCGAGGTGCTGATGGAGTCCGCCGAACATCCCGTCTGAGCGGAGATTCCGTTCCCTACATCGCGCGGCGATTTGATTCCGTCCCCGGTAAAACCGTCCTGAAGAGGACTGTATTGCCACGAAGCGGCCGACGGAGACTCAGCCGGCCGTGCCGACGAGACGCGTCTTCGCAGTCAACGGATCGATGTCGACGCGCCACGTACTATCGTTGCTCGTGCCCGGGACGATCCACGTCGACCGTGTTCTGTAGGGCATCGGCGCGACGACTGACTTGCAGTCGGCGTTCGTCGGCGCCTCGGACGCGTGTGCAGGCGCTTCTTCTTTCGTGCCGATCGTGGTCGCGTCATCGCGGACGGCCAGTCGATTGGATACGGTTCTGCTACGAACCAGTTCGACGGTTGGGATCGAGAAACGGTCGTTTGATCACCAACTGTTGGGACCGATAGAGACCCACACCCGCACGCGAGTGCGATCCGCCTCGAGGAACCCCGTTCGGTCAGCACCGTCTCGCTATCTTGTTCGATCATCGAAGGGGCTTAGCAGCCGCCGACGTCGGCACGCTCTCGAGAAATCCAGGTGGATACCATCGCGATGGCGTGGTTCCGCTGGCCGTCGTGGTCGACAAACTGACGCAGGCGCCGTCTGGTCGGGTCTCCGGTGCCCAGGGGTCCCTGGCGGCCCACTGCGGCCGAATTACCAGTCGGTTTCGATCGCAAGAATCTGCCGTCGAACGGTTCCACAACAGGGTGGCCGCCATCGAAAGATCAGCGGCGGAGCAGTCACCCGTCAGTAGAACTCGCGGACGAGGTCCATCGCATCGTCGGGAGCACTGTCCGGAATGTCGGACATGTCTTCGGTAACGCCGTGTTGTTCGTGATACGGCACTGAGTTTTCGTCCTGGTACATGATGCCCTGATACTCCTTCTCGCTGTCGAGGACGACCTTCTTGGCGGCTTCGTAGTCGTTCGGATCGTGGTCTTCTTCCTGCAGGTCGACTAAGTTGTCGCGGAAGTAGTCGTAGGTGTCGACATCGTTGAACGTGACGCAGGGACTGAAGACGTTGACGAACCCGAAGCCGTCGTGTTCGATGGCTTTCTGGACGATCTCCTGGTGGCGCAACGCGTCTGACGCGAACGACTGGGCGATAAACGAGGCGCCGGAGGCCAGCGCCAGGGCAAGCGGATTGACCGGCGGCTGCTTCGGGCCTTCGGGAGTCGTCGAGGTCTCGAAGTCCGATCGCGAGGTCGGCGAAGCCTGCCCCTTCGTCAGGCCGTAGATACGGTTGTCCATGACCACGTAGGACATGTCGACGTTTCGGCGGACGGCATGAACGAAGTGACCGGCACCGATCGAGTAGCCGTCGCCGTCACCGCCAGCCACCATGACCTCGAGGTCGGGACGGGCCATTTTGACACCGGTACCGACCGGGAGCGCACGGCCGTGAACCCCGTGGAGGGCGTAGCTGTGCATGTAGGTCCCGATCTTTCCGGAACAGCCGATTCCGGCCACGATGAACGTGTTGTCGGGATCGTTACCGGTTTCGGCGAGGGCTTTCATCATGCCGTTCATCGTCCCGAAGTCGCCGCATCCGGGACACCACGTCGGTTGTTTGTCGGATTTGAAGTCGGTAAATCGTACGTCGGAGCTCATTGTGCTGGCACCTCTTCGGAGAGTTTTTCGGTGATCGATTCCGCGAGTTCGTCCGCCTTGAAGCGAACGCCCGTGTACTTGTTGATGCGTTTCAAACGGGTAAGCGCGTCGTGTTCGAGCACGTCCGCAAACTGCCCGTTCGCATTACACTCCACGACGACCGTCTGGTCGGCTGCATCGATCTCATCGCTAAGGTCCGGTCGCGGGAAGAGGTACGGAACCGAGATAACGCGAACGTCGATATCGTCGTCTTCGAGATACTCGAGCGCTTCGACGAGCGCGCCCTCGTTCGACCCCCACGAGATGACGAGGTTACCGGCGTCCGAATCTCCGAACTCGCGATAGTCCCAGTCCTCTTCGGTCCGTGCAGTCTCGACTTTTCGGTTTCGCTTGTCGACCTGCTGGACGCGTTCGTCTTCTTCTTCGGTTCGCCGGCCGAGTTCGTCGTGTTCGAGACCAGTGGACATGTGTGCACCGTCGGTCGTCCCGGGAATTGCCCGCGGGCTGACGCCGTCTTCGGTGACGGCGTGTGCACGGAACCGGCCCTGCGCGTCGAGCCACTCGTCGACTTCGTCCTCGTCGACGAGCTTGCCGCGGTCGATTTCGACCTCGTCCATGTCGAACGCCTCCGGCGGGAACGTCTGTTCGGTAACCGACATCGCCAGGTCAGATACGAGGAAGACCGGCGTCTGGTACTTCTCGGCGAGATTGAACGCTTCGATGGTCTTCCAGAAACACTCGGTGATCGACGTCGGAGCGACGACGAACCGCGGAACTTCGCCGTGGCCGCCGTACAGCACCATGTTGAGGTCACCCTGTTCCTGTTTCGTCGGCATCCCCGTCGAAGGACCTGAACGCTGGACGTCGGTAATGACGAGCGGTGTCTCGCTGGTTGCGACCAGACCGAAGGTTTCGGTCATGAGGTCGATCCCGGCTCCCGACGTCGCGGTCATCGATCGAGCACCGGAGCGTGCGGCACCGAGTGCCATGTTGATCGCAGACAACTCGTCTTCGGCCTGAACGACGTGACCGCCGTAGTCTTCGATACGTCCCGTCAGGTACTCCATGATGGACGTTGCGGGCGTAATAGGATATCCAGCATAAAATCGACAACCGGCGGCGATCGCACCCATGCCGATCGCTTCGTTGCCGTTGAGGAGGACGTAATCGTTGTCGGTTGTCCCGACGTTGTAGCCGAGGTGATCCAAATCGTAGTTCTCCTGGACGTACTCCTGGCCCAGTCGTGCGGCTTCTTTGTTGTTTTCGACGATCTTCGAGCCCTTGCCGCCGAATCGTTTCTCGAGCGCTTCATCGAGGTACTCGACGTCGAAGCCAGTGATTTCACACGCGGCACCGAGTGCGACGATGTTGCGCATGATCGCGCCACCTGCGTCTTCGGCCAGTGACTTCAGCGGAACGTCGACAGCAGTCATCTCGTCAGGAATTTCGGCTTCCCAAGAGCGTTCGCCGTCGTAGATGATTGCACTACCGCCGTGAAGCTCATCTAGGTTTTCGTCTATCGTCCGCTGTGTGAGTGCGACCAAAATGTCCAGTCGATCGACCACGCTCTGGACGCGGTCGACCGACGTTCGAATTTTGTAGGCAGTATAGCCCCCACGGATTCGTGATGCGAAGTCTTTCGACGTGAATACGTGCCGTCCGGCTCGGGAAAGTGCCTGAGCGAATATTTTTCCGGTAGAGTCGATACCGTCGCCGGCCTCGCCTCCAATCGCCCAGTTGAGATCCTCAGCCATGTTATCCTGAGACTTGCCCCCCACAAATGAAAAGGCTTCTGAAACCCCAACCGAGCAACCGCAACGATAGGTGATATGTTTGACGAGACGTAGTAATTATAATTAATCGTTATGGACCGGGGAAAGGGAGACGGACACGGAGGTATGGAACCCGGGGCCGCCGCCTAACTAACTCGGGTATTAGAATCCATACATATCAAAAGAATGTAGTGATAACTTCGGATATCATCGACGGAACGGGACCCCTTTTCAATGAGCCGCCGAACAGATCCGACATGAAGGGGACGCCAGTCACGGTCGCATCGGTCGACGAAGTCGGGGCCGATACTATCGCACTCGACTCGAATCCCCCGAGGGATTTGACGCGCTTCCGGGACAATTCGTCTTACTGCGCGCGTAACCTGCGGAAGAAGAGATAGCCCGCCACTACACGCTTTCGTCACCCGACGGAAATGAAACGTTCGAACTAACGGTCGGAATCGACCCAGATGCCGACCTTTCTCCGTGGCTCGAAGAACTCGACGCCAGCGAAACCGTCAACGTCGAGGGACCGTTCGGCCGGATCACCTACGACGACGACGGTGACGTCGTCGCAGTCGCGGGTGGTCCGGGCATCGGTGCAGCAGTCGCCATCGCCGAGGCAGCCCTCGAGACGGACCACGACGCAGCCGTCATCTATCAGGCCGACGAACCGGCTCACGTCGATCGGCTCGAGGCGCTCGAAGCAGCGGGGACGACGGTCGTCTTCGTGGACGCGAATCAAGAGGACGAACTCGCAGATGCGGACCCAACCCACCGATCAGGAGGTCAGTTGTACGCTTTCGGCTTCGAGGACTTCGTCACGACCGTCGCCGAGGCGATCGAAGACGCCGGGGGCGATTCGGATGACGCCCACATCGAGAACTTCGGATAGCGGTCGCGGGCATGGCCCACTCAAGGAACGCATTTGCCGCCCGCAGCAGTGCACTCTTCCTGGGGAACTGGATAAACTCCCGATGGCGCTGGTCCGAATTCTCCAGCGGCAAGAAATATAGTAGTCGTTAAACGTCATTGCACACCCCGCTCGCGAATTCGCGGCCAGCGAGCGCTCGCTGGCCGCAGTAGTGCGAGCGGTAGGTGAATCGTTTCAACGACTACTATAGTGTGTTACCGGCGGTGCGCCGATGGCGAATCCCACGATATCGGTGACAGACGCGGCGGGTGCCTGCCACAGCGCAAGGCCGACGCCTTCGAACGGAAGTTCGCCGCTCGTCGCCGAGACCGAAAATGAGAGACAGGTGCGTGATCGGACTCAGCGGACCCGGTTTGCCCCCGAGGGGATGGAAAGTGACGGGCGACCACCCGACCGGGCCATCCGAGGGCCAGCGATAGGACGACGCTTCAGTGTTCGACGAGTTCCACCAGAATTCCGCCGGTGTCCTTCGGGTGCAGGAATGCGACCGAGTGACCCCATGCGCCCGGTCGCGGTTCTTCGTCGACCAGCGCCACGTTCCGGTCGCGTACCGTCTCGAGCGCGCCCTGGATGTCGTCGGTCGCGAGCGCGAGATGGTGGATACCCGCACCGTTCGTCTCGAGGTAACGGGCAATCGTCCCGTCGTCCGACAGCGGTTCGAGCAGTTCGAAGTATCCGTCGCCACAGTCGAGGAAGACGACTCGCAGACCGTCGAACTCCTCTTCGTGAGCGACCTCGAGGCCGAAAAGCTCGCCGTACAGTTCCGCCAGATTCTGTGCGTCGTCGACCGCGATCCCGGCGTGATCGAAATGCATCGGTCTCTCCTCCTCACGGGGACCGTGTTACTGTTGTGATTTTTCGTTGAACCCCATCCGTGCCCGACCGTCGTTCCGTTCCCATCCGAGGTCAAAACGATGGCCAGAACGGCAATCAATTCACCCCCAACTGGACGGCCAGCTGATCCGAGAGGCCGCCGTCGAGTTCGGACACGGTGCGCATCTCCTCTGGCGAGAGTTCGAAATCGAAGATATCCGCGTTCGCCTCGATGTGGGTCCGACGCGCAGCCTTCGGGATCGCCGCGACGTAGGGGTGCTGAATGAGCCATCGTAGCGTCACCTGTGCGGCCGATTTGCCGTACACGTCGCCGATCGCAGTCAGACGATCGTCGCCGACGACGCTCCCCTCTGCGAGGGGACTGTATGCGGTCACGAGGATCTCGTTTTCGATACAGTAAGCGACGAGGTCGTCCGGTTGGTGATAGGGGTGATATTTCACCTGATTCGTGACGATCGGCGTCTCCGAGTACTGGATCGCATGTTTGAGTCCGTCGACGCCGAAGTTGCTGATGCCGACGTGATCGACCAGTCCGTCGTGCTGGAGGTCGTTCATCGCGCCGATAGTTTCCTCGAGCGGAGCCGCATCGCTCGGGCCGTGCAACAATAGAAGATCAACGGTCTGGAGTTCGAGTCGCTCGAGGCTTTCCCGCGTCGATTCGCGGACGGCCGCCGGAGCCGCGTTGCTGGGATGTACTTTCGTGACGATGAACACGGCTTCTCGGTCGACGTCGCTCTCGGCGATCGCGCGGCCAACTGCCGCCTCGTTGTCGTACATCTGAGCGGTGTCGACGTGGCGATAGCCGATCGCCAGTGCAGTTTCGACGGCACGCTGACAGTCCTCGCCGGTCATACGCGCCGTTCCGAGTCCGAGCGCAGGCACGTCCGCTCCCTGTGCGAGTACGGTGCCAGTCGTGGAATCAGTGCTCATAACGGCCCGTTCGATACCGGCCGTAATCAAGACCGCCCCGGCGAACGATACTCGGTCGCTCGTACGTCAGAACCGGTCGGGGTTCGACTCGAGAGGGAGGCCACCGGGTATCCGACGCGCGTCGACCTCGGCTGGAACTCAGGCGTCGTCCGTCGCGTTTCCGGTGGATTCGTTGTCGGCTGTTTCGTTCCCGTCGGCTGTTTCGTTCATATCTGCCGTCTGATTTCCATCGGCTGTTTCGTTCATATCTGCCGTCTGATTACCCCCAGCCGTTTCATTTCCGCCAGCCGCGGCTCCGTCGCCGTCGGCGGGCATCGAAAGGGAATCACCCTCTCCTGGCGGGACGATCTGCATGACGACGCCCGTGTCACCTTCCGGAACGCCTCGCCTGTTCGCGAGGACGTAGACGTTGCCGTCGGCGTCCTGACCGAACATCCGAACGAAGTAGGGGAAGGAACCGTCTTCGCTCCCCGCGATCTGAAGTTCCTCCATATTCCATAGTTCGTCACGCGGGACCGTCTGCCCCGGACCGCCTCCACCGGCCGCACCGTCCGTCTCCGTTTCGTTTCCGCCGGCAGTCTCGTTCATGTCGGCGGACTCGTTCATGCCGCCAGTTTCGTTCATGCCGCCGGTTTCGTTCATCCCGCCGGTTTCGTTCATGTCAGCGGACTCGTTCATCCCGCCGGTTTCGTTCATGTCGGCGGACTCGTTCATCCCGCCGGTTTCGTTCATGTCGGCGGACTCGTTCATCCCGGCAGTCTCGTTCCCACCGGCGTCGGTCGTCTGGCCCATTCCACCGTCGGGCTCGGATGCCGCGAAGATCCGCCCCTGTGGCGATTCCCGCGCCGGATCGGCCGTCCAGTCACCGAAGATGTACTTGCCCTCTAGCCCCTCGACCTGCCCGGCCTCGTAGACGTGGCCGCCGACGATCACGATACCGACGACCTCCCCCTGGTAGATATGGGGGTACTCGACGATCGGATCCTGTAGCTCCTGACCGTTGTACGGCGGCTCGTCGGGCGCCGTGTCCGGACAGTCTTCGGGCGGCTGGCCCGGGTTTTCCGTGCTGAAGCAGTGGGTCCCTTCCTTGACGTTCCAGCCGTAATTGCCGCCCTTTTCGACGATGTCCGCTTCCTCGAAGAGGTTCTGTCCGGCGTCGCCGACGAACAACCGGTCGTTGCTGTCGAACGAGATTCCGAACGGGTTCCGGAAGCCCCAGGCGTAGTGCTCGTCGAGTCCCTGCTCAGAATCGACCAGCGGATTGTCGTCGGGGATGGAGTACGGTTTGTCCTCGCCCTCCTGGTCGACGTCGATCCGGAGAATACTCCCGAGCAAGTTCTCGCTAACGTCCTGCCCGTTCCCGCCCTCGTTGCCGTCGTACCAGTCGTCGACGTGGCCGTACATGTTGTCGTTCGCGCCGCCGCCGTCGCCCATCGGAACGTACAGATACCCGTCCGGACCGAACGCCATCGGCCCGGAATCGTGGTTGTACTGGGGCTTCTGGAACTCCATCAGGAGCTGCTCGGACTCGGGGTCGGCCTGACTGAGATCGTCGTTCGCCTGGAACTCGGAGACGACCTCGACGTGGCTCCAGCCGTCGGGCGTTTGCTCGTTCGGCGGCGCGCTGTAGTGGATGAACACGCGGCCGTTCTCGGAGAAGTTCGGGTGAGGTTCGATCCCGAGCAACCCGCGCTCGTCGTACGCTTGCCCTTGACTTGCGTAGCTTCCCTCGAACGTTCCGAGTTCGACCATCCGATCGCTGACGTCGAGAAACGGCTCGTCTTGCAGTCCCTCGTCGGTGACGACCCGGACCTCGCCAGTCTGGTCGGTGACGAAGTACCGCGTTTGCTCTTCGTCCGCGACGGCGAAATCAGTCGGCGCGGTCATCCCTTCCGCGATGGTCTGTACGCCGATTTCAGTCCCCGGCTGGAAGAACCGCTGGTCGGCCCCACCGGTCTGTCCATCGGTCGCGCCGCCTCCGCCGCTGATCTCGAGAGAACCGCGCATGGAAGCGGGATGGACCGCACAGTAGTATTCGGCCATCTCGCTCGTCGCCTCGAACTCAAGTGTCTGGGTCGCACCCTGTTCGCTAATGATCTCGGTGCTTTCGAGTTCGTTGCCGTCTGCGTCGAGGATCGCGATGTTGTGGGGGGCGCCGTCGACGTTCTCCCAGGTGAACTCGTAGGTCGTCCCCTCCTGTAACTGAAGCGTTGGGTTCGTTTGCCCCTCGATTTCCGATGGCGACCGGCCCTGCCAGCCGCTTACCTCGCCGCCGAATTCGAACGATTGCGATTCCTGGGCAGCGGCGAGACCACCGAAACTCGCGACGCCACCAGCGGCCACAGCCGCCTGCAGGAGCCGACGACGCGAAGTCGCGGAGTAATCAGTTACCGATTTCGATCCAGTAGTTGGGTTTTCATCCGAGTGATCGCTCATGGAAGACTCACAGCAACGCCGTCGCCTGATATTCGAATAAATTGACCCGACTGTTCCTCCGAATTCCTCGCTCAACGAAGTGTTAGCTTCGAACTGACCGAAGGGAATGCGCGTAACACTGAGTTACGAAGGTAAAAGACCCAGTTGGGTGGAGCGACGCAACGAAAGCCTTACCAGTCGTGGAATATCGGAGACTGATGGCTATCGTCGTCGACAGAGGGCACGCCTTCCGTGACGACGAAATGGCGGATCGATCTCGAGACGGAACCGAAAACGTCGATTTCGATGATGGTCGCAATGAGACCGTCGACGATATTCGCCACTACCATCACCGACACGATCCGGTGGCCGATCAGACGGCGCCGCCGGGTTGGTACTCGCCGAATTCGTCGCGCATGACGTTGCAGATTTCGCCGACCGTCGCGTAGGCTTTGACCGCGTCGATAATGAACGGCATCAGGTTCTGGTCGCTCCTGGTCGCGTCGCGAAGCGCTTCGAGGGCTGCATCGACTGCCTCATCGTCGCGCTCGTCGCGGACGGTTTCGAGGTGATCGATCTGGCGCTGCTGATCCTCCTCGGTAATCTCCTGGACGTCCATCTCCGGCTCTTCGTCGACCTCGAACTCATTGACGCCGACGATGATACGATCTTTCTCTTCGATCTCCTTCTGACGATCAAACGCCGTGTCCTGAATCTGGCGCTGAACCCACTGTTGATCGACGGCCTCGAGCATGCCGCCACGTTCTTCGACCTCGTCGAGAATGTCGTACGCCTCGTCCTCGACTTCGTCTGTCAGCGATTCGACGTAGTAGCTGCCCGCCAACGGGTCAATAGTGTCCGCCGCGCCAGACTCGTGGGCGAGGATCTGTTGCGTACGAAGTGCGGTTCGGACAGATTCCTCTGTCGGCAGGGCCAGCGCTTCGTCCTTGCCGTTGGTGTGGAGGCTCTGTGTACCGCCGAGAACGGCCGCGAGCGCCTGGTAGGCGACGCGGACGACGTTGTTCTCGATCTGCTGGGCGGTTAGCATGGAGCCGGCGGTTTGTGTGTGGAATTTGAGCTGTTTCGATGCGGGATCGTCGGGGTCGAAACGCGCCTCGATAATGTCGTGCCACATCCGGCGAGCCGCGCGGAACTTCGCAACCTCCTCGAAGATGTTGTTGTGCCCGTTGAAGAAAAACGAAAGCTGGGGCGCGAACTCGTCGACGTCGAGTCCGGCCTCGATCGCCGTCTCGACGTATTCGATTCCGTTCCCGAGCGTGAAGGCGAGTTCTTGAGCGGCCGTAGAACCGGCTTCGCGGATGTGATACCCCGAAATCGAGATGGTGTTGAACTTCGGCGTTTCGGCCGCACAGAACTCGAAAATGTCCGTGATGATCCGCATCGACGGCTCCGGCGGATAGATGTACGTGTTTCGCGCGATGTATTCCTTGAGGAGATCGTTCTGAATCGTCCCTCGCAGTTCCTTGCGGTCGACACCCTGCTGGTCGCCGACCGCGATATACATCGCCAGCAGTACCGACGCCGGCGCGTTGATCGTCATCGACGTCGAGACTTCGTCGAGTGGAATGCCCTCGAAGACTGTCTCCATGTCCGCGAGGGAGTCGATTGCGACCCCGGCCTTGCCGATTTCGCCGGCAGCCATGTCCGCATCGGAGTCGTATCCCATCTGCGTCGGGAGGTCGAACGCCATCGAAAGACCAGTTTGGCCCTGATCGAGCAAGTAGTGGTAGCGCTCGTTGGTATCTTCCGGCGTCGAAAACCCGGCGTATTGACGCATCGTCCACAGCCGACCGCGATAGCCGGTGGAGTACACCCCGCGCGTGTACGGCGGCTCGCCTGGATTACCCAGATCCGCTTCGTAGTCGATGTCGTCGACGTCCGCGGGTGTATAGAGGCGATCGACCTCCTGGCCGCCCGTATCGGTGGTAAACGTTTCCTTCCGCTCGCCGAACCGCTCGAGGACGGGTTCGACTTCCGCCTCGTGCCATTCCGCTTTACTGGCACGGATCTCCTCGAGTTCGTCGGGATCGAACATTATCGATAGCGTGGACGGCACAGGGCTTGAACTTTGATATACATGGTGAGGTCACTACACACCGCTGACGCGAACGACAAGTCGGTCTAAACGCTATCGTTTGGATCGTGTCGCTCGGCCATTCGGGACGCTTCTTCGGCGTACCGCTCTCGAGTGTCGGGATCATCGACGGTCCCAACGTCGGCAGGCGAGACGACCAGCCCCGCGCTGGTTTCTCGAGCGGGTCCTGAGAAACTCGTCAACGCGCGCTCGCGTCGGTGGTACCGTCGGCCGTCCTCGGTGGCGTATACGAGGATGATGAGGTTGAGTTCGTCGTCCGAGTACGTTCGTTCGACGAGCCAGACTGGAATCTCATCGTCGTCATCTGACCCGTTTTCGTCGTTGTCGATACCGCTTTCCGTCGTCGAATCGGATGCGTTTGCAGTCATGAATGTCCTGTTTCTCGCCACAACATCTTATTTCTCGAGCCGTCGATACCCATACCATGGTAACGGAGCCGACGGTCCGGACCGAGGACGGGAATAGCCGCCGCCGTGCCGCCCGCTACGTCGCGCCGTTTCTCATCATCGGGCTGGTGAATCTTGGGTTCTTGCTCCGATGGGGACTGGATCCGCTCTGGGGATTTGCCATCCTTCCGCCAGTGTTGTTTCTCTCCGGGATCGGCTGGATTGCCTTCCGTCACGGATTTCACGAGCGACCGGTCGAAACCGACTCGAGCCGATGACTGGTGACGACGATTCGGAAAGCCGGACTGCGTCTGTCGTTCGGACCACCCAATCGTCACGTATCGTCCTCACCGTCCTGTATCGTACTTGTACGTGGCGGAGTCGGGATCGATTCCGAAATCTTCCGGCGACTCCTCGTCGCCAGTTTCCCCGCGCCCTTCGGGGGCTCGCTTGAACGCGTCCCGGAGTTGCTGGGGCATACGAAACTCGGCGACGTCGATCGACAGCGGTACCGCGTCCGGGTCGGAGCTGCCTCGCTTCGCTGCGAGGCGGTCCTGTAATACGGCCGGCAGATCGGACTCCTCGATCCGCTGGAAGCCGAACTGTGCGAGGTACGCGCCCTCGCCGGTCAGGGCATAGACTGTGTCGAACCCTTGGTCACCGGCGTACTCTACGAGCCGCTCGACGACGTGGGCTCCAACGCCTCGTTCGCGCCAGCCTTCGAGGACGCCGATACTGGTCAGTTCGCAGACGTCAGCCGCCGACTCTTCGTCGGGTTTGTGGACGCGGATACGGCCGAATCCGGCCTTTTCGCCGGTTTCCTCGTCGACCGCGACGACGTAGTCGCGCGAGCGGAACGCCGTCTCGTCGAGTCCCATCGACTCGATGTGGTCCAGCAACCAGACTTCCTCTCTGTTTTTCGCGTCCCGCACGTACATAACTGGAGATAGGAGGTGTGCGGCCAAAAGCGTTTGTGGATTGGCAGTAACCACACGACGGGGATGGCACCGATTCGTTTGGTTCACCCTCGCCGACGACGAGTTCGCTCTGGTGATCGGACCGTTTACTCGATCGGTCGCATCGGCTCGTTGTGATCGGTTTGCTCTCGGTCGATGAGACGGTCGATTCGCTCGTCCGTCGAGGGGTGCGTAGCCAAGAGTCGGCTCAGAGTATCCGCCTCGGTGTGGACGTACAATGTCGCGAGCAAGCCCTGATACGGCACCGAAGCACGCTCGATCGTCCTGAGCGCCCGGGCGAGCGCGAGCGGGTTTCCGGTGACTTCGGTAGCGCGCTCGTCGGCAGCGTACTCCCTGCGACGGGAGTGGGCACGGGCGACGAGTGTCAGGACAACCAGGGCGACCAGTATCCCACCTTCGAATACACGCAGCAATCGTCCAAAGACCGTTTCCGACCACGACTGCGGGTTTCCGCGCATCCACGCGACCGATCGAGCGATCCCCGCTATCGGCAACAGTAGCGGGGCGAAGAGAAAAAATACGAGTCCAGCTGCCGTCCGAAAAATGCTGTATGCGAGCGTCTGAACGAGCGCATCGTGACTCTCGAGGTGGGCAAGTTCGTGTGCGACCAGCGCCTCGAGTTCGTCGAGCGATAATAGCCGAAGGAGCGAGCGGTCGAGAACGATCACGCCGTTTCGCCCAGTCCCCAAAGCGAAGGCGTTTGGCATCGGCAGTCGCGCGATCAGGACCGACGGGGAATCGACATCCATTCGGGACTCCAGTCGATCGAGGTGGCGGTAAAACGCTGGCGCGTGCGACCGCGGGAGCTCGACCGCCTCGAGGCGCGAGAGCAACTGTCTCGTTCCAAGTCGGTAGCTCAAAACGCCCCCGACGACGGCGGTACCGAGGAGCAACAGCAGGGTAACCCCTGGATCGGGTGCGGAAACGCGGAGGACCGATAGGACCCAGTAACTGGCGACCGCCAGCCCAAAATACCACAGTAACAGGAGCAGGCCCACCAGCGCCATCACGAGCCGGGTTCCGGTTCCACGAACGGACATCAGCTTCGAACTACGGACGGCCGACTGAAACGAGTGTCGAACGAGTCCCTCAGCGGATTTGGGGCGGATATCCTCGTCTGCAACACGGAGGCATCCGAGTTCGCGACACGGTATCGATCGACGTCGCTCGTATCACGCATCACAAATCCGTTCATTGGTGGAGAAAAGCGCATCCTGCACGTACGATCGGGCTGAGGCCGTTTCCAGCAGGTATCGATGGCGTCGAAGTCCAAGACCACCGCCGTCGACACGACCGACACGATTCGTTCGGACGGTCCAATCCTCCCTTAGTATTTCCAAGATGGTGTTTCCACGGGCTCGAGACGCGTGTCAGCCGTTCCGGCCCGCGGGTTCGTAAGCCCCGAAGGCGAAGAGAGCGCGACCTCCCAGAGTTGCTCGCGGATGCGTTCGAGCAGGTCAGCGAGCGGATGGCCAGCAATCAGTACGGAAACGCTGCTACTGCGATGAACGAGGTCGTTCGCTCGCTGGTCGCGGAGTCCGTCCGCGAGGAGTACGATCCGTTCGCGAACCAGCCGACGCGGTCCGACGTACTCGCCCTCGTCGATCTGCTGTCAGGTCGACTCGAAACGGTCGCGGCGCGGTTCGGCTGATGCGGGCCCGGTGACACCCGTTTCCGTGACATCGCTTACTACGGTGGCAAATGCAACATCGAGTGAGTCACCAGTTCGGACGGGGCTCGAGCAGTGTGTGGATCACCGAAGACGGCCGAGCCTCTCGGGAGCCGAGATCCCTCAGAACGATTCCTCCGGTTCGTCGCTTTGCTCACCGAGTGCGGGTGGCGTGCGGTCGCTGTAGCCTTTCCGCCCGATGGCACCTTCGGCGACGTTGTTGAAGATCGCTGTACGTGCCTCCGTTACCGACGCGAACCGTTCTTCGGGAACCTGGTTTAGTACCTCCTCGAGTGGCTGTTCGCCGTTCTGGAACAGGAGGACTTCGGCACCGTAGGCGTCGACAAGTTCTTCACACGTTGTCGGATACTCGTGTTGCTCGAGTTGGGCAGCGAGTGATCCGAACTCGATCCCGAGCTCTCTCGTTCGGTGATTGCCGGTTGGATCGGGCATCACGAAATATCTTCATCATCGACCATTATAAATACTGTTCTCGATTTCTCGACGTGTTCGGTTCGACAGCACGAAACGGGATCGGGGCGACTCGGATTCGATCCGAGATGGGCGCTGGTCGCTATCCTAATCGTTGAAACGATGTACCCACCGCTCGAACTACTGCGGCCAGCGAGCGCTCGCTGGCCGCGAATTCGCGAGCGGGGTGTGCAATGACGTTTAACGACTACTATAGTATACTGCTACTCGACTATCCGCCGAACCGATAGGATCGGGCCAACTTGCCTCTGTCCGATGATCACCGAGATCCGTTCGGCCATCTCGAGGCCCCGATTCGATCCCTCGATGCACAGAATTACGGTCGAGTACGAGCGCAGACAACCGGCTATCGACAATCGACGAGCGAAGAACACTGTCCCGATAGCAGCCACCGTCACACTCGCGCGCTTCTCGGAAAGATGGCCAGCCATACCGGCACAGTAGTGATATGCATTCGGATACTACACCCGAATTCGGGGATCTGACTGGAGCAAAACCCACGTAATCGCCGGTACAGCGAGTATAAAGAAAATACCAGTGAGGCCGAGAAAGAGGGGGAGAACGGACAAGAGCAGCACTGAAAGAATTATCAGTAATAGAGCAATGATCGCGTCGAGACGAAGTCGTACCCCGTCGAGAGCCATTATCACTGATTGGGTGACGATAGACCATAGGCGATTCGATGTGGAATTATCCGTCTCGCGCCAGTCAGGTAGACGGTGGCACCTCCGAGTTCCGCTACGAAAACGTCACACACGAACGTATAGTCGGCCGATTCGGTCAACTTCGGAGCCCGGTTCGCCTTCCGGGTCGGACTCGGAAACGGCTTCGAACCCGAGATAGCACGCGATTGACCGAGGTGGCGGGGAATCGTACCCGATGCGCATCTATACGATGCCGTTGTGATACTCGCATTACCGGGCCGTAACCGGATGGGGCCGGCCGGATGCGGTATCGAGTGAACCGAACAGTCCCCTCGAGCACTCACCCGGCCGACAGTGCGTCCTCGAGTCGATCCTCGAAGTCGTCCAGTTCGGCGCGAAACTCCTCGCTCGCGTCGCCCTCGAGGTCGTCGATCCGGTCGGCGATCCCCTGAAGTCGCGAATACTTTTCGTCCTCGTCGACGCCCGTTTTCTGAACGTAGACGTCCTCTTCGACGTCGTACACTTCGTCCTCCTCGAGATCAGTCACGGCGAGAACGACGTCTAATTTATCCCGATCAACGCCGGTGACCCATTCTCGGGGAATGCCACGCTCGTCGAGTGACGAAAAAATCGTTTCTTCGTCTTTCGGCTGGCGGCGTTTCCGCATCGTCCGCCTGACGGTGCCGTACCGGCCGTGGAGCCGTTGGCCCTGCCCGAGCCGCTCGAGTAGCGCGTCGCGAATCGAACGCCGTACCCGGTCTGCCCCGCGTTGGACGTCCGACGCGAGGACGTAGAGGTCGGTCGCCGTGTCGGTGTCGAGCGTCGAGGGTGCATCGGCGTCGTGGGTCTCGAGTTGGCGGGCGAGTAACAACGCGTCGTCGTGAACTCGCTCGGGCGTCGATCGAGCGGCAACCGCCGGGACGAGAAACGGACTTTCTCCGGCGGTCGCTTGCGCGGGTTCGTAACGTATCGCGTCGTCGTCGGCGGTGTACGATCCCGTGAGCGTGACGATGCTCGCGTAGGGCTCGACACCCGGTGGTAACTCCGCAAGGGGAACTGATCCGTCGTCGAGTTGCTCGAAGAAAACGACGAATTGCTCCCGCCAGAGCGGCCGCCGCTCGCCGCTGTCACCAAAGCGGACGACGATTCGGTCGTCCTCGATACGTTCGATACCGAACGGACGGTCAGAGACTGGCGTAATCAGCTCCGAACCCGGCTCGAGAGACTCACACTGCGTCCGGAGCATAGACCAAGTGTCGTCGGATTCCATACACTGATTACCGTGAGCAGCTCAAAAAAGCGCCGCCACGAATCTGCCACCGATAGACCGATTCACGACGCTGTCGCCGGAAATCGTTCGCTGCCGGTTACAAAGACTCTTCGAACGACCTCGCACCCGGATCGGCTCGTGCCCGTCCCAGACGACTGGGATGTCTCGATATCACTCGAGGATCGACGGGAGGGCCGAGAGTGACGAGAAACGATAGGTCGGTTCCACGTCCGTCTCCGGTTGATCGTCCTCGTCGCGAGCGATCAGCGCCGAGTCGATGCCCGCATTATCTGCCGCTCGGACGTCGACGGCTCGGTCGCCGACGTAAAGAGCGTCGTCAGCCTCGAGTGCGTCCATCGCCGATTCAAGATTCGTCGGATCGGGCTTGCGTCGGGCCAGACCGTCCGACGTTAGCGGACAGCCGTAAACGGTCTCGAACAGCGATCGAAGGCCGAATCGGTCGAGCAGCGTGGAGACAGCCGTCGGATGGTTGTCGCTTACGATCCCCAGCGGTGGCTCGAGCGATCGTACCGCAGTGACGTCGTCGTAAGCCGATCGCAGTCCGCGTTCGACCTCTTCGCGTTGCGCGCGGACCATCTCCCTGGCTGCTTGAGCACAGAACACGTCGGTATCGATACCGAGATTCCGGCACCGTTGCGCGATCGATTCGAAATCACCGGCCAAGAACGCCTGGAACGTCCCAGGCGTCGGCCCGGAGCGCTCGAGTTTCTCGTACGTTCGACCGAGGGCATCGGAAAGGTGCCGGGACGAAGGGGTCTCGACCACGACTCCGTCGAAGTCGAATAGGACCGCGTCGTAGTGCATCGATGTGACGATCCATAGCGAAGACTAATAATTCTAACTGGATGTCTCTGGGGAATGAATCGACCTCACGCCGGTGTCGAGGTCGTGTAACACACCACAGCACAACGGAGTGACACGGATGGTCGCCAGAATCCGTCCGGGTTTTCGGCTCGTACCGACGACGCGCGGGGAGGCCGCGTATTTCCCGGGACGGCTATCAAAGCTAAGTTCGTTCGGGCGGAACTGTATGCTAATGCTTCACTCGGAAGGCCCCCTACTCACTATCGACGTCGGGGAGCGAACCGCAACGGAAACGAACATCGACGATGTCCTCGAGACGCTGGTCGGCGGACGGGCCGTCGCAACGGCGCTCGCACACGACCGGATCCCGTTCGACGCGGACCCGTTCGGTCCGGAAAACAGGGCGTATCTCTCGACGGGGCCGCTACAACAGTCTCGGATGTCATTTACCGGCCGGATGAACATGACTGGGCTGTCGCCGCTAACCGACGGACTCGTCTCGACGAACGCCGGCGGCTATCTCTCGCGAAATTTCGTCGGAACGGGAATCAGCGTCCTCGAACTCGTCGGCGAGAGCAACGAATTAATTGCTATCCACGTGACTGACGAGGGTGTAGAGTTCGAGGCGGTACCGGAACTCGAGGGTGCGACGGTTCCGGAGACGTCGGACTACATGACCGACACTCACGACCTCGGCCCCGACAACTGCATCGCCATCGGTCCGGCGGGCGAAAACCGGGTTCGGTTTGCCTCGGTGATGACGTTCGACTCGCGAGCGTTCGGCCGCGGTGGTCTCGGTGCTGTCCTCGGGTCGAAAAACGTCAAGTGCGTCACCTTTGAGGGGGATTCGGAACCGTCCGTCGACATTCCGAATCCGCCAGAAATGGACGTTCACAGGGAGGCGGCGCAGTCCGACGACCTGATGCGACGACAGGGAACGACCGGCACGACCGAGTTCATCAACGACAACTTCTCGCTGCCGACACGGTACTTCCAGGAGCACGGATTCGAACATGTGGCCGACATCGGCGGCAGCGCAGTCGAGGAGAAAAAATACAAGAAAGGCGCGTGCTCGGCCTGTGCGTACGCCTGCAAACTGCCGACGCGGGACGAAGAGACCGGCGTCGAGACCGAAGGGCCGGAATTCGAGACCGTCTACGCCTTCGGCTCGAGTCAGGGGGTCGGTGATATCGTCGACGTAATGAGGGCGAACGAGCTCTGTGATTCGCTCGGGATGGATACGATCTCCGCGGGCGTCACCGTCGCAGCCTACCTGGCCAGCGAAGACGAGTTCGGCAACGCGGAACTCGCACAGGAGGTGACCGAGAAGATCGCCCACCGCGATGGGATCGGCGACACGCTCGCCGAAGGCGTCGACCGCGTCCACGGCGAACTCGGCGTCGACAATTACACCGTCAAAGGGATGGAGTTCGCCGCTCACGATGGCCGCGTCCTCCACGGCCAGGGGCTCTCCTATGCCGTCGCAAACCGAGGTGCAGACCACATGTACGCCGGAATGCTGTCCCTCGAGTACAGTGGCGAACTCGATCCGGAGGGCACGCTCGGAAAGGCCGAAACGCTCGTGAAAGAAGAGAACGCGTCGGCGTTTCGCGATACCGGGATCGTTTGTGCGTTCGGCAGCGACTACCTGACCGACGAGCGCCTCGAAACGCTGTTCGACGCCGATTACGACGACCTCCTCGAGGTCGGCGCACGAACGGTCCGCCTCGAGCGCCACTTCAACAATCGGCGCGGCTTCGATCGGAATGACGACGAGTTACCATACGAGATTCCCGACCTCGAGGATGCTGTCACGGAGTACTATGCAGCCCGGGGCTGGAACGACGATGGAACCGTCCCTCAAACGGCAATCGATCCCGTCATGCCTTCCGCGGACTGACGACCGTTGTTTGGCAGCTGCCGGTTCGCTGTTTGGCTGCCGTCGGCTCGCTACTTAGCTGCCGTCGGTTCGCTGCGTAGTTGCCGTCGGCTCGCTACTTAGCTGCCGTCGGTTCGCTGCGTAGTTGCCGTCGGCTCGCTACTTAGCTGCCGTCGGTTCGCTGCGTAGTTGCCGTCGGCTCGCTACTTAGCTGCCGTCGGTTCGCTGCGTAGTTGCCGTCGGCTCGGTGTTTCGTTCGCGTCGAACCGCCGTACACCGACGGAACGAGTCGAATTACGTTTCCCTCCGCGAGGGGCGTCTCGAGACCGTCGAGCTGGGTAACGTGTTTCGTATCCTTCGTGACGACCGTCTCACCAGCCAGTCCGGACCCGTCGTCGGCGAGGAGTCGTCCCTCGAGTGTCGGGTACGTCATCTCGAGTTCGACCAGCAAATCGCCGACCGTTTCCGCATCAGTCTCGTAACGAACGGTCTTCCGGCCCACGTCGTCGCGAAACGGTCCGAAAAAGACACACTCGAGTTGCACGTCGCGATATTCGATCCGTCGTCCCTTGTAGTCGACGGTTTCGCGAGTCTCGACCGATGAACGTGGCTATCGACCTCGATAGTCCGATTCTCATACCCGTGTAGCCGGTGGCGGAATATCCCGATCACCGGCACGAACGCTTACGATGGCGTCAGTCGATCCCACAGGGACTTCATGTCCTTGGCGGTCGCCATCGTCTCGAGTTCGCGGAGGGTGGACTTCTCTTCGTCGTAGTTCGACTCGAGGGGCTTTTGGACGTCGTTACCGAGTTCGAGTTGCTCCGCCAGCGTCGTCAGCCCCTCGTAGGCGGTCATCTCGACGCGCTCGGTCATCATGCCTGCGTTCAGGTAGACCATGTTGAGCAGTTCGTCGTCTTCGATCTCGGACTCGAGTTCGCGCCGATCCTCTTCCAACCCGTCGAGAATAGCCGAATCCCGCGTTTCAGCGGGCTGGTCGAGCGTCGCGAAAACGTCCTCGATGCGCTGAACCTGCGTCCGAGTTTCGTCGCGATGGTCGGCAAAGCCCTGGCTCATCCGGTCGTTAGTCGTGTTACGGGCCATTTCGTCGAGCGTCTCGACGAGTTCCTGTTCGACGTAGTACTGCTGGGCGAGTTTGTGGACGAACAGCTGGTGGAGGTCGTTCATCAGCGTACGAAGACAGACACCGACCAGTCGCTTAGTCGGAGTCCACGAACACGCAGGCTCGCCGCTGTCGCCGACGACCGTCGATCGACCATCGGCGGACGACGAACGACAAATTGCCGGTTCGACGCGGCTCTCACTCCGACTCGAGCCCCGGTACGTCATCGGGCACGTCGAAGTCGTGGAAGTGTTCGCCCTTCTCTTTGCTGAGGATGTTTAGCGCTGCTGATGCGCCGTCGCCCGCGGCGATGACGGCCTGCCACTCCTCAGCACGGACCATCGCGCCCGTCGCGTACAGATTGTCGACGCTCGTCTCCATCTGCAAATCGACGTCGACGGTGTCCTCGTCGTCGAACTCGACGGCGATATCTTCGGCGATCGACCGATCGGCGCCGGTGGCGAGCACGACGTAGTTCGGATCGTACTCGTCGTCCTCGGTCTCGATTCGAAATCCGCCTTCTCTCGGTTCGACGTCGGTGACTTCTTCGCCGACGCGGACGTCCGCACCGCGGTCGCGAACCTGCCCACGCGTGAGTTCCATAAATTCGTCGCCACTGATACTCCGAATCCCGGGATAGTTGAACAGGTGAGCCTTGTGCATCCACGTCTCGTCCGTGTCGAAGACGACGGTTTCGAGGCCGTTCTTTCCGGTGAACAATGCTGCGCTCAGTCCGGCGGGGCCACCGCCGATGATAGCGACATCTGGCATGGGCGAAGCGACCACGACCGTCGAGATAAACGATTTTATCAGAAATAATAACTATTCGGTCAGCGATGATGGTCGCTTGCGCAGGTACGCAAGCGGCAGCATCCAGGCAATGTCACCCCCTGTCCCTTTTGTCACGAGTGTGGATAGCCAGACCACTGATCTGTATGTCGGACCAGACTTCACCGAAGTCCCTGCGCGAAGAGTCACTGTGGATGGCCACGACGCCGTCGACCGAATACGCTCCCCTCGAGGATGGGCTGGACGTAGACGTGGCGGTTATCGGCGGGGGTATCACCGGTCTGACGACAGCGATCAATCTGACGGAAGCCGGTCGCACCGTCGCGGTCGTCGAGGCCGATCGAATCGTAGAAAGCACGACCGGACACACGACGGCGAAGCTCACATCCCAGCACGGGCTGATTTACGACGAACTCGTCTCGCAATTCGGAGAGGAGAAGGCGCGACAGTACGCCCGTGCCAACGAAGCAGCGATCGACGAAGTCAGTAGACGCGTCGAGGCCGGCGCCATCAATTGCGACTTTCATCGCACGAACGCGTACACCTACGCCGCCTCGCCGAACGATCGACAGAAGATCCGTGACGAAGTGGCGGCTGCCCAACGAGTCGGCCTCCCCGCCTCGTACGTCGAGGACACGCCGCTGCCGTTCGAGGTCGACGGAGCGGTCCGTTTCGACGACCAGGCGGAGTTTCACCCGCGGAAGTACCTGCTCACGATCGCCGAAGAGATACAGGGGGAGGACAACCACGTCTTCGAGGAAACGCGGGCCCTCGACATCGATCCCGGTTCGCCGTGTCGCGTCCAGACCGAACACGGGGAAATCATCTCCGACGACGTCGTCGTTGCGACGCACTTCCCGCTTTTCGATCGCGCCGGCTACTTCGCGCGGATGCATCCACATCGAGCGTATCTGCTCGCCGTTCGGGTCGCAGAGACGCCGTTCGAAGGGATGTACTACAGCACGGACTCGCCGGCCGCGACGATGCGAACCTACGCTTCGAGTGCACCAGACGGCGTCGATTCCGGGGACGGCGATCTCCTTCTCGTCGGCGGACAGGGCCACAAGCCGAGCGTCGACGGGGTCCCAACCTCCGAGCGATACCGACGCTGCGAGACGTTTGCCCGCGATCACTTCACCGTCGAATCGATCGAGTACCGCTGGTCGACGATGGACTACTCGCCGGTCGATCGGGTCCCGTTCATCGGACAGATCGATCCGCTCGCCCGACACGTCTACGTCGGCACCGGGTTCGGTGGATGGGGGATGACGGGCGGCACCCGCCGCAGGGATGATACTTGCCGATCTGGTAACGGACGGCTCGAGCCCCTGGGCCGACGTATTCGATCCGCAGCGACTCACACCCGGTGCCTCGGCGAAGAAATTCCTCGAGGAGAACGCCAAAGTCGGCGGGAGCTTCGTCGGCGATCGGATCAAATCGCTGCTCGCCACGCTCCAGTCGGACGGCAAGGACGCTCTCTCGCCCGGTGACGGGCGCGTCGTCCGCCGGGCGAGCCAACCAGTGGGTCTCTACCGCGCCGAAGACGGAACGACCCACGCGGTGTCGGCGACCTGCCCGCACATGGGCTGTCTCGTCCGGTGGAACGACGCCGAACGGACCTGGGACTGCCCCTGTCACGGTTCACGGTTTACCTACGACGGAGACGTGCTCTCGGGGCCCGCTCTCGAGGGACTGCTGTATCGGGAACTGTGACGGATAGACGACGTCGAACCCGCTCGGCGGGCGGAACGTGCCCGGAGAAAGCGCTGGCGCTTACGGGAGTGATACCGAGTCGGGATCGATTCGATTCGGCTCGGGGACGGACTCGCTCGAGACCGCGTACGCACCGCGTTTGGCCTCCGGGTCGGTCTCACTGTCGTTGCCCGAAAGCACGATCCCGCCCCCGGCCAGCAACGGGGCGATAACACCCGCAACGACGGTTCGGAGATCCGATAACGGCGCTCTGACGACGACGCGATCGTTCGCCTCGAGTCCGGCCTCCTCGATGATCCGACGCGTCTCGTCTAGGACCTCACGATGGGTCACCGTCCGATCGCCGTCGGTCAGGAGGACGGTTTCGGGATCGGTCGAAAGCGGCGGAAACGACGGATTCTCGCTCCAGAGTCCGGCATCGAAGTGATGGACGTCCGGCGCATCGGGTCTGGTGCCGTAGCCGATTCGCTGAGCGCCACGCGGTAGCTCGAAGTTCTCGAGGGACTCAACGGGTGCGACGAGGGCCCGGAAGTCGTCCACTTCGGCGAGGTTCATCGGCGGGTCGAAGCGGGTCGTCCCCTCGAGCAGCGTCGTGCCGAAGAATGCGAGCAAAGCGAACGGGCCGTCACCGACAACGCCGACGGTGACGCCTTCGCGGACGCCCGAATGGCGCAGAAAGTTGCCGGCCTTCCAGGACGACGTACACAGCCAATGGTAGTCGTATTCCCGACCCGTCGCGTCGACGAGTCCGGTCCGATCGTCACGGAGTTCCCGCGTGAACAGGTCGTCGACCGTCCCAACGTTCATACCAGATCTTCGGGGCCGAATCGGAAAAAGCGCGCCGACTCGCGTCGACGACGCGACCGTCGTTTCCACTCAACGCGACTCGCGATCGGGATTCCCAGATCGTTACCGGCGATTTTGCTGAGGCGGAACACGTCAAGAACTCGAAACCGTGCCTCACACGGCGGAGCTACGTTTACACTCGAGTCACGATGGCTAGACCCGCAAGCAGTCCTTGATCGGATACGCGATCTCTTCGATTGGACACGTATAATTCAGATGACGTCGTGGTCGCGGTAGAACCGACGCGTCCGATCGTCGGCCAGTAACGGTTCGTGAACCTGCAACGGGGCGACGTTCGGGTGGCTGTGTGCCCCGATAATCTCGAACCCGCCCTCGTCGGTGACGACGAGATCCCATCCGACGTAGGGGATGTGAGAGTACATTTCTGCGATCTCGAGCAGTTGGTCCCGGACCCGACTCCAGCCCGGCACGTCCGTCCCCCGGATTCGAGCGCCGGAATCGGGATGCGTTCGATGCCAGTCGACCGTCCCGTCGGTCGGATACTTGACGGCTTCGCCGAGTTCACCCGTTTCTCGGTCGATGCGGGCGCTCATCCCACCGTCCGAAAACGTATCGACGGGAGCGGAGTCGGTCGTTCCGATCCGATGAATCGCCATCGGGATGAACGCTTCTCGTTCTCGATCGTCGTACATCGTCAGCACCCGGATCGTATTCGTCGTATGGGGGAACAGTTCGGCCGCGTAGTCGGCCTGTTCGACGTGCTCGCAGAGCAGGTACCCGTCGAAGGTCGTGAGCGTCTTGGCGAGAGCGGCCTCGCTCATCCGCGTGCCATCGAAGACGTACTCCTCGCCCACTCGCTCGAGGAAGTGAACGTCGGTTCTATCACTGCCACGAAACCGCTTCAATACGAGTCGATCCCCGTCAGAAAGGGCGTCGGCGATCCAGGTAACTGGTTCCGTGGTCGGTTGTTCGCTCGCCGGTTCGGATGGATGCTCGAGTTTGAGCCCGCCGTCGGTCATCACTGATCGGCCGTCAGTCCGGTCGTATACGTGAAGTTCCCCATCAGTGAGCAATCCGTACACGGCTGGGCGATGCGTCGGAAACTCGCCGAGCAACCGATGAAAGGCGAGTTTGTTGTCGATCAACGTGTTCCACTGTGACCCGTTGATTCGCGTCGTTCTGACGAACCGCTGATAATCTGTCAGATACTCCTCCGGACCGTTCAAATCCAGCGAGTATATCTCGCCAGACTTGCTCAGAAACCCGTGTCTGTAGAGCCACGGTCGGTCCCCCAATGCAACCTCGAACGACGACCTAGTCCGTCGTTCCGCCTGTATCAGGTTGTATACTTGTCCGATAGTGCGATAGGCACGAACGAGGTCCATGTGAATTGATGACAGGGAGCGGCGTATAATTATCGACGATATAACATCATTTTGCGTCTTGAACGCTCCCCTGCATCGCCACCTTCCCCGAAACCCCTCCACTCATTTTACCAGCCCAGGACGCCTTCTGCCCTTATCATTTTCATAATTACCGCATTAGCGTTTCATTACATACGGTGTAATAATCCGGGTCCTGTCCCGGTGGGATTCATCACGAATGCGCTCCGAGAGGAGGCGAATTTGTTTCTCGGCCGTATCGAACATCGGCGCCCGATTCCGACTCCATCCGCGGCAGCTTTAGTAGTCGTTGAAACGATTCACCCACCGCTCGTACTGCTGCGGCCAGCGAGCACTCGCTGGCCGCGAATTCGCGAGCGGGGTGTACAATGACGTTCAACGACTACTATAGTTAGAACGCTCGTTTGATTTTCTCGAAGAAGCCGTCCTTGATGTCGATTTCGTCGCCGCCGGCCTCTGCAAAGGCTTCGAGTGCTTCGCGTTGCTCGTCGTTCAAGCGGTCTGGAGTGACCACCTGGACTTGCACGTATAGGTCCCCGGTTCCACGGCCACGGAGTCGCGGCATTCCCTTCCCCTCGAGGCGGAACGTTTCGCCGCTTTGTGTCCCATCCGGAATTTCGAATTCGGCAGCCCCCTCGAGTGTTGGAACTTCTACGGTATCTCCGAAGGTAGCCTGCGGGAACGAAACGGGGAGCCGATAGTACAGGTCATCGCCTTCGCGTTTAAATTCGTCGTGATCTCTAACGGTTACGTCGATTAGCATGTCGCCTTTGGGCCCGCCCTCGGGGCTAGGTGCGCCCTCGCTTTCCATCCGGAGGGTCTGGCCACCCTGAATTCCGGCTGGAATTTCGACGGTCAACGTCGCTTCGTTACGGACGTACCCCTCGCCGCGACATTCGTCGCAGGTCTCCGAATAAAGCGTTCCCTCGCCTTCACACCGTGGACAGGTCGTCGTTTGTTGGACTCGACCGAGCGGCGTTTGCTGGACCTGGGTTACCTGGCCGCGACCTTGACATTGCGGACAGGTTTCGGCGTCCGCTTCCGGGGGATGGCCCTCACCCTCACAGACCTCGCACGCTTCGGGTCGTTCGACGGAGAATTGCTTCTCTGCACCGTTGTACGCCTCTTCGAGGTCAATTTCGAGTTCGGTTCGCAGATCTCTCCCCTTTCGGGGCTGACGGCGACCACCGCGACCACTGCCCCCACCGAAGACCTGCTCGAAAAGGTCGCCGAGGCCGCCGCCGCCCATGCCACCACCGCCCATGTTGCCACCCATACCGCCGAACGGGCCGCCGCCCATGCCGCCGGCACCGCCTGCCTCGCCGGCGTCGAAGCCGTGTTTTTCGGCCTGCTCGTAGCGGTCGTGACCCATCTGGTCGTAGGCTTCGCGTTTTTCCTCGTCAGTTAGCACCTGCTTTGCTTTCTGGATCTTCTTGAATTTCTCTTCGGCATCGGGGTCGTCGCTGACGTCCGGATGATACTCGGTGGCCTTCTTCCGATACGCCTGTTTAATCTCCTCGGTAGACGCGTCGGGACTCACGCCGAGAACGTCATAGAAGTCCTCGCTCATTCGTTGTCTTACCGATACTCGGTTGAGACACTTGAAACGAACGTTCGACGGTCGATTCCTCGAGTGCTGAGACGAGAGTACACAGGGCCAGCAGACAGGGACCACTATCCCGGGAAAGTGTGGCCAAAACCGACTGCGTCTCTCGATAGCACTGGCCGCAATAATAATGAAAGTGTATTGTGATTATGGGTACAGCGAACTTTCACGTCACTCCCGCCAATCCGTACCTATGTTCCAATTCTCTCCGTTCGTCGTTCCGTATTTCGGGTCGGGGATCGTCACGGCCGGCGTAGCGGCATATACGTATCGATACCATCGGAAATATGGGAGCGACGAGACGGTCCTGTCACTTGCCGTCATGATGCTATCGGCGACGATCTGGATTCTATCGCGGTCGTTCCAATACGTCGTCACCGACGAGACGTTGAAGGTGCTCCTGGCATCGATCGTCTGGATCGGCTGGGGCGGAGGGGTGATGGGGCTCCTGTTCTTCACGCTGGCCTACACCGGACGAACCGACGTTTTTGCGCGTCGTACCGTTGGAATCCTGCTAGTCCCGGTCGTGATTGGAATCCTGTTGGCCCTCACCAACGAACTTCATACCCTGTTGTGGACCGGCGAGTTCGTCAGTCGAAACGGATTATACGTCTACGTTACCGAACCCGAGCCGGCGCATCTACTATCGCTGTTGTACTTGGACGCCGTCGTCGTCTACAGCGTGGTTTTGCTCGTAAAGCACTCGTTCGACTCGGCCAAACTCTACCGACGACAGACGATTGCTATCGTTCTGGGTGCGATAACGCCGATGACGCTTGGCGCGTTGTTTCTTTTCAATCTGATCCCGTTCGTTCCGGATTTCCTCGACCTCACTCCAATCGGCATTGGCGTAACCGGCCTGTGTTTTAGCTACGCTATCTTTCGCTACCGAATGCTCGATCTGGTGCCCATCGCTCGACGAACCGCGTGGGACGAGGTGGATGATGCCATCGTCACGCTGGACGGCGATAACCGCGTACTCGACGCGAACGTCGCCGCCCGGAACCTGTTCATCGATGATGGCGACGACTACGTCGGCATGCAAGGATCCGCCTTTTTCGATTCAGTGCCCGACGAGGTGCTAGAACGCTACGAAGACACTGCAGAGGTCGAAACCCAGATCGCCGTGCAACTCGACGGCGAGGAACGATACTTTTCACTGTCTCTGTCCCCGATCGACCGAGGGTCCAATACCCGGGGTGGACGAGTGGTCGTCCTCAGGGATATCACCGGAATCAAACGCCGTGAGGAGGAACTCGACCTGCTCCGACAGGTGCAGTCCAGAGTACTTCGACACAACATCCGCAACGAACTGACCTCTATCCGGGGCCACACAAATCACGTCGCCGAAGCCGTCGAAGACGGTCACGCCGAACGGCTTCAGACTGTCCTCGAGGCCAGCGACGACTTGCTATCGATCAGTCGAAAAGCGCGACTGGTCGAAGACGTCGTCGACGGGGACGGAAAACCTGCCGAATACGATCTTCGAGACGTCGTCGACGAAACGATCGAGAGCATGGAAAACCGATATCCGAACGTCTCGTTCGACGTGAACGGACCCAATTCTCGTCCCGTCGAGGCTGACACCAGACTCGAGGTGGTCATCGAGAACCTTCTGGAGAACGCTGCAGAACACAACGATGCCACCAGTCCGTGCGTCTCGGTTCGTCTCACGAACGACGAGACGCCGACGCTTACCATCACGGACAACGGGTCGGGTATTCCAGAGTACGAGCTTACTGTCCTCGAAGACGAACGCGAAACGTCACTGGAACACGGCAGCGGCATCGGCCTGTGGCTGGTCAAGTGGATCGTCGACCGCTCGAGTGCAACATTGGAGTTTCAGACGAATTCAGACGGTACCGAAGCGACCCTCCGGTTCGGCTAAGCGGACTGTGACGAATCGACCGAACGCGTCCAGCAGTCGCGGCTCGTGATCCCGAGCGTTCGTCGCCGCTCGCCTGTTCGATCTGCGTCGATCGTCACAGCGGTCCAGACGTATCGGCGACGATTGCGGGGTACAATGCCGATGCGATAAAACGATCCGCGGGAAAACCGTAGCAAACCGTTACGAGACCTGCTTCTGTGGGCAGATCGGTGATTTGAGACGAACCGGGAACGGACAGCGGTGTGAGCCGTCTCGCCGACCTCCGGCACCGTCTCCGTCGACGTTGCCGGCACGTATCGGAGCTATGCCAGGCGACGTCTCAGATCGGGTTATTCGTCCTCGTCGTCGACGTCTTCGAAGTCGGCGTCGACGAACTCTTCGTCCTCGCCGCCCGCCGCACCCGCACCGGCGTCGGGGCCGGGATTCGGGCCGCCGCCCATGCCGCCGGGTCCTGCTCCCGCGGCACCGCCGGCTGCGCCGCCAGCGCCGGCTGCGCCGCCAGCACCCGCTGCACCGGCTTCCTGCTGATAAATTTGCTTTCCGATCTCCTGCAGTTCCTCGCTCAGGTTTTCCGTCGCAGCTTCGATATCGTCGGCGTCTGCGTCGTCGTCGTCGATCGTTTCTTCGAGGTTCGCTATCGCGTCCTCGATGTCGGCGCGAAGGTCGTCGTCGACCTGCTCGTCGTTCTCCTCGAGTAGCGTTTCGGCGCGCTGGATCGTGGCTTCGGCGGTGTTGCGTGCCTCGATGCGCTGGCGCTTTTGCTGGTCTTCCTCGGCGTGTTTCTCGGCCTCGCGTTGCATCTTTTCGATTTCTGCGTCCGAAAGACCGGCACCGCCCTCGATGGTGATCTCTTCTGTCGTACCGCTGCCTTTGTCCTCGGCGGAGACGTTGACGATACCGTTTTCGTCGATCGAGAACGTGACCTCGATTTGGGGCGTACCCGCCGGAGCCGGTGGGATACCCGTCAGGTGGAACTCGCCGAGCAGTTCGTTCTCCTCGGCCAGTTCGCGCTCACCCTGGAAGACCCGTACCTGAACGGTGGTCTGGTTGGCCGCTGCAGTGGTGAAAATCTTCGATTCCTCGGTTGGAATCGTCGTGTTCTTCTCGATGAGTCGCTCGAAGAGGCCGCCCTTGACCTCGATACCGAGCGAGAGCGGCGTCACGTCGAGCAGAACGATGTCGTCGACCTCGCCACCGAGGACGCCACCCTGAATCGCCGCACCCAGTGCGACCGCTTCGTCCGGATTAACGTTCTTCTGCGGTTCCTGACCGGTCAGCTCTTCGACCTTCTCGCCGACCTGGGGCATCCGCGTCGATCCGCCGACGAGCAGTACTTCGTCGATGTCGTCTTTTTCGTAGCCAGCATCCTCGAGTGCCTGCTCGGTGGGTTCGATGGTTCGGTCGATGAGATCCTGGGTCAGGGATTCGAACTTCGCACGCGTGAGCGACTCCTCGAGGTGAATCGGGCCGTCGTCGGTCGCCGTGATGAAGGGAAGATTGATTTCGGTTTCCTTTCGGGAAGAGAGTTCGATTTTGGCTTCTTCCGCCGCGTCTTTGAGCCGCTGGAGGGCCTGACGGTCTTCGCGGAGGTCGATTCCGTGTTCGTCCTCGAATCCGTCAGCAAGCCAGTCGATAATCGCCCTGTCCCAGTCGTCGCCACCGAGGTCGTTGTCACCGTTAGTCGCAACGACCTCATAGACGCCGCCGCCGAGATCCAGTATGGAGACGTCGAAGGTGCCACCACCGAGGTCGTAAACGAGGACGGTCTGATCTTGATCGTCCTCGAGCCCATACGCCATCGACGCGGCGGTCGGTTCGTTGATGATGCGCTCGACTTCGAAGCCAGCGATTTCACCCGCGTCTTTGGTCGCCTGGCGCTGTCGGTCGGAGAAGTAAGCGGGAACCGTGATGACGGCCTTTTCGATTTCGTCACCCAGATAGTCCTCGGCGTCGCGTTTGATCTTCTGGAGGATCATCGCCGAGATCTGTTCTGGCGTGTACTCTTCGTCCTCGACCTCGACGGTGTAATCCTCTTCGCCGATATGACGTTTGATCGAGGAAATCGTCTTTTCGGGGTTCTGAATCGCCTGATTCTTCGCTGGTTTCCCGACGAGGCGCTCTTCGTCGTCGGTAAAGGCAACGACGGAGGGCGTCGTTCGTTCGCCTTCTGCGTTAACGATTATCTCCGGATCGCCACCTTCCATCACCGCGAACGCACTGTTCGTCGTTCCGAGGTCGATTCCGAGAATTTTGTTGCTCGCCATCGTGGAGGGGTATTGTGCGCACTTTGTTTTAAAGGTTACTAGGAGCGATCAGGTGCCGAATTAAACGCTCATAGGGCCCCTTAGATACGATTTTACGGCAGTTGGGGATCTATAAAAACGATCGTGGAATCCGTCGACCGGATGAAAAAAATAACAGTGTTCCTATAGTTATAGCGCGGGTAAAAGCCGATACCGATCTGGAGAAGCGACACGTACAGGTATCGCTACACGGTCGAAGTCACTCGTCGACATCGTCCACCGGAGTCTCGTCTATATCGTCGTCGGTGGCGACCTCGCCACCAAGTTCGATCGCTCCATCGTCCGCGTCGGTTTCTTCTTTCTCTCCTGCGTCGTCGGAGACGTCGACCGATCCATCTGTGGATGCGTTGGTCTCTGCGGATTCATCGGCGTCCTCGTCACTTCCGGCCTCGCTGTCGTCACTCGCCCCTTCGCTCCCGCGTTCGGCGTCGTCAGCGGGTGATTCAGTTTCAGTCCCGGGATCGCCGTTCGAGATGGTCACCTGTGCGTTCTGAATGACCTTATCACCCATCTCGTAGCCGGGGGTGTAGACTTCGTCGATGGTCCCTTCAGGACGACTGCTTTCGACCTGCATCATGACCTCGTGGCGCTGGGGGTCGGCTTCTGTCCCGGGCTCTGGATCGATTTCGGAGACGTTCTCGTCTTCGAGGATACGGTCGAATTCTCGGAGGGTCATTTCGACGCCCTGCTGAAGGCTTTCGGTATCGTCGCTTTCCTCCTCGAGTGCGCGTTTCAAATTATCGCGGACGCCGATGAGTCGCTCGACTAGGTCTTCGGTAGCGCGATCCTTGATCTGCTGTTGGCGTTTTTTCGCGCGCTTCTTGTAGTTCTGGAAGTCCGCCTGTTTGCGCTTCAGTCGACTCTTCAGCTCGTCGATTTCCTCTTTGTGTGCTTCGAGTTGTTCGTCTCGTTCGTTCAATGCCTGCTCGTACTCGTCGAGTTCGTCCTGTAATTCGCCGATCGTTTCGGCCTGGGACTCGATTCGCTCTTCGAGATCCTCCAGTTCCTCGCGCTGGTGTGTGACTGTGCCATTGAGGTCGCGAGCTTCCTCGACGATCGAGCTTACCTTGTGTGCGAGTTCGTCGTCGTATTCGGTGACACGGTCGAGGACACGCTGGATGTCCTCGCTCGTTTCGGGTGCATCGTCGTCCGTGTCCGTCTCTGCCTCTGTCTCATCCTCGGTCGTTCCTCTGTTCGAACCGATATCGGTCGCCTCTGATTCCGATTCCGTCGCCGACGGTTCTGATTCGGAATCGTTCGAGTCGGGAGCCGATTCCGTTTCCCCGCCGACCGACTCCTCGGGATTCACGTCAGCCATCTCGCCGTCGTTGGATTCCTCCTCGGACTGGACACCCTGGGCGGACGCATTCGTCCCTTCGTCTTCGCTCATGTGCCAGTCAACGAACAGCGATAATAAAAGGGTTGAGGTACGGCGGACCGGCTCGGACGAACTGACGAACTGACGAACTGACGAACGGACGAACTGACGAACGGACGAACTGACGAACGGACGAACTGACGAACGGACGAACGGAGACGTCCGTCGGGGAAAACGGTCACCACAAAGATCAATCGCCCGTTTCAGCAGGTAATCGTGGCCGTTCATGATACGTTGAAAGAAACGATACAACGGTCTACATGCGGTTTAGGCCCCAACGCCGTACTCGACGGTCCGGCTTCGTTCCTGATGGCGCGACGTGGGCACGGCGGGATGATGATCGGCGTCGCGTTTGATCCTCGCGGTTCCAGATCCGCTTTGAAATGTCGTTCGTCCGCGTAGAACCCGGGCTGAACCGACGTCCGTTCAGCCACAACAGTTCTATCGTGTAGCGGGACCACAACGGCTTGCCCGTGATCTTCTACCCCGATCGATGGGTTTATTTGAACTTCGTTACTGTCGTCCACCGATAACGGTTCGCAATGAAACGCGACACAAGGGCGTTCGTCAAGTAAGTGGGAGGAAGAGAATCATGGTTCCAGTAGTCGAGTTGTTTGTTCGAATCGCCGGCGAAAACCCGGTCGTACAGGGGCTCGTCGGCGGGATCGTTATCGCGGTGTTAAACCTGCTCGGCGCATCGCTGGTGCTCGTCTGGCAAGATCCTTCGGAACGTGCGCTCGATGGCGCACTCGGATTCGCGGCCGGTGTGATGCTGGCTGCAGCCTTCACGAGCCTCATCATCCCGGGGATCGACCAGTATTCGGGAGGAAATCCGATTCCGACGCTCGTGGGCGTCGTACTCGGTGCCGTCTTCCTCGACCGTGCCGACGGGCTCGTCCCGCACGCACACTATCTGCTGACCGGGAGCAGGCGGACGGACGAAGCCGACCCGAGTACGTCCCTTCCGCTCGAGAGCGAGCGGCTGACGCCCGTGATCCTCTTCATCCTCGCTATCACCCTCCACAACATGCCCGAAGGGCTAGCCGTGGGTGTCGGCTTTGGCTCCGGAGACATCGAGAACGCGATTCCGCTCATGCTCGCTATCGGCATTCAAAATATACCGGAAGGGCTCGCCGTGTCGGTAGCCGCCATCAATGCGGGCCTGGATCGGCGCTTCTACGCAGCCTTCGCCGGAATACGATCCGGCATCGTCGAAATACCCCTTGCGGTTTTAGGCGCGCTGGCAGTAAGTGTCGTCGAACCGGTACTGCCGTACGCGATGGGATTTGCCGCGGGAGCGATGCTTTTCGTCATTTCCGACGAGATCATCCCCGAAACCCACACTCGCGGATACGAGCGGATCGCGACGCTCGGCGTAATGGCAGGCGTCGTCATAATGCTGTATCTCGACGTCAGTTTGGGATAGCCGCGATCGAGTCGTCGGAGCGGGCATCGGGGTGATCTGGCGACCCCCGTAGATCCAACGCCGGCCGATGAATGACGCGATCGGTGGAATTCGGACGCCCCAGGCTCCGTTCGGTGGCGACATCGAGGTGGAAACCTGGCCCCCGTGGGACTGTGACCGCCACAAGACGGTGCCGAGCTCCGTTCTCGTCACCTCTCACATCCGTTTCGTGATGTTCGTTGCGATCGTAAGGTGTCTATTTTTCTACTCAGTCGGAGCAGGCCTCTATATGGAACTGATCGAACGACGAACGATACTCAAAACGATCGGCGTAAGTACCGTCCTCGGCGGCATCAGTGGCTCCGCGAGCGCACAGGAGGGTGAGGAGGAACCGGACTACGGCGATTGGTTCGACGACGTCGAGAACTACGAGGAGACCGAGGATCTGACGGGAGAGGACGAAGTCACCGTCGACGTCGGGGCTGGAGATGGCCTCCAGTTCGATCCCCCCGCTTTCCGCATCGATCAGGATGCGACGGTCGTCTGGGAGTGGACGGGCGAGGGCGGCAGCCACAACGTCGTCCACGTTCCAGAAGAAGAGGAGTCGCTGGGAATCGAAAATGCAACTGGTGCGGAGGAACCGGTTTTCGAGACCGAAATCACCGACGAAGCAGGGTTTACGTTCGAACACCAGTTCGAAGACACCGGGACGTACCTGTACGTGTGTGAGCCCCACCGCCAACAGGGGATGAAGGGCGCGGTTGTCGTCGAATAGTGTGAATCCGTCGTTCGGTGCCGGTCTCCACTGGCACAGAGATGCTGCGTTCGCCGCCGGTCTCCACTGGCACAGAGATGCTGCGTTCGCCGCCGGTCTCCACTGGCACAGAGACGCTGCGTTCGCCGCCGGTCTCCACTGGCACAGAGACGCTGCGTTCGCCGCCGTCGACGAGTGTTAGCCGCTCTCGTACCGATCGATCGCCTCATCGAACCGTTCTATCGGCTGGGCGCCCACGAGCGACGTCCCCGATTCGAGATCTCGATCGAAGACGACGAACGTTGGCGTGCTCGAAATACCACCCGAGCGGGCTCGTTCGGCATCCGCGTCGATCCGGGCTTCGAGTTCCGAGCGCCGTTCTTCGAGACAGGTCTCGAGTGCAGCGGCGTCCACACCGGAAACCGAGTGCGTGTACTCGACGAGGTTCTCCGCTGACGCCCAGCCGGAGTTTTTCTCGCCCTGTTCGTCGAAGATAGCGGTGTGCCAGTCCCAGTACGCCGTCGGCTCCGATCGGCGGACCTGATCCCACACGCACTTTCCGGCGACCGCGGCAGTCATCGAATCCGCGCCGAAATACGGCAGCGAGATGAACACGATTCGAACCGTTCCGGGTCGGACGTGATTCCGAACGAGTTCGGGGAGCGTCTCTCGTTCGAATCGTTCGCAGAACGGGCACTGGAAGTCCGTCCAGTAGTACAACTCGAGCGGTGCGTCCGGCGAGCCCATGATCGGCTTCTCCCGTAACTCGACGCCGAGTGCGGACGGTTCGTCGCTCGAGTGAAATGGTGGAGACAGATCGTGATCGGCGCTCTCGTCGGATCGCGTGGCATAATAGAGGCTGCCACTACCCAACAGCGTTCCAGTGCCCGCAAGAACGGCGCGACGGGACGGCTGATCGAGCGACATCGCTTGTACTCCCGACCGTTTGCATCACTGACCCGTAAACGGGTCAGACGATTTGCTGAGTCAGCAAATCGGGATCGGTCCGGGTTTGAGTCGTCGAAGTATCGTATTCGTCCGTCCACGACGGCTCGACGACGCTCGATGTCCGCTCAGACGCGCCATCTGAGGTGAGGGAAACTACCGCGGGGGAACGATACCGAAACGCCCGATAGCTACGAGTCGACGACCTCGAGCGTCCAGTCACCGTCGGCTTCGATATTGATCCAGACGGGGCCTCCTGCCTTGTACGATCGGGCGTTATTGAATTCGCCGCTCCGATGGACGAGTATCTCCCGACTGCCGTCCGCACCGTAGCCGTCGACGATGAACGTGCCGTCGCCATCGTGCGTCGCGAGGACCCTGGTTCGGCCCTCCGTCCATAACGGCCCGACGAACGCCGACCCGGTCCCGTCGGCCTCCACGGGGAGATCCTCGAGCTCGTCGCTCTCGACGGCGGGCTGGGCCAGTTCGATCGACCACGCACCGTCCGCGTCGACCTCGAGTCCGTAGGTGCCGCTCTCGACGGCCATGATCGACTTGGCTGTTGTATCCCCTGACGTCGTCACCAGGTTTTCGTCGCGTCCGTTTCCGTCAGCCTTCGTCACGTCGACGGTGATCTCCGAATCGGCCTCGTGGGTGGTGCTCGCGACGAGAACGCCGTCGTCGAGTTCGAACGTCGGTGAGTCGTCCGAGCCCGATCCCTCGAATTCGTGGGATTGCCCTGCCTCGAGGATGGTCCCCTCCGGTCGCTCTCTGTTCGCGGGTTCGTCACCGCTACCGTCGCCCTCCCAGGTCCCGTCGACGAGATCGGAGGGGGTGACAACGTCGAGACCGCGCTGTTCGATGTGATCGAGAAGGAGCCCGAAGTCGTCGAGCGACATTCTGTTTTCGTTGATGCCCACGTCATCTTCGTCGACGATCCGGGGAATCCGCAACACGGTGAGCAGGTTGTACTGATCGGAGAGATTGATATGACGGCGAACACCGGTGTGAAGCGCCGGCCCCCAGATGAGCGGAATCAGATGCATCTCGGACGGCGGTACGCCGGTCGTCCCGGAGCTGTACAGGAACGCTGACTCGTGGACGTCTCTGGCGACTTCGTAGGCCGTCGGGTCCGGACCGCTATCGGGAATGAACAGATGACGCGACCCCTTTTCGAAACCGGCCTTTTCGAGTGCGTCTCGAGCGGTTTCGAAGAGTTCTCGCTGTTGCTCCTCGGGGTGTTCGGGAAGCGGGGTCGACACCTGCGGGTAGGAACAGATATCCCAGCCGCGATCCCGGAGATCGCGAAGGTCGGAAAGCTCCATCCGACCGGCGTTGCCGATGCGCTCCGGACTGATCGGAACTGCTCCGGCCCAGTCGCGCTCTGCGAGCATTTCGGCCGCGATTTCGTAGTGCGAATCGTGACTGCCGTAGAAGGCGAGGATTGCTTTCCCGTTTCCGGCCGATTTCGTTCGGCGGAGGTCGTCTACGAGCAGTCTGGTCGGGCCGCCGTCGGGTCCGTCCGCGGAGATCGTCATACCGGTGACAGTCGAGAGATCCGGATCGTCGCCGGGCTTTTGCTGGTAGCCACAATCCATCCGAAACCAGCCGTCGTACTCGTCCGGTATCACGCGAGTGCTAGCGAGGCGCGCGCTCTGTGACGGCGCGAAAAACTCGACGGTGATTTTCGTAGCGGATTCGGGCTTGACCGCGACCGAGGTGTCCCAGCCCTCGAGGTCGAATCCGTCAGGGAACCGAATCCGCATGCCGGCGTTCCCAGTGTCGCTCTCGACGGCGGCCGCCTGCGAACCGGACCGCGCTTCGTCAGGCGCAGCCGCTATTTCGCCGGACCGGGGCGACCACTCGTCAAGAGATTCGAAATTCGAAATCACTTCGCCCGCTTCGATAGCTGGCCAGCGTACGGGACCGGCATCAGCGTTACCGCCGGATCCGTTTCCACCGGTCCCGTCGTCGGCTTCCGTCCCGCCGGAGTCGCCGTCCGACAGTGCGTCCATACAGCCAGCGAGCGTCGTCGAGGCGGCACCGAGTACGGCTAACATGCGCCGTCGGGAAGAGTCGCCATCCGCGTCGGGTTCGTGAGCCATTGTAGATAGGATACTCGTTGTTACATTCACGCTCTGGAACGTAAATAGAACTGGCGATTTGCTGACTCAGCAAATCGGAGCCGTAGGTATCAGTCAGCCCTGCATTGGTTTCAATCAGATGCTCACGCGCGACTCGATCAGTGAATACCTGCGGAACCTCTCCGCTGCGGTTTTGTACCCGTTCGAGACGTGGCGAGACACGATCGGGCTCGTGGTCCTATCCCTCGCGATCTACGTGCTGTTGATACTGAGCACGATGCCGACGTTTACGCTGCAGATGCTCGGTGACGACTTTCACTGGGTTACGTACGTCCTCGTCTCGCTCACGGAGACGATTTATCGGTCCGACGGGTGGACGGGGCTCTCGATTATCGTCCTCTACGCCGTACTTTCGGGTATCGCAGTCGTAAACGCCGTGGCACAACTCAGGGCAATCGGTCCGTCGAGTTTGACGGACCTGACCGGTATTTTCCCCGGCCTCGTCGCATCCGGCTGTGCGAGCTGTGGCGCCGGACTCCTGGGCTTTCTGGGGTTCGCGGGAGGAATCGCCGCACTTCCGTACGACGGCGCGTTGCTTCGCGTCGGCGGCCTCGCGCTGTTGGTGTTCTTTCTTGGACGGACGGGCCACCCCGAACGGTGTCCGTTTCCGACGGAGGCCTCGAAATGACGGAGCACTTACTCCGATCGATCCGATCGGATCGCCGGGCAATCGCGTGGGGGGCGATCGCTGGAGCCAGCGTGTTTCTGCTGTTCGGACTGGTCACCGGCCTCATTCCGAACCCGCTCTACGTGCGAATGGTTCCCCGGACGCCGGTCGACTACCTGCTGCTGACGCTGACCGCGTTGCTGGCGGGACTCTACGCCGCACAGCGGGTCGCATCGGAATCGCGACTCGATGGAGCGGACGGCCACTCGAGCTCCGAACACCGGTTGGCAATGGGCGGTTTGATCGGTGGCTTCCTCGCGGTCGGCTGTCCGATCTGCAACGTCTTCCTGCTCGCCCTGTTCAGTTCGTCCGCGCTGATGACGTACTTCGATCCGTTCCGTCCGGTCCTCGGCGTACTCTCCGTTGCGGTCCTGTCGGGATTGATCTTCCTTCGTCACAGACGGTCGTGTCCGACTTGTGACGCGTAAAGGGCGAGAGACCCGCGAATTCGGAACACGGTTTCAGAATGGCGACTGTGTTCCTCCGCCGAACGCCTCTGCACCGCACGCTCCGTCGCCGGAAAACGCGGTTCCGCGAACCTCGATATCCGGCGGTTCTCACGCACCGGGACGATGCTCTTCGAACGGAGGTGGTGAACACCCATCCGGTGAAAACGAATAAACCAGTTAAGTGAAGCGGAGGCGAAACGTCCGATATGGGCAGTTCGATCGCCGGTCGGGGCAATGGAAATGCACTCGCGAATGCGACGGGCTTGCTTCGGGTTGGCACCGTCGTCGTCCCCGGGCTGAAGTCGCGTTTCGACCGGGGAGACGTGTGGCGTGATTCGTCGTCCGATGTGTGCCCGAAGCTCAGTTCGACGGGCGGCAGGGTGGGAACAGGTGCTGGCCGGAGGTTCAATGGTGGGTTTACGAGCTCGCACTCCCTCAACCGGCTGTATAACCTATTCGGATGGACCGAGGAGTGAGACCGACGTCAGACCTGATGGAATATGGATTCGTTTCGCTCCTTGCTAACGCGCAACCGTCAGGGAAAACTCGGCCTGCTCGAGGTCGTCGCGATGGGCGTCGGGGGAATGGTATCGGGTGGGATCTACGCCGTGCTCGGCGTCGCGATGCGACAGGCCGGTAATGCCGTCCCGCTTTCGTACCTCATCGCGGGGATTTTGACGCTGGTGACCGCCTACTCCTATCTCAAGCTGACGCTTCACTTCGGGGAGCACGGTGGCGTCTTCTCGTTCGTCGAGCACATCGTCGACAGCCCGAGTCTCGCCGCCTACGTCGGCTGGGTGCTCGTCGTCGGCTACGTCGGCGTGATGGCGATGTACGCGTTCGCGTTCGGCGCGTACACCCTCACCGCGGCCCGGGCTATCGCCGGGTTCGAACTCCCACAACTCCTTCGACCGGTCATCTCAGTCCTGATCGTCGCCGTCTTCGTCGGGCTCAACCTGCGAGGCGTCGAGGAAACCGGGCTCTTCGAGGATATCGCGGTTTACATCAAGATCACGATTCTGCTATCCCTCGCAGTCCTCGGAATCGTCTTCTACAACGGGAGCGTGACCTCGGTCCACTTCTTCAACAAAGGTGTCGTAAGCCCCATCACCGGGTTCGCGATCATCTTCGTCTCATACGAAGGGTTTCAACTGCTCGTCTACGATTACGAGGACATCGCGGACGTAGAGCAGGTGCTGCCGGTCGGGATGTATATCGCGATTGCCATCGCGATAGCGATCTACGTGTCCGTCTCGTTTATGGTGACGCTCCATTTGACGCCCGAACAGCTCGTCGCTCACGAGGAAGTCGCACTCGCCGAGGCGGTTTCCAACATTCCGTTGTTGGGTGGTGCCGGATTCGTCCTCGTCATCCTCTCCGCGATGAAAAGCACCTCGTCAGGCATCAACGCCACCCTGTTCGGGACAGCCCGGCTCGTCCACAAAATCGCGACCGAGGGGGCCCTGCCGAGGGTCTTCTCGTTTCGAAACCGGGAGGGGATTCCCGTATACGCGCTCGTGATAATGGGCAGCCTGACGGCGGCGTTCGCCGCCCTCGGCTCGCTCAAGCAAATCACCGAGTTCGGATCGGTGGCGTTTCTGGCCTCGTTTGCGGTCACCAACTACACGAATCTCAGGCTCGCCGACGAGACGGGTTCGATCCGCTTCCTTCCCGCGCTTGGCCTGATCGGAACGACCGTCGCGATCCCGGTCGTGCTCTATCACCTCTATCGCACCGACGTCGAGATCCTGCTCTGGATCGTCGGCATCTTCGTCTCGCTCTTTCTCCTTGAGTTTCTCTACCTGCAGCGGAGCCCGTTCGATCCTGCGATCGACGGCGACTGATGCCCAATTCCGAACCGCTCGAGGACGCGGTGCTTGTCGCAATCATCGCGAGCTCCTTCGAAACCGACGTATCACTCGACCCCGACCGCTATCGGCCCGTACTGCTCGATTCGGAAGGCGGGAGACGATCACTTGATCTGTAGTATTGTGTAGTATGTACATAACACTAAAATACCGTCGGACCGTAACGTCGACGATGACCGAAACGAAACACGCAGATGCTTCCGACGACGGTAGTGGGACGGAGAGGCCCGTCGAGTTGAACGGGATGGCAGACTACGACGAATTGCTCGCGGAGCAGGACCTCGTCTTGCTCGAGTTCGTCACGTCGGGGTGTGGGATCTGTGCGTCGATGGAGCCGGTACTCGGCACGGTCGCTCGCAGCGCACCGGGTGCGGTAGCGACGGTAAACGCGGGACTCGTCCCGGATCTCGCCGCGGAGTTCGACGTCCGGAGCGTCCCGACGCTCGTCGTCCTGCGGGACGGTGACGAAGTCGCTCGTCTCGATGACGGCTTTCAGGGTGCCGAAACGATCGTCGACCTCCTCGAAGCGCACGCCCAGAAGTAAGACACTCGGTGCGCCCAGGGTTCTGCAGTGCGAGATTGCTCCGCAGCGGGCCCGGGACTCTCCGCTGTGAGATTGCCCCGCAGCGGGCCCGAGACTCTCCGCTGTGAGATTGCCCCGCAGCGGGCCCGAGACTCTCCGCTGTGAGATTGCCCCGCGGCTGGCCGTCGTTTGAATCGCGCCCGTCGGTGGCTCCGGCAATCGTCGGTCCGTACCGCAGTCACCGCCGCCTACGCCGTGTCCTTTTCGACGACGAAATCCTCGAGCGCGAGCACGTCGAGTCCCATCCCGTAGAAATCCTTGAGCGCTTGCGTCGGTGTTCGGACGATCGGCTCGGCATGGTCGTTAAACGAAGTGTTCAGAACGACCGGAACACCGGTGATGTCGTCAAACTCCGAGATGAGCCGGTGATACCGGGGATGCTGGTCCTCGCGGACGGTCTGAGGACGGGTCGACTCGTCGGCCGGGTGCACCACGGCTTCGAGTTCGTCGATCCGACCGGGCTGGGCGTCGTCGGCCTCGATCATGAACGGTGCCGGCTGTCCGTCGACGAGGTACTCGTCGGCAGCCGACTCGAGCATCGACGGCGCAAACGGTCGCCACTCTTCGCGGTGTTTGACGTACCGATTGACACGGTCACGAGATTCGGCGGTGCGAGGATCGGCGAGGATGCTCCGGGCTCCGAGCGCTCGAGGGCCCATCTCCATTCGGCCCTGGAACCAGCCGACGAGGTCGCCCGCTGCGAGTCGTTCGGCGACGTACCGCTCGAGGTTATCCGGTTTCGCGTACGCGATTTTGTTTTCTTCGAGGGTGGATCGTATTTCGTCGGGCTCGTATTCAGGTCCGAGATAAACCGACGTCTGGTGGTCGACATCCGCCGGACGTTGCTGCGACCATCCTGCCCCGAGGGCGAGCCCAGCGTCGTGAGCGACGGGCTGGACGAAGACGCGGTCGACGGCCGGCGATTCCCGGATGCGTTTATTCAGTTTACAGTTCAGCGTGACACCGCCCGCGAGCGCGACGTTGGCGGTGCCCAGTCGGTCGACAGCCGTCTCCACGATGTCGACGACGGTCTCTTCGAGCAATTTCTGGGCCGTGTACGCGAGGTCTTTCTCCCACTGGTCGAACTCGCCCGGCGACTCCAGTCGGGGACGACCGAACGCGTTCTCGAGGATTTCGACGCCGTAGCCGGTCCCCCAGCGTTTCGTCAGGTCGGTGACGTCGTAGTCTCTGCCCGCGTCTATCAGTTCTCGCAAGACGGATTCGATCTCGGGGTTGTCGTCGCCGTACGGTGCGAGTCCCATGACCTTCCCCTCGCCGTTGAACATCCGATACCCGAGGTACTCCGTCACGACGGCAAAGAAGAGTCCGAGACTGTTGGGGTGTTCGTACGTCTGGACGCGTTTTAAACGCCGATCCGTTGCGTGCCAGACGACCGTCGAATCGTACTCACCTTTCGCGTCGACGGTGAGGGCGATCCCCTCCTCGAAGCCGGACGGGTGGAAGGCACTCGCAGCATGACAGCGATGATGGGGAATCGTCTCGATCGGCGGCAACGAGGTCCCGATCGACTCGAGGCGGGATTCGATCTGCCGGGTCGGGAGGAACCGGCTCCGAAGTTGCGTGACGAGTGTCCGTTCCAGCGCGACGATTTTCCGTCGAAGGCCAGGCACTCGAACCGCATCGGCCAGATAGTGAGAGGCGATTTCGTTTCGAAGCGTCGGCTCGTACGGGAGCAGGATCTGATCCAGATCGGCGACCTCGAGGTTTCGATGGTCGAGACAGGCACGTATCGCGCTTTCCGGAAAGGTATCGGTGGCGTGTTTCTCTCGCGCATATCGTTCTTCTTCGACGCCGAACACAGGAGTTCCGTCTTCGAAGAGGACAGCGCTCGGATCGTGTTGTCCGTAGAGTCCAATCGCGGGTTTGAACGCGAGCAAATAATCCGTCATGGTTCCGTGATGGTGACGCTGGTTTATACCGACTCGAAGTGCCTTCAAAACAACCGCGACGATTTGCTGAACCAGCAAATCGTGGCCTATATGGTAGTGACCAACGGCACGTATCGTGTGCAGGACAGAGGTACCCCGGATTCGCCGGAGATCTTCCAAACCCTCGCAGACGAGTACGCACGGAAGATACTCGTCGCTGCGGACAACGGGCCGAAGACCGCGAAAACGTTGAGCGAGGAATGCGATGCCTCTCTGACGACGATCTATCGCCGCGTCTCGACGCTTCAAGAACACGGTCTCATCGAGGAACGTCATACCGTCGACTCGGACGGGTCCCACAGGAGCGAGTTCGAGACGACACTCGAAGGGCTGTACGTCGATCTCACAGACGGGCAGTTCACACTGAGTCTGGAGACGCGCGACGAACTCGCGGACAACTTTACGACTCTCTGGAACGATCTTCGGGGTGAAGACTGATGGAAGCGTCGTTCGTCATCGCCAAACTGATAACGCTCTTTTTGAGCCTCATGGTCGCGTATCTGGCGTATCACGGCTATCAGCGTAGCGACCGGACGCCGATGCTATACGTCTCCGGCGGCTTCGTGTTCATCGGTGCGGGTGCGGTCTGTGAGGGACTTATCTATCACACGTTTGGAACGACGATCGTTTCTGCCGCGCTCATCCAGGCAGTCGTCGTCTCGAGCGGGATGATCCTCATCCTCGTATCGCTGATGAAGTAAGAGAGCACCAGGGCACTCCGGTCCGATAGATTACGTCCGATTCTCTTCTCGCTGCTCCGTATTTGGTGTCGAACGATGGCCGAGCATCGGCTCGTCGAACGAAAGCCGAGAATGGGCACGACGAACGCCTGCTCGTTGCACTCGAGTCGGGACCGTTTCGCCGTCGGAAAATCGTCGACCGGCCATCGGTATCAAATCCGCGACGCTGGCGGCTCGAACGGAGAACCGAGACCACCAACGGCAACGGATCGTCGAGAAAGGAAGCGACGAAAAACGACAGAGTCCGATGCTACCCTTCGGCCGGTGCAGTCGCCTCCGCCTGCTCGTATTTTGTTTCGAATTCCTGGATGAGCTGGCCCATTTTCGCGTACCAGTCGTTCAACATCCGCTGCATGTCGTTTGCAATCTTCGACGGGTCGGTCGGCGAGTAGACGTGGTAGTACCCGCCCTGTTCGTAGTTAACCTGATCTTTCTTGATGAACCCCGTCTGCAGCAGGCGCTGGACGGCTCGGTATGCGGTCGAGCGCTCACGATCTACCGTGTCGGCGATTTCGTCGACGGTCAACGGTTCCTCGGCATTGACGAGCACCCGAAAACACTCTTTGTCGAGTTGTTTCAGGCCGTGGAAGCACTCGAGGAGTCCCTCACACTGGATGTCCTGTTGTAGTTGTTCGGACAGCGAATCCGGCATTGTAATCACTGCTAGGTACTCACCGCGCCGTTAAAAGACTTGTGTAGGGTTCGTACAATCCTGCGCCAACTCAGTCTGCGACCGACGATACCGTTTGGGCTTCATCGCGAAGCATGGTGACGCCGCTGTAAACGACGGCCCCACTGACGAGTAGCGCAGCACCGAGGATGATGGCGAGGCTCACGGTGTCGAGCACCGGCATATCCAGCAGTCCGCCGACTTCCCGCACGGCGACGGCGATCGAACCCAGCAACAGCATGATGCCGAAGTACACCTTGATGTCGTCTTCATCGACGAGATCCGTCGCCGCTGCACCGACTCGGGCACCGAGTGCACTCCCAGCCAACAGCGGGGCGACGATGCTCAGGTCGACGGCCCCGGACTGCGCGTAAAGGAAGCTCCCGATCCCGCCGGAGAAGACGATCTCGAAGAGGTCAGTCCCCACCGCGACCGGGACGGGAACGCCGATCAGGTAGAACAGGGCCGGCATGCGGATGAAGCCGCCGCCGACGCCCAGGAACCCGGACAGCAGACCCGTGGCGAATGCCACGGCCAACACCATCCACAGCGAGACGGTGAAGCCACCGCGGATGGAAATCATCGGCGGAACCCTGTAGGACTGGATCTTCTGTGCGATCTCCGGGATTTCCGCCTCGTCGACGTCCGCGTCCTCGTCGACGTCGTGTTCCAGGCCGCCACCGCCGCCTTTCAGTGCTTCGTACGTGACGAAGACGCCGATCCCGCCGAGCAGGAGCACGTACGCGACGCTGACCACGGAGCCAGCGAGCCCGATGTGCTGGAGGAACTCGAGGCCGATCTTACCGACCTCGATGCCGGCAGTAGTGCCGGCGATCATCAGTACTCCGAGTTTGTAGTCGACCTGCCCGAGGTCGCGGTGCTTGAGTGTCGCGATGACGGAAGTCCCGAAGACGAACGCTAGCCCGGACCCGACCGCAACGTTTGCGTCGTAGCCCATGACCAACAGCGCGGGCGTCACGAGGAACGACCCGCCCATTCCGAAGAATCCGAACAGGATCCCGATGAGCAGGCCGAATCCGACGAACATCACCACCAGTGCCAGACTCATTCCGAGTATTTCCATTTTAGACGTTCGTGATTCGTTTGACGATTGGTTCTGCGAGCGCTTCTTCTGCTGCACCGTAGCCGACGTACAGGACGATGGCCTCGAGGAGCACAATACCGATGAGCACGGCGGCGTCTGCAGCCGTAGCGAAACTGCCGATCATCGGTCATCACCACCGATCGTGTGTGGATATGGGTGTATCATGGCTTTCTCTTCGATTGTCCCTAGACGGATGCCGGTAATAACAGTTTTGGATGTACTACACAATATTACTGCTACGGATCACACGCCTAACCCACCGAAATACATCTGTAAGTTATACGGATACGGAGGTGTCAATGAAGTGCGCCAATCGACCAGAAGATCGCACTGGTTCCGCTCGCGCGCGGATAATGTCGGGAAAGAAGACAGTATTTCATCAAGGTGTGCTTCGATAGATCGACGGTCGAAATCATTACTGGACAGTCACTGAACGTGAATTATACGAACAATATTGTACGATGGGTGCTATTGTTCCCCTATGCGAGCGATTTACGCAACAGACCTCTCGGCGGCAAGCGAGGCTGCGATCAAGAACGAGACTTCTCTCGAGAGTCTCCAGCAAATCGGCGTGGAATCGATTCACCTCGTCACCGTCGTTCCCTCTAACGTCTACGCTGGCGTGCCCGCGATGAACCTCGAGGAACGACGCCAGCAAGCGCTCGATCGGTATCAGTCGGCGATGGAATCAGCGGGCTTCGACGTCGAGACGCACGTCGTCCGTGGGACGCCCCATCGGCGAATCAACGGAATTGCCGAAGCCGTCCGTGCAGACCTGTCGATCGTCGGTTCACGCGGGAAGAGTCCGCTCGAAAACCGCGTCATCGGCTCGACGGCCCGTAACCTCGCGCGAACGACCGTGGTTCCGTTGCTGGTTACTCGCATCGAACGCGAGACCGACGAGCCCGCGATCCGACGCGAGCATCTCTTCCGGCGAATACTCTTTGCGACCGACTTTTCGGAAAACTCCGAGCGCGCGTTCGACGCGTTCTCCTCGCTCCGACATGCCGCTGACGGGGCAACGCTGGTCCACGTCGAATCGCCGAAGGACGTAGAAGCCACCGAGGGAGCGGAGCCGACCGAACGGTTATCAGAACTCGCAGAACAGCTCGAGGAGTGGGACATCGACACGCGAATCGACGTTCGTCGCGGTGACCCGGCGGACGAGATTCTCGCAGCCGCAGCCGAGACAGATCCGACGACGATACTGCTGGGGTCACGCGGTCGAAGTCGACTCCGACGATTGCTGCTCGGGAGCGTCTCCGAATCGGTCGTCACGAGAGCCGACGAAAACGTGTACCTCGTTCCCCCGCCCCGGACAGCGTGATCTCGGATTGCCTCCCGATTATATCAGTGATATCGCGGCGACGAGGCCATACCCGATAGTGAACGCGAGGACGAACGACGCAGCCCATGCGCCGATCGTCAGCAGGATTTTTCGTGGATTGATCGCATCTCCTCCACCCACAGCGGCACCGCTGCCGATAATCGCGCTGACGACGATCTCGTTGAACGACACGGGCACCCCGAGTAGGATGGCGAGCTGGGAGATGAGAAACGACGGGACGAGCGCTGCAATCGATCGCCGCGGTCCCAGCGACGAGTAGTCCTGCGCGAGTGACTTGATCATCCGCGGTGCCCCAGTCCACGAGCCGACGAGGATACCGACGCCGCCACCGAAGAGAACGGCAGCTGTAGAGACCGCAGCTACCTCGTCGAGTAGGGGGAACAACGGCCCGACTGCGAGCCCGACCTGACTTCCGCCGGCCGAGAACGCCACGAGTGAGCCGAGCGCCAGCAGTACTCGCCTGAGTCCACCGGTCAGGTCTCGACGGACGTCCCAGTAGACGATACCCGTAATCGCAATCCCGATCGCCAGTGAGATACTGACTAACGCACCGACGCTCTCGAAGCCGATCGATCGCTGGACGAGCCTTACAGCGGTACCCGCTGATCCGGCAGGTCCCAGAAACGCGAACTCTACGTTCGCCAGGACGGCACTGACGAGGCCCGCGAGTATCGGAACGCTGAACCGCTCCGGGACGTCCGTGCGTGGGAGAACGCTCGCGATAGCATACGCGAGCCCGCCGCCGACGAACGGTGTCATAACCCAGACGATTCCGATCTGTTGATACTTCGACCAGACGGGCGTTCCGCCGAGTGCAAGTCCGACACCGATTACTGCACCGGTTACCGTAAACGCGGTTGCGATCGGATAGCCGGTCCGAATACCGACCGCCATGAGTCCCGCTCCGATCAGTAAGACGACGATGACGCCCATCGCCGGTAGGTTCACCCCGCCGACCAGACCACGACCGATCGCTTCCGAAACGTTCCCACCCTGAGTGACGGCTCCGGCGAGCCCGAATATCCCGACGATGAACGCGGCGCGCATCGTCGATATGGCGTTCGCTCCAACCGCTGGTGCGAACGGCGTCGCACCGCTGGAGCCGGCACCGATAACCCAGGCCATAAAGAGGCTCGCGAATCCGGCAGTAACGAACAGGGCAAGTATCGTCAATTCCATTGAAGTAGTAATCCGAAAAAGTGCGTTAGTCAGCACCCGCAGCCACGGTATCGGTACTCGCGGCACGACTCCGCCACCGACCCTGCAGGTACGCGCCGAGGAACATCCCGGCGAGCGCCCAGAGGATGGTGACGTTGCCGACGCCGAGACTTGCATAGGCGGCTCCCGGGCAGATTCCCGAGAGACCCCAGCCGACGCCGAAGATCGCACCGCCGATCAGGACGTTCCGATCGAAGGGCTTCAACCGGCGTTCGTACCGGTTGCCGGTCAGTGGCGCACTGTCCCGAATCCGGGGCATCACTGCGAAGGCGATCCCGGAGACGATCGCCGCGCCGAACATGACGAACAGCAGTCCGAAGTCCTCGAACTGCAGGAAGTTCAACACGACCTCCGGGCGTGCCATCTGGCTGAATCCGAGGCCGAAACCGAAGATCAGGCCGCCGACGAAGATCACCGGCATGAACAGGGGATGTCGGTTCCGGCTCACGGGTCGTCACCCCTCCGTTCGCCAGTTCGAAACGCGGACGTCTCGAACATTACGGACCCACCCCCAGTGCGGCGACGACCTGAGCGGTCGCGATGGCGACCGCCAGGAACGTCACCACGCCGACGAGTGACGTCTTCGAGGCCGAGCCGACCCCGCAGACCCCGTGACCGGACGTACATCCCTTGCCGATGCGCGTGCCGATCCCGACGAACACGCCGCCGACCAGCAGCCGCCAGGCCTGTACCTCGGTCGACCAGAGCGTCACTCCGCCAATTTCGTACAGTTCACCGGTCGTTCCGGGCTGGTAGAGCGAGGTCGTGATCACCCCTGACTGGATCGTGGCCGCGAACGCCAGTCCGCCGAGGATGATGCCAAGCGTGAACACGACGCGCCAGTCGCGAGACGACACGTACTGCTGGAACCGCGACTGGCCGGACACGTACGACAGCGTCGACTCGAGGAACGTACTCGCGCCGGCGGGGATCCCTGTCCCGAGGTAGATCACGACGGTTCCGAGACCAACGAGCAATCCGCCGACAGCGTAGCGACTGATCCCGTTCGGGAAGATTTCGGCGGCCAGCTGTAGTGGGACTGGATCAGTTACCATTGGTGGTGGCGTCGTTAATCACCGGCAAGCGATTCCTGGCTCGCGGCACAGTTGTTCGGCCCGAGCTCGAGTTCGAACGCTTCGTCGTCGTCTGCGACCTGCTGACCGAGGTTCGTCGCGATGATGTCCTCGTAGTTGGCCGGCCGCGGTGGCATGTCCGAGAGGATCAATTCCACGAATTCGTCCTCGTCCATCGTGAGTGCCTCCATGTCGTCGACGAGATCGCCGACCGGTGCGGTGTAGGTACCGTCGGCGGCAGGTACCGCGGCGTCGCTGAAGTGCGCCCCGCCGACGAGGGTCTCGTCTGGAAGCGCCAGAACTCGCTCGTGGAGCGATTCGTAGAGCATCCGCGCGGCCTCGGGAGCGCCGTCGTCGCCTTCCTCGAGGTCGGGTCGGGCCACGCTCTCGATGAACAGTCCGTCACCGGTGGCGAGCAGACTGTCGTCGACGAGGTAGGAGGTCATGCCCGTCGTGTGGCCGGGCGTGTAAACGGCCTCGATCGTGGCGTCGCCGACGTCGAAGGTGTCGCCGTCAGCGGCCGTCGTCAATTCGTCCCCGTAGGTGACGCCGCGGTCGACCGCGGCATCCGGAATCACACCCTCGACGCCGAGGGCATCGAGCGCACGAACGCCCGAGATGTGATCCGCGTGGATGTGCGTGTCGATCGCGTACGTCAGGTCGACGCCGAGTTCGTCGGCGTCCTCGAGGTAGCGATCGGTGAACGCACGCAGTGGGTCGATGACGGCGGCTTCGCCGTCGTCGTAGACGAGGTAACCGAGACAACCCGAGGACGGCCGCTGGTACTGCAGCAACGTTCCGGCGCCGTCGTAGTCGGTAACTTCGACGGATTCGTAAATGCGTGCCCAACCGTTCATTCCGTCCTCGAGATGGTTGACGGTGTATCCGTGGTCCACGAGCGTGCCCGCGGCGAACTCACTCGCACCACCCTTGGCACAGAGAACCGTCACCTCGCGATCATCGGGTATTTGCTCTAAGACCTCGTCGTCGACCTCGTCCTCGAGGAACTCGAAATACGGGACGTTGATCGATTCGATGGTTTCGCCGTCGATGCGCCACTCCTCGTAATCCGATTCCATACGCGTATCGAGAAGCGTGATGTCTTCGCCCGCGTCGATGCGACTCTTCAACGTTTCCGGTGCAATCGTTTCCACATCAGCATCCGGGGTCGGAAAGTCTTCAGCGTTCATGTCGTACAGGGCTATCTACCGGACGGCACCATATAAGAGTTTGCATAGTAGTTCCCTATTTGCACAATACCAATGCGAGTGATTCCGACGGAGGTTTCATCAAACTGTCTGAAACAAGCTGCGTTTGTGTCGGAGTATGGTCATCGAAGTACAGTTGTTTGCGTTCGTCACAAGTGCCGACACTCTTATAACCACGGGCAGTATATTGTGCAATGACTCCAATACAGCAAACGGAGCAATCTAGCATGAACACGGAATACGATATTACCGAGACGCTCGACGTGAAAGGCGCATCGTGTCCGATGCCGGTCGTCAAGACAAAATCCGCCATCGACGGCCTCGCCGAAGGCGAGATTCTCGAGGTGGTGGCGACGGATTCGGGCAGCATGAGCGACATCGACGGCTGGGCGACCGGCACCGACGGCGTCGAACTCGTAGAGCAAATCGAGGACGGCGACGTGTACAAACACTACGTGGAAAAAACGTCGTAAGATGAGTACGGATACACCTTCGGCACCGACCGACGGAGAGCCGATACGTGAGGAAGACCTCCAGGCTCGGATCGAGGAACTCGAGGACAAAGTCGCTTCGCTCGAGACGGAGACTGACGACGACGGGAAGAAGATGACGATAGTCGCGACGCAGGGGACGTTCGACATGGCGTACCCGCCCTTGATCCTCGCGAGCACGGCGGCCGCTTTCGGCTGGGACGTCGTCGTTTTCCACACGTTCTGGGGGCTCGATATTCTCCACGAGGAGAACTCCACGAACCTGCAACTGTCGGCGGTCGGCAACCCGAACATGCCGATGCCGAACGCTCTCGCCGCGCTCCCCGGCATGGACCGGATGGCAACGTGGATGATGGAGAAACGAATCGACGAAAACGGGACGGCGACCATCGAAGAGCTCATCGATCTGTCGATCGAGCAGGGTGTCGAACTGCAGGCCTGTCAGATGACCATCGAGTTGATGGACTACGACGAGGACGACTTCTACGACGGTGTCACCACCGGCGTCGGCGCAGCCACCGCCCTTCAGCACATGGCCGAATCCGACGTTCAACTTCTGGTCTGAGCCGTTTCTTGCGTACACCAACTGTCTCGATATACACGGTATTTTACCCACCCTCGTTAGCCTGTTATAGAGATTCAGAGGTGAATACACCCGCCTTTAGGCAGGTGTTGAAACCGACCTCGTGAGCGACTTCTGCTGGTTGATAGCATGGCTGTATATTATATATCATATATCGATAAATTTGATTCTCAAACTTCTTACTGTATGATGAGGTCGCCACGATTCTGGAGACAACCCGCACCTCCGTCGCCCGAATCACGAACCACGAACAGGTTCGTGACAACCTTGACCAGTGCGGGTTCTCCGCCTCGAAACTGTGGCACGTCGGCGCTACTACATTCAAGGCCGGTGGGATGAAGACGGCGAGATACCTGTCGAAGTCGAGTTGAAGTCGGAATTGAAAGCCCACGAACGCTACAGTGATCTCCATTCTCAATCAAGTTCGTTCGAAAGAATTCGTCTTTCGTGATGCCAAAAATCTTTGATTTTTGAGCACAGCGAGTTCTCGAAGAGTTTGCTGAAGCGTTTACTGGCTGGTACAACGCCGACGACGGCAACAACCCACCGGGCTACCGAAAACGTGGCGACCGGCACCCACCCTCCACCGTTACGTGGAAGAAGCATTCCTCGCTCGAGCATCGGTTTTCGGAACAGGACTGCGAGACGATACTCCGTCGAAATGATCACTCAGAACCGGATGGAACCCGGTGAGCGAACGCACTCACGTCCGAATATCCTGCAAATCCGCTTGTGTCCCTCGAGCCGTCGGATGCACCCGACGACGAACGAAGGGACGCGAAGGATCACAGACTGGGTGTTGCAAAGAGGGATCTGGTGATGCTCACTCGAGCGTCCCGGCCAGCAGAAACGTTTCCGGCCGAACTGCCTCGAACTCGATACGGAAGCCGTGATCACGAAGGTCGGTAGTTGCTTCGTCAGCAGTGTACCGCTCGTCGACCGGCGGCCCGTGGTCACCGGATCCGGTCGCCGCCCAATCGAGGACGACGAGCCGCCCTGTAGACTCGAGGATGCGGTTGATTTCGGTAATCGCATCGTCATCCGCGAACTCGTGATACGTCATCGTCGAGAACGCGGCGTCTATGCTTTCGTCGTCGAACGGGAGATCGCTGATGCCGGTCGTTACGAGGTCGACGTTCTCGGGGACGCCCTTTTCTCGGTAGTAGTCGTGCATCTCCTCCTGGAGGTCGACCGCGTACACATCGCCAGCGTGTGGCGCGACGTCGTCCGTATAGAATCCGGTTCCACTTCCGAGATCTGCGACGGTATCCGTCGATGCGGGATCGAGCGCCCACAGCAGTTCTTCGGCCGAAAGAAATCGGTATCGTCGCTCCGCCTGTTCAAGCTTGTCAGCCCGTGATGCGTCAAACGTGTGATGTCCCATTATAAGTCACCGAAGGCGTTGTCGACGTGTTCGTCGGTCGTCGTAATGATCTCTTCCATCTCCTCGTCGTTCGTCGCCGTTCCGATGAGGCGTGCGATACGCATTATCGAGACGGGATAGATCCCTTGAGTCCCGGTTCTTCCGCCCAGACGACGTTGAATGGAAACAGTCCACCCCGTTTTCCGTCGCTGGCCTCGAGGAGACGGCCAGCATCCGCCGAGTTACGGGCACCCAGGACGTCGTGGGGATCACGATCGGCGTCTCCCTTCTCGTTGAGTAACTATAGGGAGAATTCGACGGGAATCCCGAACCCGGAGCCAGTGAACACCTCGCAAACGTGCTCGATCACCGCTTCCTGGATCATCTCGAGTGTTGTCTGGGTCGTATCGATCTCGTCTCGGTGTATCCGATTCGCATCAACTGAAAGAGCCATTCATGTATGGTATTGGGGCTTCCAAACAAAGTTTTCTCGTCACCAAAGCAGTGTCTACGCATCAATAACTCACTGGTGGGGGACGATTCTTCCGAACATCATCGACAACAGACGCATTACTCGAAACGACCGTCAGCGGGAACCCGAACGTTTCCTGTCGCCTCGGCGGGAACCATTAGACTCACGACTGGCGACAACTACCGATATAAAGCGGAAGAATTATTAGTAATAGCCAACAACAATACATTGCCCTCTGTTTACACCCAGAGGCACCATCCTTTCCCCCCCTATCCCCTTTCGGATCATTCTCAGCCAACTCAGTGGGACGTCGGTACCGAAAACGAGCCGAACGTCAGCGGGGTGACGTGCGCCCGACTGATTCAAAGACGAAAGAGCGCGATGCCACGGCACGTCGAGCCATCCCGAGAACGGATGAAAACGGGAACTGCCTCGAAGACCTCCCGTCGTGTTCACACGACAACCGCGTCCGTCAGCGTGGTTCGAACCGAAACCCGAAAAGGGTGGAGGTGAACTGTTCGGTGCGAGAAGGCGCGCAACGGCGGTCGTGGCCGGATTTCGATCGGTATGGTGACGGATACTCCACACTGCCCGGCGAGGGAAGCCACCCGCGGAGGCTGGGGCCGGCATGAGACCACCCTTACCAGTCTCAACACGGATACAGTACAGTCATCCTCGACGAGCAACAGGCGAGCACGTCTGGCCGCGTAGAGTGTAGCAATTCTCAGGCTGTCCGTAATCGGATAGGGTGCTCGATTCCGGTACCGCTTCGCATCCGAGTCATCTGCACCATTTCGGTTGACCCTCCCTCAGATGGACGCCTCTGGTGAGCTATATTGTGCCCTCCATACAAAACAAATAAGATGGTACGTCACCAATCACCGGGTATGACCGAAGACGAAACTCTCGAAGAGATTCGTCAGCAGAAACTGGAGCGGCTTCGCAGCCGGACCACGGAAGCCGACGCGGAGGAGACGACTCGAGATAGTCCCTCCGAACCATTTCCAGTACAGGGATCGGCAGAGCTAACCGAAACCGTCAATGATCACGACGTCGTTCTGGTCGATTTCCACGCTGACTGGTGTGGTCCGTGCCAAATGCTCGAACCAGTCGTCGAAACGATAGCCGCTGATACCCAGGCAGCCGTAGCGAAAGTAGACATCGACGCCAATCAGCAACTCGCCACGGAGTACGGTGTCCGTGGCGTTCCGACGCTCGTTCTCTTCGCGAACGGACAACCAGCCGAGCGACTCGTCGGAATGCAAACCGAATCGCAGCTTCGGAGCGTCGTCGAGAGCCACCTGTAACTCGATTTGCTTCAGTTCCGCCGCGAAGTGACTCGCGCCGAAACGCGCCACAATACGTATCCGTCCCCCGTCTGATATCTCGGTAAATGGACTCGGATTCTGCCTCTCGACTGTCGCTGGTAGGGCTCGCAGGACTTGCAAGCCTCTGCTGTGTCGGCACCGGAGCTGTCGTCGCTGGCGGAACCGCTGTCGCCGGCGGAACCGCTGTCAGGACAATGGGCAGCAGTCTCTCTCAGATGGCGGTAACTCTCTTCACCCTCGCGCTCGTCGGGATGACGCTCAAATATCGAGCGGACTGCTCGAACTGCGAGTCGTAATCCACCGGGATCATTTCGGTGAGAGACGGCAGGAGTCGTCTCGTTCGTGTTGCGGTCACCGATGACGATTCTCGATTCGTCTCTGGGTGCCCCTGTCGGTCCTCGATTCATCCCACAACAGCGTTCCTGGCGTCCTACTGGCCGATGGGCGCAATCCGGTTTAGGACCCCTGAATCGACTAGGTCCCGGTTCCCATATCGAACTCTTCTTCGGCGAACCAGGAGATGATGTTCCCCTCGGCCCGGTGGAGAATCTCGCTACACGTTGCCTTCGAGATGGCTAGCATGTCGGCGACGTCGGTCAATGTCGCTTCTCGCGGCGTCTCGTAATAGCCGGCATCGAGTGCGGTGGCAACCGCCTCCCGTTGGCGATTTGTCAACAGCCGGTCGGCCTCAGTAGTCCCGATCTCGGAGACTGATTCGAGTTCGAAGCCGATGCCGGCCTCCTCGAGCGCGGTCCCGAGCGCTGAAAAGCGCGATGCGGACGTGACGAGTTCCCATGTCGCTGTCCCGTTTCGGATCGAGAACGGTAGCCTGATCGGGATGCCCGCCTCCCACAGCGGGAGAAGGAGCGGCGAACTGGTCGCCTCGACCTGCAAAAGCGCCGTCTCAGCCTGTTTCCAGAGCAATTCCAGGTTGACGACATTCGACTGTTGTTCGATTGCCGTCAGCACGGGGAGGGGATCATCGGTCGTCACGTTGATGAGTGCGATACCAGCACGTTCCCCTGCGAGTGCCGTCACGACCTCGAATTCCGTTTCCGGATGTGCCGTCGATACCTGTTGAATCCAGACATCGTCTGGGAGCGAGATGGACAGTCGGGCCCGGGGCATACCGGATCTACCGTCGCAGCTACGGTTGAGTCTGTCGCTAACCTGAAAGGGGTACCATAACATGTTCGGCTATCGGGAACACAGTAGCCTGAAGAACTACTCGGCGTGCCGGGCTACGAAGGAGTACTGGGAAACGATGAAGCTGCACACAAGAACCAATCCGTTTCTCCTCATGGCCGGATTGTATATGGTTCTCGGAGTACTCGCCGCGACCGGAAAACTGACCTTCGAACTGGGGCTCGTCGAAGCATTGCCTCGCCTTCGATGGGTGACGATCCACTTCGTCACGATCGGCGGGATGACACAAACGGTATTCGGAGTGTTGCCGCGATTCGTCGCGGCAGTGACGGACGGCTCACGTTCGATACATTATCGAAACCGATGGCTGCAGTGGGGGGCGTTGAACGCCGGCTATCCGCTCATTCTGATCGGAATGACGGCAGGATCAGCGACGACTGCCGGTACCGGTGCGGGGATGGTACTCGTCGCACTCGTATCGCTGTTCGTGACGCTATATCGGTTGCGACCGGCGTCGAACAGATCCGGCGGAGTTGGTCGATACTTTCGAACGGCACCGTCGTTTCTCGTCATCGGGATTCTGGCCGCGTTCGGAATGCTATTCGGTATTCACGGGCCAGGCGGATACTTCGGGTCGCTCGAGGCCCACGTTCACGCCAACGTCTGGGGGTTCCTCGGACTCGTCGTGGCGGGAGTCTTATTGACGGTTCTCCCTCGATTGCTCGATGTCCCACTCCGTTTCCCGCGGCTCCGTGTCATCACGTACTGGGGTCTTACGGTCGGTGCAATGGGACTCGTCGCTGGCCCGTGGCTGGCTCGACACGAGTTCACGATCGGGGGCCTCGCGATGTACGTTCTCGGAACAACCGCGCTACTCGTGAACGTCGGCGGGACCTACCGGCTCAGCGAACGGACGTGGGACAGCCGTTTCGTCCTCGTATTGGGCGCGTATCTCTGGCTGCTGTTTCCGGTGCCCTGGGCGCCGCTCGTGATATTGTTCCCGGACGCCGTTCCGGCAGGGGCTATCGAGACCGCTGCGATAAACGGGCTCGTTTTCGGCTGGATGCTGCAACTGGCGATGGCTTTTCTTCCCGTCGTTGCCATCGCGGCATTACAACCGTCGAGCGAATTCATCGGTGCGATACCCGACGCGACCGAGGAGGGTTCCAGTCCGTCCTGGTTACAGGTCGGAAGCGTGAATACGGGGATGCTCTTTCTCTGGGCGACGGCCTTTCCGCCGGTCGTCGACGTCGCGTCACTCCTCACACTCGCGGGCTATTTCCTTATCACCGCCGCCTGGGCGGTATTCGTCGTCGACCTCTGGGGAGCCCTCGTCGGACGGAACGTCGTCCCGCGGCACGCAGACGAGAGCCCGTCCGGATAGAATAGTCGGCCGTATCCGCTACCGATATATCGACGTTCAGAGAGAAACGTCGATAAAGGTAGCCTGTGCTCCACAATATTGGGAATTCCGAGAAATATTTTAGACGCTGCCGCACCCAGTTACTGGCATGGCCGACACCTTCGTCGTCATCGGCGGTGACGCGGCGGGAATGAGCGCAGCGAGCAAGGCGAAACGAGAGAATCCGGACCTGAAAGTGATCGTCCTCGAAAAAGGAGAATGGGTCTCCTACGCTGCCTGCGGGATGCCGTACTACGTCAAAGGTGAGGTCGGATCGCTGAACGATCTCGTCACCATCACCGCCGAAGAGTTCCGTGACGAGCGAGACGTCGACCTTCGGACGGGCCACGAAGTCGTCGACATCGATCCGGAAGTCGAAACGATAACCGTCGATTCCGGCGGCGAGACGTACGAGCAGCCGTACGACGATTTGCTCGTCGCGACCGGTGCGAGCGCGATCGAACCGCCGTTCGACGGCGTCGGACTCGAGGGAGTGTTCACCATTCACGACATGGACGAGGCCGACGCTATCGAAGAGTACGTCACCGATCGGGACCTCGAGACCGCGGCGATCGTCGGTGGCGGGTACGTCGGTATCGAGATGGCCGAGGCGTTGTCCGCCCACGGGATCACCGTGCACCTCTACGAGATGCTTCCACACGTCCTCCAGCCGTTTGGCGAGACGGTCGCCGAGGTCGTCGAAGCGCATCTGCGCGAGCAGGATGTCGAACTACACCTCGAGACCGCGGTTTCGGGCTTCGAGGGCGCCGAACGCGTCGACGGCGTGCGGCTCGACGACGAGGTCGTCCCCGCTGACATTGCGATCGTCGGGGTTGGTGTGGCGCCGAACGTCGAACTTGCGGAGACGGCGGGCATCGATCTCGGCCCGACCGGTGCGGTCGCGACCGACGAATACGGCCGCACGAACTACGAAAACGTCTACGCGGCAGGTGACTGTGCGGAAGCGCGAAACGTTGTCACCGGCGAGCCGGACCACGTCCCGCTGGCCCTGACGGCAAACCGCGCGGGGCGAGCAATCGGGGAGACAGTCACCGGTTCGCCGACGCCGATAGGAGATATCGCAGGAACCGCCATCGTGAAAGCGTTCGAATTAGGGGCCGCCAGAACAGGAATTGTAGACGAAGAGCAGGCCCGCGAAGCGGGTTTCGATCCGGTTTCGGTCACGATTTCGGCCCAGACGCGCGCCCATTATTACCCCGACGGTGCGGAACTCACCGTCACGCTGCTGGCCGACCGTGAAACCGGGGCCTTGCTCGGTGGCAGCGTCGTCGGTCGGGAAGGAGCAAAGCGCATCGACACGGTCGCGACGGCGCTTCACGCGTCCATGAACGTCACCGAATTGCAAAACGCGGACCTGGCGTACGCTCCACCGTTTAGCCCCGTCTGGGACCCGATCCTCACGGCGGCGAAAGTCCTCGGCGGGAAACTCGAGCGATAACGCCGTTTCCACCGCACTCGCTTTCGAATCACCGTAGCACTCCGTTCGTCGACACCTCTCGGCAACGTGTCTTCGGGACGGTATCGTAGTCGATCCTGTCTCGAATTCTATTCCGTTTCGAAGTCGCTCACGATGCACTCCAGTTCGTCGAGCTGATGAATCCGCGCCACTCGAGCCCTCCTACTGAAGCCTGCTCAGAAAGGGACCGACTGTGAAAGAGCGATCCCTGATAATTCCCTGTCGGCCGGGTCGCCAGCCGGCCATCTGGAACGTACACTCGTGTTGGTTTTGTTTTTCGGGCCGTTTGCAGCGAGTGAAAAACAGTCGCGTCGTTCGCTTCACTTGAGTGTCTCGTTCCACTGCATTCCCGCAGTCGCGAGCCGTCAGGTGTCACAGCCGTCTCACCGACACTGCTGCCTGGCAATGCGGTTTCGACGGTTCTGCACGTCCGGGCGGTCCCACCGCTCCCGCGAGAGGAACTCGCAAAGAGAGTCAGTCATTCACGTGCGGGGTCCTGCCACGATGCGTCGTGAAGGCGGTATCGGCTGAACGGGATCATCCAGACCCAACAGTATATGTGCATTCTGTTCCGACTGTGACGTGTGATGCGGGTTTCGATGGACGGTTCGGCGACGATCGAACTCCGATACGAGGACGGAACGATCCGTATCGACGGTCTCGAGGCCTCGCCTGTTTCGCCGTCGACGCTTCAGGAGCGAATCCCCGATCTTGAATCCGATCCGCGGACCGACAGCTGGCGCGTTCCGGCGATACGCTACGCCGACGCTCGAGCAGTCCTCACAGAATCGGACGCTGTTGTCGACGATCACGTTTTTGACTTTCCGTCCATCCCTGCTCTCCACTCGACGTACGAACTCCGCGACTATCAGGCAAAAGCGCTCGAGGACTGGGTAGAGACCGACCGGTGGGCCGACGTCGAGGGTCTCGGTTCGTCCCTCCGAGCGCCCGCCGGCGTTCTGGAGCTTCCCACGGGCAGCGGCAAGACCGTGATCGCGCTGAAGGCAATCGAACGGATCGCCGCGCCGACACTCGTCGTCGTCCCGACAATCGATCTGCTCGAGCAGTGGGAGCGGGAACTCGAGCGGGAGTTCGACCGACCGATCGGCCGCTTCGGCGGGGGCGAGCAGCGGTTCGAGCCGATCACCGTCTCGACGTACGATTCAGCGTACTTGAAGTCCGATTCGGTCGGTGATCGATTCGGCTGCGTGATCTTCGACGAGGTACACCGGCTTGGTGCCGAAGGATACCGCGATATCGCACGATTACTCGCCGCTCCGGCGCGCCTGGGGCTGACCGCGACGTTCGAACGACTCGACGGCGCCCACGAAGTGATCGAAGATATCGTCGGCCCAGTGGTCCACCGCGTCGACGTTGAGGCGCTGGCTGGAGATCACCTGGCAGACTACGATATTAGACGTCTCGAGGTCTCGCTCTCACCCGAAGAACGCGAGGAATACGAACGGAATCAGGACGTGTTCTCGTCCTACCTCGCGAAATCGAACATCGAGCTCAGAAGTGGCTCGGACTACCAGACTCTCGTCAAACGATCGGGAAACGACCCCGAAGCGCGCAAGGCATTGCTCGCACGGCAGCGCGCACGCGAGATCATGCTCAGTAGCGAGACCAAACTCGAGACGCTCGCCGAAATCCTCGACGATCACCGGGACGAGCGGGTCATCGTCTTTACGGCCCACAACGACCTCGCGTACGACGTCAGCGAACGGTTCTTGATTCCGGCGATCACCCACCAGACGGACTCCGTAGTAAGGGATGGTCGGAGCGAACGCGAGTACGTTCTGGATCGATTCCGCGATGGCGAGTACACCAGGCTCGTCACGACGAACGTGCTCGATGAAGGAATCGACGTCCCGGAAGCTAGTGTTGGCGTGATCCTTTCGGGAAGCGGAAGCGAACGCGAATTCAGGCAGCGTCTCGGCCGAATCCTTCGCCCGAAAGCGAACGGCGGACGAGCCGTTCTCTACGAAATAATCGCCGAAAACACGAGTGAAGAACGGATTGCGAAGCGTCGCCGTGGTTGAAGGACATGTAGTAGGTCTACTATCTTCCGTCCTCCAATCCGAAAGACGGTACTGAAATGGCCGTTTTGGTGAGTGAGTATGCGAATGTATGGAGTACTGGCTCCCCACGTCGTCACTATATCAAACGCGCTCTCGGCCCCTGAGACGCGAAAAATGGGGTATTGCTATTTAAGCGCGAGCGGGAGCGTGTTCGGGGGTGTCGGCCTTACTGTTGGCGTAGGCGTTGTAGGCCGAGAGGGCGGCCACGATCAATCCGCCGGCAGCGGTAGTTGTCGCAAGTACGCCGCTTCCCATCTGGATGACTGCCGGCGAGACGAGCGCCCAGAGCCCGAGTAGCGTGGTCAACGAGGCGACGCCGACGCTGGCCAGCCGGTCCCGCGACAGGCGGACGAAATTGTAGCCGGCGAGCAGGAAGATCGCCGTCCCGGTGAGGGTGTCGTTCCAGATCGCCGCCTCCGTGGCCTCGAAAATGAACGGATAGGCGACGAGTCCGAGCCCGGCCAGGGCGACGATCGCGCTCACCCACTGCATCGTGTCCGTGTTGAGCGTGTTGTAGCGACGGTCGGTCTCGGTGGTGCGATTCGCCTCTGGATCGGTTGGTGTGTTACTCATAGTGGTCTCCACAACTCGAAAGTGGACTGGCGGGCAAATGGAAAGTGGTTGCACTCGCCAGGAACCGACCTCCAGTCGGTCGCGCCTGCTGATCAGTTCTTTACCTGTATCGATCACGGTATCCGGTTTCCCTCATTTTGATCTCCGCAGGGTGACATTCTTTCACTCCCCGCGTGCTACGGTCGACGACATGATCCGAACCGGGATCCAGTTGTACACACTGCGGGAGCTAGAAGGCGGACTTCCGACGCTGCTTCGCCGCGTCGGCGAGACCGACTTCGACGGCGTCGAGTTCGCAGGGTTCGGGGAGACGCCGCCGGACGGAGCGGCGACCGTCCTCGAGGCGGTCGGCCTCGAGGCCGCCGGCGTTCACGTCGGAATCGACGCGCTCGAGGACGATCCCGGCGGAGCGGCCGAGACCTGCGCGGCACTCGACTGCGATCGCGTCATCGTGCCGTATCTCGACGACAGCTATTTCGAGAATGCGGCCGCCGTGCAGGAGACCGCAACCCGGCTCTCGGCACTCGCCGACCGGCTCGCAGAGCGCAGACTCGCGCTGGGATATCACAACCACGACCACGAGTTCGTCGCCCTCGAGGGCGACAAGCGGAGCGCCTTCGAGTGCCTGATCGACGAGACCGACGACGCCCTGTCGATCGAACTCGACGTGGGCTGGGCGCACGCGGCGGGGTACGATCCGATCGCGCTGCTCGAGCGACTCGAGGGGCGCGTCCCGCTGGTCCATCTCAAGGACGTCGCCGACGGCCGGCCGGTCGAACTCGGCGACGGAGAGGTCGACATCGACGCCTGTGCGACGGCGGCACGCGACGCCGGCGCCGAGTGGCTGATTTACGAACACGATGACCCCGCGGATCCGGCTGCCTCGCTCGAGAAGGGGGCGCGAGCACTCGCGCAATTCCGGGACTGATCGTCTGGTCTCGGAACAACTGGTCGTTCTCGTTCGGCCGTGAGTATCGCGGTCTATCGCCACGCCTTCACCGTCACCGCCTCGGCCTCCGGAACGGTGAGCCACGCCCCGTCTCTCGTCACGTCCGAAATGACGAGACGGGCGCGCTCGCCAGTCCGGTCGATCGCGGCCATTACCTCGGCGCTATCGCCCGTCCGATACGAGTGAGTGAGACTCATCGTTCGGATGGGATACGCTATCGCGGAGGGAAGTGCTTTCGAAATCGATAGGGAATGTTGAAATAACTACAGGTTCTGGGTGGAATTACACTATATCTTGACGGTCTCCGTGTCGATCCGCGGCGCGCCGGTTCCACCCGTCGGACGCTGGCCCAAGGCTTTGCCCGTGGCCGTGGACGTCCACCGCAGATGTCTCGGATCGCCGTAGCACACACCGACCTGATGGCGAAAGGCGGCGGCGAGGGCGACTGTATGACCGTCCTCGAGCCCCTCCAGGCAGACCACGACGTCGAGTTGTTCACGCTGACACGGCCCGACTTCGCCGAGTTGAACCGCTACTTCAACACCGCCGTCGATCCGGTTCCCGTAGTCGTCCCGCCTGTCGGACAGTCACCGATTCGACAGCGGTATTGAAGTAGACATTTAATTCGTCGAGATCCGCCTCAGTCAGCGTCAATAGGGTGACGTCGTGGTCATCCTGCAATGCCTCCAGCACGTTCATGCTGACGGCCTCTCCCCGCCTTTCGACATGAGATCCATGTGGACGACGCCGATTTTGGCCATCGTATCAAACCAGACGAACGAACGGTCGGTGGCTCCTAATAGCTGCTACAGGCAATAGGAAGGGACTGCCGGTTCGGTCAGTTCAGAAATATACCCCACGCCGAATAAATAGTACAGGTAGGTCCTCGGATCAGGAGCGTACGCTAACGATATGCTCGACGAAGACTGCTCGGAGAGTCATCGGAAGCGGACGGAACGAGCGGGACGACGTTGGAAGGAACACATGGCTGAACGAGGCCGCCATCATGCGCGCGCAACGGCCGACGATGTTGATGCCTATTTCGGATCGATACGAACGTCCTCAAGGAAGGTATCGACGTCCCGGAAGCAAGCGTTGGCGCCATCCTTTCGGGAAGTGGAAGCGAGCGCGAATTCAGGCAGCGTTTCGGCCGGATTCATCGCCCGAAAGCGAACGGGAGGCGGGCTCTTCTCTACGAAATTGTCTCGAAAGATACCGGCAAAGAACGGATCGCGGATCGTCGTCGAGACTAACGAGTACCGAGTGCAGGGAAACTGCGTCCCTTGTCGGAACCCGTCGCCGTTACGTTCTGATCGTGGCGTATCCTGGGAACACTGCGCGAACCGGCCGGGAATCGAAACGTGTGAGGTAGATCAGTCGGTGGCGACACGGGTGTTCGTATCGCGCTGACTGCCGGTCCCCCTCAGTCCGAGACGGGCGTGATCCAGTCCCATTCGTCGAGGCGGGCGAGGTAGCGGGCGACTTCGAGGTGGGAATGATTTCCGACGAGGTGACCCTCGAGCGTCCGATCCGGTTCCAGTACATCTTTGCAGATCGGACATTCGACCGGCGGTGTGAATGCCATTTCTTCTTTTCCATCCGCCCGTTCGAGGCAAAGCAATACAGCATGCATATGCCCGCCGAGATTCTCTCTCGGCGGATGCGCGTCTTCTCGAAACGGTCCGCTGACGGGTTCGTCCGGGTTGGTCGAGGTGTACCGAGACGACGGGGCTCCGTTGGAGTACCGTTCGACGGGCCGTGGTGCCCTGAATTCTCGGAAAAGCACCGGTCGATTCGGCTGCGGTTCGTTTTCCACGGACGCGAGTCCGTCTCGCCCATCGGGCCATCTCGTTCGAGGAGCGCGACTCGTCGAGGATTCCGATGCTCTCCGGGTGACTTTTGTCGGTGCCACGCCGACTCGAGGTAGATGCTGACAAAGGATCTGCTCCGCATCTCTCGGGCCGGCGGCGGCTATCATCCCCAGTTCGCCGACCGCGAGTATCGGCCGCTCGCAGCCCGCGTTATCGGGACGTACCAGGGCCACGTCGGTGAGCCGCGGGCGAACCTCGAGGAGGCGCTCACCGCTCTCGAGCGCGACGCCGATGATTTCAAACTCATCCGCGGGCTTTCAGCGCTGCTCGAGCGAGAGGCGACGTTCGAGACGGAGACGACGATCGAGCCCGCACGTGCACGCCGGGCCGTGTTCGAGGCTGCCGAAGCGGTTGGCGTCGTCAGCGAAGACGACCGTGCGATGGCGTTCATTCGCGCGAGCGAGTCGCTCGACGTGTCGGCGGACGACCTCGAGACTGCGCTGTACGCCGACCTCGAAGAGCGACAAGTTCTGACTGGGGTCGAGTCGCGGTGGGATCCGGACGAGTTGATCGCCCAGTACAACATGTCGCTGGCCCAGACCGCGCTGTTCGACGCGACTGAACTACGAGTGCGTTCGAGCGAGCCAAAGGCGCTGATCTCGGCGGTCAAGCGACTGCGGCTGATGTACGAGATTCACCGGCCCAAAGGGAGACACGCGACCGGAAACGGGAGCGCTTCGGACCGCACCGTCGTCGTCACGGGACCGACTCACCTCTTTCGTTCGTCTCGGCGCTACGGCACCCGCTTTGCGCGGCTCCTGCGAACGGTTGCGAACGCCAGCGAGTGGCACCTCGAGGCGACGATCGACGATCGCGGCACCGAACGAACGCTCGAGCTATCCCACGAGTGTCCCGTCCGGGTTCCCGACGCCGAGCCGATCGCGGACGTGTCGTACGACAGTAGCGTCGAGTCCGATTTCGCCGCTCGGTTCGCGAACCTTGACCTCGACTGGAACCTCGTTCGCGAACCGGAGCCGCTCGCGACGGGAACGCGCGTGATGATCCCCGACTTCGCGTTCGAGTACGATCCCGCAGGAGCGACCCGCGAGGGCACCCCGGACGGAACGGACTCGTCGGACGGTGGCTACGGCGACTTTCGCGTCTTTTTCGAAATCGTCGGATTCTGGACGCCGGAGTACGTCGAGAAGAAACTGGACCAGCTCGCGGACCTCGAGGACGTCGAAATGCTGACCGCCGTCGACGAATCCCTGGGTGTCGGCGAAGAAATCGCCGCCCGTGACCACCGCGCGATCCCGTACTCCGGGACAGTACGAGTCAAAGACGTCGCTGATGTCCTTCGGGAGTACGAACGCCAACTCGTGGCCGAGAGCGCAGCTCGGCTCCCAGACGAGCTCCGACCGGACGAAGACGCTATCGCGCTCGATGTGCTGGCTACAAACTACGGCGTCAGCGCAGACGCCCTCGCCGACAAGTCGTTTCCCGAACACGAACGGATCGGACGGACCTTGGTCAGACCTACTATCATCGAATCGCTTTCCGAGGAGATCGAATCAGGTATGACGCTGGCGGACGCCGAAGCGACGTTCGACGACCACGACATTACTGACTCGAGCGCAATACTCTCTCACCTCGGCTATCGCGTCGAATGGGACGGGCTCGCCGGCGGGACAATCACAGAGCGCTGACGAACCACCGACGTACTCGAAATCATTCTCCACCGCTTGGATGGCTCGATGCGTGGGTTGTTGCAGTGGCTCGACACATTCGTAGCGAACTGATCCGCAGCAGCGGTAATCGTTCCAGGACTGCCGCCCAGACACCACACGGACTATTGCGGAACGTGAAACCGATTCCGGCATCGATCGTCGAACCCCGGACGAACCAATGTCTGTAGTGACTAACCTTATGCATCTTCTCCCCCACTTGCTTAGTTAGCACAGTCGTGTCTACCCATGTTTCCAGGGAGCAAGTCGCTATCTTGCTCGTCGAAGACAATCCCGGTGACGTCCGCCTGATACGGGAAGCGTTCAAAGCAGCGGGATTCGCGACGACATTTCATACGGTTACCGACGGCGACACCGCCCTCGAGTTTTTACGGGAACAGGCTGCTGCCGAATCGGGGCCCGACATCGATCTGATGTTGCTTGATCTGAACCTTCCGAGGACGAACGGGTTCGACGTTCTCGAGGCGATCAAAGATAATTCGGAACTGACATCGCTACCGGTTCTCGTGCTTACGAGTTCGGAAGCGACCGAAGACATCGTCAAAAGCTACGAATTGTGTGCGAACGCCTACTTGACCAAGCCGACCAATCCCGACGAGTTCGAAAAGATCGTCCGAGCAGTCGAAGCGTTCTGGATCGACGAAGCGACGCTGCCGCCGGTTCCCTCGTGAACCGCCGTCCGGTCACGGACGGGGTACCGGCCCAGTTGCAGTGTTGAACGAAGGCTGCCGTCAGTCCGTGCACGGATGATGACGGGCCGCGTATCGCTCGTTTGCGCCGTGCGTACCGTCACCGGGAATCCGTCCTCGGTTGACACCGGATACGTTTCGTAACCGAGGAACACCTGTACCGTCTCTCCGAACGCGATACTCACGCTCGAGGTATCGACGACCTCTGGGGAGCGGCCGACGACGAGTTCGACGGTATGCGTTCCCACATCGCTTCCGACGTTTTCGAGAGCGGCAGTCACGGAGAGCCACCCACCGCCGGTCGTCGGCGCGTTCGTGCCGGTGATCGCCACGGAGAACGACGGCGATCCGGTTCCATCGCCTCAGCTGTCGCCACCGTCACTGTCACCGCCACCGCCTTCATCGCGCCTGTATACGAGAACCGTTCGCGATGCTGCACCGTCGGCCGTCGCGATGCGAACGGAGAACTCGTCGTCGTTCCGAACCGGATACGTCTCGTACCCGAGGGTGAATATTCGCGATACGAACCTGATCGAGTGAACGAATGGGCGGGCTTTCTGGAACCCAAGATGTGATCACAATGTGCTTTCGCCGGGTGGATTCGGTCGTAACGGGACGAAACGAATAGTGAATCGACCACCACTGTCTCGATGCCCACCCGTGCGGGTCTCGAAAGGGTTTTTCGGCCCGACCGGTTGTGTACGGACAAATGGGGCTCGAGGAGGAAATCGAGGAAATCGAGGACGAAATCGCCAACACGCCCTACAACAAGTCGACGGAGGCCCACATCGGCAGGCTGAAGTCGAAACTCGCGGAGAAAAAAGAGAAACTCGAGAAACAGCAGTCCGGTTCGGGCGGCGGTGGCGGCTATTCCGTCGAGAAACACGGCGATGCGACAGTTGCGCTGGTCGGCTTTCCGAGCGTCGGCAAGTCGTCGCTTTTGAACTCGGTAACCAACGCCGAGAGCGAGACGGGGTCCTACGAGTTCACGACGCTGGACGTCAATCCGGGGATGTTGCAACACCGAGGGGCGAACATCCAGATGCTCGACGTGCCGGGGTTGATCGAAGGCGCTGCTTCGGGTCGCGGTGACGGACAGCAGGTGCTCGCGGTCGTCCGCAACGCCGACCTAATCGTGTTCGTTCTCTCGGTGTTCGAAATCGAACAGTACGATCGGCTGCGCGAGGAACTGTACGACATCAACATCCGCGTTGATCAGGAGCCGCCGCGGGTCACCGTTCGACCGAAGATTAAAGATGGCATCAAGATCACCTCGAGCACTGATCAGGATCTCGACGAGAAGACCATTCAGGACGTCCTCCGCGACCAGGGCTACGTCAACGCCGATCTGAATCTTCAGGAGAACGTCACCATCGACCGGCTGGTCGACGGGCTGATGGAAAACCGGGAGTACATTCCGTCGATCACCTGTGTCAACAAAGTGGATCTGATCGAGCCCTCCTACAAGGAAACCGTCGACGAGGAACTTCGCGAACGCGACCTCGATCCCGAGAACGTGACCTTCATCAGCGCCGACAAGGAGAAGGGTCTCGAGGCACTCAAAGACCGGATCTGGGAGAACCTCGGACTCATCCGCGTCTACATGGACAAACCCGGCCGCGGCGTCGACTGGGAGGAACCCCTCGTGATCGATGAGGGCACGACCGTCGGCGAGGCCATCGAAAAACTCGGCGGGGAGATGGAAGAGCGATTCCGCTTCGCACGCGTGACAGGTCCCAGCGCAACCCACGACGAACAGCAGGTCGGGAAGGATCACGTCCTCGCAGACGAAGACGTACTAAAACTAATCTTGCGCCGATAGCAGGTGCCTATCCGTCGATCGTGGGATCGATTTCCGTCAGCCCGGATCAATAGGTCCACATCAGTATACCATCACTCGCCCGATTGGCAGTCACGACGATCCCGACATACTGTCGGCGGTCGATAGCGTTTCAGAATACGTTCCAGTCGTCGGCAGAGAAACATATGGAATTGTGAGAATCCGGATCGAAACCAACAGTAATTATCAACTGCCCCGGCTAGGAGGGAACCATGGCTGATTTTGGAGCGCTATCGCTCGTGCCGCCGCTGCTCGCGATCATCCTCGCGGTCGTGACTCGTCGTCCACTGCTCTCGCTGTTTCTCGGTATCTGGTCGGGCGCGGTCATTTACACCGAGAGTCTCGGCATCGGACAGACGTTCGAATGGATCGTCGACGCGATCATCGTCAACGACGGTGCTCACGCCCAGATTCTTCTCTTTACGCTCCTGTTGGGGGCCGGCGTCGCACTTATCTGGCGACTGGGCGGCGCAACCGCCGTCAGACGATGGGCGATCGTTCGACTCGAGACCCAACGGACCGTCGGCATGAGCGCGTGGTTTCTCGGGATTCTCCTGTTTTTCGACGACTACGCAAACACCGCCATCGTCGGCAGTACGATGCGAGAACTCTCCGATCAGATGCGCATCTCTCGCGAAAAGCTCGCCTACGTCGTCGACTCCACGGCTGCACCCGTCGCGACGCTCGGCATCTCGAGTTGGGTCGCGTTTCAGCTATCACTGATTCGCAGCGCGTACGAGGACCTTGGCGTCGAGAGCGAGGCGCCGGGTGCCTTCGAAACGTTCGTGGGGTCGATCCCGTACAACACCTACGCGCTGCTGGCGATCGTCATGGTCGGCATCGTCGTCACGTCTGGGCGAGACTACGGCGAGATGCTCGAAGCCGAACACCGCGCACGAACCACCGGGAACGTCACCCGCGAGGGCGCACAGCCGCTCCAGAAGGTCGAGGAGGATCTCGGCGACCCCATCGACGAGCAGCCGATGCTTCGGACGTTTTTCGCGCCCATCGCCGTTCTGATCGCGGTGACGCTGGCGAGTGCGTTCTGGACCGGCTATCGATCGTGGCTCTCGAGCCAGTCGGAGGCTGGTGGACCGACGTCGATCGGCGCCGCGGCCGGCGAGTCGGGAGTCACGCAGGTGCTCGTCGATATCGTCGGTGCGGGGGACTTCGCGACGGCGCTGATCTGGGGATCGTTCGCCATGGTCGCGACCGCAATCGCGATCGGCCTTGCCTACGGCCTCTTCGATATCGGCGACGGCGTCGATACCGTCATCGACGGCTTCGAATTGATGCTGACAGCGGTGACGATTCTCGTACTGGCGTGGACGATCAGCAGCGTCGCGGAAACGCTCGGAACGGGAGCGTTCGTCGCCGATCTCGCCCGGGGATATCTATCGGCGGAGTTACTCCCCGTTCTCGTACTGTTCGTATCGGCGTTCGTCGCGTTTACCATGGGGTCGTCCTGGGCAACGATGGGGCTCGTCACGCCCATCGCCGTCGAGGTCGCGTACGAATTCGGGGCGGGATTCGACCTTGTTCCGGTCGCGGTCGGTGCTGTCTTCTCCGGCGCGATCTTCGGCGACCACACCTCACCGATCTCCGATACGACGGTGTTGTCGGCCACGTTCAGTGGTGCAGACTTGATCGACCACGTGCGCACGCAACTTCCCTACGCGCTGACCGTTTTCCTCGTCGTCGTGGCCTGTTATCTCCTCTACGGGTATCTCGGTGTCCCACCGATCGTCTTCCTGCCGCTCGGTGCCGTCTCACTCGTCGGCCTCGTCGCCGGCCTTTCGAGGCTCGACGCGAACCGAAGGGGCCTCGAGCCGGTCGCAGGGAACTCGGCCAGCAATGACGCCGAAACGAAGTCCGAACGCGACGCCGGGTCGCCCGAGGAGCCAAACTAGACCACCGCCTTCGCCAATCTTTTGGAGTCTGCAGGCCTCAATTCCAGCATGGATGGAACGCTCGACCACACGATGATCCGCGTCGCCGACCTCGAGGACTCCCTCGACTGGTACGAGACCCACCTCGCGTACGAGGAGAAGGATCGCTACGAGGGCGACGACTTCACGATCGTCTATCTCGGGCCCGAGGAGATGCACGAGGACGGGGCGATGCTCGAGATCACCCACAACGAGGGCGAAGAGCCGGAAGTCGGTGACGCCTGGGGACACATCGCCGTCCGCGTCCCTGAAGGGGAACTCGAAGATCGCTATCAGCAATTGATGGACGACGGCGTCGAGGACTACCGCGATCCCGAGTCCTGTGGGGGCCGCTATGCCTTCGTCAAAGATCCCGACGGCCACGAGATCGAGATCGTCCAGCGCGATCCCGACGAGGGCGCGCTGTGGTCGCTCGATCATACGATGATCCGCGTCGAGGACGCCGACGAAGCGCTCGGCTTCTGGACACGGAAGTTCGAGTACGACGAGGTCGGCCGATGGGAGGCCGATAGCTTCGCGAATTACTTCGTCGAACCTCGGACCGCCCCACCCGAAGCGATGAGCGTCGAACTCACCTACAATTACGACGGCCGCAGTTACGAAATGGGCGATGCCTGGGGACACCTCTGCATCCGCGTCGACGATCTCGAGGGCGATTGGGATCGGCTACTGGACCGCGGGGCCGCCGATTACCGCGATCCCGAAAGCTGCGACGACATGTACGCGTTCACGACGGACCAGGACGGCCACGAGATAGAACTCATCGAGCGAGACCTCGAGGCTGACTCGCTGTTTCCCTTCTAGTTCGACTTGCTGGCCCAGTTACCCGACTGATCGTTTCTCTCCGTCGCTAACCGGCCTCGTCCTCCGTGTCGACTCGCCACTCTCCGTCGACAGCGACGGCAGTTGTCCGCCTCGAGTGCGATCCGTCGGTCGATTCGGATCGTTCGTCTCGTCTCCGGTATGCATCGTTCAAGTATGGCGAGTGAGACCCGTAGAAACGGAAGACGCGCCGGCGATCGCCGACCGGAGCGGTACAGTACGGACGCAGACGTTTGCTGCTCGGCCTGCCGGAGACCTCCTCGATCACGGTCGGAGATTCGCAAACCACGAGTACGAACCATCAAACGCGGCACCTGACTGCCGGTCGGGTCCTACTGCTCAGCGGACGGGACGGGAGTCGATCGCTCCTCTCAGGCGCTCTTCGATATGGGCGTCTCTCGCATCGGTGGTTCGTGATGGTCGAGGTTCGTCGCGGTCGTTTCGAACTCGTCGGTCTTCTCGAGAATCGCACAGTTGTTATATCGGTCGGCGGTGTATTCGTCGAAGTCGCCTGACTCGAACACGTCCCGGAGTTCGTGACAGTGGTCTCGGATGGTCAACTGTGGCTCGTAATCGAGGTCGCCGGTGATCCGTTCGAACGAAACTCGATAACTCCGGTCGTCCGTCCGGTCCTCGTGATAGGCTATGTCTGCGTGAGGGAAACAGTCGGCAACGATCGTCGCCAGTTCGTCGATGCGGAAGTTCTGTTGCCTGGAACCGACGTTGTAGACGGTGTCGCCGACCGTTTCGATCGGGGCGGTCAGGCAGTCGATGTACGCGCGTGCGGCGTCGGCGACGTGGACGTTCGGCCGGTATTGTTCGCCGCCGAAAACGGGGATGACGGCATCGTGGTAGGCCTTTGCGGGGAGAACGTTCCCGACCAGATCGAACCGCATTCGGGGAGAGAGCCCGTATATCGTCGCCATCCGGAGAATCGTCGGCGAGAAGTTTCCATCGGCGAGATCCACGATTGCCTGCTCGGACTGAATCTTTATCCGGGCATACAGCGAGACCGGATTGAGCGGTGATGTTTCGTCACAGCGTCCGTTCTCGGTCTCGGCTCGTCCGTACACGCTACAGGTCGAGGCGAATTTCACTCGAAGCGGAGTCTGTCGACCGTGCAATTCGAAGCGACTACAACTCGGGAATCGGAACGACGACCACCGGTCTGTCCGCTTCCTCGAGAAGGCGTCGAGCCGTCGAGCCGAGGTCCCGCGTCGCATCCGGGTCGCCGCTGTGGGCTCCGATAATGACTTCATCGGCATCGACGTTTCGTACTGCCTCCAGTAGCGCATCGGCGGCCGTACCGGATCGGGTGTCCGTCTCGACGCGGCTGACTGACGCGAGTCGAACGGATGCGACGTTCAGCGCTTCTTCGCCATCCCTGCGTGCGGTCCGGTCGTCCGAGTGTGTAACCGAGATCACGGTCACTGTGTCGTCGGGTGTTGCCCGATCATCGAGATAGTCACAGATCGCTGCCGTCGTGTGAACGGAATCCGTGCCGACGAGATAGTGCACAACGACACCACAACGGCCGCTTCGAAGAACCCTTCGAACCGACGAACAAACGAAAGAAGAGCGGACCGACCGTGACTGATCATGGACCGTGGCCGTACCGTTCGACGAGCTCAGCCGATAGATTTCCAGTCAATAGTATAGCTATCGGTGTATTTTCTAACCCGGAAAACGCTCTCGTATACTTACGATGGTCCCTGCGAAAGAGACTGGTGGGGGTCGCGACATGCCGACCCTCGTATGCCAGTGCGGGTCTCATCATGTACCGCACCGTCTCAGGGTACGGCCCCTATCTCATGTGACGTGCCTTCGTCCTCCTTTCGCCGAGACACGCCACGTCGATCTACCACTTCCCCGCCGGCGTTTCCTCCCCCACGAGCTCCCCGCCGACGTTCCCCTCTCCACGAGATTCCCGCCGGCGTTTCCTCCCTCACAAGCGACTGACTGACCGCTCAAATCGCGTCGGCCCGAATCCGTTTGCCGATCGACTTGCACTGTTCAATGGTGTCCGTACAACGAATAGGTGATCGCGACCAGCCCGAGCAGTCGGCTCACGTTCTCGAGCAGCGCGATGACGATCCGCTCTGGATTGATAATCGTCGTGACAGTGACGTTGAGCAAGAAGGGGAACAAGGTCAACAGGAGCAACCCAACGGCGAGATAGAGCATCGACGGTGCATCGTTGCGGCGATAGCCTCGATACGCCTGATACGCGATGATCGTCCCGAAGAGTGCAACGAGAAAGAGACTCGCGACGGTCAATAGTTCGAACACCGTCGCCTCGGTAATTCGGACGACGTTCCGACTCATCGCATCCCCTCCCACATGCGAGTGAACTTGTCGGCGACATCTTCCTCGCGATACGTTAATTCGAGTGCGAACGAGCCGTCCTCGAGGGACAGTTCCAGCCGGTCGAGGTTCGCACTGTAGACGCCGTAGTGGTTGCCGTCCGGTGCGAGTTCTGTCTCTTCTGTGATGAGATCATACTCCTCGAGACGGTCGAGCCGTCGATAAATCGTCGGGAGGGAGGCGTCACACCGTTCGCTCAGTGTACTGGCAGACATGGGTTCGACGCTGGTATGGGTGAGGATATCTCGCGCGTACTCGTCTTCGAGAACGGCGAGTAGAGTCGACAAGTCGGTGTCCTCACTCACTGGTATAGCTATTCGTACCGGAATAGATATTAAAAACAGTACGATTTCTATCGCCTATAAAATAGTATCAGATCGTTTGATCCTGATCCAGTCCGATGGAACAGTGGTGCCAGTACTACCCCCGCTGGTAGAAGTGAGACTTACGCGGGGGACTGACGAGACCGATGCGCTCGACGATGACCGAATTCGAGAGGTCGTCCGCGAAGAAATCCCAGCGGAGACCGAGACACAGAATACGGCTACCCGCCGTGGTGCACTCACTCTCCTGGGAGCGGCCGACCTTGGGGCAGCAGGTTTTCGCGGTACCACTGGACGGCCAGAGCCGTCACGACTACGACGGCGGAACAACACGCTATCTTTCGGCCGACCGTTGTAAGCATCCTCGCGTTCCACACGCTTCCCGGTCCCACTTCTCTCAGATAGGCCCATTTCGATAACAGAATAGCTGCGTCTATAGGGGTTTAGCTTCAGGAGAGTTTCTCGAGACCTCAGCGACGTCCGACTATTCACATCGCCATATTCTATATATCGTTATACGATTCATTCCTCCGTTCGAAAGCGATCGTCGAACACTGCACATGCGAGCGCTGAACGTCACGTTCGACCGTACGCCCACTCGAGCCAGCCGAACAACCGCTTGAGCAGCCGATCTTCGGCGGGCCGGGAAAATCGGTGGCCTTCCCCAGCGAATTTCTCGAGGAGAACGTCCGTCTGGAGTCGTCGGGCAGCGTCGAAACTATCGTTCGGATCGACGACGTCATCGTTGCTGCCGTGAAAAACCGCGGCCGGGACCCCGAGTGCACCCACGACGTCGTCGAACGGATACCGATCGAGGGCTTCGAAAAACCGGCGGTCGATCCGTTCGCCGGTCTCGAAGGTCCACGTTCCGGTGGTGTCGACAACGCCACGGTGGTGGTTGAACGTCTCAGTAGTCGTCACGGGTGCGCGTGTGGCAACCGCTTCGACTCGGTCGTCGGATGCAGCCATGTGGAAGGCGACTTTCCCGCCGAAACTCGATCCGAACAGGGCGTACGACTCCGGATCGAACCGATCGACGACGTGACGGAGGTCGGTCAGACGAGTTTCGATCGTCGATTCGACGAACTCGCCGTCGGATTCACCACAGCCCCGGGCATCGAATCGGACTGCGTTGTAACCGGATTCGACTGCTCGCCGACACCGGTTCTCGTAACTGCCGGATTTGTCACTGCGGAGGCCGTGACAGAAAAACAGCCACTGATCGGTATCCGCCGGGTGATAAACGGCAGCGAGTTCAGGCACCTCCCCCGTGGTCTCGGGACCCTCGACCGGTATACGATGGCGTTCTGGCATTCGTATGCTTTCGAACGTCGCCTGCCGTCTTGATATCGGCGGTCACGTTCGATACGACACGCCTCGGAGGGACCGATCTCCTGTTTCGGTTTAGCAAGACCGGAGTCCGTCCTCATCGGGACTGTGCGAGTTCGGTCCGGACGGTACCTACCAACAGACGACTGGTGTCGTTGAACGGCTCACGAACGGACTACCCCAAGGGTCACGGTGACCAGACGTGGGTTCGTTACAGTCGGACCGGGCTTTGCCGTGATCGTCACCGTCGCCGTAACGGGTCGGACAAACAGCACCGATCAGTGTCGAGCCACTGGCGGGAGGTTCCCGCAATCGAACCGCCTGTCAGGACGGGTCGGTTACCCGCCCGGCGGTCCGTTTATCGCCTCCCATCGGCTTTGTTCGGGTATGACCCGAACGACGTACCAGTGTGAGTGTGGTGCACACATCGAGTTCAAACAGGACCTCGAGAAAGAACCAGGGACGACGACGCCGAACTGGAAGTGCAAAGACTGCGGGACGCCGATACCGTCGATGACCGCCGAGAAAATCAGCCATCAGGACCCATCCTGAATCACGGTTGTGTTCGCAGTCGCGTTCCGGTAACGCTTACTCGGTCGCCAGTTCCTTGCGGACGATCGATTCCCGCCCCGAACTCGTTTGACAATCCGGTACTGGATGCGGGTCCGTTCCTCATCATCGAGACGTCCGAATCCTCGTCACCGAACTTCTCGAAAGTCGTTGCGACCGTACTCACCTAGCTGTAAATCATATAATGCGATATCAAATCTATTCGTCCCTCGAACGACTCGTTGCCGGTCATCGAATCAATTGGCAGGAGACGATCGGATAGCTTGCATGCAATTGACTCGACAGTAGGGGCGAAAATAGGCGTACGGCTCGGAAGAAGGAGAAAACGAACGCATCCGTTCGTCGGTAGAAACCGGAGCAACGGTGTTTTTCCGGAGCTGAGAGAATACCATCTCTTGACCTCAGGTGAGGATACCCTCGAAGTCACGACGTCGACGGCTGCGTCCAATCAGTACCCGTTGCCGATGGCGTCTATGTCAGTGCTACCGAGGGAACCGTCGTGTTCGAGGAGGAATACTGAGTGCGGTGTCGCATCCATCATCAGTGACTAGTAGCTGGTTTCGGTATCCAAAAAATCTCCAGATGCGTTTGTTTCGCATCCTCTGTCCTGAGCAATCGACGGGGCAACTACCTGTAATCCTCAGATCACGGCAGTACGTCCCGAGACCGCTGATCGCTGTGACTGCGTCTCGATGTGTAACGGTCCTGCTGGATCGAGGGAAAACTCGATCAGAAGAGGAAACTAAACGAACAAACCGCGCGGGTACATCGTCCTACCGGTCAGTCGATTATCGACCGAACAGTCCATCCGGTATAGAATACTAATCCGCTACCGAAAAAGATGAGAACCAGTCTAACTGCCGGGAGGATACCACTGCCAGTCCAGTGGGGTTCTTGAGAACTCAGCCAGATCCCGTAATATTTGTCGTCGTGTTCGTAAATAGCGGTCTCTTCGAGACTCTGAATCGGAGTATCATAGACAGTCACCGAGCCGGTCTCGATCGCTTCCAAGACCTCTTCGGGGCGCTTTTCGGCCGGGATTGCGGCGTGTTCGATCGCCTCCTTCGAACTGACTTCTTCGAGTGATAATATGGTGGTATCCCCCTCCACCCGCTCTTTCGGGAGATACCACGTGTTGTTCATATAAACCATGACGTATCCCAGAAAGTCGTGGTAGTTTGTCACTTCCAGTATCTTTTCTCTATTAGTATTCACTGCTGCGTTCGTTTCGTATGTTTCCTCCTCGAGAATGTTCCGTTCGAACGGACAGATGCGATTTCCGGGGCAGGCAAGGATACGGTCAGAACCCAGTATTTGAAGAAAGGTGTCTGATTCGGGGTCGATTTCTGTTGCCTCGTACGTCTTCTTGTAATCTCCTCCGCCATCCGGGGACAGATAAAACGGGTTGAGTATGAGACTTACTCCGACGAGAGCGAGTACCGCGACGCGGAGCCAAGATCGATAGTTCATATTTTCCATTATTTTTCGTAAGTAATTATCTGTTACGGGTAACGACGTTCGGACAGTTACGGGGATGGGTATGGGTTTCGTTCCCATCATCATTCGATCACGAGAAGTTTGAACCACTGCCAACGCTACAAACGGCAGTAACTACTAGAACACCCAATACCGATAGCCGTCGTCGAAAATCGATGCACATCGAGTCGTACATTCGAAGCCAGCGGATGTTCGCTGGCCGTTGCAGTGCGCACGGTGCGGAAGTCGTCTCGACGGGTGCGATAGTAGTCGTTGAAATGTTGTACCCACCGCTTGCGCTGGGGCGGTCAGCGAGCACTCGCTGGCCGCGAATTCCCAAGTGGGATGTGCAATGACTTTCAACGACTACTATATGTGAACGCGTCCGTTCGTCCGAATCCACGCTCTCGAGACAGGGCGGAGACGAGAGGGGTGGCGGTGTGCCACGCAAATCCAGTATCGGCTGATACGAACGCGATTCGATCCGAGACGCGACGTATCCGACGCGATGGGAAGACCACAGGATGAGGAAAAACGAAATTCGGTGGCGTCGAGTTTTTTCCGACCCCGTAACACCGAAACACGGATTTAGGTTCGTGAAACAGTAGTGAACGAAGCGATGATCAGTCGTCTCACCCTCGCGAACCGTGCTCCCCCTCCCGACGGGCCCGACGGCGATCGGTGCACGAATCGAAGATCGACTTCGGGACCGATTGTGATATTCAAGCGGGTGATCCGTACGTGAGCGACATCGCGATCGCGGACGCGGTCGACGCCTACCTCCAACGAAAGGCCGTCGGGGATCCGAACGGTTCCGGTGCCGGGACCTACGCGTCCAATGCGGAATCGATCCTTCGACGCTGGGCCGAGTGGCTCGAGGCCGAACACGACGTCGTCTCGATCGCGACCCTCGGCGTCGACCACATGCGTGCGTACGCGGAGGAACTCCGGAGGCGAACGGACCGCGGCGAGTACACCGCGTCGACCGCCGGCACCTATTACGCTGTCGTCCGCGCGTTTCTCTCGTGGTGTGTTCGGGGTGGTATCTGCGAGGCGAACCCTGCTGCGACGACCCGCGCCGAAGCGACGCTTCCGAGTGGCGACTCGCGCCCCGCGAACGATCACTGGACGGCACGACAGCGTCGCGAACTCGAGCGCTACGTCCGCGATCGGGTGCTCGACGTGACAGCACAATCGACGAGCGAACGTCGCTCCAGACTGCGAGAGTACGCGATGGTAGCCGTCCTCGCACACTCGAGCGTCCGCGGGGCCGAATTGTTCCGCGTTCCCGACGACGAGAGGCGAACAGGTGCGACCTGGCAAGACGTCGACTTCTATACGGGGACGATCCGCGTCCTGGGGAAATCACAGCGACTCGAGGACGTTCCGTTGCCCGCCCGCGCGCGGACGCCGCTGCGTCGCTACAGAATCGTTCTGGATCCACCGTCGAACGACTGGCCGCTGTTTCCGACCGCCCACGCACCGTCGATAGCCAAGCGAGTTCGGTCGGCCCTGAGAGAGCGAGGCTACGATGCGGAGACGATCGAGTCTTTGTTCGACGACGCGACGGCGATGGAACTCGCACGCGAGCACTCGATTGCACCGCCGGCGATCACCACAGAAGGAGCACGGTCGGTCCTGAAGCGACTTTGCGAGGGAGCAGGGGTCGACGTCGACGGAGATTACCTGACGCCGCGAGGTGTCCGCCGAAATCAAGGATCGGATCCATATCGACAGGAGGCGTCAGCCTCCAAACCGACGCTTCGTGCATCGGTCATAGAGCAGTCGATAGTCGTCTCATCTGGCGAATCGCCCGTCATCGACGTCGAGACGGGCAACGGAGACGAGTCGACGGAAACTGACTGAGAAAATCCGTTCACCCATCGCCAGGACGGACATCGTACTCCCCACGTACTGGTCGGCAGCATCCGTTCGTCTGCCCCGGATTGATTCCGATCGATGGGTCGGATGACGGCGATTCTCCGCCGATACGATATGCGACCGTCTACGGTGTTCTGTGAGAACGGGGAATCCGGTACCAGCTTCAACTCACGAGCAGCCACAGGATTACGGTCAGGATGACCGTCAGCATCAGGACGGTCGTTCCGATACCGGCCCGAAGGTGAATCGTCGACGGGCGGCCGCCATCGGCCGATCGACGCGCGTCGTTGTCGACCAGCCAGTCCGGGAGAGGACGTGTCGCTGCATCGACCGCGAGGACGGGATTGTTGCCGACCCAGTAAGAGCGTTTGACGACGCCGACGACGACGGCGTCGACCGCGGCGTAGGTTCTGGTGACCGCAAGCATCGTCCAGCGGCTGACGTAGTAGGTGACCGGATAGACGACCATCGCCGGATCTCCGAGATCGAGCTTCGAGAGCGGTTTTCGGATAAGGGGAAAGGCCACGAGCGCGATCGCGGTCAGGATTCCGGCCGTCTCGAGGTGGCCGACACTGTAGGGATGAAGATGCTTTTCTTCGCCGTGATACTGGAATCCAAGGTCGTGAATCGTCGGAGCGAGTTCAGCCAGCCCCTGCCACCACACGCCGAACAGGAGACAGGCGCCGCCGAGGCCGAGCATCGCGACGGTCTGGCCGAGTTTCGCGTCCGCGACCTCGAGGTCGTTCTCGCCGTGGAAGAAGACGTAGTAGCCGAGTTTGATGAACGACAACAGGGTGCCGATCGCGCCGAGGTAGAGCAGCCAGTACAGCGCCTGGAATTCGGGCTCGCCGTAGTAGTGAGGATCGGCCGCGTCGAAGATCATTCCCTTGCTGACGTAGCCGTTGAAGCCCGGAATGGCGGTGATCGAGAGCGCGCCGAATCCGAAGCCGATCGCGGTCAGCGGCATCTCGCGCCAGAGGCCGCCGAGTTCGTAGAGGTCGTTCTCGCCGGTCCGATAGATGACGACGCCGACGGCCATGAACAGCAAGCTCTTGAAAAGGATGTTGTTGAACAGGTGACTCATCGCGCCCGCGACGGCGAGTCCCGAGGTCATGCCGATTCCGGCGATGATGTACCCCAACTGGGCCTGAATGTGATAGGACAGTAGCGCCCGCATGTCGTGCTGGAGTAGGGCGAAGGCAGCGCCGTAGACCGCCATGATGCCACCCATGTACGCGAGGAAGAGCGTCCCCTCGCCCTCCGGGAACGCCCGGTAGAGCACGAACGCGCTGGTCTTGGTCGTGTACACGGAGAGGAACACCGACGCCGCGAAGTGCGGACGCGGGTAGGTGTCGGGCAGCCAGGTGTGGAACCCGACGAAGGCGACATTGACTCCCATCCCGAGCACTGCCAGCAGCGCCGGAATCCCGTCCGCGATGCCGCCGCTTCCGTAGACGAACGTGCCGACTTCGACGTAGTGGGCAGCGACTGCGAGCATCACGAGCACTCCCCCGGTCCCGTGGAAGAGCGCGTACCGGAAGCCAGCTCGAACTGCATCCCCGCCGTAGTGCCAGATCAGCAGCGTACTCGTCACCGCCATCAACTCCCACATGAACAGGAGTACGAGCCAGTCGCCCGCAAACGCTGCACCGATCGACGAGGAAACGTACACCAGCGCGAACGCGGTCATCGTTTTGCTTGCCTCGCTCGAGTAGGCGTAAACGACGGTACAGATCCCGAGGAACCCGAGTCCGATACCGATCATCCGGGAGAACGGATCGACGTAAAACGGAACGACGTCGAAGCCGAGGAAGGTTCCTGTCAGGTAGCTTCCCTCGGGGACGAAAAGCGAGATCGCAAGTACGGCCGCGAGGCTGAGCGTCCCGATCGTGAATCCGGCGATTCTCGGGACCACGAGTACCAACAGTCCCGCCGCGAAAACCAGCAACGGCGGATAGGCCATCGTGAGCAGGTCTGCTTCCATCAGGCGGTCACCTCCGAAACGAGTTCCGCAAACGGTATGTCAGCCAGACGGTCGAACGGCATCCCGAAGACCCCTTCGACGATTTCGGTCGCGAGATCGAGGAAGACGACGTAGCCGGGGACGACGCCGAGGACGATCGCACCGGTAGCGATGATCGCAATCGGTGCGAGCATCAGCCACGTGCTCTCGGAACGCGGCGAGGTCCGCGACCACCCTCCAGAGGGCGGGCCGCCGGTGAGGTGGTCGTCGTGATCGCCGTGGTGGTCGATGGCGCCGACGGATTCGCCGTGGAGGGTGTCGCCGTCGTGGTCCTCGTTTTCATCGCGATCGTCGTGCTCGTCGTTGTCCCTCGCCGTCGCGTCGGCAGTTGTGTGATCGCTCGGGTATTTGTCGACGGCGTACTCGTAGTCTGGCTCCGTATCGTCCGACTCCGTACCGTCCACGCTCGGTTCGCCGCCGTCGGCGGAGACGCTCTCGTCGGTCGGCTCCTCGGAACTGTAAGATCGTGGCAGGCCTCCCCGGGGGAATTCGAGAAACGGCTTGGCGTTGTGTCGGTCCTCGCTCTCGAAAAAGGCGGTGTAGACCACCGGCCAGAAGTACGCGATGTTGAGGACCGCCGAAAGGAGCAACGCGCCGGCGAACAGCCAGTACTCGCCGCCCATGCCCTCGGTTCCCATGTAGCCGGCGCCGATCAGCATGTAGAACTTGCTCACGAAGCCGGCGATCGGCGGGACGCCGGCCATGCCGGCCGCACCGACGGTAAAGGCGGTCATCGTCAGCGGCATTCGCTTGCCGATACCGGCCATTTCGCTGATGTAGTCGGTGTGGGTCTCGACGTGGATCGATCCGGCACAGAAGAACAGGGTGAGCTTCGCGAACGCGTGCGCAGGGATGTGGAACAACGCCCCGACGATCGCGTAGGGGTGAAGCATCGAGAGACCGAGCACGATGTACGAAAGCTGTGCCGTCGTCGAGTATGCGAGCCGCCGCTTCAGGTGGTCCTTGCGCATCGCGATGATGCTCGCCGCGGTCAGCGTGAACGCGGCGACGATCGCGACCGGGACGTTCAGCCCGACCTCGCCGACGACGGGGACGTCGAGGGGAAGGTCGTGGATCAGGTCGGGACCGTAGACGTCGAGAATAACTCGAGCGATGCCAAACGCGCCAGACTTGACGACCGCGACCGCGTGGAGGAGACCAGAAACGGGGGTCGGCGCGACCATTGCGTCAGCGAGCCAGGAGTGCAACGGCATTAGTGCGGCCTTGACACCGAACCCGGCGATGAGCAGGAAGAACGCGGTCTGCGCGTAGACCGGTTCTGCCTGGGCGGCCGCGGCGAGGGCTTCCGTGCCACCCGCTTCGAAGGCGAGCGTCGGTCCTTGACCGACCAGACTCGTGAGCCAGTAGATCATCGCAGTGCCGGCGAGCAGGAAGACGCCGCCGCCGAAGAAGGTGTACGTGAGGTACTTTCGGCCGGCGATCCGCGCTTCGTCGTCTTCGTTGTGTGCAACTAGCGGGTACGTGACCAGCGACAGCAGCTCGTAGAAGACGAAGATCGTCACCAGGTTCGCGGCGAAAGCGATCCCCACGGCGGTCGAGAGACTGGCCGCGAACGACGCGAAAAAGCGCGTCTGGGCGTGTTCGTCGAGGCCTCGCATGTACCCCGTCGCGTAAAACGAGGTGAAGATCCAGAGGAAACTCGCGAGCAGCGCGAAGAAAATCCCCAGCGGGTCAGCACGGAGCGCGAAGTCGATTCCGTCGAGGAATCGGATTCCGGTCGACTCCGCGAGGCTCCACCGGAAGACGGTCCCGGACATGACCGCCGGGAGCATGCTACCGACGATTCCGAACTTCGCGAGGGCCGCCAACACGGACCACCCTTCACGCACGTTCGGACGACGATGCGACGCGACGATCAGGACGACCGCGACCGCGGATACCAGCACGGCGGCGAGGGGGCGAATATCTGCTACCATTAGCTAATAACCTCCGTGAGAAACGGCTCGAGCAGGTCGGCGAACGTTCCACCCGCAAATCCGAGAGCGACGGCACAGAGCGCAGCGAGTACGACGACGGCGACCATCCCGACCGAAACCGTCTCCGGAGCTGCCCTGCTCGAAGCAGTGACTGGGACGACGGTTTCGGACGCGGTTGCGTCAGTCGATCTTTCAGCTGACCCGACTTCGGACGGGTCGTCTGCGTCCGAGCCGCCATCCGTCGCGACTGGTCCCGGCTCAGCGGGCGATTCGACGCGCAACGGTGTGAAATACATCTTCTCGAGCAGACGGGCAGCGTAGCCGAGTGTGAGCATGGTGCTGAGGAAAACGACGGCGGCGACGGGCCACAGCTGGGACTGGACGGCGCCGAGTGCGATGTACCACTTGCCAACGAAGCCGACGCCCGGCGGGACGCCGACTAACGAGAGCAAAAGGACGGCCATCGCGCCGGCGATGACCGGGCGGTGGGTTGCGAGTCCGGCGTACTCGTGGACGGTGCGAGCGCCGTAACTCGTGGCAACGAGCGCGGCGGCAAGGAAAAGGCCGGCTTTGAGCAGGCCGTGGCCGACCAGATGGATCGTCGCTCCGGTCAGCGCCGTTTTCGCAGCCCCCGAATTGCCGGCGATGACGATCCCGTAGGCGGCGATGACGAGGCCGAACTGCGAAACCGACGAGTACGCGAGCATCCGTTTGACTTCGGTCTGGATCACGGCGAGGGCCGTTCCCGCGAGGACGCTCACGCAACCGACTGTGACGACGATAGCCGCCGCGTTCGGCATCGCGGCCAGGTAGTCGACGCCGAAGACGGTAACGATCAGGCGACCGAAGGCGTACGCGGAGGCCGTCGAGACGAGCGCGGCGATCAACGGCGTCACACCGTCAGGTGCCTGCTGGTAGGCGCTCGGCTGCCAGGTGTGTAGTGGCCACTGAGCGACCTTGACCGCAAAGCCCACGACGATGAACGCGAACGCAGTCCGAATCAAGGTGGGTCGTTCCGCCGCGGGAATCGCCGTCGCGAGCTCGATCATGTTGAGTGTCCCCGTCGCCATGAGCAGGAACGCGACGCCGATCAAGTACATCGATGCGGCAACGGTTCCCAGAATCAGGTACTTCAGGGATGCGACCGCCGATTCGGGACCGTCGCCGCTCGCGACCAGCGCATAGGTCGCGATGCTCGTGATCTCGAGGAAGACGAACAGGTTGAAGACGTCGCCGGTTAGCGTGATACCAAGGAGTCCGCCGACGAGCAACAGGTACGCGGTGTAGAAGGTATTCCCGCGTGGGCCACCGCGGCGCGTGTACGCGAGGATGCCGACGGCGACTGCCGTTACGAGCAGAGCAATCATCGTCGAGAACCGGTCGGCGACGAGTTCGATCCCGTACTCGCGGGGATAGCCGCCGAGTGTGTGTGTTACCAGCCCGTCAGTGTAAACGACGCTCGCGAGGGCTGTGGCCGCCGCGAACAGCCCGAGCGTCGCAATCGCAGCGACGGCCCATCCGGTCCGGTCGAACCGCAGTCCGAGAGCGATCGGGAGCGTCGCCGCGAGCAATGGGACGACGATCAACAACGGCAGAATGAGATCGACGTTACTCATCGGCACGCACCTCCCGGAGGGTGTCCTCGCGGAGCGTCCCGTACTCCGCGTAGATGCGGATGATCAGGGCCAGACCGACCGCCGTTAGCGCGATGCCGACGACGATGGCGGTCAGGACGATGACGTGGGGCAGCGGGCTTGCGACCAGGAGCTCCCCGGGATTTTTCTCGTTTGGGACGACCGGGGCCGACGCGCCCTCGACGTTGATGTAGGCCATCGAGATGAAAAACAGGAAGATCGCGGTCTGAAAGAGGTTCACCCCGATCAACTTCTTCACGAGATTCTCGCTGGCGATCACCATGTAGATCCCGATGCCGAGCAAGGCGAACAGCAACACGTACGTGTAGTGGCTCGAAAGCAGTTCAATCATCGTCACTCACCTCTGGGTCGGACGACTCGCGGGGCTCATCGGCCATTCTTGTGCCTCCGGTCCCGCTTGGCCGTTCCGGTGTATATCCCGCTGCCATCGCGAAGAAGAGGGTGATCATAACCCCCGAGACGATCAGCGAGATGCCGGCTATCTCGACAGCCTCGAGTCCCCACTTCGGTTTGATGTGGAAGACTTCCTTGAGCTGATAGAACTCGAGGAAGTTTCCGCCGAGTGCCACCATAGCGAGGCCGATAGCACCGAATATAACGACGCCACCGGTAACGAGGCCGACGAGCAGCGAGTTGCGAAGCCACTGTCGGGTCGGTTCGATCCCGAAGGCGAACGCGAGCATGAGGACCGTAACGCCGACGATGGTCCCCCCTTGGAAGCCGCCACCGGGCGCGTCGCCTCCGTGGAACGTCATGAATAGCCCGTACGTGAGCGTAAACGGGGCGATGATCTTCACGGCGGTCATGATCACCTGGCTTTCGGTGTAGGTATCGTCGTATCGATCGGGCATTTAGGCGAACACCTCGCGTTTCAAGACGAGCAGCGTCGAGACGCCGGCAGCGAAAACGACGACCGCCTCGCCGAACGTGTCGAACCCACGATAGGCGGCCAGCACGGACGTCACCGCGTTCTGGACGCCCGTTTGCTCGTACGTTTCCTGGATGTAATGTTGCGTCACGTCGGGATTCGACCAGACAGGCGTGGTGGTGCCGCCAACCGCGTACATTTCCGGCAGGACGATCGTATAGAGCAGGATGACGAACGCGACGACGACGACGACTGCAGGGACGTGAATCCGCTCACTGAGGCCGTTCGTCGAGGGCCGGGACGTACGCGCGATCGTCAGCAACAGCAAGAGCGTCGTAACGCCGGCGCCGATCGCGGCCTCGGTCATCGCGACGTCGGGTGCCAGCAGGAACGTATAGAGGATCGCCATGCCGAGACTGTAGGCCCCGAAGACGATGATCACCGACAGGACGTCGCGAAAGAGCGCCGTTGCGACTGCGGTCACAAGGATGAATACTGCGAGGGAATACGCGAGGACGCTCACTGGGGTTCACCTCCCGTTTCGGTACTGTGGTCCGTCGCCTCGGCATCACGTCCGTGAGCGCTACTTCCCTCATCGTCGAGGCGCGCCTCGACGCCCGTTTCGGCGGCCGAACGAGCAATCGCGTGGGCCGCTGTCGGATTGGTGATAAAGACGAAAAACAGCAACAGGACGGTGTACACCGTCGCGTGCTGCCATCCCAGTGCCAGTGCGACGGCTGCAAGCGTCAGGCCGGCTCCGAGAGTGTCCGCCTGGGATGCGGTGTGCGTTCGCGCGTAAACGTCGGGCAGCCGAATGATGCCCACGGCTGAAACGAGCGTAAAGAAAACGCCGAGTCCGAGAAGGACGACGACCGCCCAGAAGCGGATCGTCTCGATCACAGGACGCCACCTCGTTCGACGGTGAACTTCGAAATCGCGATCGACATCAGGAAGTTCAGTAGCGCGTAGATCAGCGCAACGTCGAGAAACCACGGTTCGTCGAGTGCCACGGACAGCAAGGCGAGAACAACGACCGTATTCGTCCCGATGACGTTCACTGCCAGCAGCCGATCCTGGGTGGTCGGCCCCACGATAGCGCGGTAAAACATCACGATAGCGAGAACGATGAACAGCGCTGCGGCGAACAGAAATACGTCTGCGAGCGGGGGCGTCATAGTTCGTCACCTCCGACGATCTCGGCGTCGTCGCGCTCTTCCGGCGACGGGATCGACGCGGATTTCCGCCCGTAGAAGACGAAGCGGATTCCGCGCTCGAGTCCGCCGTCGAACAGGTCTTCGCGGGCCGCCGGGATCAGCGTGTGTACCAGTAGTTGCTGATTGTTGGCTCGAACCGTAAGCGTTCCCGGTGTGAGCGTGATGCTGTTGGCCAGGGCGGTCAGCGGCAAGCCGCTTCGAACGCGGGCGTTGACTCGCGTCAGCGCTGGCTCGATCGGCATGGATGGTCTGAGTATGACCGCCGAGACCGCGATATTGGCCTTGACGATCTCCCAGAGGAGATACGGGATGTAACAGACGAATCGGACCGTTCGTACCGGCGACTTGATTCGATCCAGCGGCACTGAAAACGTTACCGTCGCGAGCGTGACGGCGACGATGGCTGCGACCGCCGCACCGGTGACGAGATCGAACCAGTAGGTTGGATCGCCCAGGACGAGATAGAACCCGTAGGAGATCCAGAACGTCGCGAACAGTCGATCGAAGCTCTCGCTATCGCCGCCGAGCCGTCCGTGACGGGCCGGCCGCCCGACTGGGGCTTCGACGTAGGCCAACCCGACGCGTTCGAGCTCGCGCTCGAGGGGTTGGAGCAGTTGTGCGGTAACGCCTGGCTGGTATTCTGGATCGATAACAACGCGGTCGATACCGTTGTCGTCGGCGTACGCGTCGAATACGTCGGCGTAATCCCGCGGGCCGAACAGGTATTCATCGGCGCCGAGCGTCGCCGTTTCGATTGTCACGTCCGCGTCGTTGGCGTCTTCCTCGACCCAGTTTCGAGCTCGCGAGAGTAACCCCGCCGCGTCTTCGCGGTAGCGCTCGCTCTCGGGCACGTCGGCGTCGTACGGGAGTGCGACCACGAGGTGACATTCGAGGGAGTCACCGGTCTCGAGGCCCGACTGGACGGCGTATCCGACCGTTTGCCGAACGGTCACCGTGTCCGATAACGGAACGAGCAGGCGTTCAGACGCCACAGGGGCTCCCCCCTCTCGGTGACCGTCGTTTGATATTCATGTCTCTCGTTGGTAGTCGAGTGAAACGGTAGGCGTAGGAAAACGATTTCGTTATTCGCCTGCAGTCATTCGTTCCGACCATTTCTTGCAGGGATATTCGTGATATTTGTCCAGATTTTCGGCGATCAGCCGAACTGAGACGAAATCGTCGCCGACGGGATCTGATCGATAGTTTTACAAGCATACTTTCAATAGGTAAAACTGACTTTCATGACGACCGAAACCGTTCACGACCGCATCGGGACCGCACGCGACGAACTGCCGATCGGACAGCTTACGGCCGTTCTCACGTTCGCCGCGGCAGTATCCTTCGCATTGCTCTTTCTTCAGGAGCCACTCGCTCACGACTCGCTGCACAACTTCCGGCACGCAGCCGGCGTGATCTGTCACTGATGCTCGTCGAGTATCTCGAACGCGGGATTCTCGCCGGTGTCATCGCGGGTATCGCGTACGGCGCATACGTTGCTTTCGTCGCGAATCCGCTGATCAGCTATATGGAAACGGTCGCCGAAGCCGGTGACAGCAGTCGTGGTCACGCCCACGAAGCGGGAAATCACGCCAGCATCGTCGGCGAACACGCCCATACCGCAGGTGAGGAGGCTCACGCAGTAAGCGAGGCGATGACCGCTACCATCAGCGTCGGTGGTGGCGTCCTCTGGGGAATCCTGCTCGGCGGTATTTTTGCACTCGCCTACTACGTTCTCGAACCCGCCTTACCGGGCCGCGGCAACGTCAAGGCTTGCGTGTTAGCCGGCGCCGGCTTCCTCACTGTCTCGGGTGCGCCGTGGCTCGTCCTTCCGCCTACGACGCCAGGTGCGTCTCAAGCGTACGATCCGTCCCTCCGAGTCGGAATCTACCTCGGAATGATGGTAGTCGGTGCCGTCGTTGCCACCGCCTCGGTACAAGTGTATCAACGCGTATCGACCGAACACCGGCTACTCGGGGTAGTTACAGCTGCAGCACCGATCGTCGCACTCGTCGCCAGTACGACGGTCGGCGCCCCGACCATCGTCGAGGCCGGCGGGATGCCAGCCGAACTCGTGACCGTGTTCCGTGGACTGACAGCGCTGAGCCAGGCTGCGCTCTGGACATGCATCGCCGGCTGTTTCGTCTGGCTCCAGACCCGGGCTGACGTTCAATCGGCAACGAAACGCTCCGACGACCTGCTTACCAACCCATGAAAGATCGGACCGAGCAACACCGAGAGCGCCTCGAGGCTCACGTGTTCGTCTGCACGAACGACCGCGATTCGCCCCACGCAAATTGCGCCGCGGCGGGTGGCGAGGAAACGGTCACTGCGATAAACGAATGGTTGCGCGACCGAGACGCGTTCTGGACGACGGTATCCGTCAGCACGACTTCTTGTCTGGGATTGTGCAGCGAGGACGGAGCTGCGGTCTCCATCCAGCCGCGGAATACGTGGTATTCGGACGTGACACCGGCCGACGTCCCCGACCTGCTCGAGTCCGAATTCGGGGCGGATGCAAACCTGGACAGCGAGTCCGAATTCGGGGCGGACGCAAACTCGGACCGCGACCCCGGGTGAGCGAGAAGGCATCCGTTTCGAGGCGACGGCAGTCTCAAAAACCCGCAGACCCCGTTGGTATCGCCGACACGTATGATTATAGGGACCGACCGCCGAAAGGACACCAATGACCGAGACCCCCTCGAGTGGAGTCGCAACGGAACTTGCAGATTTCGTCGCCGAACGTACGACCGACGAGATTCCCGATGAAGCGCTTCGATTGGCTGAACGGGCGATCTTGGACACCGTTGGGGTGACGCTCGCCGGTGCCGATGCCGAGGCAGGAACGACTGCCGTCGCCGCGATGGGGGACAGCCGTGGCGAGACGACTGTCCTCGGACGTGATGAACAACTGTCTCTCTCCGACGCCGTCTTCGCGAACGCGACAGCGGGACACGCGCTAGATTTCGACGACGTCGCCCTCGCGGCGATGGACGGGCATCCGAGCGTCCCGATGGTTGCACCGCTTTTAGCCGTCGGGCAACGAAACGGAGCGTCAGGACGAGAGTTGCTGACCGCATACGTCGCCGGATTCGAGGTGCAGGGGTATCTCTCGAAACCGATCAGTCCCGGCCACTACGAAGGCGGGTGGCACGCGACGTCGACCATCGGCCTCTTCGGCGCTACTGCCGCAGTCGCCCGACTGCTCGCACTATCTCCCGACCGCACCGAACACGCGCTCAATATCGCCGCCTCGATGCCGGCCGGCCTCAAGCGGAACTTCGGGACGACGACGAAACCGATCCACGCAGGTCAGGCCGCTCGTTCAGCGACGACCGCGGCCCTGCTCGCAAGCGAGGGAGCGACGGCGGATTCGACGGCGATCGACGGCGACCGTGGGTTCTTCGACCTCTATCGAGGTGACAGTCCCCCGGACAAAGAGCGACTACCTGACCTCGGCTCCCGCTGGGCGCTGCTCGAGGACGGCATAGACGTCAAAAAGTACCCGTGCTGTTACTACACGCACGCCGCGATCTACGCGGCGACCGAGATCGCGGAAACGAACGATATTCGGGCCGACGCCATCGACGACATCGTCGTGACCGCCTCCCAGGGTGCGGCCGATGCGCTCGCCCACGACGATCCGCGGACGGGTCTCGAGGCGAAGTTCTCGATGCCGTACCTGATCGCCAGCGCGATCGTCCGTCGAGGGGTCGGTCTATCGGCATTCGAGGCTGATCGGATCGAGGAACCTGCGGTCCAGGCTGTCCGCGAGCGCGTCACGCTGTCCGTCGACGAAGACTTGCCGTACGACTCGAACACCGCTCACGTCGCTGTGACGGACCGTACGGGTGACGTATACGAACGCACACAGGAACGACCACCCGGCACGCACGACGATCCGCTTTCGAACGACGAACTTCAGGAGAAGTTCAGAATGTGTGCGGAATATGCGCCGAGACCGGTTGCGATCGACGACGCGATCACAGCCCTCGACAACCTCCGGAGCGTCGAGGACGTACGTAGCGTCATCGAATCGCTTTAACCGTCAGCCGAGCGGGCATCCGCCTCGAAATCGGACGAGGTGGATTCCGCTCGAGGTTTCGGGACGTTTACCAGCCAGCCGTTCCGATTGCTGATAATGACGCTGTACTCGCGCGTGCGGCCCCTGGCGTTTAAACTGCCGGCCGAGACTGCCCACGACCTCGGCAAGCGAACGCTCCGGGCGGCCCAGTCGACTTGGCCGACACGGGCGGCGCTATCCAGCGCGTACCAGTACGAGCATCCGGCGCTCGCGGTCGATCTGTTCGAAACGAGATTTTCAAACCCCGTCGGCGTCGCTGCGGGGTTCGACAAGAACGCGGAGGTGACTCACGCACTGGCCGCGCTCGGTTTTGGCTTCGTGGAAATCGGAACCGTCACGCCATATCCACAGGACGGCAACGACCGACCCCGACTGTTCCGGCTGCTCGAGGACGGGGGGATGATCAACCGAATGGGATTCAACGGCCAGGGAATGGAACGGGTCAAATCACGGCTCGAGAGCGACGGAACACCGGAGATTCCGCTCGGCGTGAACGTCGGCAAGATGAACTCCTCGAACGAACGCGAGGCGATCGAAGACTATCGTCGTGTGTTCGATCGACTCTCACCGTTTGCCGACTACGTCGTGGTAAACGTCTCCTGTCCGAACACGCCCGACGAGTTCGACGAGGGCTCGCCCGAACACCTTCGTTCGATTTTCGAAACGCTCGAGGCCGAAAACGACCGAGAGGTACCGATACTCGTGAAAATCGGCCCCGATTCACCCGACGAATCGATGTTCGATCTGGTCGACATCGTTCGGGAGTTCGACCTCGACGGAATCGTCGCGACCAATACCTCGACGAGCCGTAGAGACCTCGAGTCACCGCAACAAGAGGAGTGGGGTGGGCTCAGCGGGAAGCCGATCGAGGAGCGCTCCACCGAAGTCATTCGCACGCTCGCCGACTACACGGACGGCGAACTACCGATTATCGGCGTCGGCGGCGTCGATTCGGCGGCGAGCGCGTACGAAAAGATCCGAGCAGGTGCCTCGCTCGTCCAGTTGTACACCGGGTTCGTGTACGAAGGCCCCTCGACGGCGAAGCGAATCAATCGAGGGCTGGTCAAGATACTCGAGCGCGACGGGTTCTCCTCGGTCGAAGACGCGGTCGGCGCGGACGTCGTCGATCGATCGTAGCGGTTGACGTCTGCGGTCCCCGGCGGTGCTGTGGACGTGATGAATTTTGAGAACATCCGTCTCGAGTGCCAGTTTTCGGGTAGGTTCCGGTTCCAATCCATCGACGACCGATATGCCTACTGACCGGGCGCCACGGTACATTCGTCAATCACTACCTCAAACAGGGGGCGAAACGAGTCGAGTTCCGCCGATAGCTTTCAGAACGGTTCGTCGCGAACGGTTTGTACGATCGGTCGATTGCCCCGAAGTATCGGACATCACGCGTCGGTATCACAATCGGAACAGTATGCTGCGAATGACAGAGTCATGTGAAGTGTCGATCGGCAAAAAGCCGCTGTTGCAATGTATCGTTGTTCGATAGAATCGAACCCAACTGCGGCACACGGGGGCCAGGATCGGTGACTATTCGATCGTTTGGATCGAGTTCATACAACCAACGAGACTGGTGACGAACAAACTGGCGATTGCAGGTTCTACAGGCAACAGCGTAGAAAAGTGAACGGTCTGGATTTCCTCACAACAACCGTTATGCGAGCTCATGGTGTATGTCACCACAGTGAATGGAGATGCAACAAGTCACAACGAAAGCGGTTACCTGTCCTCACTGTGGGGAGAATAACACTATCTCACTCCCCGACGAGGAGACAGCGCTCGCCGTACGAAAATCGGTCGCTGCGTACGGTGAATACACGACGGTCACGTGTTCACGGGGACATACCTACTGGGTATATTTCTGCTAGCACGCACGCGACTCACGTCCCGGGTGCCTCGTTCGGCGCCTTTTCGGAGCGTGCATTCTCGACCAGCAGATTGCAGGTGCCGTCAGCGAACCTGTGGGTCATGGACATTCGTTCGAAATCGCAGTCCGCCGGTCACTCGAGCGAGCAAATTCATGGCACTCGATATTCGCGACACTCAATATTCGCGACACTCGATATTCGCGACACTCGATATTCGCGATGCTAGGCCCGGTATAGGTACACGCAGGAGAATGCGACGTATCAGGTCGAAACCGAGTGAATCAATCGATGTGACCTTCGCGGCGGAGCTGGTCTGCGTCCTGGCCGGTATAGCGCCACTCGATGGTGGCCTTCTCGTCTTGCCAGTCCCAGGGCTCGGCGACGACGATGTCGTCTTGTTCGATCCAGGTGCGATATTTCATGCGCCCAGGAATGCGTCCGAGCCGTTCCTCGCCGTCCTCACAGCGGAGGCGAACGTGGTTGCCACCGAGGTGTTCGGTCACGACGGCGAATACTTCATCGTTGTTGGGCATACGGAGGTTCCGACGCCCGGATTCTTCTGTCACAGCTTACCTACGTGAGGCAGACGTTTAAAACATGGGAGAGTCATGATACCGTGACTCGCATGGAGGTCGTTCAATTGTCGGCGGAGAGTTTTTTCACGTTTCGGGCGTGCTCCGTTCGTCGATCGGCTTGTTCTATCCGGTTTTGCGTCGCGTTCGAGAGGGGCTCGGGCAAGTCACTCCTTGCCTCGGTGAGACGCTGCTCTACCCGCTGGAGGCGCTCAGCAACGGCGGAAAGCTGCGCGTCGGCAGTACCTCGCTCACTGTCGCGTGCCCCCTCGGCAGCCTTTCGTGCGGCCTCGACGACGGCCGCGAGGGCGCGCTCGAGTCCCTCGACGGCGCTCGACGAACCACCGCCTCGATCACCGCCACTGCCGAGCGACGCGATCTCTTCCCGCGTCTCGTCGGCGATATCCGCCACGAACGTCGCGAGCTGGGCTTTGCCCGTCTCCGGGCGTTCGATGCGGACCGTCGACTTACCCCCGGGAGTCGGGTTGACCCGGTAGGCGCCGATGGCGCCGTCGCTGTCCCGGACCGCTGTCGTATAGGCCCCGCCGGTGTGGACGTAGACGGCGTCGGTTCCGTCTACCGACGACTCGTACAGCCGACCGGCGAAATCGTCTTCGACCGCGACAGTCGAGAGATCGGCCGCAGACTTCTCGCCGCCGATTTCTAGCTTCGTCGCGCGATCACGGGCGACCAATGGAATCTCGCCGCCGATGCCGGCTGCTGTCGGTGTTCCGTCGTCTGAAACAGCGACGCGTTCGCCGTGTGGCGCGCGGCCCGCACCGTTTACTGTCAGCCGATGATCGCCTGCTGGAACGTCCTGTACGACCGCGATGCCGCCGAACGTCGGGACGGCCTCGGGGTCGCTCTCCAGCAGAACGACCGACTCG